>NZ_JAMYEI010000006.1:0-287114 GCF_033790845.1 Dietzia sp. PP-33
GACGGAACGCGACCGAAAACGTCCGCCTGCCCGTCGCAGTAATACCTATCGGCGTAGTCATCATCGTCCAAACTCCGATCCCCGCGCACTGCACCAACCTGTCTCACGATCAGGCTGGCAGAGAACGCGCTGTACGCGCGCGAGTTCATCGCCGGGAGCGGCTGTGTCTCAGGCGTACAGGCGCGCGAACGGATGCCGCCGGGGCGGCGTCTGAAGACACGCCGCCGGCGCGGGGCAGGAGCGCGGGGGTCAGGGCAGGAGCGAGGACTCCCCGCGGCCCCACGCGGCGAGCATCTTCTCGGCCGCGAGCTCGTCGAGGTGGTCCAGCGCACGCATCCCAAAGACGACATCGGACGCCAGGTGCGGCTCCCGGCGCAGCAGATCCCCCACCACGTCGTGGCGCATCACCTGCTCGTGGACCGCGTCCGCCTCGACGTGCTCGGCGTAGAAGTGCACGCACTCCTGCGGCGCCCCCAGCCGGTGCAGGCCCGCGACGAGCCTGGCCGACCCCGGGGACGAGGTGATCTCGATGGCGGCGAAGTGCCCGATCGCCGCACCACGCAGGGACCGGTGGAGGCCGATCAGGGACATGAGATTGACGGTCGAGAGCGTCTCCGCCGACACCCTGTCCAGGTACCCCAGGTAGGTGGGGTCCAACCCGGCGGCGCTCATGAGGTCCGCCCACAACTGCTGGTGCACCCGCTCGCCGCGACCGCCACCGAACTCGTCGAACTCCACGGCGACGAACGAGGCCTTGGCCTGACCCTGCAGGCGCGGGATGGTGAACGCGTGGGGGTCGCCCTCCTTGAGGTGGTACAGCGACCGGTGTGCGAAGTACTCGCGCAACTGGTCCCAGGTGCCCTCCTCCTTGAAGTACCAGGACGGACCCGTGCCACTGGTCGCCTCCACGGACAGGGCGTCCATCTCGGCCACCGCGTCGTCGCCCGGCTCGACCGCATCCCGCAGATGGTCGAGGAACGGCGTCTCGAGCGCCCGCCGCAGGCGCAGGACCTCAGGATCCCATTCCAGGTCCGCGTCCACTCCCGCGAAGCCCCGGTAGTGGAGCTCGTACAGCGTGTACAGCGCGAGCTGCAGGTCGCGGCCGAGCGGATCGGTGTCCGCGGGGACGTCCGGGAGTCCGACGGTACGACCTGACGACAACGCCGTGACCACAGCCTCCGAGAGCGGGCCGCAGGCGGAGGGGAGCGACGGAGCGAGAACGGTCGGGGGCGCGGTCATGCCCCTTGTCTACCCGCTCGTCCGGTCATCATCCACCTCACGAGGTCCCGGCACCGTCGTCTCCGAGGGGCTTCCGGCGGTACGCGGCGCCGTCGCGCTCGTCGCCATCGCTGCTGGCGTCGTCGCTGCCATCGCCGCCGTCCCCGCCGCCGTTGTCGCTGGCGTTGTCGCTGCTGGCGCCATCGCTGCTGGCGTCGTCGCTGCCGTCGTCGTCGTCGCTGCCGTCGTCGTCGTCGCTGCCGTCGTCGTCGTCGCTGCCGTCGTCGTCGTACTCGCGCTCGATCCGCTCCTGCTCCTGCTGTTCCTCACGGTCGCCGTCACGGTTCTGGTAGCTGTCGAACATCTTGCGACGTTCGTGCCACCGCAGGCTGTAGGTCGATTGGCGGACCACGTCCTCGTCGTCGAAGTTCGACCCGAGCGCACCGGCGAACGCACCGAGACAACTGGACAGCCAGGCCAGGTGGACGTAGTCCGTGACATCGACGGGCCGCTCGAGCTGGCTCCCGAGATAGCCGGCGTCCATCACGACGAGTGCGAGCAGGAACATGGCCACCAACAGGCCGAGGTACATGAGGCCCACGCCGACCCCGACCGTCAGCACGGTGGCCGCGTTGTCCATCCTGCGATTGCCCGGGGTGAGCTCGTCGTCGGCGCGGGTCCACAGACCGTTGCGCAGGATGAGCCAGGTCACGAGCGTGAGAACACCCAGCACGCTGATCAGCAGCAGCCGGAGCGGGTGCAGCGCCACCGCGAGGGAGGCGATACTGCCGTAGAAGATGCCGAAGGCACCGGTGCCCGCTCCGGCGGCCACGACGCCGGACAGTGCCGTCACCATGCGGGTGGGTCTGTTGTTGAGGACCATGCCCCCGAGCAGCCGCACCCTGCCCACGAACCCGCGCTTCTGTGCAGGGGGGAGGCCTTCGGTGCCGGGCAGGCCCAGCCCGTCCCGGTCGGTGGCCGCACGCACCAGCCGCAGCGCGAGCGCCCTCACCTTCGCCCGCACCCGGACGACCCCCAGGACGGGCACGCACACCAGCGCCGCGGAGGTCGAGCCGCTGACGTCGTACAGATCCGGTGCGCCGTCGGAGTGGGTGACGAGATCGGTCAGGTAGACCACGAAGTCCCAGTCGTGCTGCTGCAGGAGTCGGGGCGCGTGCTCGGTGAGCCGGATCTCGCCGTCCGGACCGAGCGGGAGGGTCTCCTGGTCGACCTCCACCCGCCACCGCCCTCCCAGTTCGCGGCACAGGTCGTCGGCGAGGTCATCCGCGATGGCCACCGCGATCCTGCGGGGCACCCCGGGGTCGGCCATGAGTCCGACCGTCGCGCACGACCCGGCGTCGGTCGCTGTCTGCTCGTCCACCCCCGGCCCGTCAGTCCCCGCGATGGAGTCGCGCGAAGGCGTCGAGGATCCGGGCGCCGTGGGGCAGCGCCGCCTCGTCCAGGACGAACCCGGGATGGTGCAGGTCGGTCTCCTCGGACTCGCCGTTCCACACTCCCAGCCGCAGGTAGACGCCGGGGATCTCCTCGGTGTACCAGGCGAAGTCCTCACCGCCACTGGACTGGTCAGCGGTGCCCACCCCGTCGGGTCCGAGGATCTGTTCGACCGCCGCGGCCGCCAGCTCCGCGCACGTGTCGTCGTTGACCACCGGGGGCACACCCTGGACGTAGTCCACCTCGGCGCGGACGCCGTAGGTCCGGGCGATCGACTCCACGGCCTCACGGACGACCGGCTCCGCTGAGGCCCACACGTCCCTGTCGGCGCTGCGAAGGGTGCCCCACAGCTGACCCGAGTCGGGGATGACGTTGGGCGCGGACCCGCCGGCGCTGACCGAGGCCCAGGTCAGGACCGTTCCCGAGCGGGGGTCGATCGTACGGTCCACCACGGCCGTCACGCCGGTGATGATCTGCGCGAGGGCGAAGACCGTGTCCTGGGTCTCGTGCGGCCGGGCGGTGTGCCCGCCGTCCGAGTGGACGGTGATGCCGATCTTGGCGTTGGAGGAGGTGATGGCGCCGCCGGTCACGCCCACCTCTCCGACCCTGCGGTGCGGGTCGCAGTGCAGGGCGAGGATGCGGTCCACGCCGTCGACCACTCCCTCCTCGACGCAGTCCTTGGCGCCGCCCGGCATGGTCTCCTCCGCCGGCTGGAAGATCAGGCGCACCGGGCGCGGAGGCGGGTCGGCGACCAGCATCTCGGCCGCCCCCAGCAGCATCGCGCTGTGGCCGTCGTGTCCGCAGGAGTGGCTGACGCCGTCGACCTCGGAGGAGAAGGGCTCTCCGGAGTCCTCGCTCATGGCCAGCGCGTCGATGTCCGCGCGCAGCGCCACCAGATCCGTGGCGGTCGCACCGTCGGCGGCCCGCACGTCGCACCACAGACCGGTGCCGAGCTCGAATCGTCGCGGCTCCAAGCCCATCGCCCGGAGCTCACCCTCGATGTAATCGGTGGTCCGGTTCTCCTCGTACGACAGCTCCGGGTGGGCGTGGATGTGGCGCCGCCACCCGATCAGCCGTCCCTCGAACCCGTCCGCGTCCCGGGGGTCATCCTTCTTGCGTCCGAACACCGAACACCTCCTGACAGAAATCCACCACCCGGTCCCCGAGCAGTTGCCTGTTGGCCAGTTTCACGAACTCGTGACCCTCGTCCTCGAAGAGCAACACGTCCACCGGTACACCGCGGCGTCGCAGGGACTCGACCGCCTGTTCGGTCTCACTGAGCGGGACGTTGGTGTCGTGTGCACCGTGGACGAAGAGCACGGGGACGTCCACGTGGTGGTACCGGCGCAGGGGCGAGGCCTCACTGAGGAGCTCACGTTCCTGCAGCGGGTTCCCGTACTTGGGGTAGGCGGCCGCGGCGATCCACGGTTCGGTGGTGCGGAAGAAGGTCTGCAGATCGCTCATCCCACACGCGGCGATTCCCCCTCGCCACCTCCCCGGATGCCGGACCAGGGTCGCGTTGACCAGGTATCCGCCGTAGGAACGTCCCGAGACCACAGCCCTGTCCGGGTCGGCGATCCCCTCCTCGACGAGGTGCAACAGGGAGTCCTCGACGTCGTCTATCCCCGCGAAGCGGCCGTAGCGGTCGTCGGCGTGGCTGTAGAAGCGACCGGACCCCGTGGACCCGCGCACGTTGGGGGCGAAATACGTCACGCCGATGTCGAGGTACCGACGAGCGATGTCGTTGTACCCCGGCCGCGACTGGCCCTCCGGGCCGCCGTGGAGATGGACCACCGTCGGCGTGGGCTCATCGGAGGGGTCGGCCCGGTAGAGCCACCCCGAGAGCTCGAGGCCGTCACGGGCGGTGAAGCGCACCAGGACGGGGGCCGGATCCGGCTGCTTCGGAGGCTCCCCCGTCCACCTCCGCCTCTCGACGTCGTACATGACGATGCGCGGCGGCTGATCGAGGCTCTGCACGGTGAGGGCGAGCAACCGGCCGTCCGCCGTGAGCGTGGGGGCGGAGGCGACCACCTCCGGCAGCGGAGGCCGCGCGATGGTCCGGGGCCGACTCTTCCGCAGGTCCAGCACCTCGATCTCGGACAGTCCGCCCCGCACGTTCCACAGCAGGACCGCCGTCGAGCGGTCCAGGCTCACCTCCACGCGGTCGAGATCGGCGTCCTCCCGATAGGCCACCTTCCAGGACTCCGTGCTCTCCTCGTCCGCCTCCACGGCGAGCAGACCCATGCGCTCCGCGGAGTGATCGCTGCGCACGAGCATCTTCATGGGCCGGTTGTCACTCCCGGCGTCGAGGATCACGCCGGCGTCCGTGGTGGAGCCGGTGTCGACGGGCAGCAGCGGCCACCATCGGCCGTCCGACACGATGCGCAGAAGTTCCCGGTGTCCCCTGGCGCCGACCCGGAACAGGGCGGCCCCGTCGCGGGCGTGGACGAGGGCGCCGCCCATCCGGCGGTCGACCATCGTGCTCTCCCCGGTCTCCGGGTCCACGAGCCGTCCCTCGGCCAACCCCTCGGAGTCGAAGGCGGTCACCGCCAACAGGTCGCCGTCCCAACAGACGATCTGCACGGTCGCGTCGCTCCAGGTGTCGACCGGATAGACGTTCTGGTCCCCGGGGTCAGTCGTGACCAGCCAGATCCGCTCCCGCTCACCGCCGTCGGGTGCGACCTCGCAGGCCAGCCATCGGCCGTTGGGCGAGTAGGCGACGCGGCGGACCGGTCCGTTGACGGGCAGCACCACGTCGCGCTCGGGCCCGGCGCCGTCGAGGCCGCCCAGCCCGAGTGGCCGCTGGACGGCCCGCGGGTACCCGGTGCGCTCGGTGACCACGCACGCCAGCATCGACCCGTCCGGGGACAGGCAGGGCGAGGTGGTGTGGCGGATCTCGGTCGTTCCCCCGGCGGCGTCGTCGGGTGGGCCCGCGACGCCCAGGGACCCGGTCTCCTCGGTGATCTCGGTCGTGTCATGCACGGTGGATCCAGGTGTCCTTTCCCCCGCCTCCACTCGAGGCGTTGACGACCATCGTGCCCGCCGGTGCCACGCGTGTCATTGCGACTGGCGGGGCGGAGGCGAGGATCTCCCCGGAGTCGCCGGGACGGAGCATGACGAACGCCCGCATGTCCACGTGTCGGCGCTGGAGCTCGTGACCGTCGAACGTCGGCAGGGTGGACAGGGACTGGACCTCCTGTGCCACGAAGCGCTCGCCGTGCCGCCGCAGTTCGTCCCGCCGCTCGTCGAGCTCGCGGGGCGAGCACTCGGGGCCCACGGTGATGCCGGATCCCCCGTACCCGTCGATCGGCTTGACCACCAGCTCACCCAGGCGGTCGAGGACCTGCCGACGCTGCTCGGGATCGGAGCACAGGTAGGTACCCACCTGTCCGATGAGCGGCTTCTCGCCCAGGTAGAAGTCGATGATCTTCGGCACGCGCGCGTAGATCGCCTTGTCGTCCGCGGCACCGTTGCCGGGTGCGTTGACCACGGCCACGCCGCCCTCGGCCATCGCGCCGAGCAGTCCGCGCCGCAGCACGCTGCCGTCCGCTCCCGTCGAGGACAGGAGCATCTCCTCGTCCATACGGACGTAGAGGACGTCGACCGGGGCGCGCTCGTCACCCTCGACGCGCCACAGTCTGCTGTCCTCGCACACCAGGTCGTCCGGGGTGAGGAGCGGTCCGCCGATCGCGGCGGCCACCTGGCCCAGGTCGAAGGCCTCGAGCTCGTCGTCGGCGATCACCACGGCGATCGCCGGGTCGTCGACGCCCTCCGGCGCGGCGGCGCGCAGGGTCTGCAGCACCATGTCCAGCCCGGCCCGCGGGTCGTGGACCTCGGATCGCGCCCCGAACTCGGGGAACCCCTCGGTGATCCGGTCGCGCAGCGCGACCGCCATGGCCAGGCCACCCGCCATCCGGAGGTTGTCCTCGAGCACGACCCATTCACCCGGGGCGGTGGAGACGAGGTCCACCCCGCACACCGGAGCGTGCAGCGCACCTTCCGGGACGGACCGTCCGGTGGGGCGGAAACCCGGCGCCCGTTCGAGCGCCTCTGCGGGGACCACGCCCGCGCGGGTGATCTCCCCCGGCCCGTAGATGTCCCTCAGGAACAGCTCCATCGCCCGGGCACGCTGCTCGATCCCGGCCGAGATCCGGGCCCACTGGTCCGCCGGGATGATGCGGGGGACGGCGTCCAACGGGAACACCTGCGGTTCGTCCCTGCCGTACACCTTCAGGGTCACCCCGAGATCGCGGAGACGGTCGTCGACCTTCTCCTTGCGCTCGCAGAGGGTCCCGGGCCCGAGGTCGGAGACGGCCTTGAGTACGTCCACGTACTCGGGGCGGGGTTCGCCGTCCTCGGTGATCGCCTCGTCGTGCACCTCCTCGGTGACGGCCTCACCCAGGGGCGAGTACGAGGCGAGCATGGAGCGCATGTCACGGTCGTCCGCCACGTCGCGGGGCCGGATCCTGTCGACGGTCTCCGCCAGCAGGACCGCCACCACGTCCCCGCGCCTACCGCGGCGGCGGTGGGCGGCGCGTTGGCGGGTGGCCGAGGTACCGGATCCGCGGATCCCGTCGAGGAGCTCGTGGACGAGGTCGAGCTCTCCCCCGGCACCGAGCTGGTCGGTCAACTCTTCCACCAGTTCGTTCACCAGGTCCGAGGCGGGACGCGGGCGACCTGTGTGCGCGTCCACCAGGTCGCCCTCCAGGCCCGAGCGGGCCGCGCGCCAGTACGCCGCGTCGAGGACGACGGGGGAGGGGTCCTCCCAGCGTGAGTCGTGGTGGTCGCGCTCGGCGAGTATCCGGTCCACCGTGGCCCGGAAAAGTGCGGCGACGACGACGAGGGTGTCCACCGTGCTGCAGGAGTCACACGCCCACAGTTCCACCCCCGCGCCGTCCCTGGACGGGCGGATGTCGACGTCGATCGACTCTCGGTCCACCACCACCCCGGTGTCGACGAGCGCGTCCTCCACCGCGAGGACGCCGTCCGCGGTGTCGGTGGCGAACGCGGTGAAGTGTGCGGGTGACCATCGGGCCTCGAACGTCCGCGTGGAGGCGTAGCCGGAGTCGGTGCCGTCGGCCCAGTAGGGAGAGCTCGCGGCCATCGCCAGCAACACGGGGGCCACGGGGACCGCTCGCCGGGCGACGTACTGGGCCTCGTCGGCGTCGGCGACCTCGACGACCACGCGGAACCTGGCAGCCGCGCGGGTCTGGGACTCCCGACCCGGCGCGGGGTGGGGCTCCTCGGGGGTCGGGTCGAACTCGACCCCGGGGGACGCGAGCGAACCCGCCGCGACGACGCCGGTGCGGATCCCGCCCCCTGCCCGGGCGAGCCGGGCGCGTGCGCGGCGGAGGGCCTCGCCGAGCTCGGCCAGCCCGGTGTGCGCCCCCACGTCCGACACCAGGAGCGCGCCGTGCCGGGCCGAGGTCACCTCGCCCGCGGTGTCGTGGTCGGTGTCGCCTCCCGCCTCATGCGCGGCCGCGAGCACCTCGGGCGCGCGTCGTACCGGTCGTCGGGTCCGCAGGTCGACGAGGTGGAGCTCCTCGTCGATCCTGATCCATCGCTGTCCGTCGGTCATCGAGCCCACGCTAGGGGAACCCGTCCGGGTCCGCACCCGCGCGGGCGCCCGCCTGGTCAGCGCATGATCCACGTGTCCTTGCCGCCGCCCCCGCGCGAGGAGTTGACGATCAACGACCCGGCGGGGGCCACCCGGGTGAGGCCGGCGGGGACCGCGTGCGCCGTGGTCCGGCCGCCCTCGCGCCGCAGGTGGGCGAACGCGCGCAGGTCCACGTGCCGCCTCTGCATCCGGGTCCCGTCGAAGGTCGGGAGAGTGGACAGGGCCACGACCTCCTGGGCGATGTAGCCCTCGGGGCGGGTGAGCAGGTCCTCCCGGCGCGCGGCCAGCTCGGCCTCGGAGCACTCCGGTCCGATCGTGATCCCCAACCCGCCGTATCCATCGATCGGTTTGACCACCATCTCCCCCAGCCGCTCCAGGACGAGGTCCCGCTGGGTGCGGTCCGCGCACAGGTAGGTGGGCACCTGCTCGAGGACCGGCGACTCCCCCAGGTAGAAGTCGATCATCGCCGGCACGGAGGCGTACACGGCCTTGTCGTCGGCCACCCCGTTCCCGAGGGCGTTGGCCACGGTCAACCGTCCACCGGCCAGGGCGTCGAGCAGTCCGTCCCGCAGCGGCACCCCATCGATGCCCGGCGAGCTGAGCAGCATGTCCTCGTCGATCCGGGCGTAGACCACGTCAACCCGGTGCAGGCCGTCGGCGGCTCTGCGGTGGAGTACACCGTCCTGGAAGATCACCTGATCGGGAGTGACCAGGGGCAGGCCCGCCCGACGGGCGATGAGGCGGTGTTCGAACCACGCCGAGTCAGACGATCCGGAGGACATCACCACCACGTTCGGGGGGTCCCCCGCCGCCGGTGGTGCCGCGGCCTCCAGCGTCTCGCGGATCATGGGGAACGCCTGCTCGGGCGAGTGCAGGTCGAAGTCCTCCAGGACGTCACCGAACAACGACGCCGTCATCTCGCGGTGGGCGTGGGAGAAGGCGATCCCCGACGGCACCCGGACGTTGTCCTCGAGCACCAACCACCGGCCGTCGTCTGCGCACACCAGGTCGATCCCGCAGATGTGTGCCCGAATCCGGTCCGCTCCCAGCACCCGCCCGGTGCCTCTGCGGTAACCCGGGGCGCGGTCCAGAGCCTCGGGGGCGAGGTGCCCCGCGGCGATGAACTCCTGATCCCCGTAGACGTCGTCGAGGAACGCGTCCAACGCGCGGGCGCGCTGTTCGATCCCGGCGGCGAGAACCTCCCAGACCTGCGGTGTGATGATCCGGGGGACGAAGTCCATCGGGAACGCGTGTGGTCGTTCCTGTCCCGTGACACGGAACGTCACGCCGGCCATGGAGGCCTCCTGCTCCGCACTCACCTGCCGCGCCCGGAGCCGGATGGTGCCGATCCGCTCCAGGGTCGACAGGACTGGGGCGTACGCGGGCCGCGGCCGCCCGCCTGCCTCCACCGCCTCGTCCCAGCTGGGGTCCGCGTCCAGGCCCTCGATCGGCAGGTAGACGCCGAACAACCGGGCGTGCGCGTCGGGCACCGGCGAACGGGGGCCGCTCGTGCCACCCGTCTCCACCACGAGCAGGTCCACGATGTCGTGGACGTGCGCCCGCCGTCGGAGCGTCTGCCGTTGCCGGAACGCACTACTACCGTTGTAGAGCGCGTTGTTCACGAGGGCCCGCACGATGTCCAGGTCGCCCGTCGCGTCCAGCTGCTCCGCCAGGGAGTCCACCAGGTCCGTCACGACGTCGGCCGCCGGCCGGGGCCGGAACGTCACCGGATCCACGAGCGATCCCTCGAGTCCGGATCGAGCGGCGCGCCAGAGAGCCGACCGGAGTCTCGTCTCCACCGGGGCGGAGGGCTCCGCGCCCGCGGCGAGGGCGGCGGCCTCCCGCTCGACGAGCGCGCGGAACAGCGTGGCCACCAGCGCGGTGGCGTCCGCGGACGGGCACGCGTCACACACCAGGATCTCGACCGACCGGCCGTCCGGGCCGGGCTGGATCCCGAAGCCCACCATCGAGACATCGGAGATCACCCCGCTGTGCACGAGGTCGTCGACGAGCGCGTGATATTCCTGTGCCGAACAGACGCCCGCCACCGGCGCGGTAGTGGGCCACTGTGACGCCGCGACGGACCGGCAGCTGGCGTATCCCGAGTCCGATCCGTCGCGCAGGAACGGCGAGCTCGCGGTGAGCGCCAGGAACACCGGCAGGTGGTCGGCGATGCGACACGCCAGACGTACCGCCTCGTCGGTGTCCACGGCATCCACGCGGATCCGGGTGCCGCAGTAGATCTGGTCACGGGCCAGGTATTCGTAGTCGGCCAGGAGTCGGCGCATCCGGGGGCTCTCGTCGACCAGGGACGCCCCCGGGGGGACGAGCGGGACCGCGCCCGCGGCCGCCACGGTGAGGCCGCACCCCTCACCCGCTTCGCGTAGGCCCTCGCGCACGTCGTGCAGGCCGGCCCGCAGGTCGGAGGCGGTGTGGGCGGGACGCGTCCGCGTCCGGATCACACAGCTGCGCACTTCCTCGGCGACCACGTCCCCAGGACGCCGGTCGAGAAGCTCTGACGCCCCGGGCGCGAGTTCACGACTCTCCGTGTCGAGGACGTGTAGATCCTCCTCGATAACCGCGGACCTGAAATCGGGTTCCATGAAGAAAATGTAGTGCTGACGCGCGGCGTGCACATCCGGTCGGGATGTGGAATGGGTCTCAGCGGGCCCGCCAGACTGGAGCGCGCTTCTCCGCGAATGCCCGCGGCCCCTCAACCGCGTCCTCTGACGTCATGACGGTGATCATCTCCGTGTCGTTGACCCGCCAGCGCTCCTCCTCCGACGCTCGGGCACCGTCACTGATCCCCAGCGCGACGCGCTTGCTCGCCTGCACGGCCAGAGGGGCGTTGGCGGCGATCACGCCCGCCAACTCCATCGCCGCGTCGAGCAGGTCGCCGGCCGGGACGACCCGGTTGACCAGGTGCAGGTCCAGGGCGCGGCCGGCAGTGACGGGTTCGCCGGTGAGGATCATCTCCATGGCCACCCGGTGGGGCAGCTGTGCGGGCAACCGGAACGCACCCCCGGCGGCGGCGATGAGCCCACGTCTGACCTCAGGCAGACCGAAGACCGCGTGGTCGGCGGCCACCACGAGGTCACACGCCAGGGCGATCTCGCAGCCACCGCCCAGCGCGGTGCCGTTGACGGCGGCGATCACCGGCACCGAGACGTGGTGCTGCATCATGCCGGCGAAACCCCACTGGCGGTTCTCGGCCGGGAAGATGTCCTCGCCGCGGGAGATCGCCTTGAGATCCGCACCCGCGCAGAACGACTGCTCCCCCGACCCGGTGAGCACCACCACCCGGATCTCGGGGTCCGTGTCGGCCTCGTGCAGGGCCCGGCCGAGCAGCGTGCTGACCTCCCCGTTGACGGCGTTCCGGGCGTCGGGGCGGTCGAGGGTCACGAGCAGCACGTGGTCGAGGCGCTCGGTGTGGACGGCAGGGCGGGTCTCAGAGGAGGTCATCAGCCCAGTCTCACCCGGCTCATCCCGCTCCGCAGGGCGTCCGGCCGATCCGAGGCGAGGTACTCGTCGCCGGCGAGCCCGATCCGATCAGTCGTGTGGTCAGTGAATCGGGCAGCCGACCGGTGTCGATGGCGTGGCGTCGTGGTGGTCGTACGGCGTGCCCAGGATTCCCTGGCGTGCGGCGGCAGCCCGGGAGGTCAGGACATTGACGCGCCAGAACCGGTCACCCCTGAGCGCACGCCGTCGGAGACGTGCGTCCTCGAATGGCAGGGCGTCGGTGATTCGGTTCATCCGGACATTGAACCTGGCCACCACTCCGATCAACCGCACCCACCGAGCGATCGAGATGTCGTGCACCGGTGTGGTCGCGATGAGGGCACGTACTGCGGGCTCACCGCCGAAGTAGGCCATCATGCCTAGCAGGGGGCCCACCATCGAGCGCCCCTTCAGACTCAGCCGGCCGCCCTCGTCGGAGAGGTTGGCCGCGGCAGCCCCGGACATCTCTGCCGTCGCCTCGGTCGGGCCTCCGGTGTACGGCAGGAAATGGTTGAGTACTTCGATAGCGTCGTTCGCGGTGGTGGGGATGACGTCCTCGCTGACGCCGAAGACGTATGCGATGTGCGCCCAGTAGATCCACGCGTCGTCCAGATCCGATTGCGAGTACTTGCGGCCGTGTCCCTGATCAACGAGCATCGGCAGGACGCCGAACGAGATCGCGCCCATCAGCATCGCGGTGCACGAGATCGGGCAGCCGTCGCGATCGAAACTCTCTGGTTTCCAGGATCGTCGGAGTCCGGCGCGGACCTGTGAATGCATCAGGCGGACCTTCACGGTGTCCTTGAAGACAGGGGAGTACCGGTCCATGGCGCTGGCGCGGGTGACGTTCCAGAACCAGGTGTAGGTCTCGAACATTCGTCTCTGGTAGTCGTTGATGAACCTGCGCGTCGTGCCCGTGGCTGTCGAGACGTCGTTCCCGACGAAGGTCGCCAACGCGTCCATCACCGCCATGCCCGTCTTGCCTGCGAACGACACGCTGATCCACAGTTGGCGCCCACGCTCCCACCGCTCCGGATCGTGCCACGCGGGTGGGTTGTCCAGGCTGGCGACCAGTCTCTCGAGCTCCGGCGGCGGATCGACCACAGCGTCGATCCCGTTGTCCAGGGCCAGTTCGAGCATCCGCCGGCCTTCGGCCATTCCGATTCGGCGGAATGCGTGCACCACCTCGTCCATCAGCTCGTCGCCCTGCCATTGATGATCGGCCACCAGATCGATCAACGGCGACGGCGACGCGAGCCGCTCTCGCGGCACCATCGGCTCGATGAAGCGGCTGCGCGATGCGTCCCACAACTCATGGCTCTCCGTCGACCGCTCCGGCCACGGCCTCAGTGGCATGCCGGGCCGGTAGTAGTAATCGAATGAATGAGGGGAGCCGACGGGGTCATGTGTCGATGTCGACATGGCGTCGTCTCCCTCGTTCGTCCACTCTCCGGTGCGAGTGTGACCGGAATCCTGTTCAGGCTATTGCTGAGTTCTGCTCACCTTCAACTCGGTTATTGACTTTGCCCACAGGAACTGGTGGCCTTGACCAATGCCCAGTTCAGCCCGCCATAAGCCTGTCCAGAAGCGATCGCAGGCCACGATCGAGAAGATCCTGGACACAACTGCTCGGCTTTTGATCAGCAACGGCTACATCGGTTTGACGACAAATCAGATCGCCTCCGAGGCCGAAATCGGAATCGGCACGGTCTACCGGTACTTCGCCGACAAGAACGAACTGCTCATCGCGCTCCGCGATCGCACCAGCGCGGAGATGACCGACGAACTGACCGGAGTGGTGACTTCCTCGTTGTCGTTCGAGCCGACGGTTGCAGTGCGTCAGCTCTTCGCGCTTCTCGTCGAAGCAGTCGAACACAATGCGGCCATCATCAATGCGCTGGCGAACGAAGTGCCGATGGGCCTGCAGGGCAACATTCTTCCCGAGGTCGAGGGTCATTTGATGCGCCTCGGCCGGCACTTCCTGGCGTACCACCGCCCCGACCTGTCCGAAAACGAGGTGTCCGAACTGTCCTACATCGGTGTCACTGTGGGGTTTGCTGCTGCCATGCGAATCGGGGTGAAGCGCGCACCCCACATGGACAGGCAGCGCCTGATCGACTGTGCGGGTGACGCACTGACAGCCTGGATCGATCCGCAGCGTCAGCGCGTCCCGACGCCTCGGATGCCGCGGTAGTTCCGGACGCGCGCCAGGAGTCGGGCCGGGTGTGCTGCGGCTCTGCTCACCATCCCGCGGCCCGCCACTCCCGGCACGCACCTCCGCACCCACCCAGTTCGTTGACGTAGACCGCCGGCATGATCGTGCCCTGCGAGTGCCCCACCAGATCGACCTTCTCCGCCCCGGTCGCCCCGCGAACCCGGTCGACGAACTCGGCGAGCTCGGCCGCCCCTGCCGGTTGAGGAACGTGCCGTGGACGAGGACCACCGGCCGGGGTCGTGCTTCGGTCGGTTCACAGTCCCAATCGTTGGTCGCCGGGTGCTCACCGAGCGGGTTCTGGACCTCCGCGCGCAGCCCGTCGACGAACGAGGCCGGCACGGGATGCGGTCCGCGGGCCGTAGGCGCGGGTAGCGGTGCAGTGCCGGCGACCGGTGCGGGGTGGGCGGGCGGTGCCGCGACGGCGTTCCCGGCCGTGGACGGGACGACGACGAGGGCGGCGGTCGCGGGCGAGTGCGATGCGCGATGCTGTCAACGGCTCTCCTGAGGTGGGGGCGACGCGATCACCCCTGTTGGGCAATCTCCCCCGCCTCGGATATATTTGATTTCGATTATCGGCCGGGGTCCCTCGGTCGTCGGCGATACCAGGGAATGAGGTGGCGGATATGCCCGCAACACGACTCGCGCAGCGTCCGCAGCTCTCCGAGGAGGTCGCGGACCACGTCCGGACCCGGATCATGAGCGGCGAGGTACGCCCGGGCGCCTTCATCCGGTTGGACGAGACCGCAGCCGCTCTGGGCGTGAGCGTGACCCCGGTCCGCGAGGCCCTCCTGACGCTCCGCGGCGAGGGGCTGGTGGACCTGGTCCCCCGGCGCGGATACCTGGTCTCGCCGATGAGCAGGCAGGATGTCGAGGACATCTTCTGGCTCCAGGCACAGCTGTCCAAGCGGATCGTCGACCGCGCCATCGCCCGTTTCGACGCCGCCGCCCTGGACAACCACGCCCGTCTGGTGGAGGACTTCGAGGCGGCCGCCGTGATGGATGATCCGGATGGTGTGGTCGGCGCCCAGTACGCCATCCACCGCTCGATCAACCGGGCGTCGCAGTCCGACAAGCTGTCCCGGTTCCTCAACAACGCGGCCCGCTACATGCCGTACCGGCTCTACGCCGAGGATGCGGACTGGCGTGCCACCGCGCTCGAGGACAACCGCCGGATGCTCGAGGCGCTGCGTGCCGGCGACGTGGAGACCGCACACGCCGTGGTCGACGCGGAGTACTCCAACGGGGCCAGACTGCTCGTGTCCCATCTCGAGCGCGCCGGGGTGTGGGACGAGAGCCACGACGCGACGCCGGTCGCGCGGGACTGACCCCCGGGCGACCGGCCCGTGACGGGGCGGCCCGCGCGACCGCGTCCCGTCACATCAGCGGACGACCCGTTCGCAGGCGCCACTTCAGATCCAGCAGCAGCACCCGGTAGGTGAGCGTCCGGACCGAATGCGGCAGCAGTCGGTTCGCCGCCGCGGTCGCCGACAGGAACCGCTCGAACCGGCGCTGGTCCCGCGGGTCCCACGCCAGCCCCAGTGCGTCGCGGAATTCGCGGTGCAGGAAACCGGTGGTCACCCACTTGTTCAGCCGCCCGAACAGGGCGGTGGTCGGCTGCGGGAGCATCCGCAGTTCGGTCAGACCCACCAGGTGCTCGCGTACCGAGTCGTCGAAGCGGATGCGGGACTTGCCCTCGCTCCAGTAGTCGTCGAACTCGGCGCGCGTGGCCGGCCACTGCTCCGCCCGTACCTGGAGGGTCGTCCCCAGAGACGGTGCCGAGCGGTAGAAGGCCTCGCGGTCGGACTCGGTCATGGGGCCGTGCAGCCACTCGAAGACGTCCTCGAATCCCACGTACAGACAGGCGGCCACCCACATCTGCAGCTTCGGGTCGACCGCGCTGTACCTGACCGGACTGTCGGGCGTCGAGTGCACCCGCCGGTGGATGCGGGTGACCTCCTCGCGATACACGCGCTTGTCCTCGTCGCTCCCCAGGGTGGCCACCGCCAGGTACTGGAAGGTCGTCCGGGCCCTCTTGAGCGGCCGCTTGTAGACGTTTCCGGTGTCCACGCGGCTCTCGCGTACGCCCCAGCCCACCTCGGGCCACGACAGTTGCATGATGACGTTCGCGACCCCTCCGGCGGCCCCGATCGAGTCGAGGGCGTCGGGGAGCGCGGGGGGAGTGTGACGTTGGGTCGGGCTGGCGGGATTGCGGTGCAGTTCCGTGATCACGGGATCGTTCTCCTCGGGGAGTCGGTGCTCTTCGGGCGGGCGGTCGGCGGGACGGGTCAGGCGAGTTCGGCGGAGTCGAGCAGCCACCTGTTCCCGTCACGGACGAGGGTCACGATCATCCGGCTGGTGTCGACCCGGCCCTCGGGGACGGTGACGTTGCTGATCTCCTGGTCCAGGAAGACCAGGACCACTGCGCTCTCCGGGTCGACGGACTCCACGGCAGAGTGCGGGACGGTCCCCACCGAGGTCCCCTCCCCGCTGCTGAGCAGCTCGCGAAGCCCGTCGGAGACCTCGCGGTACCGCTCGGCGAACTCGGGGGTGGCCTCGGCGGTGACCGCGTCGAGGTTGGCGTCCACGTCGGTGTGGTCGTAGGACGCCAGTTGCACCACCAACCGGGAGGCGTCGTCGGCCGCGGTCCGGCGCAACTCGTCCTCACGGTGGTCCTGCCACACCAGATACCCCAGAACACCACACGCCACCAGGAGCGCCGCCACGACCGCAGCACCGAGCAGACGCCCGGCCCGTCCGCGACCTGACCCCTCGTGGGCCGAGCTGGCCCGTCGGCCGCCGGGCCCCTGTTCGGCTCGGCGGGTCACCGGATCGTCGTCCGGGGTGTCGTCGTTCCAGAGGTCCTCGTCGCGGGTGTCGTCAGCCGCCATCACGCAGTCCTTCCATCATCGCGAGCCAGTGCCCGGCGATCTCCCTGCCGGTGGGTATCAACAGCGGGTCCTCGGCCACGTCCGGTCCGATCACGGTGCCGGGCTCGGTCGCATTGACCAGGCCCTCCGCGTCCGGCCTGGGCGCAGCCCGCGAACCGCGTTGGGCCAGGTTCTGCCCGGGAGGGCAGTACATCCGGAGGTTCGTCACAGGTGGTGACTCGTCGGCCACGTCCCGCGCCTCGTACGGGTACACGCACACCGGCCCCTGGGTGGCGACCAGCTGGAAGTCCGCACGCCCGTCGCGCACCGTCCCGGCCAGGGCCCTCAGGCCGCGTTCGCCCTGGGTCAGGCCCTCTTCCCAGGCGGGACCGCGATCGCGGAACACCGGGGTGACGACGAGGGAGTTGGCGAGGAGCCCGGCCGCGGCCTCGCGGTTGGTGTCGAGCAGCTGCTGCGCCCGCAGCATCGCCTCGGGGGAGCGGTCGAGCAGGTAGACGAGCGTGTCCTCCCGCCGGGCCAGCTGACCCGTGACGTCCCGGGCCACCGAGGCGGCACCGGAGATCGGGGCGTCCCGCCCGGCGAGCGCGCGCACGGTGACCAGGCCGTCGTCGACCAGTCCTCGCAGCGTGGGCGCCCTCTCCGCGAGGACGGCGGTGAGTCGGGCGGTGTCCTCGAGCATCACCCCGAGCCGCGGACCGTGCCCCTCCAGCGCCGTGGCCACACTGTCGCCGACGGATTCCAGGGCCGCGGGATCGATCGCCCGCAGCGAGACCTCGATGCTGGAGATGAGGTCCTCCAACGCAGGGGGTTGCTCGTCCTCGGGCACCGAGAGTTCGTCACCCTCGGCGAGGTAGGGGCCGGAGTCGGATTCCGGGCGGACATCCAGGCGGTTGTCACCGAGCGCCGTGCTGGTGACCACCCGCGCGTGCGAATCGACGGGGATACGTACCCGGTCGATGATCCGCAGCCGTAGCCGGACCCCGCGGCCGTCGCTGTCGAGGACGGCGTCCTGGATCTCGCCGATGTCCACGCCCCGGTAGGTCACCCGGACCCCGGGACCGAGCCCCCGGGCGTTCTCGACGTCCGCCACCACGACGTAACCGCCGGCCACGTCGGCGTCCTCACGGACGTATCTGATGCCGTAGCCGATCGCCACCACGGAGATGAGGGCGAAGACCAGGGCCTGGATCACGACGAGGCGGTTCACGGTGCACCTCCCACGGGCGGCAGTGCATCAGGCGGTCCGGTCGCCCCCGGGGGCAGGGGCCGGCCCGCGCGCGCCTCCCCTCCGGTGCCCAGGGCATCGAGTGAGCCGGGCAGGTCCAGTGCTCCGTCGAACATCAGGTGATCGCCCCTGATCGCGGTGTCGAACCTCTCGACGAACTGCTGGAGCACCTCCAGGGTGGGGGCCACCTCGTCGCCGAAACCCGCCATGTCCCGCAGGAGGACGGTCAGCGTGCGTAGCGACGGCGACAGTCGGCCCTCGGTACCGGAGGTGAACTGCTCGACCTGCACCGTGAGGGCGGTGGTCGTGTCCATCAGGGCGGTGATCGTCTCGCGGCTCCGCGCGGCCTCGGAGACGAGGTCCGCGGAGACCTCGAGGCCCCGGTCGATGAGATCCCGCCGCTCGACGAGCGACCGGTTGACCCGGTCCAGTGCGACGACCGTCCGGTCGATGTCGTCCCGATGCGCCTCGTACAGTGCGAGCGCCCGGTCACCGCGGTCACGGATGCGGTTGATCTGGTCACCACGGCCGTCCAGAGCCACCGTCAGCTCCCTCATCACCGACCCGAGTTGGTCGATTCCGCTTCCGTTGAGCAGCAGTCCCAAGGCGGCCAGGCTGGACTCGAGATCGGGACCGACCGCCGTCCGCTCGCGCGGAACCAGTCGGGTGTCCTCGAGCAGAGCACCGGCCCCGGCCCCCTCGGGCGGGGTGAGCGCGATGAACGGGCTCCCCAGCGCCGTGGGCAACCGGATCTCGGCGAACACGCCGGCGGGGACCGAGGAGTCGCCCTCGAGGCGGACCCCCACCACCGCGTCCGTCCCGTCGGTCTCCACGGCGCGGACCCGCCCCACCAGGCGCTCGCCGTAGCGGACCTCGGCTCCCGGGGCCAGGCGGTCGGCACGTTCGAACCGCATCTCGATGTTCGTCGACCCCTGCCCGGTCGACATTCCGAGGGGCACGGCCTGGAGGGCCAGCTGAGGGGTGTTCAGCGCCACGAGGCCCGCCAACCCCAGCACGACCACACCCAGAAGGGTGACCGCGGTACGGGTGAACTTCATGGTTCATCCACCCCCCGTGATGCGCTCGAGGGCGCCCGCGATCCCGAGCGGGTCACCCTGTTCGACCGGGAACATGAGCGGGTTGGTCAGTCCCGCACCCGTGCACAGCGGGAGCGGGTGCCGGGCGCACAGCTCGCGGCCGCGAGCGAAGTGCGAGATGTTGGAGGAGATGTCGAGGCGGATCCGCGCACGACCGTCGGGGCCGACCGAATTCGCGAGGTTGCCCATCATCACGGGGTAGAGGTCGAGAAACTCGGCGAAGTCGGTGCGATGCCGTGCGAAGAGTGCGGTCACCTCACGGGTGGAGGCGGTGGTCTCCGTGAGGTCCCCGCCCCGTTCGGCCACGATCCGGTCCACCTCGTCGAGGATCACCCGCAGGTCCTCGGCGGGTGCTGCCACATCGATGTCGTCCTCGCGGAGCTGACGCCCGAGGGTGTCGAGTCCCAGGACGAGTTCGCGCATGGTCTGATCCCGGCCCCCGGCGGCGTCCATCAGGACGGCGAGATCGGATACGACGACGTCGAGGTCCTCAGCGCGCTCTCCCCCGACCGCCGAGACGGTCGACAGGTCACGGATGGCCCGGCTGAGCTTCTCCCCCCGACCGTCCAGTGCCTGCGCACCGCGGTCGAGCGCGTCGGCGACCTCCCCGGCCCCGGGGGCGAACGCCGAGCTCAACGTGTCCAGGCTCGAGACGAACTCGTCGAAGTCCAACGGCGACCGGGTGCGGTCGACCCCGATGACCCCGCCCTCGGGGAAGGTCGGGCCGCCGTCGTACGCGGGGGTGAGCTCGACGAACCGGTCAGCGATCACCGCCGGGTTCATCACCACCGCCCCCACCTCGGCGGGCAGGGTGGTCCCCGGGTCCAGGGTCAGGTGGACCCGCGCCACCGCGCCCGCGGGGTCGACCTTCTCCACCAGGCCGACCTCGACCCCGGAGATCCGTACGTGCGACCCCGCGTAGACGCCGTCGGCGGAACTGAACTCGGCGACGATCCGGACGCGATCGTGACCTCCGCGGGCACCCGACAACAGGTACGCGAGGAACAGGACGGCCACTACGACCAGCACGAGGACGATCACCGCCCTTGTCCGACTCAGTTGCATCCGTCGATCACCCCCAGTGCGCACAGTGCCGAGTCCGGGATCGGACCGGTGGGCGTCGCGACATCGGTCCACGGTCCGTTGCCCGTGGCGTCGGTGACCGAGCGCAGTCCGGGCGGCATCCTGGTGAGCACCTCGTCCATCACCGCGATGTTGCGCTCGTAGGTCTCCGAGACCGATCGCATGTTGACCAGCAGCCGGTCCACGTCGTCACCCTCCTCCTCGAGGAGCACCCGCACCCGCGCCGACAACTCCTCGAGGGAGTTCACGAGTGCGCTGAGTGCGTCGCGTCGCTGCGTGAGCACGGAGACGAGCACCCGGGCCTGTGAGGTGAGTGCACGGATGCTCTCCTCCTGGGACACCAGGACACCGGTGAGGTCGCGGGTGGTGAGGACGACCCGGGACATCCGTTCGTCCTCGCGGGCGAGTAGCCCCAGTGCGGCCGAGACGTCGTCGACCGCGCGACCGGTCCCCTCCGGGTCCTGCGGCAGGACCCGGTCGAGGTTGGCGATCATGTCACTCACGGCGTCGGTGTCAACGCCCTCGGCGAGGTCGGTGATCGCTCCGCCTATGTCATCGATCATGTAGGGCGAGGTGGTGCGCTCGATGCCGATGCGCCGCTCGGGCCCGAGGTCACCGCCCCCGAGCGGGTCGACCGCGAGGAACCGGTTGCCCAGGATCGATCTGAGCCCGACGGTCGCCGTGCTCGCCTCCCCGAGCGGCTGGCCGCGGTCGAGCCGGAAACTGACGATCGCGTGGGGGCCATCCAGGGCGAGGGAATCGACGCGGCCGCTGGGAACCCCGGCCACGAGCACTGGATCTCCTGACCGCAGTCCCCCCGCGTTGGCGAACTCGGCGGTGTAGTGCTCGGTCCGCAGCACGTACCACAGGCGCGGGAGTGCGACGCTGGCCGCGAACACCGCCAGGACGAGCAGGATGGAGACGGAACCCACGAGCACCGTGTTGCCGCGGCGCCCGTGCCGGGGGTCCCTGGCCAGGTCGAGGATGCTCTCCCGGAGGACGGTCACCGTCCGCGAGCCGAACCGGCCCTGCGTGGTGTCGTGTCGTTCGCGGGTCATCGGCAGGACCCCGAGTTCCGGTAGCCGAACAGGCTGGTCTCCCAGTCATCCCACGTGACGGTGAAGTTGCACATGTACAAGGCGAGGAACCCGCCCTTCTGGCCGGTGGCGTTGACCTCCCGGGCGAAGACCAGGGCCGCCGCCATGGCGTCGTCGAACGCGGGGGTGTGGGGGATCCACCCGTCGGTCGTGAGTCGGGCCGCGTCGATGCTCGCGCGCAGATCCGGTTCGGTCTCCCGGAGCATCGCGGCCAGCGTGGCGGTCGACCGGTCGCCGCGTTCGATGAGGAGTGCCAGGTCGTTGCCGTCCCCGTCCGCGAGGGCTCCGGAGACCATGTCCAGTCCCCGGACGAGCCGCTGCAGGTCCTCGCCGCGGTCGGTGAGGGTCTCGTTCAACGCGATGACGTTGTCCGCGAGTCGCGTGTACACCTCGTCCCTGTTGATGATGTCCCGACTGAGCAGGGCGAGGCGCGAGAGCAGGACGTCCATGGACCCGGGTTCACCCTGGAATGCGGCGACGACGGTGCGCGAGAGCGAGTTGACCTCGTCGGGCCGGACCGCCTCGAACAGCGGCTTGAAGCCGTTGACCAGCGCCGTGAGGTCGACGGGCGCGGTGGTGTGCGACAGCGGGATCCGGGAGTCCTCGGGCAGCGACTCGGGGCCTCCGACCGACGGCCGGCCGTCCTCCGTGGGGTCGAGCGAGAGATACCGGATCCCGAGCATGTCGCCGTAGCGGACCGACGCGCGCGCGCCGAGGGTGACCGGACTGCTGTTCTCGATCTCGAAGTCGACCACGGCGATGACCTCGCCTCGGGGTCCGAGCTCCCTCTCGACCCCGAGCACCCTCCCGACCCGGACGCCGGCGACCGTGACCTCCGAGCCGGGCCCCAGTCCTCCGACGTCGGTGAACTCGGCGCCGTACACCCGCGCGCCCCACCCGATCGGCACCCGGAGTGTGTTGACCACCAGAACGGTGCACAGCACCCCGAGGAGGCAGTAGACGAAGAGCTGCAGAGCCGGTCCGGTACCGCGACGGGCGTTCATCGGACCGTCACCTCCGTACCCCGCACCAGGGGACCCAACATGGTCCACGCGGCGGCGTCGGGGCCGGGGCCCGGCCCGGCCACGGTCTCGCCCGCACCGGGCTCGGGCACGGGCGAGCCGGGCTCCGAGGCGGCGGCGTCCTGGAGGGCACGGAGCACGTCCCGCTCGGCGGCCGCGTTGACCGTGAGCCCCGGGTCGCGGTCCGCGTCGGGGGCTCCACCACACGTGGATCCGGCCAGGTCGGGGTACCGCGGGCAGTCCTGCGGGCCGTAGGGCATCGGGTCCGCGAAGGACGGCACCGCGGTGATGGCGAAACGTCCCGTGGAGAACGCGGCCGAGCCGGCCTCGCCCATGGGACGCAGCGCGTAGAGGGTCCGGACCACCCCGTGCGGGTTCCGGGCGGTGCGGTCGAGGACGACACCGGTGTCCCGGACGAGGGTGATCGATCCGGAGACGGTGCGGTCGGCGAAGGCTGCCCCCGCGCCGGTCACGGCGAGGCCAGCGTCGAGGAGCGCGGACAGCGAGCCCGGGCGGTCGAGGACGATCCGGGACAGCCGCGTCGCCTCCCGGACGGTGTCGACGAGCTCCGGAGCGGCATCCGCGAGATCCTCGGCGAGGTAGGCGATCGCAGCAGAGTCCCCGGCGAGACCCTGCAGTGCCGGGTCGAGGTCCTCCCCCGCGCGGTCGGCGTCCTCGATCACCCGGCCCAGGAGTTCCCCGCGCCCGGAGAGCGCGCGGTCGAGGGCGGTGAGGGTCACCTGGAGACGGTCCGGTCTGATGGACACGAGGAGGTCGCTGGCCCGGGTGAACACGTCGTAGAGGAGGACGGCCTCCTCGGACCGGTCGGCGGGCAACCGGTCCCCGTCCCGCAGATGGGAGTCGACGCCGGCCCGTGTTCCGACCCCCGTCGACGGATCCGGCTGGACCAGGTCCAGACGGATGTCGCCGAACAACGTGCGGGGGACGGCGCGGACCACCACGTCGGCGGGGATCCGGTCGGCGTGGTCGGACGCGACCAGTATCTCGAGATCGGTCTCGGACTCTCCCGACACGCCGGGCACCCCGCCCTCGGAGCCGCGGACGTCTCCGACCTTCACCCCGAGGTGGTAGACGGGGGCGTGCACCGGTACCCGACCGGCCTGGCCGGGAAGACTCGTCGTCACCATCGCCCCCGTGTCGAGGGCGCCCGCGCCCCGGGCGACGAGCAGGACGGCGACGACGACGGCGACCACGGTCGCGATGAGACCGCGGACGGCCAGGGTCCGCTCCGGGATCGGACCCGGGAGCCGGCCCCTCATGAGATCCCCAGTGCGGGCACTTCGGGGACGAGGCCCCACAACGCGAAGGTCAGGACGATGTCGATGAAGCCGATGGCCAGGATGCTGGTGCGCAACGCGCGCCCGGCTGCGCGTCCCACACCCTCGGGACCGCCCGAGGCGTGGTAGCCGTAGCTGCAGTGGACGAGCACGATCACCGCGGCGAAGACCACCGCCTTGATGAGCGAGTAGACGACGTCCTCGGGACCGAGGGTGATGTGGAAGAAGTAGTCGTAGGTCCCGGCGGAGCCTCCGTTGACGTAGACGACGACGATGCGGGTGGCGACGTACGTCGCGACCAGGCCGATGGCGTAGAGCGGGACGACACAGATCATGGTCGCCACGAGACGGACCCCTGCGAGGTAGGGGACGGTCGGTACCGACATCGAGTCCAACGCGTCGATCTCGTCGGAGATCCGCATCGCCCCGAGCTTCGCGGTGAACCCGGTGCCGACCTTCGCGGCCAACGCGATAGAGGCGACCACCGGCGCGAGTTCACGGGTGTTGGCCATGGCGGAGAGCATCCCGGAGAGGGTGGTGAGTCCGATGAGGTCGAGGCCGCGATAGGTCTCGACGCCCACCATGACGGCCGCGACCGCGGTCATGGCCAGGACGATGCCGATCGTCCCGCCACCGGCCAGGATCGAGTTCGATCCGAAGCCGACGTCGACCACCTCACGGAGCACCTGCTTGCGGTACCGGATCACGGCGGTGGGGAGTGTGACGATCACCCGTCCGGCGAACGTGACGTGCCGACCGACCTCCGCCATTGCGCCGGCCACCCGCCCCAGGCGGCCGATGGTCCGGGTCGTGCGCACCTTCTGGACGGCCGTCGTGTCGACGACGCGGAAATCGCTCATGTCAGTACTTCCCGACCGACGGGACGATGACGCCGTACACGGTGGACATGACGGTGTTGACGACGAAGACGGTCACGAACGCCAGGACCACGGTCTCGTTGACCGCGTCCGCCACCCCGCTCGACCCGCCCCGGGCGTGGAGTCCCTTGAACGTGGCGATGAGCGAGGACACGACGGCGAAGGCGACGGACTTGACCATCGCCATCCACAGGTCGGACGGGCGTCCGTACGCGCTGAGCGTGGACAGGAACGCTCCGGCCGATTCACCCTGCCCGTAGACCTGGTACAGCAGGCAGGCCACCACACCCATCGCCGTGACGAGCGCACACATGACGACCGAGACCAGCATGGTGGCGAGGACGCGGGGCACGACGAGTCTCTCGATCACGTCGAGGCCCATCACCTCCATCGCCTCCACCTCCTCGCGGATGGTCCGCGAACCGAGATCGGCGCAGATCGCCGAGCCACCCACCCCGGCGAGCATGAGCGCACACACCAACGCGGACGCCTGGCCCACCACCACGAAGGCGACGACCGCGCCCGCGTACCCGGCGGCACCCAGGCGTCCGGCCAGCTCTCCCACCGACACCGCCACCAGGACGCCCACCGGCAGCATGAGCAACAGCGCCGGCACCGAGCTCACGCGGGCGACGAACAGCGCCTGGTCCCTCGTCTCGGGCAGCGAGAGCCGTCCGGTGACCACGGTGCGCACGCAACTGGCGAGCGTGAACACCGAGTAGCCGACGAGTGAGCCGATCTGACCGGAGAGGTCGACGACCGGGCCGCGGCCGGTGGGCAGGTGGAAGACCATGGTGATCCGGCCGTCAGACCCCGACGGAGCCGTGGTCGGAGCGCAGCGAGCCCTTGACCACCTTGCCGCTGGCGTTCCGGGGGAGCTCCTCGACGTGGACGAGGTGCTTGGGGAGCTTGAAACCCGCCAGCTTGTCCCGCAGCCAGTCGACGAGCTCGTCCAGGCCCAGGTCGGGCCCGTCCGACTCGTGCTGGGCGACGATCGCCACGGGGACCTCGCCCCACTTGTCGTCCCTGCGGCCGATCACCGCGACCTCCCGGACCCGGGGGTGGCCGGCGATGACGTTCTCCACCTCCGCGCAGTAGATGTTCTCGCCACCGGAGATGATCATGTCCTTCTTGCGATCCACCACGTAGACGAATCCCTCGTCGTCCATCCGGACGAGGTCCCCCGAGTGGAACCAGCCGCCCTCGAAGGCCGCGGCGGTCTCCTCGGGCTTGTTCCAGTAGCCGGACATGGTGGTGGGGCCGCGGTAGACGATCTCGCCGACCTCCCCGGGGGCGACGGGTTCACCGAACCCGTCGATGACCCTGGCCTGGACGGTGGGGATGACCTTGCCCACGGACCCGATCTTGCGCAGTGCGTCGTCGCCGTCGAGGGCACAGGTGATCGGGCTCATCTCCGTCTGACCGAACACGGCGCAGTTGAGCACGTCCGGGAACGTCTCCGCCATGGCCCGCAGGATCGTGTCCGTGGACGGGGCAGCACCCCAGGAGATGTTGCGCAGGACGAGGTCACGCGGACGGGCCTGCTGCTCCGCGCAGACGGCCTGCCACTGCACGGGCACCAGGAAGACGCTCGTGATCTGCTCCTTCTCGAGGGTGTCCAACAGCACGGCCGGGTCGAAGGCCTGCAGCGGGTGGACGACCGTCACGCCACCGAGCTGCAGGCTCGGGGCGATCGAACCGAGCGCGGCGATGTGGAACATGGGGGCCGCACACAGCGCGCGACCGTCGTCGTCGAACAGCCGGAAGACCCGGATGCAGGTGAGGGACTGCGCGGTGAGGTTCTCGTAGGAGAGCATCGCCCCCTTGGGCCGGCCCGTGGTACCGGAGGTGTACATGATCAGCGCCGTCGCGTCCTCGGGGACGTCGACCGTGGTGTGGGGGTCGCCCTCCTCCGCGATCGCCTCCGCGTACGTGGTCTGGCCCTCCGTGCCGGGCTCGCCACCGATGACGATGTGGGCGCCCGGCTCCTCACCGTGGGCCCGGATGGCGCCGACCAGGGGCGCCAGGAGCGAGTCGGTGATGACGACCTTGGGCGCGGCGTCGCTCACCAGGTACGCCAGTTCCGGTGGGGTGAGGCGGAAGTTCACGGGCACCGCGATGGCGCCGAGCCTGTTGATCCCGAGCACCGCTTCGATGAACTCGGGGTTGTTCAGCGTGATGAGCATGACGCGGTCACCCTGACCGACCCCGCGGCGGGCCAGCGCGTCGGCGAACCGAGTGCTGCGGTCGTGGAGCTGCTTCCACGTGGTGGACTCGCCGAGGTAACGCAATGCCTCGGCGTCGGGCATCATCTCGGCGTGGGTGGCCACCCACGTGTTCCAGTTGTTCCGACGGGCAGCGTGGAGTTCGGCGATCGGATCAGGGGTCGCGGTCGTCATGATCTGGCCTTTCGTGAGAGCGGGGTCGGCAGGGGCGGGGTCAGGAGAAATTCGGGCGGCGCTTCTCGAGGATCGAGGCGACGCCTTCGGCGAAGTCGGCGGACACCAGTAGCTCGCACTGCCCCTCGTGCTCACGGGCGAGCGCGGCGTCCAGCTCGGCGAGCGTGGCGCCGGTGACCGCACGCTTGGTCAGTTCCAGGGCACGTCGCGGGCCCCGGGCCAGTCGGCGGGCCAGCTTGGCTGCGGCGGCACGCAGGTCGGCGGCGGGCAGGACCTCGAGTGCCAACCCCACGTCCCGGGCCTCCTCGGCCGAGACGGCGTCCCCGCGCAGCAGCATCCGGGAGGCGACCGACCGGCCGACCGCCGCGGGAAGGAGCACACTGGCCCCCCCGTCCGGCATCAGGCCGATGTTGGTGAACGCGAAGAGCAGGTAGGCGTCGTCGGCCATGAGAACCAGGTCGGAGGCCAGGGCCAGCGAGACCCCCACCCCCGCCGCCGGCCCGTTGACCGCGGCGATCACCGGGACCGGGGCGGCGAGCACCGCGCGGACCAGCTCGGCGGCGCTGGTCATGGTGACGTCGGGACTGGGCGCGTCGTCCGAACCGGCCGCGTTCCCGATCGCCTGCAGGTCGGCTCCCGTGGTGAACGCCCCGCCCTCGCCGGCGAGCACGATGACCCTCGTGCCGGGGTCCCGGCTCTGCTCGGTGACGATCTCGACCAGTGCGCACACGGTCGGGTGATCGAGTGCGTTCATCCGGTCCGGCCGATTGATGCTGATCGTCGTCACGCCCAGGTCGTCTCGCTCGACTGCGACCGCGTCCCGGCCCGTGGCGGTCATCGGGCCGCCTCCGAGGTCGCGGCCATGCCCGCGAGCCGGTCGGAGATGATCGACTCGGCCTCTGCCATCATGCGGTCGACCAGCTCGGCCGCGGTCGGTACGTCGTCGATGAGTCCCTGGCACTGACCAGCCGACCAGATGCCGGCGTCGAGGTCGCCGTCCTCGAAGACCTTGCGCCCACGGGCTCCGGCGACCAGGTGCTGGATGTCGGAGAACTCCGCGCCGTCGGCCTCCTTGGCCACCACCTCGGCGGAGACGGCATTGGCGGCCACGCGCGCGGTGTTGTGGAGCGTGCGGAAGATGAGCTTGGTGTCGAGCTCGGAGTTGGCGACGATCTGCTGCTTGACCGACTCCGCCACCGGGGACTCGGCGGTGCACATGAACCGGGTCCCCATGTTTGCCCCGTCGGCGCCCAACGCCAGCGCGGCCACGAGGCCCCGGGCGTCGGCGATGCCACCGGATGCCAGCATCGGGATGGACAGCTTGGCCGCCGCGGCGGGGATCAGTACGAGGCCGGGCACGTCATCCTCGCCGGGATGCCCCGCGCACTCGAAGCCGTCGATGGAGACCGCGTCGACGCCGAGCTGCTCCGCCTTGATCGCGTGTCGCACGGAGGTGCACTTGTGGATGACCTTGACGCCCGCGGCGTGGAAGATCGGCAGGTGGTCCTTGGGATTGGAACCCGCGGTCTCGACGATCTTCACACCCGACTCGACGATCGCCTCGCGGTACTCCGCGTACGGCGGGGGGGTGATCGACGGCAGGATCGTGAGGTTGACGCCGAAGGGCTGATCCGTCATCTCACGGCAACGTGCGATCTCGCGGACCAGGTCCTCCGGGGTGGGCTGGGTGAGCGCGGTGATGATCCCCAGCGCGCCGGCCTCGGACACGGCGGCGGCGAGCTCGGCGCGGCCGACCCACATCATGCCGCCCTGGACGATCGGGTGGCGCACCCCGAACTCCTCGGTGAAACGTGTACGGATCACGGGTGAACCTCCTCGTAGGTGCCGCCCGAGGCGGCCTTGGACCGCAGGGACTCCGGCGGGGTGAAACGGTCCCCGTAGGCCGCGGCGAGCTCCTCGGCCCGGGAGACGAAGCCGCCCAGTCCACCGGGGTACTGGTCCATGTAGCGGGCCACCCCACCGGTCCATCCCGGGAAGCCGATGCCCAGGATCGATCCGACATTGGCGTCGGTGGTGGTCTCGAGCACCCCCTCGTCCAGGCACTTGACGGTCTCGATCGCCTCGGCGAAGAGCATCCGGTCGATGGCGTCCTGCAGCGGGATCTCGGTGGCCGGGCCGAAGGCGTCGGCCAGGCCCGGCCACAGGCCGGAGCGCTTGCCGTCGGAGTACTCGTAGAACCCCGTCCCGGTGGAGCGGCCCTTGCGGTCGTGCTCGTCGATCATCCGGTCCAGAACGATGTCACCGGGGTGCGGCGCGAGCTCGCGCCCTTCCGCCTTCGCGGCGGCCCGGGTCTCATCCCGGATCTTGCGGGGCAGGGTGAGTGTGAGCTCGTCCATCAGTGCGAGCACCGGGGCCGGGTACCCGGCCTGCGAGGAGGCCTGTTCGATGGTCGCCGGCGGCACGCCCTCGGCGAGCATGGCCATGCCTTCGCTGGTGAAGGTGCCGATGACGCGGCTGGTGAAGAAGCCCCGCGAATCGTTGACGACGATGGGCGTCTTGGAGATCTGCGCGACGAGCGCCAGGGCACGGCCGAGGGCGTCCTCGGACGTCTGCTCGCCCTTGATGATCTCGACCAGCGGCATCTTGTCCACCGGCGAGAAGAAGTGCAGACCGATGAAGTCCGCCGGCCGGTCGACGCCGTCGGCGAGGAGGGTGATGGGCAGGGTCGAGGTGTTGGAGCACAGCAGCGCGTCGTCAGCAATGTGCGGCGCGATCTCGGCGAAGACCTGCTTCTTGACCGCGGGGTCCTCGAAGACCGCCTCGATCACGGCCTGCGACCCGTCGGTCACCGCCGGGTCGGTCGTGGGGGTGATCCGCGCGAGGAGTGCCTCACCCTTGGCCTGTGCCTTGTCCCGGGCCTCGCCCTCGGCCGCGCGGGAGACGGTCTTGGCGACGAGCTTGGCCGAGTAGCCCTTACCTCGCTCGGCGGCGGACTGGTCGATATCCTTGAGGACGACCTCCATCCCGGCCTTGGCGCAGACGTAGGCGATCGCCGCGCCCATCATGCCGGCGCCGAGGACGGTCACCTTGGCGATCGGCTCCCGCTCGGCCGAGCCGTGCGCCTTGGCGAGACCGTTGGCCCTCTGCAGGTCGAAGAAGAAGGCGCGGATCATGTTCTTGGCGGTCTGACCGGTCGCGAGACCGGCGAAGTAGCGGGCCTCGATCTTCTGGGCGGTCTCGAAGTCAACCCCGGCGCCCTCGACGGCCGCGGACAGGATGGCCACCGGTGCCGGGTACGGCGCGCCCTTGAGCTGCTTGCGCAGGAGGGCGGGGAACGCGGGGAGGTTGGCGCCGAGTGCCGGGCTCGACGGGGTGCCCCCGGGCATGCGGTATCCCTTACGGTCCCACGGCTGAGTAGCGGCCGCGGGGTCATCGGCGTTGGCCGAGATCCACGCCTTCGCGGCGGGCAGCAGGTCGTCCGGACCGGCCACGAGCTCGTCGACCAGGCCCAGCTCGAGGGCCTTGCCTGGACGCAGGCGCTTGCCCTCCAGCAGGACCTCCATCAGCGCGGTGGACACTCCGAGCATGCGCACGGTGCGGACGATGCCGCCTCCACCGGGCAGCAGACCGAGACCGACCTCCGGCAGCCCGAGCTGCACGGCCGGCGAGTCGACGACGATGCGGCGGTGGGTGGCCAGGGCGATCTCGAGCCCGCCCCCGAGTGCGGCTCCCGCGATGGCGGCCACGACAGGCTTGCCGAGGGTCTCCAGTCGCCGCAGGGGCGCCTTGGCCCGCTCGACCGTGGCCACGGCCAGATCCGCGCCGTCTGCGGGGATCGACAGGATGTCGCCCAGGTCGCCGCCCGCGAAGAAGGTCTTCTTGGCAGAGGTCAGGATGACGCCGGCGATCTCGTCGGACTCGGACTCGAGCCGGTCGACCGCCTGCTCCATGGACGCCAGGTAGTCGGCGTTCATGGTGTTGGCGCTCTGGCCTGGATCGTCGAGTGTCAGTACCACGACCCCGTCGGAGTCCCGGTCGTAACGGATGGTGTTGGTGAATTCACTGCTCATGATGAGGTGTTTGTCCTTCGGGGCTGGAGACCGGGGCGTCAGAGACGTTCGATGATGGTGGCGATGCCCATACCGGCGCCCACGCAGAGGGTCGCCAGGGCGTAGCGGGCGTCACGGCGTTCCAGCTCGTCCAGAGCGGTACCGAGGATCATCGCCCCGGTGGCGCCGAGGGGGTGGCCCATGGCGATGGAGCCGCCGTTGACGTTGATCTTCTCCATCGGCACCCCGAGGTCCTTGGCGAACTTCATCGGCACGGAGGCGAACGCCTCGTTGACCTCGAACAGGTCGATGTCGTCGATCGTCAGACCCGCCTTGGCCAGCGCTTTGCGGGCGGCCGGGGTGGGGCCGGTGAGCATGATCGTGGGCTCCGATCCCACGACGGCGGCCGAGACGATGCGCGCCCGGGGTGTCATCCCGCCCCGCTCTCCAGCCTCGGCGCTCCCGATGAGCATGGCGGTGGCCCCGTCGACGATCCCCGAGGAGTTCCCGGCGTGATGGACGTGATCGATCCGTTCGAGCGAGTGGTACTTCTGCAGGGCGACCGCGTCGAAGCCGGCCTGGTCGCCGATGGCGGCGAACGAGGCCTTGAGTCCCGCCAGATCGTCGGCGGTGGTGCCGCTCCGGATGTGCTCGTCCCGATCGAGGACGACCTGCCCGACTTCGTCGACCACCGGGACGACGGAGTTCGCGAAGCGCCCGGCCTCCCACGCGGCAGTGGCGAGTTCCTGGGACCGGGCGGCGAACTCGTCGACATCGCGCCTGGAGAACCCCTCCAGCGTGGCGATGAGGTCGGCACCGATGCCCTGCGGCACGAACGAGGTCGCGTAGTTCACCTTCGGGTTCTGCGCCCAGGCTCCCCCGTCGGACCCCATCGGGACCCGTGACATGGACTCGACGCCCCCTGCGACGACCAGATCCTCCCACCCCGCGCGGACCTTCTGGGCGGCGAGGTTGACGGCCTCGAGCCCGGAGGCGCAGAAGCGGTTCTCCTGCACGCCGGCCACCGTCTCCGGGAACCCGGCCGCCATCGCCGCGACGCGCGGCAGGACCGCTCCCTGTTCGCCGATCGGCGAGACGATGCCCATGACGACGTCCTCGATCTGGGCCGGGTCCAGGTTCACGTTGCGCTCGACCACCGCGCGAAGCACACCGACGGCGAGGTCGATCGGGGCGACGCTGTGGAGCGAACCGGTGGACTTTCCTCGTCCGCGGGGCGTCCGCACCGCGTCGTAGATGTAGGCCTCGGGCACTGACATGGGTGGGTGTTCCCTTCCGCTGCTGTTCCGGTCCGTGATGACCGCTGCGCGATTGGCGCAGATTCGATCACATATATCTGTGAATTCGGGTTTACTATGACCTCTACGAAACCTGTTGTCAAGATCACACGACGATCCCGCGTCCGAGAGTCCGGTACCCATGACCTCCCCTCCCGTCGGTCCGCCGCCGCCACTGCCACCGCCACTGCCGCCGGCTCCACTCCCGCACACGCGGCGGGCGGAGATAGCACTGGCGGCGGCCGAGGAGTTCGCCCGCCGCGGGTACCACGCGACCAGGGTGGATCACATCGCGGAAAGCCTCGGGGTGACGCCCGGTGCGCTCTACCGACACGTGCCCGGGAAGTACGAGATGTTCACGGACGCCACCGCCCTGCTGATCCGAGATCTCGACGCCGCGACCACCGTCTCCCCCACCTCGGACGCGGGGACGGACGAGCTCGACCGCATCGTCGACTCCGTCACCCGGACGACGCTCAACCACCGGGGCCGTGCCGCGTTGTACCGATGGCAGGTGCGGTACCTCGCTCCCGACGACCGCGTGGCGGTGGAGGCGGCGGGGACCCGGATACGACGACGGGTGGCCGACGCGGTCCGCGCCCACCGGCGCAGTGCGGGTCTCGAGGACCCGGGCGGAGCGGGCTCCTGCGCCGCGGCGATCCTCGCCTGCGTCGCCTCTCTCGCGACCCACCGGATCGCGGTGACCGAATCGGAGGCGGTGGGGTTGATGACCTCGATCGCCCACGACCTCGCGACGGCGTCCCCCGGGCAACTCCCGGCCCCGCGCGCACCCCGCCGGTCCACTCCCGAGTCTCCGACGGCCGCCCCTCCCCGCCTCCGAGGAGGGGCGGCCACTCGCGAGGGCGCTATCACCGCGGCGATCGAGCGGTTTCATTCCTCCGGCTACGACAGTGTGACGATGGAGGCCATCGGGGCCGACGTGGGCGTGGCGGCGTCCGCGCTGTACCGACACTTCCCCAGCAAGTCCGCACTGCTCACCGCTTCGGTGGACCGGACCGCCGCCCTGGTGGGGGACCTACTCGACCGGCACTCCTCCCTCCACTCCGCGGGTTCGGAACCCGCCGAGGTCCTGGGGGATCTGCTCGACCAGTACGTCACGATCGCGTTCTCACACGGCCCGGAACTCATCCTGTACCACTCCGAACTCGGGGCACTGGCTCCCGAGGACCGGCGACGGATCCGCTGCGCGCAACGCCGTCAGCTGGACAGATGGGCCGGGCTGGTGCTCGACGCCGCCCGTGCGCGGACGGGGGTGGACACCGACGAGTCGACGGCCCGGATCCGCGTCCAGGCCGCCCTCGCGGTGGTGCTCGACGGCGGTCAGGGCACGGGTTTCCATCCCGCGGCCGCACCCCGGTTCGGCGAGCTGGCCGGGGTCACCCTTCTGCCCGGGTGACCCCGGACCCCGTCAGCCGGTCTTCTGCGACACCGGGCAGTCGCCCACCCGGTCACGGGGCTGGATGGGGCACGCGCCCAGGTCAGCGGGCCTGTACCCGTTCGGGTATCCCGGGTAGGTCCGGTTCTCGGTCGCACCGGACCCGAGCGCCCGGCGACGAACCGGGAGCCACCGGACCACCGCGGACCGGGCCCGAAGCGCGGCGTGCGCGGCCCTGCGTCTCGACGGCGGTTGCCACGGGAAACCGAAGGCCCGGGTCATGTCGTCGTCGACGAGCGACAGGACCACCTTGCGGACCGCGGGCCGGACCGCCTCGGGATACCACGAACACATGAGCTCGAGCGTGTACGTGCCGATGAGCTCGTTGTTCCGGTCGTAGCGGAAGGTGCGTGCCTCGTAGTCGTCACGCCACCGGCGGAACTCCCCGATGTCTTCCGGGATGTCGGCGATCTTCATCCGCTGGCCCACGCCACGGTAGAAGTGGAAGGCCGCCAACCTCTCGTTGGGGTGCAGGCGCCGCCAACCGAACGCGTCGATCCACTCGAGCGGCTCGTAGATGAACGTCGACAGCACGTAGAGCATGTCGTCGCCTGAGATGTCGTACCGCGCGTGCTGGCGGTTGATCACCCGCAGCGCCTCTTTGCCCCGAGGTGAGTCGTAGCCGTGTTCGACCAGCTCCACCATCAGCAGCGCGGTGTCGTCGTAGCGCTTCTGGGGGTTGTCGCGGAACTGGCCGGCCTCCGCCAGCACCGCCGACACCGACGGGACGCAGAACGTGCGGTACAGCGCCAGCTCGAGCGCCCGCTGGTAGTCCCACGGGAATTCGTAGGAGGTGGTGATGCGGTGGATCTCCTCCGCGTCGGCGACCGGGTCGAGGGTCGAGACGAGGTCCCGCCAGTACCACCGCCCGGGCTTGAGCGGGACCTCGGCGGTGACGGGGTGTGCGGCGCCCGCGTCCGCTACCAGCTCGGACGGGATCGGTCCGAACACCCCGGGGACGGTGACCCGGCCCGCGTCCGCGGACCTCGTCGTCGTCGTGTCCCGGAGCTCCTCCGGTGTGCTTCTACTAGAGGCGGTGGCGGTCATCGGGCGATCACAGCTTTCCCTGGACGTTGGCCAGCATCCACTTGACCACCTTGATGTCCCGCGGCTTGCGGGTCATGGTCATGAGGTTGAGCGGAGCGGCGAACTTCTGGGCCGTGATGGCCTTGGGCCGGGAGAACTCCCGCAGCCCGTCGGCGCCGTGGATGCGGCCGAAGCCCGAATCGCCCGAGCCCCCGAACGGCAGCGAGGGGATCCCGGCGAAGGCCAGGAACGAGTTGACCGACACCATGCCCACGTCGAGCTTCTCCGCCAGCGCCAGGCCACGCTTGCGGTTTCCGGTGAAGATGGCACCGCCGAGGCCGTAGCGGCTGGCGTTGGCCTTCTCGACCGCCTCCTCCAGGTCCGCGACGGCGTTGATGACCACGGTCGGCCCGAAGGTCTCCTCCGTGATCGCCGTGGAGTCCTCCGGGACGTCGACCAGGACGACGGGCTCGACCATCCTGTCGCCGATCGACTCCTCGCCGCCGATCACCGCGGAACCGCCCCGGGCCAGCGCGTCCTTGACGTGACGTCGGACGATGTCGATCTGCGCCGGCAGTGTCATCGGACCGTAGCTGGAGGTCACCGAGGTACCCGGGGTCAGCGCCCGGACCTTCGCGGTGAACTTGTGGACGAAGGCGTCCCGGACGTCCTGGTGGACGTAGATCCTCTCGACACCGGCGCAGGTCTGGCCCGCGTTGCCCATGGCACCGAAGACCGCCTGGTCGACCGCCGAGTCCAGGTCGGCGTCGGCGTCCACCAGGAACGCGTCCTTGCCGCCACCCTCGATGACGACGGGGGTCAGCGTCTCCGCGCAGGCCGCCATGACCTTGCGGCCCGTCGCGGCCGACCCGGTGAACGCCAGCTTGTCCACGCCCGCCCTGCACAGCGCGGCGCCGGTCGAACCGTCACCGGTGATGGTCTGGAAGAGAGGCTGCGACGCGCCGAGCGAATCCCACACCTCGGAGAGCCAGACGCCGACGCCCGGCGTGAGCTCACTGGGCTTGAACACGACCGCGTTGCCGGCGGCCATCGCGTAGGAGAGGGTGCCCATCGGGGTGAACGCAGGGTAGTTCCAGGGTCCGATCGCGCCGACGACCCCGTAGGGCTGGTACTCGACGTAGGCCGCCTGGTTGCTCATGAGCAGTCCTGCGGAGACCGACCGGCGCCGCAGCACCTTGTCGGCGTTCTTGGCCGCCCACTCCAGGTGGCTGACGGTGAGCATGACCTCCAGGGTCGCGTCCTCGTCCGGCTTGCCGGTCTCCGCCGAGATGAGCGAGGCCAGCTCCTCCGCGCGGGAGGAGATGGCGCGTTTGTACTCGAGCAGCCACTCCCTGCGGCCGCGCGGCCCCTGGGCGGCCCACCAGCGGGCGGCGGCGCGCGCGCGTTCGACGGCCAGCGCCACCTCCTCGGGGCCCGCGACGGGGTACCGGGCCAGCACGGCGCCGTCGCGGGGGTCCAGGCTCTCGAAGGTGGGGCCGGTCTTGTCGGGTTCGGTCGTCGTCATGTGGATCCTCCTGATTACGATCACATATATTTGATGTACCGTACGGTGATACGGGCCACGTTAGTCCACCCTGCCCGTCACCGTCACCCCCTGACAGAAAACCGAGGCCAGAAGTGTTCGACATCCTCACCGAAGAGCAGCGAGACTTCGCGAAGTCCATCGATGACTTCTGCGCACGCGAGGTCGGCAGCGTCGAGAAGAGAAGTGAGCTCACCACGGAGGGTGGCACCCACTCGCCCGAGATCTACTCCAAGATGGCCGACCTCGGCTGGTTGGGCCTGACCATCCCCGAGGAGTACGGGGGCGCCGACGCCGGAGCCGTGGAGCTCTGCCTGCTGCTCGAGCACTCCCTGCGCGGTCTCGCTCCCATCGGCGGCATCGGCCCCACCCTCATCACCGCGGCGGCCTACCAGAAGTTCGGCACGGAGGAGCAGCGCAGGCGCGCCCTCGAGCTGGTCGTCGGTGGTGGCACCCTGTCCATCTCCATGTCCGAGCCCGGCGCCGGGTCCGACGTCGCGGCGCTGCGGTGCAAGGCCGTCCGCGACGGCGACGACTGGGTCATCACCGGCCAGAAGACCTGGTGCTCCAACGCCCACTTCGCCGACCGCATCCTGCTCGTGGCGCGCACCGATTCGTCGGGTGCCAAGCACGAGGGCATCACCATGTTCGACGTCCCCGCCGACATCGAGGGCCTGCAGATCACCGGCATCGAGACCATGGGCGGCAAAGAGGTCAACGACCTGTACTTCACCGACGTGCGCCTCCCGGCGGACTCGGTGATCGGCGAGGTCGGGGGCGGCTGGAAGCAGCTCATGACCGGGCTCAACACCGAGCGGCTCATCCTGGCCGCGATGCAACTCGGCGTGGCCCAGCGCGCCTTCGACGACTGCCTGACGTTCGTCCGCGAGCGGGAGCAGTTCGGTCGCCCCGTCGGTACGTTCCAGGTCATCCGCCACCGCATGGCCGACCTGGCCACCGAGATCGAGGCCACGCGCCTGCTGGTCTACGCCGTGGCCAAGAAGATCGATGACTCCGACCCCCAGGCACTGTTCCCCCGCGAGGCCTCGATGGCCAAGCTCAAGGCCAGCGAGCTGAGCAAGCGCGTCACCCTGGAGTGCATGCAGTCGATGGGCGGCTACGGCTACGCCACCGAATACGGCATGGAACGCCTGGTCCGCCAGGCCGTGGTGTCCACCATCTACGGCGGCACCAACGAGGTCCAGCGCGACATCATCGGGAAGACGTACGGACTGTGAGCACGACACACGCCGACGAGCTGACCGCGATCCGGGCCCTCGAGACCGTCCCCGCCGACCGGGTGGCGGCGCTCTGGGACTCGCTCGAGCCCGCCGGGATCGACGAGATCGCCGGGAGCCGCTGGCGGGGCACCGGCCTCGACACCGGGCACCCGATGTTCGCGATGCTCGGCCAGATGCGCTGGTGGGGCAAGGACTTCACCGACTCCCGCAAGGTGGACCCGATCCTGGTCACCGACGACTCCGGATCGGTCGTCCCCGACACCTCCGCCACGGGCGGGGGCGGGGCCTCGCTCTGGGAGGTCTCCTTCCGCGGCCGCCCGTGCGCGTCCATGGTGTACGACCGGCTGCCGGTGATCGACCACTTCGCCGTCGTCGATCCCGACACCCTCCTGGCCGTGATGAACGGACGGGGGACCATCAACGAGGGTGAGCACTTCTGGTTTGTCCTCGAACGCGAGAAGTAGCGCGAGCCGGGTGCACGGGACGGCGATGCGGACCACACTGGTGGGCATGACCCCAGAGATCGAACGCCCGGTCCGCATCGCCGTCCAACTCCAGCCCCAGCACGCGCCCGACTACGGGCTCCTGCGCGACGCCGTCCGCCGCTCCGAGGACGCAGGCGTGGACGTGGTCTTCAACTGGGACCACTTCTTCCCGCTGTACGGCGACCCCGACGGTGCCCACTTCGAGTGCTGGACGATGCTCGCCGCGTGGGCCGAGCAGACCGAACGGGTGGAGATCGGCGCCCTGGTCACCTGCAACACCTACCGGAACCCCGACCTGCTCGCCGACATGGCGCGGACCGTCGACCACATCTCCGGGGGCCGCCTGATCCTGGGCCTGGGCAGCGGGTGGTTCGAGCGGGACTACGCCGAGTACGGCTACGAGTTCGGCACCAAGGGGTCGCGGCTCGACGACCTCGGGCACTCACTCGAGCGGATCGAACAGCGCTTCGCCAGGCTCACGCCCGCCCCGACACGGGACATCCCCGTGTTGCTGGGCGGCGGTGGCGAGAAGAAGACCCTGCGTCACGTGGCCCGCCACGCCGACATCTGGCACTCGTTCGTGGACGTGGAGACCTACCGCCACAAGTCCGAGGTGCTGGCCCGGCACTGCGCTGATGTGGGGCGCGATCCCGCCCAGATCGAGCGCTCCACCGAGATCGGCGGCGCCAGCTCGCCCGACGAGGCGAAGCGACTCGCGGAGGACCTGCACGCCGAGGGCGTCACGTTGTTCACGGTGGGCCTCAACGGCCCGGACTACCCACTGGACCTGGTGGAGTCGCTGGTGGCCTGGCGCGACGGCCGCTGACGCCCGTCGGACCACGAACTCGGATGTCACTGGTTGCCGAACCCGGAGTCGCGAACCCGGAGTCGACCGTCCGATCCTCAGCTGACTACGACACCCACGGTTCCCGCCGCGCGACTTGCTTCGGGTTGACGACAATCCGAAGTCGGGGGGCTGTCTCAGTGGCGTTCGTGGAGCTGCAACTCGGCAAGCACTCCGGCTATCGCGAATCCCCCGGCGATTGCGCAACCCGCGATTCGAGTTCGACGAGGCAGATTCGCCGTCAGCGCGAATGCACCGGTATCCCAGACGTCGACCACGACTCCGGCGCGTAGCAACATGCGCACGGAGACCGGAGCGTAGCGAGTCGCGGCGAACAGCCCTCCGCCGATGTAGATCTCGCGGACCCCGAAGGTGCGAGCTGCTGCTCGGGTGGTTGCCAGAGCCGCGTCCGGCCCGGCAAGGAGCTCGTTCGCCTTGGCAGGGGCGATCATATGGGCGATGCCGATCGCGGTCCGTCCCAGTCCTACAACCTCGGGAAGGTAGGAGAGGGTCGCGCGGAGCCGGGATGATGTAGAAGCGAAAACCATGACACTGTTCCTTACGTTGTCTGTGCGGACCACCACGGTCTTGCGGCCATCGTCGTGTGTCCGTTCGAGCACTGCGGATCCCTCGTCTATCGCCCCTTCGAGGACGGTCGGTTCGCCGAGAGCCGGAAGAGGTCCGGCGGCACCATGAGCACCGAAGCGACACGATGGTGAGGCCGGCGGAATTCCCGGTCGACGAGGGAGCAAATCCTGCTACCCGCCCGTCAGTTGCAGGCCCCCTACGACGACCTTGGCCACGCGGTCGTAGTCCGCAGTGGTCAATTCGCGATCGCTGCCGTAGATGAAATGGTCGGGTCGAACGAGGAAGCCGTGTGCACGGGCACGACGCAATTGCCTCCCGAGGATCCCCTCAGTGTCGACGTAGTGCCCGCGGGCCACCGAGTGGGAGGCGATGGCCGACGAGTGCTCCAGTTTCACTTCGGCCACCCCGGCATCGGCAAGCTGTCGGGGAATCGGTGCCGCCGGGAGGCCGACCCACGTCCACTGGTTGTCCAAGACGGTGTCCAACCGAACTGGTGTCAGATCCGATCCGACCACCCAGGGCTGTTTGATGAACGTGCCACGGGGACTGCGTAGCGACGAGGAACGGCTGAAGAAGCCTTCATCGGTGCCCAGCTTGTACACCGGTTTGGGGCCCATTCCGGTGAGCCACGGGCCGACGCCGGGAACCTTGGCGACGAGGCCCGCCGCGGAGTCGCGGAGTCGTACCGCTGCGCTGTTTCCCAGCATGACTACCCCCCCGATCCCCAGGGAGAACTTTGTCAGCTGCTCCACATTCGTGCGACGCTCCGCTTCGTAGGTCGCCAACAGGTCCGGCCGCGCGCCACCGTTCACCACTGCGTCGAGCTTCCAGCACAGATTCGCCACGTCGCGGACCCCAGAAGAAACGCCCTGCCCGGCGAAAGGCGGCATGATGTGCGCCGCGTCGCCGGCCAGGAACACTCTGCCCTTGCTCCATTGTTCAGCCTGCCGGATATGGAAGGTGTATCCCCAGCTCCGATATATCTCGACCTTGTCGTAGTCGATACCGCGTTCAGCCAGAAGGCCGCGCAGACCGGCTTCGGTCTGCAACTGCTCGACCGTTTCCCCCTCGTTCACCCGGAACTCGACCCGGTGGTAGCCCATCGGGCACGGGCAGTCGACACCCGGCCGCTTCGGATCGGAGATGAAGGTGAAATCCAAGGGTGCGTCGACGGGCAGGTCGTACCAAGCACGCAACTGGATATCGAACCAGGGTTCCTCGATGTGCTTGCCGGGCAAAGCGATTCCCAGCATCTTGCGGATCGGGCTCGAACCACCGTCGCACGCGATCACGTATCGACCTGTGATGACCTGGGCGGGCCCCCCATCGACCTGACGGAGAGAGACCGTCACCCCGTCGCCGTCCTGCTCGAGTCCGACCGCGTCAAGGCCAGGCATCAGGGTGACGGTCGAATACCTGTCCATTCCTTCGCGCAGCACACGCTCCAGTTCGGGCTGATGGTAGTAGCACATGCCCGGCACGCCCTGGTCGCGACTCTTGGAGGAGGTCATCGACAAGAAGGTTCTGTCCCCGTGTTTGAAATGCACGCGGACATCCGATGACATCGTCTTGAGCATCTCGTCGAACAATCCGAGGCCCTGCCATACGCGGTGCGCGTCCTCATCTGAGGCGATCGCACGCTGCCTCGGGTAGATGGAGGTGTCACGCTCGATGACAGCGGTCCGGATACCGCGCTGACCGAGGAGGTTCGCGGCCGTCGCACCTGTCGGGCCCAGCCCGATGACGATGACATCCACGTCAAAGTCCTTGTTCGTCGAGCGGTGACGGTCGATGTCGCTGCCGGTCATGATCTTCCTCCTTGAAAGAATTCGTCCGGCACGGGCCGGGTGCGTGACTCAGTGCCGCACGCTGCTTGGTTCCGTTCACAGCGGAAGTCGTGGAGCGAGTTGGAGTGCTCGCCCGTGGAGCGAGCGGCGTGAGCGCCGCGCCCCTGCCGCAACCACCTTCTCGAGCACTGGCCCGAGCCTCCGTGCGCATTGACTGCTGATCTCATCATGTGTGACGATACCGTCACACTAGTCGGTCACGTGGCAGATTTCACTTTTCTCCGCAACGTCGTCGGCGATGGCGCGGCAGACTTCGACTTGGACGTAGCGCATTCCACCGCCCGCCTCTGACGACCCACCCGAGGAGTTCCCCCAGATGTTTTCCAAGGTGCTTGTTGCCAATCGCGGTGAGATCGCCATCAGGGCGTTCCGCGCGTCCTACGAGCTCGGAGCCTCGACCGTGGCTGTATTTCCGATAGAGGACCGAAATTCGGTTCATCGCACCAAAGCGGACGAGGCGTACGAGATCGGCGAGGCAGGCCATCCGGTCCGCAACTACCTGTCAGTGCCGTTGATCATTGACACGGCAGTACGCGCCGGGGCCGACGCCGTCTACCCGGGATACGGCTTCCTGTCAGAGAACCCCGAACTGGCTTCCGCGTGCGCCGAGGCCGGCATCACTTTCGTCGGGCCGACTCCGGATGTGTTGGAGTTGACCGGGAACAAGGCGCGAGCGATCGCGGCCGCTCGTGAGGCTGGGCTGCCGGTACTTGCGTCCTCGGAGCCCTCCACCGATGTCGACGCTCTGATGGCTGCCGCCGGCTCGATGACGTTCCCGGTGTTCGTCAAGGCTGTGGCGGGCGGTGGTGGCCGCGGCATGCGTCGCGTGACGGACCTTGCTGACCTGCGTGAGGCCATAGAGGCCGCCGCGCGCGAGGCTGAGTCCGCGTTCGGCGACGCCACCGTCTTCCTGGAACAAGCCGTGATCGAGCCTCGTCACATCGAAGTTCAGATTCTCGCCGACACCCACGGCAATGTCATTCATCTCTTCGAGCGGGACTGCTCGGTGCAGCGGCGGCACCAGAAGGTCGTCGAACTGGCTCCTGCTCCGAACCTGGATTCGGCGCTGCGGGATCGCATCTGTGCTGATGCAGTGGCTTTCGCGAAGCAGATCGGCTACTCGTGCGCCGGTACCGTGGAATTTCTCGTCGACCGAGATGGGAACCACGTGTTCATAGAGATGAACCCGCGCATTCAGGTCGAACACACGGTCACCGAAGAGATCACCGACGTCGACCTGGTGCAGTCACAGCTGCGGATCGCTGCCGGCGAATCGCTTGCGGAACTGGGGTTGCATCAGGACGACATTCGAATTCGGGGCGCAGCCATGCAGTGCCGAATCACTACCGAGGACCCCTCCAACGACTTCAGGCCCGACACCGGACGGATCACCGCGTACCGTACGCCGGGCGGTGCCGGCATCCGCCTGGATGGTGGCACGACGTTGGGCGCTGAGGTCAGCGCGTACTTCGACTCGATGCTGGTGAAGCTCACGTGCCGTGGACGCACCTTCGAAGATGCTGCGGCCAGGTCGCGTCGAGCCCTGGCCGAGTTCCGGATCCGCGGAGTATCGACCAACATTCCGTTCCTGCAGAGCCTGCTCGATGATCCTGACTTCCGAGGCGGACGAGTGACCACCTCGTTCATCGCTGAGAGGCCGCATTTGTTGGCCTCTCGCTCCTCCGGTGACCGCGGCACCAAAATTCTGAGCTACCTCGCCGATGTCACGGTGAACAAGCCGCACGGCGACCGGCCGAGCACGGTGTACCCCCAGGACAAATTGCCCGATCTCGACCTCTCCGTGCCACCGCCCGCCGGATCGCGACAACGACTGCTCACACTCGGACCCGAGGGTTTCGCACGAGACCTCAGAGACCAGAGGGCTGTCGGAGTCACCGACACCACCTTTCGCGATGCCCACCAATCTCTGCTTGCGACGCGGGTGCGAACGTCCGGATTGCTGATGGTGGCGCCGTACGTGGCGCGAGCGACTCCGGAACTGCTGTCCGTCGAATGCTGGGGCGGAGCCACCTATGACGTGGCGCTTCGATTCCTTCACGAGGATCCGTGGGAGCGACTGGCCGCGCTGCGCGAGGCGATACCGAACATCGCTCTGCAGATGTTGCTGCGCGGCAGGAACACCGTCGGGTACACGCCCTACCCCGAGCGCGTCACTACTGCGTTCGTCAACGAGGCCGCCGCCACCGGTGTGGACATATTCCGGATCTTCGATGCGCTGAACAACGTCGATCAGATGCGTCCTGCCATCGACGCGGTCCGGTCCACCGGAACGACCGTCGCCGAGGTTGCCATGTCGTACACCGGTGACCTGTCCGACCCCAACGAATCGCTGTATACCCTCGACTACTACCTACGGCTGGCCGAGCAGATCGTCGACGCCGGCGCCCACGTCCTGGCGATCAAGGATATGGCCGGACTGCTCCGTGCCCCAGCTGCCACAACGCTGGTCACCGCGCTTCGCAAGAACTTCGACCTACCCGTCCACGTGCACACTCACGACACCCCGGGCGGTCAGCTCGCCACCTACCTCGCAGCGTGGCAGGCCGGCGCGGACGCGGTCGACGGTGCATCGGCTGCTATGGCGGGAACCACCAGCCAGCCGGCACTGTCGGCAATAGTCGCTGCGGCTGCACACACCGATCACGACACCGGGCTCGACCTCCGAGCGGTGTGCGACCTCGAACCCTATTGGGAGGCACTCCGCAAGGTCTACTCGCCGTTCGAATCCGGGCTCCCCGCCCCGACAGGCCGGGTCTACACCCACGAGATTCCGGGCGGTCAGCTCTCCAATCTCAGGCAACAAGCCGTTGCACTCGGTCTGGGCGATCGCTTCGAAGCAATCGAGAAGGCGTACGCCGATGCCGACCGCCTGCTGGGCCGGCTGATCAAGGTCACTCCGTCCTCGAAGGTGGTGGGCGACCTCGCTCTTCACCTGGTAGGCGCCGGAGTGTCCGTGGAGGAATTCTCCTCGGACCCAGCGCGGTTCGACATTCCCGATTCGGTGATCGGATTCCTGCGCGGAGACCTCGGCGCCCCGGCCGGAGGCTGGCCTGAGCCGTTCCGCAGCACAGCACTCCACGGACGCAGTCCAGGCCGGGGCGAGGCGCCCTTGACATCGCAGGACGAAGCGCTTCTGTCGGGAACCTCAGCCGAGCGCCGAGATCGCTTGAACCATCTCCTCTTTCCAGGGCCGGCCAGGGAACTGGACGAGCATCGACACAGGTTCGGCGACACCTCGGGATTGTCCGCCAACCAGTTCTTCTACGGTCTGCGTCAGGGTGACGAGCACCGCGTCCGCTTGGAGAAGGGCGTGGAACTGTTGATCGGCTTGGAAGCGATCTCCGAACCCGACGACGCCGGTATGCGGACGGTCATGTGCATCCTCAACGGTCAGCTTCGCCCCGTGGCTGTGCGAGACAGGTCGATCGCAGCGGAAGCTCCTGTCTCCGAGAAGGCGGACCGTACCGATCCCTCGCACCTGGCGGCACCATTCGCGGGCGTGGTCACCATGACCGCAAGTGAGGGACAGACAGTGTCCAAGGGCGATGCCGTCGCCACTGTCGAGGCCATGAAGATGGAGGCGGCCATCACCGCTCCTCGCTCGGGAACAGTCAGACGCATCGCCATATCCGATATCGCCCAGGTCGAGGGCGGCGACCTCATCGCCGTCATCGCGGTCGGAGATACCACCGACCAGTCGTGAACTCCCGCCCCAGGCAGCCGCACCTGCGGTCATCACCACCGTCGTCTCGGCGGTCTACGTCGTTGCCCAGGGGTTGGCGATCTAGGCGAGCGGTGGTCTCACCCGCGGTTGACGGCGCGATCGGCGCGCCGCCACACGCGGAAGGTGTACCAGGACGCCCCGAGCATCAGGACCAGCACGAACGAGGCCAGCATCGACGGCCGCCCGGCCACGATCAGCCCGGCGGCGTTGACCAGCGCCAACACGGTGAAGAAGCCGACGAACCCGCCCAGGACCTCCAGCCGCTGCCGGGTCCCGAGCGCGTCGCCACCGCTGCGGGCCACGATCAGCTCTTGAGCCCGCCGGCGGTGAGGCCGGAGACGATGCGCCGCTGGAAGATCAGCACCATGATCACCAGCGGCACGGTCACGAGCGCTCCAGCCGCCATGATGGCTGCGTACGGCGGGGTGTACGGGTTGACGCCGGCGAACCGGGCGATCGCCACCGTGACCGGCTCCGTCGCGGTGGTGGACAGCTGCTGAGACAGCAGGAATTCGTTCCAGGTGATGATGAAGGCCAAAATCGCGGTGGTGAACAGCGCCGGGGCGGCGAGCGGCAGGATGATCTTGATGAACGCCTGGCCGCGGGTGGCGCCGTCGACGCGCGCTGCCTCCTCCAACTCCCACGGGAGGTCGTTGAAGAACGACGTCAGGGTGTAGATGGTCAGCGGCAGCGCGAACGAGATGTTGGGGATGATGAGCGCCTGGTAGGTGCCGATCCAGCCGATGTCGGTGAACAGCTGGAACAGCGGTGTCACCAGCGCGACACCGGGGAACATCGAGGCGGCGAGGATGATGCCGGTGACCAGGAACTTGCCCCGGAAGTCGACGCGGGCCAGCGCGTAGGCCGTGAACACCCCGAACAGCAGGGCGACGGTCGTGGTGACCGCGCCGATGATCAGCGAGTTGATGATTGCGCCCAGGAAGTCGTTCCCCGCGGAGGTGGACAGCGCCTCGCCGAAATTGTCCAGGGTGACGTGGGAGGGCAGCGGGTTGGCCGAGAACGCGAACTGATTGTCGCGGAACGCGGTGACGAGCATCCAGTAGAACGGCGCCAACCCCCAGATCAGGATCAGCACGGCGCCGACGTAGGTGCCGACGGTCCGGCCGAGGGGCTTGCGGGGCGCGCGGAGATCGTCGTTGTTCACGTCGCTGTGCGCGCCGGGGAGGGACGACGACGAGGTGGACGACCCCCTGGCCGGCGAGGAACTCGGTTCGGACGCGCGGTGACTCACCGGATCTCCTCCTTCTTGCCGGTGCGGTCCTCCACGACGTTGGCGCCCAGGAACCTCACCATGATGAACGCCACGGCGAAGATCAGGAGGAAGACCAGGGTCGATATCGCTGAGGCGCTGTTGAAGTTGCCCATCCGCATCTCGTTGACCACCAGCATGGAGATGGTGGCCGTGGGCGAGTTGGAGTTGGCCGACACCAGGATCACCGGCAGGTCGTACATGCGCAACGCGTCGAGGGTGCGGAACAGGATCGCCACCATGAGGGCGGGGCGGACCAACGGGAGGGTGATCTTCGTGAACTGCTGCCATCTGGACGCCCCGTCGACGCGGGCCGCCTCGTAGACGTCCCCGGGGATCATCTGCAGACCCGCGAGGATGAGTAACGCCATGAAGGGAGCAGTCTTCCAGGTGTCCGCCACGATGATGGCGATGCGGGCGTAGAAGGGGTCCGTGGTCCACGCGATGTCGGCGCCGAGGAGCTTGTTGGCGATGCCCTGGTCGGCGAAGATGAACGCCCACAATTTGGCGGTGACCGCAGTGGGGATCGCCCACGGGATCAGTACCGCCGCGCGCAGTAGCGAGCGGCCCCAGATGCTCTTACCCATGACCACGGCCATCGCGAATCCGAGCACGGTCTCGAGCGAGACTGTGGTGACCGTGAAGAGCATGGTGTTGCCCATGGCCGGCCAGAAGTCCGTGGCCGAAACGCCCGGTGGGCAGGTGACGGTGCCGTCGCCGGTCGGCGCGGGGCACGCCTGGGTGAGCCAGTAGAGGTAGTGCTTGATACCGACGAAACCGCCGGCGGAAAACATGCCGGTGGATGGATCCAGGCCGCGGTCGGCCATGAAGGACAGGTAGACCGCGCGGACGATCGGGTAGCCGATCACCACCGCGAGGATGACGAGCGCGGGGCCCACCATCCAGACCGGCCGCCAGTCGAACCTCTTGCGGACCAGCGGAGCGGGAGCTTTCTCGCTCGTCGTCATTCGTCAGCTCCTCGTCGGATCACGCCGGCCTCCACCCAGTGAGGCCGGTGGGCCCCGGAGAACGTTACCCGGGGCCCACCGGCCGCATGTCAGGAACCAGCGGTCACTCGGCCTGCTGGATCGCGGCGCTCATGTCGGTGAGCGCCTGATCGATGCTCTTCTGATCCTTGAGTGCGGCGTAGGTGTTGTCCTGGATCGCCTTGGTCACCTCCGGGTAGAACGGGGTGACCGGACGGGGCTCGGCGTTGTCCAGGGCCGCCTTGAGTGCGCCCATGTACGGGAACTCCTGCTGCAGTGCCTCGTCGTCGTAGATCGAGGACAGCACCGGGGGGAACGACTCCTGGGCGAAGCCCATCTGGACGTCCTCGGAGATGACGTACTCGAGGAAGGCCTTCACCGTGGCCTTGTTCTCCGAGTAGACGTTGATGGCGTTGTTGTAGCCGCCGAGGGTGGACTTGCCCGGCCCGTCCGGTCCGACGATGGGCGCGACGTCGAAGTTGCCCTGGACCTCCGAGGTGGGGTCGGTCTGGGCCGACTCGTACATGTACGGCCAGTTGTAGGCGTACATGGTGCGGCCGCCGAGGAACGCCTGCGCGGTCTCCTCCTCCGTGAAGCCGTCAGACTTCATGGCGATGACGTCGCTCTTGTAGGCATCGACCAGCGCGGTCAGGCCGGCGCGGGTCTCCTCGCTGTCGAGCTCCGGGGTCTGGCCGTCGTCGCCGACGACCTGGCCGCCCCAGCTGTTGATGAACTCGGTCGCCGCGACGGTCAGGCCCTCGTACTGCTTGAGCTGCGTGACCATGCAGTCGATCGCGGCCTCTGCGGCGGCGCCGCAGGACTCGACGAGCGCGCCCCAGTTGGCGGGCGCCTCGGGCTGGAGATCGGTGCGGTAGTAGAGGAGCTGGGCGTTGGTGTTCTGCGGAACGGCGTACAGGGTGCCGTTGTAGGTGGCCGAGTCGACCGCGGCGTCGATCAATCCGCTGGTGTCGACCTCGGTCTCGCCCTCGATCGGCTGCAGCCAACCGTTGGCGGCGAAATAGGCCGTGTCGGTGACGTCGAGCGCGAACGCGTCGTACTCCCCGCTCTCCGTCTGCAGGGACTGCACCAGCGTGTCGCGCTGGGCGTCCGCCTCGCCGGCGAGCTCGTGGAGGGTCACCTCCTGGTCGGGGTTGTCCGCGTTCCACTGCTCGATGACCGGGCGGAGCTTGTCGGTGTCGTTCTTGCCCATCGCGAAGGTGATCGGACCGACGCCCGAGGTGCCGGCATCCGCCTGCTCGTCGCCCTCTCCTCCACCGGAGGAACAGCCCGCGGATACCACCGCGACGATGGACGCGGCCGCCGCCGCCTTGAGGAACCTGCCGTGAACGGCCATGTGCCTTCTCCTACTGTCGTGTCTCGACTCCCATCGGCGTGTGCCGACGGTCAGTGGACCGGCATCGGTGTGACACGGGTCTCACTGAGGACCTGCTGAGCGTAACCCACGCGAGGGCGGTGGCGACGGACCATCTGCGTCCACGGCGCCGATTCCCCGTGACCCCCGCGCCGCGAGCGTTACGAGAGCCAGGTCACACGCGACACTCTAACAACAACAGATGTCGGGTTCGCGCGCACTCCCTGGCGTGGCGGGGAGTGACGGGGATACCCGCGTTCTCAGCGCAGCCGTGCCCCGGTCTCCACGTCGAAGAAGCGGACCTCGCCGTCGTGCGCCTCCAGGTGCAGGGTCTCACCCTTGCGCGGGTGGACGCCCTGTTCGGCGCGGTAGACCACCGGGTGACCGTCGTCGGTGGAGCAGTGCAGGTAGCTGTCAGCACCCAGCTCCTCGACCAGGTCGACCGTCACCCGCAGCCCGTCGCCGTCGGCGGCGATCCGCAGGTGCTCGGGGCGGACACCGACGGTCACCCGCCGGCCCGCCCCGGGCGGCACCGGCTCGCCGAAGCCCCGGAGGTCGACCCTGCCGTCCGCGACGGGTGCCTGGAAGAGGTTCATGGCCGGGGAGCCGATGAATCCGGCGACGAACGCGTTGACCGGATTGTGGTAGAGCTCGCGGGGCGTGTCGACCTGCTGCAGGATGCCGTCCTGGAGCACCGCCACCCGGTCCCCCATGGTCATGGCCTCGACCTGGTCGTGGGTCACGTAGATCATGGTGGTGTGCAGGTCACGCTGCAGTTTGGCGATCTGGGAGCGGGTGGCCACGCGGAGCTTGGCGTCCAGGTTCGACAGCGGCTCGTCCATGAGGAAGACGCGGGGGTCGCGCACGATCGCCCGGCCCATGGCCACCCGCTGGCGCTGGCCACCGGAGAGCTCTTTGGGTTTGCGGTCCAGGTAGTCGGTCAGATCGAGCATCCGCGCCGCCCGGTCCACCCGCTCGACGATCTCCGTCTTGGGCACCTTGGCCAGCTTCAGCGCGAAACCCATGTTCTCCCGGACCGTGTAGTGCGGGTAGAGCGCGTAGTTCTGGAACACCATCGCGATGTCCCGGTCCCTGGGTTGGGTGCCGGTGACGTCCCTGTCGCCGATGAGTATGCGCCCGGCCGAGACGTCCTCCAACCCGGCGAGCGCGCGCAGCGTGGTGGATTTACCGCAGCCCGACGGCCCGACCAGGACGAGGAACTCGCCGTCGGCGATCTCCAGATCGAGTCGGTCCACGCTACGCCGCGCGGCGCCCGGGTAGACGATGGACACGTTCTCGAAGGTCACCGAAGCCATGCGAAATTTTCCCTTCACCGGCGTCGAACGTGCCGGGCGATCCGAGATAGAGGGCGAACACGACGACTGTAGCGCCACCACTCCGTAGTTCACCCACACTGCGCGCACAGTTCATCCCCGCGTGTCCCCACCACGCCCGGCCCGTAGCCCGGGCTCCCTAGGGTCACAGCGTCCTCGTGCGCCCGCGCGGGGCCCACACGTCTTCAGGGAGACCCGTTGTCAGTCCGTCGTCTGCTTCCGCTCGCCAGCCCCGGCATCTCCAACCGTCAGCACGTGACCTGTCTGTACAAGTGCGGTGACCAGTGCGCGGCACCCGTCCCCAACACCAGTGACAACCCCTACTTCGGCGATGTCGCCACCGGGATCAGCCGCCGGGGCGCGCTCAAGGCCGCCGGCGTCGTCGCACTCGCCGTCGGCGGGGCCCACGCCCTCCCCGCCACGGTGGCCGCTCAGGGATCGCTGGGCACCGGCTCCGCGGGCGCGCTCGGGTCCTCGGGCGGCGGAACGCTCGATACCGGTTTCACTCCGGTGTCTCCCAACACCGCGGACGCCGTCACGGTCCCGGCCGGGCACTCGAGCCAGGTGGTGATCCGCTGGGGCGACCCGGTGATCCCCGGTGCGCCCGCCTTCGACTTCGAGAACCAGTCGGCCGCGGCGCAGGCCCTGCAGTACGGCTACAACTGCGACCTCGCGGTCCTGTACCCCATGGACGACCGCGACGGCCGGTTCCTGCTGATCGTCAACCACGAGTACACGACCGAGCCGTCGATGTTCCGCGGGTACGACCCGGACGCGCCCACCCGAGCGCAGGTCGAGACCGCATGGGCCGCACACGGGCTGACCGTCGTCGAGCTCGCGAGCCGCGCAGGCGACGGTGGACTCGACCCCGTGATGGGCTCCTACAACCGCCGCATCACCGCGACCACTCCCTTCGAGCTCCGCGGCCCCGCCGTCGGTGCGCTCACCCGTACCACCGCCGACCCGACCGGCACCCGCGTGCTGGGGACCCTCAACAACTGCGCCGGGGGACACACCCCGTGGGGGACCGTGCTCTCCGGGGAGGAGAACTTCAACCAGTACTTCGGTACCTCCTCCGGCGTCACCGATCCCACCCGGCTGGCGGCCTACAGCCGGTACGGCATCTCCGTCTCCACCTCCGGCCGCCGGTGGGAGGAGTTCGACGACCGCTTCGACCTGGCCGCCGAGCCCAACGAGGTCAACCGGTTCGGCTACGTCGTCGAGGTGGACCCCTGGGACCCGAACTCGACCCCCGTCAAGCACTCCGCGCTCGGCAGGTTCAAGCACGAGGGCGGCACCGTCCACGTGACCGCCGACGGGACCGTCGTGCTCTACTCGGGCGACGACGAGCGGTTCGACTACCTGTACAAGTTCGTCTCCAGCCGCAAGGTCGTACCCGGGCGGACCGCCGCGGCCCGGGCCCAGAACATGAAGATCCTCGACGAGGGGACCCTGTACGTGGCCACCTTCACCGGGAACTCCCCGGAGTCCGAGATCGACGGCTCGGGCTCACTCCCCTCCGACGGCGCGTTCGACGGGACCGGTGCCTGGATCCCGCTCATGACCGTGGACCCCGCCGGCAACGCCGTCTCCCACGTCACCGGCATGACCGCGGAGCAGGTGGCCGTGCACACCCGCATGGCGGGCGACGCGGTCGGGGCCACCAAGATGGACCGCCCCGAGGACGTCGAACCCAGCCCCACCACCGGCAAGGTCTACATGGCGCTCACCAACAACTCCCGTCGCACGGTCGACCAGGTCGACGAGGCCAATCCCCGGCATACCAACAAGCACGGTCAGGTCGTCGAGATCACCGACGACCACGCCGGAACGGCCTTCGGGTGGAATCTGCTGCTGGTGTGCGGTGACCCGGCCGCCGCCGACACCTACTTCGGCGGCTTCGACAAGTCCAAGGTCAGCCCCATCTCATGCCCGGACAACGTGGCCTTCGATCCGGCCGGCGGCCTGTGGGTGTCCACCGACGGCAACGCACTCGGGTTCAACGACGGCCTGTACTCGGTGTCCACCGAGGGACCGAACCGGGGCGAGACCAAGCTGTTCCTCACCGTGCCGGTGGGGGCGGAGACCTGCGGCCCGCTGCTGTTCGAGAACCGGGCGATCGTCAACGTCCAGCACCCGGGCGAAACGGACGGCGCCTCGATCGAGAACCCCTCCTCCTACTGGCCGGACGGCGGGACCTCTCAGCCGCGACCGTCGACGGTCGTGGCGTGGAAGGACGGGTTCACCGGCGGCTCCGGTTCTCTCGCGACGGGTTCCCTGGGCTCCTGATCGGTCATACGCGGGGCCGGTCAGACCCGGCTTCCCGGCCCCGCGTATGCGAGCCCTCGCTCGACGGTCGCGGCGATCGAGGCGGCGACGCCCTCCGGATCGTCCGACATCGGAACGTGCCCGTCGGCCGCGATCTCCACCCGTGCCTGCGGGAACAACCGCGCGGCGAGCTTGGCCTGCCGCACCGGCAGGACCAGGTCGAACCTCCCCCACCGGATGGTGATCGGCAGGTCCTCGTCGACCGGCGCGGTGAACAGGAACGTGCCGCGGTCTGCGCGTTCCAACACGGTGTTGGTGACGATCGCCTCACCGTCGATCGCCGCGGCCTCGGCCGGATACCGCCACGGCCTGGCGCAGAACACGCCCATCATCACCGCGCGGCCGGCAGCCCGCTCGGTGAGCGTGGGGATGTGTCGTCCCAGTTTTCCGGCAACCCGCTGCAGGCCGCGGAAGACGGTCACGGTGTAGCGGAAGTCCGCGTCGGAACGGAAGAACCCGGCCGGCGAGAGCGCGGTGACGCTGCTCGCCAATCCACGGGCGCCCAGCTCCAGGGCCAGGAAGCCGCCGAGGGAGTTCCCTGCGACGTGCGGACGTTCCCCCTCCGGCACGACCTCCCCGATGAGCTCCACCATTTGATCGATCATGTACTCGAGCACGTCGCCCGCGTCCGGGAGCGCCGCCGACTCCCCGTGCCCGGGCAGGTCCACCACCACCACCCGGAAACGGTCCGTGAGCAGCGGGACGACCGGATCCCACGCGTGAGCGCGATGACAGACGCCGTGGATCAGAACGACGGTGGGACCGGAGCCGGAGACCTGGTGATACAAACCCATGCCGACAGTATCCCCCACGGGCCCGGGATGACGCCCCATGACCGCGCGGGAACGTGCTTACATTCCACTCATGCGGCTGTGGGGGACGCGCTCGTCAGGGGGCACCGGATGGGCACTCTGGAATGAACCCTGCGGAATGGGCCCTGTGGAATGAACCCTGTGGAATGAACGCCGAGGAATGAACACCGTGAAACGGACACAGTGACATGGACACCGTGACGAGCGGCCTGGCGACGGAGTTCCGTCCCCTTCTCCTGCGACTGGACCTGCTGGCCAGGCGGCAGAGCACCCGGTACGCGCTCAGTCGGGCGCAGACCTCGATCCTGCACACGCTCGCCTGCCACGGCCGGCTCCGGATGAGCGACCTGGCCCGGTTGGAGAACGTCCGGATCCCCACGACCAGCAATTCTGTGACCGTCGTCGAGAGCATGGGTTACGTGCGGCGGGTGCCGGACGAATCCGACGGACGCGGGGTCTGCGTGGAGCTCACCGACTTCGGTCGCGCCCGCATCGACCAGGTGCTCCGGGCCCGCGACCGGGATTTCGCCGAGCAACTGTCCCGACTGTCCCGGGAACAACGGGAGACCCTCTCCGCGGCGGTCCCGGCCCTCACCGCGCTGCTCGACGCCTTCGACCGAACCGACACCACTCGTTGAGGCCCCCCGGGCGTCTACCGTTGCCCGGCATGAGCACAGTTGTCGTCACCGGAGCCTCCCGCGGAATCGGCGCGGCCACCGCCAGGGCGTTGCAGTCCCGACACGACCTGGTTCTGGTGGGCCGCGACACCGACGCACTGGACTCGGTGGCCCGGGCCTGCCGATCCGCCAGGGTCGTGACCGCCGACCTCACGACAGTGGACGGGGTCGCGCTGGCCGCCGGCGGGATCGACACCCTCGACGGGCTGGTCCACTGTGCCGGGGTCGCCGAGCTCAGCAGTATCGAGAAGTCCGACGCGGCCCAGTGGCGCCGCGCGTTCGAGGTCAACGTGCTGGCGGTGGTCGAGCTCACCCGGGTGTTGCTCCCGGCGCTCCGCGCGGCCCGGGGCCACGTCGTCGTCGTCAACTCCGGCGCGGGGACCACCGCCAAGCCGGGCTGGGGCTCCTACAGCGCCTCCAAGTTCGCGGCCCGCGCCGTCACCGACACCCTCCGCGGGGAGGAACCCGCCCTGCGGGTCACCTCGATCCACCCCGGCCGGGTGGACACCGACATGCAGCGCGCGATCATCGCCCGGGAGGGCGGGACCTACGACCCGTCGGACCACCTCGCCGCCGACTCGGTGGCCACCGCGATCCGGCAGGCGCTCGAGGCGAACCCCGACGCCCACCCGACCGAGATCGTGCTCAGGCCGAGACCCCGCTGAGAACCCCCGCGCGACCCGTGCCGTCGCGGTGACCCCGCCGCGCGAACCCACCGCCGCATAGGCGAAGGTGTCGTAACGTCAGCGGCACCATGACCGGCTCGGACTCCCCCCTGCGCATCACCGTCATCGGCGCCGGCGTGGTCGGTTGCTATCTGGGCGGCCGACTCGCCCGCCACGCCGACGTGACCCTGGTCGGGCGCCCCCACGTCCTCGACCCGATCCGGGCGGTGGGTCTGACAGTGGAATCGGGGGAGGGCGAGGGCGACCGGCTGCACGTACCGGCCGACGCCCTGACCCTGGCCACGACCCCCGAATCCGTACGGCGCTCGGACGTGATCCTGGTGTGCACCAAGGCCGGCCAGACCGCCGCGGCCACCGAGGAACTCGTCCCGTTCCTCCGGCCGGGCACGATCGTGGTGGGGATGCAGAACGGGCTGCACTCGGCGGATCAGATCCGGGACGGGGTGCGGTCCACGCCAGTGATCGCGGGGGTCATCCCCTTCAACGTGGCCCGGACCGGGCCCGCCACCTATCGCCGGACCAGCCGCGGTGAGATCCGGGTCGCCGAGCATCCCCTGGCCGCGCCCCTCATCCGCGTGATGACGGAGGCCGACCTGCGGGTCCGCGCCACCGACGACATCCAGGCCGTGCTGCACGGCAAGGTGCTGCTCAACCTCAACAACGCCGTCCAGGCCCTGTCCGGCCTGCCGCTGCGCACCGAGCTCCTGGAGAGGGACCTGCGACGATGCGTGGCGCTCTGCCAGATCGAGGCCAACCGGGTCTTCACCGCCGCCGGCGTGGTGCCACGGGTGCCCGTCGCGGTCCCCGCCGGGATGTTGCCGTTCGTCATGCGGCTGCCCACGCCGGCCTTCCGCCGGCTCGCCAGGGCTGTCATGCGGGTCGACGCGGACGGGACGTCGTCCATGAACGACGACCTGGTCCGGGGACGGCCCACCGAGATCGACGTCCTCCAGGGTGAGGTGGTGAGCATGGCCCGCCGTCTCGGGATGGAGGCGCCGGCCTGCGCACGCATGGTCGAGCTGGTCCACGAGGCCGAGGAGGCCGGGACCGCCCGCCGGCGGTGGACCGGCAGGGAGCTGCTCGCCGATCTGCAGCGCGCTCGGCGCCTGGCCCGGCGGCTCGGTCATGGGCGCTACGGCTAGGACCCCGCCGCGGGGCCGGCGGGGCGCGGGCGCTTCGGATCAGGTGCGGCGCAGGAGCCCGGCGTGCCGGTCGGCGGGGGTGCGCCGCGGGCAGCTCACGCACTTGTCCCCGGAGGTCGCGGCGTAGATCAGACAGCAGGAGCCGCGGCGCACGAACCGCCGGGTGGCGCGGGGCCCCTCAACGTCGGTGTAGCGCGCCGGTAGCAACGGCGGTCGCGAGACCGCGCGGGCCAGCTCACAGCCACGCCCGGTGTCACCGAAGGCACGACCCGCGTCCAGCGCCCGGCCCGCGATCGAGTCCGAGGCGATCGCCCACAACGCACGCGGTGCCGCACCGGAGACGCCGGCGAGCGGGGAGATCACCGCCTCGTGGGCCCGGCCCAGAACTCGCGAGAACGAGCTCACCGACGTCACGAGCCGGTCCGAGCGCGCGGCCCGGAGATACCCGTTCGCCTGCAGGGACACGGTGAGACACTCCGGCCGGGGATCGGGCGCGACCCCCTCGGCGAGCAACATCGCCAGCGGGGCGGCGACCAGGGTGGAGCTGGCCGAATACCACCACAGGGTCGCGTTGACCCGCGGATCGTCGTGTACCCACCGACGTCCGGTGTCCGCGACGCGCTCCGCGAGCCACCCGGGGTCCGTCAGCAGGGTCCCGGGCAGGACCTCGGAGCCGTGCTCGATGGTGCGGGCGAACTCGCCGAGCGGTGCCGCGATGCCCGCGTACACGGCGGCGACGGGACCCGGGGGGTGCATCACCTCGTCGTCGTCGCCGACCCCGGTGGACTTCTCAGGCATCGGCGAGCCCCCAGACGTCAAGGGTCCGGCCCCCGGCCGGCCCCGGTCGCACCTGCCCGCGGACCCCGAACACCTCGGCCAGCAGCCCGGGGGCCAGAACGTCCTCCGGCGCACCGGTCGCCACGACCCTGCCCTGGTGCAGGACCGCCATCGCGTCGCAGTACTCGGTGGCCATCCGCAGGTCGTGGAGGGTCAGCAGCACGGCCAGGCCGCCGGCCGCCAGTTCCCGCAGCAGCATCAGGACGGACAACTGCTGGTGCAGGTCGAGGTGGTTGGTGGGCTCGTCCAGCAGCAGCACCTCGGGTTGCTGGGCCAGTGCCCGCGCGATGGACACGCGTTGCCGTTCACCCCCGGACAGCGCCAGGACGTCGCGCTCCGCCAGGCTCGTCAGACCGACCCTCGCGAGAACGGAGTCCACCACCTCGGCGTCGTCCGGGGCGAGCGGCTCGAACAGTCCGCGGGTGACGGTCCGTCCCAGGCGCACCGATTCGCGGACCGTGACCCCGCCCAACGAGACCGGTTCCTGCGTGCTCACGCCCACCGCGCGGGCCAGGGTCCGCCTGCGCAGTGAGGTGATGTCCCGGCCGTCGAGACTCACCATTCCCGCCGTGACCGGCAGCGCCCGATAGCAGGTCCGCAGCAGGGTCGTCTTGCCGCTGCCGTTGGGGCCCACGAGAGCGGTGACCCGGCCGGGCGCGATGGTCAGCCCCACCCCGTCCAGGACCTGTCGGCCCCCCAGGTGAGCCGAGACGTCGGAGGCGGTCAGCGAGCTCATCGGGCCGCCTTCCCGTAGCGCCGCCACAGCATGATGAGGAACACCGGTCCGCCCACGATGCCGGTGACCACCCCCACCGGGAGCTCGGCGCCCTCGCTCACGGACCGGGCGGCGATGTCGGCCAGTACCAGGGCCACCGCGCCGAGTACCGCGGCCGTGGGGAGCAGCCGCGCGGACGTGCGACCCGTGATGTACCCCGCCAGATGCGGGATGAGCAGACCGATGAACCCGATGGTCCCGGACACCGCCACCGCACCCGCCGTGAGCGCCGAGACCAGCAACAGCATGAGGATGCGGAACCGCGGGACGTTCATACCCATCGCCGTGGCACCGTCGTCGCCGGTCAGCAGCAGGTCCAGGTGGCGGCCGGACACCATCACGACGGTCCCGGCAACGGCGAGGATGGTGACCGGGGCGAGCAGCATGGTCCACCCCGCGTCACCGAACCCGCCGGCGAGCCAGCGCATGACGGTGCCCAGTTGGTGGTCGTCGCCCAGCACCAGCAACGTGAAGGTGTTGAGTGCCGAGAACACCATCGTCAGGGCCGCACCCACCAGCACGATGGCGGTGGTGTCGTGCGCGCGTCGCGCCACCAGGATGACCCCGGCGAGCGGCAGGAGGGCACCGAGGAAGGCGGCCATCGGGAGGGTGAACACGCCCCACACCCCGGCACCCACGCCCAGGACGGTGAGCAGGACGACACCGAAGCCGGCCCCGGACGACACCCCCAACAGGTACGGGTCGGCCAGGGGGTTGCGCGTCACCGCCTGGGCGACGCCACCGGCCACCGCGAGGGATGCGCCCACCGCGGCCGCCATCAGGGCGCGCGGGAGCCGGGACTCGATCACGATCGCCTCGCGCGCGTCCGACCACCACGGCGTGAACGACCCCGGGGCCAGACGGTGGGCGACGATCGCCCAGACGTCCCCCAGGGGGATCGACACCGACCCCAGCGAGACCCCCGCCGCCACCGAGAGGGCGAGGAGCGCCAGCAGCGGCATGAGGATGACGCCCAGCGGCCGCCTGACGTGGCGCCGGGCCGGGGGGCGGGGCCGGGCCGGTGGACCGTGTGGCGCGTCGTCGCGCACCCGACGGGAACCGTCGTGGACGACCGTCGCCATGTCAGCCCCCGAACGCGGCGGGGTAGAGCTCGCGGGCGATGGTCTCGACCGAGGTCGCCATCCGGGAACTCTCGAAGAAGTCGGCGAGGGGCACCACCACGATGCGGTCCTGCCTGATCGCCGGTGTGGTGGACATGATGGGCTGGTTGCGCAGGTAGGCGATCTTGTCCTCGGCACTGGTGGCGCCGTAGTCGAGCACCACGATCGCCTCGGGCCGGCGTTCGCCGAGGATCTCCCACGTCGTCTTGAGGTAGGGGCGCTCGCCCTCGGTGAAGATGTTGTCCGCTCCGGCGTACTCGCCGATCAGCTGGCCGATGCCGACGCCACCGATCGTCATCGGTTCCGCCTCGCCGCTGTCGTAGAAGAACGTGGGCGTCCCCGGGATGCCGGCCTCGTCCAGCGTGGCACGGACCGCCTCGATCTGGTCGACGATCCCGTCGGTGAGCGCCCGGGCACCGTCCTCCAGGTCGAGGACGCGACCGAGTTGCGAGAAGTCCGTCTCGAGCATGCTGACGTCGGGGAAGCCCTCGCCGCAGTACTCGGAGAACAGGAAGGTGTCGATGCCCGCGGCTTCCAGGGCGTCTCGGCTACGGCCCTCCTTCTCGTCGAACGCGCTGCGCATGCCGGCCACCACCAGATCCGGTTCCAGATCGACGATCTGCTCCCAGGTGGGATACTCCTCGGCCAGCCCGGGTATCGCCTCGAGCTCCTCGGCGACCTCCGGGAGGACGTCCTCACGGTCGTCGTATCCCCGGCCGACGATCCGGTCTCCCGCACCCATCTGGACGAGGGTCTCCGTGACGTGGGCGTTCATGGTGACGATGCGCTGGGGTGGCGCCTCGTAGGTCGTGTCCCGATCACAGTTGCTGATGGTGACCGGTTCGGCGAACGCCTCCCCGGTGGCGGTGCTCTCCTGCGCCTCGCCGCGGGAGCAGCCGGCGGCGAGGACCCCTGTGGCGAGGAGCGCGGCGAGCGCGATGGTGGACCTGGACTGGCGACGGAACATGATCAGACCTCGGATCGTGTCGTGTGCCCGCGAACACACGAGACCCGCAGGTGGGCGACCGTCGACGACGGTCGCCGACCGTGCAGGACTCCGGATCGCAGACCGCGGCGATTGACGTGGAGTCGCGAATCCCCGGGCAGGTAATCGGGCTCGTCGTCACCAGGGTGACGACACACCGTTGCGGGTCAGCGCCGGATTCCCACCGGTCTTCCCCTGCGTTTCCGAGAGTTCAGCTAGTCGTGGTGTCAGTATGCACATCCGTGGCGCAGGCCGTGGCGGCACCTCCCTGGAACACCGGCGCACGGGGGACACCGGGGGCACCCGGGACACCAGGCCGGTGCCTACTCGTCGTACCCCAGGGAGAACGCCGCCTCGAGGTCGTGCTTGGACAGCGCCCGGAACGCGATGTGCGTCTCGGTGTCCACCACGCCCGGCACCTTGTTCAGACGGTCCGAGACGATCTCGGCCACCTCCTCGTTCCGGCGGGCCCGCACCAGCACGATGAGGTCGATGGTGCCGGTGACCGAGTAGACCTCGGAGACCCCGTCGATCTCGGCGATCGACTCGGCGACCTCGGGGATGCGCGCCGTCTCGGCGTGGACAAAGACGATGGCGGTGATCATGGCCTCAGATTAGTGCAGCAGGCGTAGCGTCTGCCTCATGATCCACGGGGACCTCTTCCAGACCGCGCGCGAGACCCAGACCGACCGCCCGTTCGCCCTGCAGAACTCCAAGCTGCTCAAGGTGACGGTCCGCGACCAGACCGTCATGGCCCGCACCGGGTCGATGGTGGCCTACCAGGGACGGATCGGATTCGAGAACGCCGGTAGCGGCGGCATCGGGAAGATGTTCAAGTCCGCCGCGACCGGGGAGGGCGTCCCTCTGATGCGGTGCACCGGGCAGGGCGAGCTGTTCCTGGCCGACCAGGCCTCGGAGATCCAGGTGCTCTACCTGGAGAACGACATGATCTCGGTCAACGGGGCCAGCGTCCTGGCGTTCTCCGAAGGGATCCAGTGGGACATCCACCGCATCGCCGCGAAGAGCGCCCTGATGACGGGCGGTCTGTACAACGTCTCCCTGCGCGGAACCGGGTTCGTGGCAGTGACCAGCAAGGGCCAGCCGGTCGCACTCGACGTGGCCTCCGCGCCGACCTTCGCCGACGCTCAGGCCGTGGTCCTGTGGACGGCCGGGGTGACGATGGACGTGAAGGTCGACACCGGTGGCATCAAGTCCATGATCCGTGGCGGTAGCGGCGAGACGTTCCAGCTGGCGTTCGGCGGCCAGGGCCTCGTGGTGGTGCAGCCGTCGGAGAACGTGCCCCAGGGCGCCGGGAGCCAGAGCGGCTCGTAGGCGGCCCGGGCCAGCCCCGGGGTCAGCGCATGTTCTCCGGGGTCCAGTAGGCGCGCATCGCGCGGACCTTGCCCTGCTCGTCGTGGGTCATGAGGTCCCACACGTTGATCGTCGCCTTGGAGTCGGCGTCGAAGTGGGTGGTGATCTCGAAGTTGAACAGCAGGTCGTCACCGCACACCCTCGCCTCGAGCACCTCGGCGTCGATCTTCAGCGCCACCACGGAGGAGTAGAACTCGCGGATCGCGGCCTTGCCCTCGTGGACGGTGCCGCTCCCGACCGGGTCCTCCACCGTGGCGTTCTCGGCGTAGAGGTCCAGCACGGCCTCGAGGTCGCCGGCGATCAACCCTGCGATGTACGAATCTGCGGTGGCTCGGATCTGCTCGGGGGAGGCGCTCACGGTGGTGGCCCTTTCGGTATGACGACGAGACTTCTCGAGCCTAGAACGTGTTCTCGCTCCGTGGGTCCGTACGCCACAACCGGCGCCGTAGGCGTGTGACTTGCGCCACATTCGTCACGGGCCTACGCTCCCTTCACCAACGGCAGGACGTCCGACCGGTCCGGGAGCGGGGTACGCCATGTCCACACAGAACGTCTCGTCGAAGAGTTCCGACGAGGAGTCCTTCCACACCGGCCGAGTGGTGATCATCTCCCTGGTGGCCGCGCTCGGCGGCTTCCTGTTCGGCTTCGACACCGCGGTCATCAACGGCGCGGTGGACGCCGTCCAGGAGACCTTCGGGATGAGCCCCGGCCTCACCGGGTTCGCCGTCTCCTCGGCGCTGCTCGGCTGCATCGCCGGCGCGTACCTCGCCGGTCGTCTCGCCGACCGCTGGGGGCGCACCCGCGTCATGATCCTGGCTTCGGTGCTGTTCACCATCAGCTCGGTCGGGTCCGGGTTCGCCGTCGGCCCCTGGGACCTCATCCTGTGGCGGGTGATCGGCGGCCTGGGCGTGGGGGCGGCCTCCGTCATAGCGCCCGCGTACATCGCGGAGGTCGCCCCGCCGTCGATCCGCGGCCGACTCGGTTCGCTCCAGCAACTCGCGATCGTCTCCGGCATCTTCGTGGCCCTGCTCTCCGACGCCTGGCTCGCGGGCGTGGCCGGCGGCGCGATCGAGGAACTCTGGCTGGGGGTGCAGGCCTGGCGCTGGATGTTCTGGACCGAGCTGATCCCCGCGGTGACCTACGGCGTCCTGGCGCTCATGATCCCCGAGTCCCCCCGCTACCTGCTCGCCAAGGGACTGGTCGGCGAGGCCAGGAACGTCCTGCGCACCATCCAGTCCGGCGGCATCGACAACCGGATCAAGGAGATCCGGGCGACCGTCCGCGAGGACAGGAAGCGGTCGTGGCGCGACATGCTCACGCCGACCGGCACCAACCTGCTGCCGATCGTGTGGATCGGCATCGTCCTGTCGGTCTTCCAGCAGGCCGTGGGCATCAACGTGATCTTCTACTACTCCACCACGCTGTGGCAGTCGGTCGGCTTCACGGAGGAGAACGCGCTCACCCAGACCGTCATCACCTCGGTCACCAACATCGTGGTGACGATCATCGCCATCGCGCTGATCGACAAGATCGGTCGCCGCAAGCTGCTCATCACGGGGTCGGCGGGCATGACCGTCTCGCTCGCCGTGATGGCCTGGATGTTCAGCACCTCCACCATGGGCACCGGCCCGGACGGCGAACTCGCACCCCAGCTCGGCGACACCCAGGGTCTGATCGCGCTGATCGCGGCCAACGGGTTCGTGGTGTTCTTCGGTATGTCGTGGGGCCCGGCGGTGTGGGTCCTGCTGGGCGAGATGTTCAACAACCGCATCCGGACCGCGGCTCTGGGCCTGGCCGCGGCCGCCCAGTGGTTGGCGAACTTCGCGGTCTCCACCGCCTTCCCGCCGATGGCCGAGTTCAGCCTGACCTTCACCTACGGCTTCTACGCCGTCTCCGCGGCACTCTCGCTGCTGTTCGTGGCCAAGTTCATCCCGGAGACCACCGGCCGCACGCTGGAGAGCATGAAGTAGCTCGGCGCCGGTGCCGCCCGGCCGGCGCCCGCCGCCAGGTCAGCTCGCTGCCCGGCCCACGGGCTGTCAGCGGTGACGGGCGCGGTGGCGGCGGACGGAGTCCCTACTTCCACAACGTGGGGAACAGTATCGTTGAGTGCCGTTACGTGACACGTCCACGATGGCATTCGTGCACGGGGTCGCCGCGCATCGACCGACCCGTGTCATCCCGCGGGTGGTGAGGTGCAAGGCGGTCCCGACACTGAATACAGCCTGCAGGACGCGAGGCAGGTCATCGTCGACGTCGCGGTAGTGCAGGTGCCACCCCTCCCCGTTGTGGTCGGTCAGGCGTGGAAACGCCGAGGCCGCGGCCATCTGGGCATTGAGGACTGCCGCACGCGCGTTGGGCGTGGGCGCATCAACCACCTGAAGCCATGCATCGACGGCTGCACGGCACCGCTCGTGATCACCCGGCTTCTCAGGGAAGGGCATCGTCATCCCGAACTCTCGAGTGCGGGCGACCACGCCGTGGCGCTCGTCGGGCCAGTTGTTGGCCAGTGAGGCCGCGAGCAGGACGGCGTACTCGCCGTAGGGGTTGAGATGCATAAGGGCATTACATCAGGATCACAGCCATGACACTCGTCGACACGTTCTGGCCCGTCTCTCTGGGCGCTGCCTGTGCGATGGCTCTAGCGTCGCTGGGGATGGTTCTCACCCCAGGGCCGAACATGGTGTATCTGACCTCGCGCAGCATCAGCCAGGGACGGCGTGCCGGCCTGGTGTCGTTGGCCGGGACCGGGGTGGGGTTCGGCATCTACATGCTCGTGGCCAACCTCGGGCTCGCAGTCGTGTTCATCGCCGTGCCGTGGTTGTTCATCTGTCTCAAGGCCGGAGGCGTGGTCTATCTCGCGTACTTGGCATGGATGGCACTGCGGCCGGGCGGGCATGGCGTATTCGAGGTGCAGTCCCTGCCGCGCGACAGCGACGCGAGCCTGTTCCGGATGGGATTGCTGACGAACCTGCTCAACCCCAAGACCGCGATCATGTACTTGACTCTGATCCCGCAGTTCATCGATCCGCAACGCGGCCACCAGGTGGCACAGGGACTCACACTGGGGTCGGTTCAGATCTTCGTGAGTCTGATTGTCAACGCCGCCATCGTCTTCTCGGCCGGAGCTATCGCCACGTCCTTGGCACGACGCCCCGGCTGGGCCACATGGCAGCGTCGGATAACCGGAACGCTGCTGGGCTCCGTGGCGCTTCTGCTAGCGCGAGACGTCCCGGCGAAGGCTCACGCATGAACGGCCGCACCCACCCGCACTTTTTTGGCGGGTCAGGCGGCGTCGTCGGGGGTCCGCACCGGGCAGAACAGGTCGGTGCGCAGCGTCGCGGGATCGATGTCCGGCGACGGTTCGGTGACGTACGACTCCCAGAACGGGCTCGACGGCGAGTGGCCCAGGGCGCTGATCTCGGCCATGAACCTCCCCCACGCCTCGCCGAGTCCGTCGTAGGGCCCCACATGGCTGGTCACCGCGACCGCACCGGCCGGTAGTTCGGACGGCACCACGCGCAGCCCCTCCACCTCCCCCGGCTCGTCGCCGAGCTGGACTGTCAGCGGCGCGGCCACCGGGAACCCGATCTCCAGGTCCGCCTCGGGCTCCGGGCTCTCCGCGATGCGGGTGTACAGCGCGAACGCCGCGGCGACCGGCGTCATCCCCGCGGCGAACAGGGCGGGGAACGCCTCACCGAACGCCGAGTCGAAGAACTCGCTGATGGTGGCCATGGGCACGGCCGTCGCGCGGACGACCGCCGTGGGAACCGCGGGCACGGTGAACACGTGGATGCCGTCCAACGGCTCCGGACCGAGGTCCGGGTAACCGGGTGGGGGGCCCTGTGACTGATCCCGGGGCGGGACCGGGGACGACGACATGATGAGACCTCCTCGACTGGCAACGCTGCTACCCAGTCTGCTCGGCGTCACCGGGGCCCGGGAGGTTTTCGCCGTCAGCCACGGGGACGGGGCGTAGACCGCGTGTCGGGGGTCACGACAGATGCGGCCGTCGCGCCGGGCGAGGACACTGGCGGTATGTCCACATTCCGTCTCCGCACGCCCGACCGCACCATCGAGCTGGGCGAGTTCGACAACGCCCAGGAGGCGCTCGAGTACGCCGTCACGCTCCAGCCCGAGGCCGAGCCGGTCAACGGTGATCTCGAGGTCCGGGTGGGAGACGGATGGCACCCGGTGGCCCTGGAGGGGGACATGCCATGACCTCAACGGACACCGTCACCCAGTGCGCCACCTGCGGGGTCGAACACGCCGAGCCGCTGCCACAGGTCTGCGCGATCTGCGCGGACGAACGCCAGTACGTCCCCGCCGGGGGCCAGCGGTGGACCCGGCCCGAGGAGTCGGCGTCGCGGGGCGCGAGCATCGAGTTCACCGAGCGCGAGGTGGACGTGATCAACCTGGTCCACCGGAATTGTCCCGGGATCGGCCAGAAGCCCGCGCTCATCCGCACCGATCACGGAAATGTGCTGGTCGAGGTCCCCAATCACATTAACGACGAGGCCGTGGCAGCCGTCCGCGGGTGGGGCGGGATCTCGGCCATCATCGCCTCCCACCCACACATGTACGGCGTCCAGTCGCTGTGGTCCGCCGCGTTCGACGACGCTCCGGTCTACGTCTCCGCCCCGGACGAGCAGTGCCTGGGCCTGCGCCCGCGCAACACCGTGGTGTGGGGCGGGGGCCACGGGGGTGCGGAGATCGAGCTGGTGCCCGGAGTGCGTGCCTCGCAGCCCGGCGGGCACTTCCCCGGCAGCGCGGTGGTCCACTGGACCGCGCCGGACGGCCGGGGCGTGCTGTTCACCGGCGACACCATCGGCTCCGTCGCCGATCCGGGCTGGGTCACGTTCATGCGGTCGTTCCCCAACTGGATGCCCTTGTCCGGGGCGGTGGTCCGGCGAATCGCCGAGCACGTCTCGCGGTACGACTTCGACCGGATCTACAGCAACTTCGGCGGCTGCGTCCCACACGGCGCCCGAGCGGCCGTCCAGCGGTCGGCCGACCGGTACGCCAAGTGGGTGGACGGCGAGTACGACCACCTCACGTGAGGCGCCGACCTGCACGTCGGGTGCCCGCGCGACGCCGCTCCCGGAGAGCGACGGGCCGGCGCGGCCACTAGCATCGACACGTGGAGATCCACCTGGAGGGCCTGGGCCTGAGTCTGGCCGTCCTCCTCCCCGGTCTGCTGTTGCCGTTGGTCCCGCCACGGGATCCGATACCGCATGTGGTGGCGCCCGGCCCGGTGCGCTGGGCGGAGCGCGCCGGACAGGCGTCGTGTCTGGCGGTTCCGGCGCTGGCCGCGTCGGGCACGGTCGTCTGGTGGTGGGGTGTCCTCGTGTCGGGCGCGCTGGGCGGCTACTACGCGCTGTGGGTCCGGTATCTGGTGACCGGTCGCCGCGCCGCCTCCTTGTACTGGTGGCGGTGCATCCCGGTGCCGATGGCCGTACTGCCGGTGGTGGTGTTCCTCGCGACTGCGGGATGGCTGGACAGTGCGTGGATCGCCGCGGCTGCCGTGGTGCTCGCGGTGGGGCACATCCCCGTGTCCTGGACGACCGCCCGGGCCGTGAGGGAGTCGGTGTGAGCGAGGCGCAGGTGGCGTTGTGGTGGCTGCCGGTCGGTGCAGGTGGACACGTAGTGATTCACACCAGCCGCTGGTGGGAGCTGTATCGGGCGCGTCGAGAGGGTCGCCCCCGGCGTCCGTTGTTCCACGCCGCGTTGGAGGTCTTCACCGGGCAGGGCCGTCATGTCATCGAGATGGCGCCGGCCTGGGGACGATCTGCCGGGTCGGGCGGGGTCGTGGCCACCGGACCGGTCGGCCTGGACTGGCTGGGGCGATCGCGCCTGTTCCGCTACGAGGTCCGCTGTCTGCGGGACGGCGAGATCCCCGACCGCGCGTGGGCACCCACACCACCGACCCTGCTTTCTCTCGCAGCTCCCGAGGCGGATGCGCTACTGCGGCGCGTCGCCTCGGTCCCGTGCCACACCTGGGGGCGCGATGCGGTGGGTGTCGGCGAGATGTGGAACTCGAACTCGCTGGTGTCCTGGCTCCTACAGACGTCGGGGATCGACGCGTCGGCGCTCGTCCCCCCGGACCACGGGTCAGCGCCCGGGTGGGCGGCCGGCATCGAGGCCGCGCGGCCCGCACACCCGGGCGCACCGATGGAGCCGGACGAGGGCTGAGGGGCCGCCCCCGGGCGGGCTCCCGTCAGGCGCCGGCGGTCTCGGCCTCCGCGAACTCCCACAGGCGATCCGCGACCGCCGGATCCGAGGCCTCGGCACTGCGGCCGATCAGCGTGGGCATCCCCCGCAGGTTCCGGAAGGCGTCGGGCCCGACGTAGCTACACGGCGGCAGCGGGCGGGTCGCGGCGAACATCGTGGTCAGCGCCGCCTGGGACGCGGGTTGGGCGAACACCGAGCAGACGCCGGTGATCATCTTGTCCACCACGGCGTTCCCACTGGCGTTCGAGATCCCGGTGGCCGCCCACCCGGGGTGCGTCAGCTGCACGTCCACCCCTGCCACCGCGGCCTCGGCCCGGCCGTCCCGCAGTCGCTGGTCCAGTGCGAGGCCCCACAACATGTCGCCGAGCTTGGACTGCGCGTAGGCCGACGCGGGAGTCCAGCGCCGCCGGCGGCCGTGGGCATTCCGGAAGTGCGGATCGTCGAAGTCGAAGGTCGCGGCCTTGTGGGCGTTGGAACCGACGATCACCACGCGACGCCGCACACTCCCCAGGAGGAGGTTGGTCAGCAGGAACGGGCCGAGCACGTTGACACCGAGCAGTAACTCGGATCCGTCCGCGGTCTCCTGGCGACGCGTCGTGATGGCCCCGGCGTTGTTGACCAGAACGTCGATCGGCTCGGGGTCCCCGCTCCGGAGCTCGTCCGCCGCGGTTCGCACACTGTCCAGCGACGACAGGTCCAGTTCCACCACCCGCGACGGGCCGGGCAGCGCCGCAGCCACCTCGCACCCCCGGACCGTGTCCCGCACGGCGAGGACGACCCGGGCGCCGCGGTCCGAGGCCGCGCGCGCGGTCTCCAGGCCGACTCCGCTGGTCGCGCCGGTGATGAGCCAGGTCTGGCCGGTCAGATCCGGGATCTCGATAGTCTTCTGAGCCACGGGCCACAGGTTACGTGCCGACCTCGGGACGGCCGACACTTCTGACGGGACGAGCGATGAGCAGGCCGATCCGTGGTGGAGCGGACGCACCCGGACCTATCCTCCGGTCATGCGTCCCTCAGCCACCCGCTCCCGCCGCCCGCTGGCCTCGGCGATCGTCGCCTTCGTCGTCGTCCTGGCGGTTGTCGTCTCCTCCGCGGTCCTCGCGCCGGCCACCGCCTCGGCCCGGCCGGCGCCGCGGTGGTCAGGCCTCGACACCCGCCAGTGGAACCAGCCGATCCCGGCGCCCGGTGTCACCGCCGCGACCGTCCCGCTCGACCCCGCCCTCTCGCTGCCGGACGCCGGGCGCGCGGTTCGTCAGGCGTACGGGACCATCGACCAGCACGGGCGCACCGCGATCGCCACCTCGGCGGTGTTCCTCCCCCACGGCGCTCCCCCACCGGGCGGCTGGCCGGTGGTGGCGTGGGCGCACGGGACCACGGGGCTGGGCGACGACTGCGCGCCGTCGACCCAGCCGCGTTCCGAGCGGGACGCCGACTACCTGGGCCACTGGCTGCGCCAGGGTTACGCCGTGGTGGCGGCCGACTACGTGGGCCTGGGGACGCCAGGCCTGCTCAGCTACCTGAACGGGCAGGTCGCCGCCCACGGGATCGTCGACGCTGTCAGTGCCGCGCGGGCCGACGGGCTCCCGCTCTCCCCGGCGTGGGCTGTGGTGGGTCAGTCGCAGGGTGCGGGCGCCGCGCTCGTCACCGCCACCCGCGCCACCGAGCTCGGCGGGCCCGCGGGCCTGGACTACCGGGGCGTGGTGGCCACCGGTGCCCCGGCCAACATCGAGCAGCTGTTCCAGTGGGGCGGGCCCGGGTTCCCACCGGTGGCGCTGCCCACCGGTCTCAACCTCTACGCGTTCTACATCCTCGCCGGTTTCCGCGACCAGCATCCCGAGCTCGGCGTGGACGCGCTGCTCACCCCTCGGGGCCGTCAGATGGTCGACGCCGCCGAACACCTCTGCTACCAGGACATGCGCGAGGCGGTGGGAGAGTTCCAGGTCTCGCAGGCGCTGATCCGGCCGCTCAAGGACATCCCGGACGTCTACGGTCACCTCCGCCGGTACATGGGCACCCCGGCGGCCGGCTACGACCGACCGGTATTCCTGGGGCAGGGCCTGCTCGACCTGGACGTGCCGGCGCCGTCGGCACTCTCGCTCGCCGCGGAGATGACGCTCAACCGGCAGCCACTCGAACTGCACGTCTACCCCGATCGGGACCACAGCGGGACCGTGTACGCGGCGATCCCGGATGCCACCGCGTTCGCGAGCCGAGTGATGGGGTGACCCGACACCGCCCAACTGGACGCACCGTCAACATCTCGGGGGACGTCGCTCGCGGCAGCACCCTGTCGGAGCCACATCAACGATGTGACGGAACCCACAATCGTTACCTGCTTGTCACCTGAGAAATATCTAGTAACGTTCTGCTCATCGCCGCGCGGGGATGTTCAGGGACTCCCCGCGCGGCTGACTTCTTTTCAGCCAATGCGCACGTATTTCGGTCGAGGCACCGGCCTCTAGAACGTGTTCTAGTAACGTGGCCTCCATGAGCGCCCTCGACTTCGAGTCCACCAGCAAGACCATCACCGCCGGCCGCTTCGAGCTGCACTTCCACGAGGCGGGCGAGCAGAGCCTCGCCGAGCCCGAGAACGCGGTCCCCGTCCTCTTCCTGCACGGCTCGGGCCCGGGCGTCACCGCGTGGTCCAACTTCGCTGGCAACTTCCCGGTCTTCGCCGAGCAGTTCCACACCATCCTGCTGGACATGCCGGGCTTCGGCAAGAGCTCCGACCTCGAGTGGGAGAAGGCCTACCCGCTGATCGCCGCCGAGGCGATCGACGCCTTCTGCGAGGCCAAGGGCTTCGAGAAGGTCGACATCATCGGCAACTCGATGGGCGGCAACGTCGCCTGCGAGACGGCCCTGGCCTACCCGGGTCGCGTCCGCAAGATGGCCCTGATGGGCCCCGGCGGTCTGGCCGCGCCACTGTTCACCCCCGAACCCAGCGAGGGCTCGCGCCGACTGTTCGACTTCCTCGCCAAGCCGTCCGACGAGTCCATGGCGGCCTGGGTCGACACGATGGTCGGCAACAAGAAGGTCGTCTCCGACGAGCTCATCCGGACGCGCACCGAGGCCGCCACCGCGCCGGGCGCCGTCGAGCGGATGTACGCCATCTTCGGCTCGATCCTCAAGCCCGAGAACGCGTACACGCCGCTGTACGCCCGCGCCTCCCAGATCCGCCAGGAGACGCTACTCATCTGGGGCCGCGACGACCGCATGCTGCCCTACGAGCAGGCGCACTTCGCGTTCCGCCAGCTCCCCCGCGCCGAGCTCCACGCCTTCTCGCGCTGTGGCCACTGGGCGATGATCGAGCAGAAGGACAAGTTCGAGCGCCTGGTGATCGACTTCCTGCTCAACTGACCCGCTAGCCTCGGGACCATGAGCGAGACGCCGCAGCCGGAACCGCCCGCCGTGGACCCGCGGACGGGCGAGGACCTGTCCTGGAAGCACACTCCGCTCGCGATAGTCCTGCTCGACCGGCCCGCCCCGGGACACCGCGAGGTCGGCGAGCTGCTAGCCGAGATCTTCGAGGGCGCCTACGAGGTCGACCCGGGCACGGACTCGGACCCCGCGACAGGCGTGTCGATCGAGGACGCCACGGTCATCGTCACCCCGATCGACGGGCCCGTCGCCGACGGCGAGGCGTCCCGGTACACCGCCAACCTGGCCATCTGGAACGGCGGGGAAGCGGTGGTGGACTCACATCGGTCCCAGGTCGTCGTGGCCGCCTTCCGATTCGGCCCGGAGGGGGACGACGGCGAGCCGGGCGAACCCGACTACCTGGACCCCAGGCTCGACACGCTCCGGTGCGAGCTCGCGGTGACCACCGTCGCCGCCGCGCTGACCGCCCTGCCCGGAGCCGTCGCGGTGAGCGTGGGGGGCGCGGCCGCCACCCTGCCGGCCGGCCCCTACCGCGATCTCGTCGCCGGCAACCCGCTCCCGGTGCCCGCGCTCGTGGGCGTGAGAGCGGGCATGCAGACCGAGACCACCTCGTGCGTCTACACCAGTGGGCTCGGCCGGTTCGGGCGCATGGACCTGGAGCGGCTCGACGTGGACGGCCCCCCGGGCGCGGTCTACGGCCAGATGTGCGATTTAGTCGCGTACTCGCTGGGTTCCGGCACCGTGTTCCAGCCCGGTCAGGCCCTCGAGGTGGGCGCGCCGCAGCCCCTGGTCACCAGCGTCGAGACCTCCCCGTTCACCGGACAGCAGGTCCTGCGCCTGACTCCCGGCTGAGAACCGCCCGCACCAGGTGCACCGCCCGGCTAGGGCCGGCGGTTGGTGGTCCGCTCCACCACCAACCGGGTGGTGGCGGCGAGCTGGAACGGCCGGACGACGGGCTCGATGCGACTGGTCAGGCGTTCCTTCTTGAGCTTGGCGATCACGCTGCGCACCAGCTCGGGGAGCGGGTTACCCGAATGGTCGACCAATGGGTAGATGCGGACCTCCGGGGCCACCCTCGCCATCTCCACGATCGCGTCGACGTGATCCTCCTGGCTCATCCGGTCCGCGTAGGTGAAGAGCAGGTGGGAGCACAGCACGAGGTCCGCGGAGTCGGAGGCCAACGGCAGGGCCGGCAGGGCGCCGGCGATATACCGGCCGGGAACCGCGTCGAGGTCGGCGAGCATCAGCTCGGCCGCGGTCCGGCGGACGGACTCGTGGCCGACCACCCCGCCACGGACGTCCCAGTCGTAGTCGAGGTCGCGGGCATGCGAGTGCGCGATGGACCTGTCCAGGTCCGCGAGGACACGCTCCCGCAGCTCGTCGCCACCGAGCGCGTACTGCGGGTCCACGGCGACCGCGTCGCCCCCGTCGGCGCAGATCTCCGCCACCGCGCTCGCCGCGCCACCGGGACAGTCGACGATCCGGCCCGCCAGGTCCGAGGCGTCCAGGTCGAACATGTCGGTGTACTCCCCCAGCGAGCGCGCGCTGACCAGGACGTCCGATTCCGTGAGCGGAAGGTGGATGGTGTGAGGACTTGCGGTCACTCGAATGCTCTCCTCGATCAGGGTGGGCTCGTGTGGTCCGAGCCGCCGGGGTCGTCGTTCTGTCGACCCGTGGTCCGGTGTGGACCGCTCTCCTGCCGATCGGTCGGTCCACCTGCTCCCGGTGGTCCGTGACAGCCGTACTACGTCATGACGGCGGCGCGGAACCCCACGGGGTCGCGTCGCCAACACATGAGTACGTCCATAGGCACGAGATCACGGTAACAGCGGCCACCGACACCGGCTACCGCATTCGGTGCCGGCGAGCCGCCTCCTCCAGCCACGTTCCGTGCGTGACCTGCCCGCCACCGAAACAGACACACGTTGTAGTTTTGTCCGGAGCGGTCCGCCGTCAGAGCCGGTCCCGCAGTACCGACACCACTGGAGAACACGTGAGAACACCGTCATCCGACCGGGCTGCCGCGCGCCGCCTGTCCACCCCCGGCCTGTCCACGATCGCCGGGGCTCTCGCGGTGGGTCTGGTGGTGGCCCTGGCGCCTGCGATCGCGCCCGCCGCGGCCCCGGAGGCCGCCGCGCAGGGTCCGCTCGACCCGGGCTCGTTCGATCCCGGCTCGTCCACCCAGGGTTCGACCAACGCCCCGGACCGGACCGCGTTCTACGCCCCACCGGCGGAACTGCCCGCGGACCCCGGAGCAGTGATCCGCACCGAACCCATGACCATCACGCCGAGCGTGCCGGACCTGGCGGCGGGCGGTGCCCTGCCCGCGGACGCGCAGCGGATCATGTACCGCTCCACCGGCGCGGCGGGCGGCCCGATCGCTGTCACCGGCACCTACCTGCAACCCAAGGCCCCCTGGGCCGGCCCGGGTCCGCGGCCGCTCGCCGTGGTCACCCCGGGAACGCAGGGTCAGGGCGACCAGTGCGCGCCCTCCAAGTCCATGGAGGTCGGGCTCAGCGCCCAGACGGCCCCTCCCTCGCTGGCGGCGGGGTACTCGCTGATCGACGCGTACTCGATGCTCGCCGAGGGCTTCGCCGTCGTCGTCACCGACTACGAGGGGCTGGGCACGCCCGGTCACCACCCCTACGTCAACCGCGACTCCCAGGGCCGCTCGGCCCTCGACGCCGCCCGCGCGGCGCTGCGCCTGCAGGGCACCGACCTCGACCCCGGCTCCCCCACCGTCGTGAGCGGGTACTCCCAGGGCGGCGGCGCGGCCGCCGCTGCCGGCGAGATGCAGCCGGACTACGCACCGGATCTCAATCTGGTCGGGATCGCCGCGGGCGCCCCGCCGTCGGACATGCTCGGCACGCTCGAGCGCGTGGACGGTGGCGTGCTCACCGGTGCCGTCGGATACGCGATCAACGGGATCCTGCAGGTGCACCCCGAACTGCGCGAGGCGTTCGACCGCCAGCTCAACGACGAGGGCCGGCGCATGCTCGAGGTGACCTCGACCCAGTGCGTCGCCGAGACCGCGTTCGCCTACGGCCTGCGTCGTACCACCGAGTTCACCGTGCACGGCAACTCGCTGGCCGACGCCGCCCGGTCCGAGCCCGAGATCCTGCGGGTCCTCGAGAGCTACAACCTCGGCGCGGTGGCGCCAACGGTCCCCGCGCTGGTCCTGATCGGTCGCAACGACGACGTGGTCCCACACAACACCGCGGTCGACCTGGTCCGCGACTGGTGCGCCCGGGGCACCACCGTCGAGTTGCGCACCGCCGAGCTCCCGGCTCTCGCCCCGGGCCTGGTGATCGACCACGCCCTACCGATGCTGTCCGAGGTCTCCACCAACGCGCGCTACCTCATGGACCGCGTGCACGACCGTCCCGCGCCGAACTCCTGCGGCACGGTCTGACACCGGACGATCGAGGGGCCCGCCGGGTGGCGGGCCCCTTCGTCGTCCGTCAGGGCAGGTTGTGGTGGAACGCCTGCTGCTGGGACAGCCGGGCGATCCGCCAGCCCTCACCGGTCCGGACGAACTCGAGCAGGTACCAGAGCCCGTAGAAGAACACCTGCTGGTCCTTCTCCTCCACCGATTTGAGCGCCATCGGGTTGAAACACATGCAGCGCCCGGTCGCGGCGTCGCCGTCCAGGCTCACCTCGAGGTTGCCCATGAGGTGTTGGGTGGCCGCGAAGATCGGCAGCATCTCGGCCAACCACGCCCGCACGGCCGGATAGTCGTCCACCGGGCCGCCCGAGGCCTCGAAACTGACCCGCGCGTCCGGGGTGAACACCCGGTCCAGCCCGTCGAAGTCCTTCGAATCGATGCAGGTCGCGTACCTGGTCATCAGGTCCTGCAGATCCCAGCGATCGGATAGTTCGACCAGTGTTCGCGTCATGGCTCCTAGGCTAACGTTGCCGGTATGGAGTACGAGGTGGAAAGCCGAGCCCGCGACGCGATCGAGCAGTTGAAGTACCGGTACTGGCGGGCCTGCGACGCCAAGGACCCGGAGGGGTTCCGGTCGTGCTTCGTGACCTCCGGTGGCGTGTTGGACTTCGGCCCCCTCGGGCGCACCGACCCGGACACGATGGTGGGCATCTTCCGCCAGATCGCGTTGGCCACGGCCTCCGACGGTGGCCCCCGGATCCTCGACATGCACCACGGCTTCATGCCCTCTATCTCCGTAGAGGACCCAGCCGACGGTGGCCTGCCGCGGCGCGCCACGGGCACCTGGACCCTGCAGTTCCGCCAGGTGGACCGCGAGAAGGGGACCGAGACCGTCTCCACGGGCGAGTACACGGATCGCTACGAGACTCAGGACGGTCACTGGGTGATGGCCGAGTGCCTGTTCACCCCGGGCTGGTCGGTCACCCGCACGCTCGACGACGCGACCGTGACGCACCCCGAGGTCGCCACCGTCCCCGATGCCGCCACTGCGGGGGCGGACTCGTGACCGCACGCGTCGCGCTGGTCACCGGCGGCAGCCGCGGCGTCGGCAGGGGCGTGGCCACCGCGCTCGCCGAGGCGGGCTGGACGGTTTATGTCACCGGCCGCTCGGCCGAGCGGTTGCAGTCCACGGTCGACGCCGCCTCCGACGCCCCCGGCCGGGTGCGCCCCCTCGAGTGCGATCACGCCGATGACGCGCAGATCGTCGCCGTCGTCGCCCGCATCGTCTCCGAGGCGGGACGCCTGGACCTGCTGGTCAACAACGTGTGGACCAACCCCAAGGGCTTCATGGGCTTCAACGGCAAGTTCTGGGAGCGCCCTGCCGCGGACTGGGACGCACTCATGGGGATCGGGCTGCGCGCGCACTACGTGGCCAGTTGCGAGGCCGCCAAGGTGATGGTCCCCCAGGGGTCGGGCCTGATGGTCAACATCTCGTCCTTCGGTTCGCGCGCCCCGTTCCACACCGTCCTGTACGGGATGAGCAAGACCGCCCTGGACAAGATGGCCTCGGACATGGCCCACGAGCTCGCCGGGACGGGGGTGTCCACCCTGTCGCTGTGGCTGGGGCTCATCCGCACCGAGTTGATCCTGTCCCTGGGGATGGACGACTTCAACGGCTTCCCCCTGGACCGCGCCGAGGACCCGACGTTCGTCGGCCGCGTGATCGCCGCGCTGGCCGACGACCCGGCGCTCGGTGAGCTGAGCGGGTCCACCGTGATCACCGCCGAGTACGGCCGGGAGCACGGGGTGAGGAACGACGACGACGAGGTGCCGCTGTCCCACCGGGGCGCCTTCGGCGGGGGTCCGCTCTTCCCGCCGGTGACGGATGAGCAGTTGGGGATCGCCACGGTCGACGAGGTGGCCGCGGCCGGCGGTCACAACGGATTCGCCGGGGAGTAGTCATGTCAGCCAGCGAGTTCAACGACACCGAGGACCCCCTGGAGCGCCTCGAACGTAACGAGCGCCAGGCCAGCCAGGCCATCCGCTTCGTCCTGCTCTCGGCCTCCGCGGTCATCGCACTGGCGGTGGTGATCGTCGCGCTCGGGGGCGGCGGCGGGGAGTGCACGGAGCCCGGAGGCACGTGTCTGACCGCTGACCGGGTCGAGGTGGTGCTCCTGCCGTTGCTGCTGTCGGTGGGCCTGTCCGTGACGGCGGGCGTGAAGACGTACCGCCGGTGGAATCGGCACATCCGGTGGCGGCCGTGGCTGTTCGCCAGCTACGCCATGTGGATGATCACCACCGCGTATCTGATCGGGTCGTCGTCGGCGGTGTTCGTCGAGGTGGGCTGACGGCCCTCACCCCGACCTACGCGTCCTCTTCGCACGCGGTCCGTCTGGTTGCGCGCCCGCACTGGACCATTCCGAGCGCGCAAGCCTCGGAGGTTCTGGCGCGCAAGCCTCGGAGGGGCGGCCCGGCCTACGTCAGGGGACGATGTTGACCATTTTCCCCGGCACCACGATGACCTTCTTGGGAGCCGCGCCACCGAGGTTCTCCTGCACCTTCGCATCCGCCAGGGCCGCGGCCTCGACGTCGGCCGGCGTGGCGTCCGCGGGGACGGTGATGCGCGAGCGCACCTTGCCCTTGATCTGCACCGGGTACTCGACGGAGTCCTCGACCAGGTAGGACGCGTCGTGCTCGGGGAACGGGCCGTGGGCCAGCGACCCGGTGTGCCCGAGCCGCGACCACAGTTCCTCCGCCAGGTGCGGGGCGACGGGGGCCACCATGAGCACCAGCGGCTCGACCACCGAGCGCGGCGCGCCCGGCCCCTCGGTGGGATAGGCCTTGGTCAGGTAGTTGACGTATTCGATGAGTTTGGCGATCGCCGTGTTGTCGCGCAGGCCCGCGAAGTCGTCGCGGACGCCCGCGATGGCCTTGTGCAGGGCCTTGAGCACGTCGTCGTCGGCCTCGCCGTCGGTGACGCGGGCCTCGCCCGTGGTCTCGTCGATCACCACACGCCACAGCCGCTGCAGGAAGCGGTGCGCGCCCACGACGTCCTTGGTGGCCCAGGGCCGGGAGGTGTCGAGCGGCCCCATGGACATCTCGTACACGCGCAGGGTGTCGGCGCCGTAGGCGTCGCAGATCTCGTCGGGGGAGACGGAGTTCTTGAGCGACTTGCCCATCTTCCCGTACTCCTGGAACACCTCGGCGCCGTCCCCGCCGCCGCCCGTCCAGAAGAACTTCCCGTCCCGCTCCTCTACTTCTGCAGCGGGCACGTAGACGCCGCGCGCGTCGGTGTAGGCGTACGCCTGGATGTACCCCTGGTTGAACAGGCGGCGGTAGGGTTCTTCGCTGGTCACATGGCCGAGGTCGAACAGGACCTTGTGCCAGAACCGCGAGTAGAGCAGGTGCAGGACGGCGTGCTCGACTCCACCGACGTAGAGGTCCACCCCACCGGGGTCGCCCTCGCCGTGGATCTCGGGCCGCGGACCGGTCCAGTACCGCTCGTTCTCCAGGGCGCACAGCTCGTCGGGGTTGGTGGGGTCGATGTAGCGCAGCTGGTACCAGCTCGAGCCGGCCCAGTTGGGCATGACGTTGGCGTCGCGGGTGAACGTGCGGGTGCCCAGTCCGTCATTGAGATCCAGCTCGACGGTCATCCACTCGGTGGCCTTGGCCAGGGGCGGGGAGGGCATCGAGTCGGCGTCGTCGGGGTCGAAGGAGACGGGTTTGTAGTCCTCCACCTCCGGCAGCTCCACCGGCAGCAGCTCGTCGGGCAGGGCGTGGGGGACGCCGTCGGAGTCGTAGACCACCGGGAACGGCTCGCCCCAGTAGCGCTGGCGCGCGAACAGCCAGTCGCGCAGCTTGTACTGGACGGTCCCCTCGCCGGCGCCCTCGCCCTCCAGCCAGGCGATGGTCGCGGCCTTGGCCTCGTCCACGCCCATACCGTCGAGCGACAGCCCGCGCTCGTTGACCGAGTTCACGGCCACGCCGTCTCCCGCGTAGGACTCGGCCTGCACGTCCAGCTCGCGCCCGTCGGCCGGAGCCACGACCTGGACGATCGGCAGGCCGAAGGCGGTGGCGAACTCGTGGTCGCGGGAGTCGTGGGCGGGCACGGCCATGATCGCGCCCGTGCCGTACCCCATGAGCACGTAGTCGGCCACGAACACCGGCACCTGCGCGCCGTTGACGGGGTTGACGGCGTAGGCGCCGGTGAAGACCCCGGTCTTCTCCTTGTTCTCTTGACGCTCCAGGTCGGACTTGGTGGCGGCACGGCGGCGGTATTCCAGCACCGCCTCCGCGGGCGAGGAGAACCCGCCGGTCCAGCGCTCGTCGAGCCCATCCGTGCCCACCCCGGCGTCGGCGTCGGCCTCCGGCCAGAACGGCCCGGCCAGCTCGTCGACCAGCGGGTGCTCGGGCGACAGGACCATGTAGGTGGCGCCGAACAGGGTGTCGGGGCGGGTGGTGAACACCTCGATCGCCGTCGAGGCCACGGCGAAGCGCACGCGGGCGCCCTGCGAGCGGCCGATCCAGTTGCGCTGCATGGACTTGACCTTGTCGGTCCAGTCCAGCCGGTCCAGGTCGTCGACCAGCCGGTCGGCGTACTCGGTGATGCGCATCATCCACTGGGAAAGGTTCTTGCGGAAGACGGGGAAGTTGCCGCGCTCGGAGCGCCCCTCGGCGGTGACCTCCTCGTTGGCCAGCACGGTGCCCAGGCCCGGGCACCAGTTGACCTGCGAGTCGGACAGGTACACCAGTCGGTGCGAGTCGAGGATCTTCTCCTGCTCGGCCGCGGTCAGCTCGTCCCAGTCGCGGCCGGCGAACTCTCCGGGCAGGGCGCGGGTGCCGCCCGAGAACTGTTGGCGCAGCTCGGTGATGGGACGGGCGCGGCCGGTGCGCTCGGGGTGCTCCCCGCCGTCGGTGGTGAGGGCGGGGGCGTCCGGGTCGTACCAGGCGCCGTGGATCTGCAGGAAGATCCACTGCGTCCAGCGGTAGAAGTCGGTGTCGGTGGTGGCGACCACGCGGCGGCGGTCGTGACCCAGTCCCAGGCGCCCGAGCTGGCGCTCCATGTTGGCGATGTTGGCCTCGGTGGTCACCCGCGGGTGCTGACCGGTCTGTACGGCGTACTGCTCGGCGGGCAGGCCGAACGCGTCGTAGCCGAGGGTGTGCAGCACGTTGGCGCCGAGCATGCGGTTGTAGCGGGCGAAGACGTCGGTGGCGATGTACCCCAGCGGGTGTCCGACGTGCAGGCCGGCGCCCGAGGGATAGGGGAACATGTCCTGGACGAAGAGCTTGTCGGTGGGCAGGGCCCGGCCGTCCGCGGCGGCGAGCGGCCCGACGGGATTGGGGGCCTCGAACGTCCCGCGCTCGGACCACTCCCGCTGCCAGCGGGACTCGATCCGACCGGCGAGTTCGGCTCCGTAGCGGTGGGCGGGCCCCGTCTGCTCGGACTGCACGGCGGTCTCCGACTGCGTCCGGGTGTCGGTCTCGTCGCTGCTGCTCACGGTTGTCTGCTCTCCCTGATCCTCGCCGGTGCCCACACGCAGGCGTCAGTCAAGCCTAAACCCTGGAGCGGGTGGGGCCACGTCAGCGTGTGGGCACCGTGGGTGACCAGGCCGTGGGTGATCGGGCCGTGGGTGATCAGGCCGTGGTCGTCCGGGTCCGGCTCGTGCGGCGCCCGGCGATCAGGGCGTCCAGGCTGAAGCGACCGGCGCCGACCAGGCCGAAGACCACGACGGACAACGCGATCACGGCGACGAGCTCCCAGCCCCCGTTCGTGGCGAAGATCCCGGCGCCCTGATGGACGAAGAGGTAGGCGCCGAACATGACGACCGCGACGAGGACGGCCACAATCGGCGTGAGCAGACCCAGGACCAGCAGGATCCCGCCGGCCAGTTCGACCACACCCGCGAACACCGCGGCGGCCTGGGCGGCCGGGACGCCGACGGAGTCGAAGAACTCGCCCGTGCCGCCGGCCCCGTTGGTCACGAGCTTCTCCCAGCCGTGGGCGATCAGAATGACACCCAGGAGGACCCGCGCGAGGAGCAGGCCGAGGTCGCGGACGATCCCGGGAACGGGAAACAGCCGGGTCTCGGTCTCCGCGGTACGGGATGAGGGGGCGGTCGTCGTGGTGCTCATGTCAGTAGGTCCTTTCGGGTCGCACATCCGGATGATGCGTCACACATTTCTATCCCTGCACTAGGTGTCGTGTCAACTATGAGCGTAGAGTGGCTCTATGAGCGAACCTGTCCGGACTGAACACGTGAGATGGCTGACCGACGAGGAGAAGGCCCTGTGGCGCGATTACCTCGCCATCCAGGGGCGCCTTCACCTGGCGATCCAGCGCGACCTCAAGGCCTCGACGAGCCTCACGGAGCCCGAGTTCGAGGTCCTCGTCTACCTCAGTGAGGCCGATCGCCCCCTGCGGATGACCGCGCTGGCCGACGTCCTGCAGTGGGAACGCAGCCGCCTGTCGCACCAGGTCACCCGCATGGTCAAGCGTGGCCTGGTGGAGCGGACCAGCTGCCCCACCGACGGCCGCGGGGCGTTCGTCTCGGTCACCGCCGAGGGGATGCGGGAGATCGAGAAGGCCGCGCCCGACCATGTCGCCACCGTGCGCCGGGTGTTCCTGGACCGGCTGAGCGAGCAGGACAAGCGCGAACTGGCCCGCCTACTCGCCCTGGTGGAGGGGTCGGCCGGGGGCTCTCCCGGGGACGGGTCGAATCGGAGTCGCGAGCCCGCGGGCGTATCCTCGGGGGCGTGAACGCAGTGCTTCCGGTAGTCGTGGTGCTCCTCGTGGGGTTCGCCCTCGTGGTCGGGGGCACCGGCCTGCTGGGCGTGCTCGGCCGACTGCCGGGCAACGGCGTCCTGGGCGTCCGCACCCCGGAGACCCGCCGCTCCCCCGAGGCCTGGACGCTCGCCAACCGGGCCGCCGGACCCGGGTTCCTCGGCTCGGGCCTGATGCTCCTGCTCGGCGCGCTCGGCGTGGGGCTGATCGGGGGCTGGGTCGGTGGCCTCGTCGTCGTCGTCGCCCTTCTCGGTTCCCTCGCCCTGCTCAGCGTCGCCGGACTCGCCGGATCCCGCGCCGCGGCGGTCTGGGAGGCCACGCAGGAGGACGACCAGGGTGGGTGCGGTTGCTCCACCGAGGGTGGTTGCGCGGGCCATTCCTCGGGTGATTCCGCCGACGACCCCGCTGATCCGGCCGCCGACTGCGGCGTGACCGGCGGCTGCGGATCGTGCGCACTGCAGGGAATGTGCGAGACGGACGGCACCACCACCCGCTGACCCTCGCGTCACGATCCACCTGACCTCGCGTCCCGATGCGCTGAGCACCTACGTCCTCCCGCGGCCCGGCCGACCGGTGGCCCCGTCCCGTGGATCTGCTTACCGTCTCAAGGTTCATCCGTCTGGATAGCGCGAAGGAGATCGTCATGGCACAGAACCGAACTGCGGACGCCGGCGGGGACGTCGTCGACATCCTCACCGCAGACCACCGCGAGATGATCGGGCTCATCGAGATGATCGAGGAGGCCACCGACCCGAAGGAACGCCGGTCACTCGCCGACTCCGTGATCGCCGAGGTCATGCGCCACTCCGTGGCCGAGGAGCTGTTCGTCTACCCCGAGTACGAGCGCAGCATCCCCGACGGCACCGAGGAGGTGGAGCACGACAAGGAGGAGCACCAGGAGATCGAAGAGGTGATGAAGGAGCTCGAGGGCCTGGACGCCGAGGGCGCGGAGTTCCTCGCCACGGTGAAGCGGTTCAAGGAACTCCTCGACCATCACGCCGACGACGAGGAATCCGACCAGTTCCCGAAGATGCGTGAGCACCTGTCCGCCGAGACCCTGGTCGACATGGGACGGAAGGTTGAGGCCGCCAAGCAGATCGCGCCCACCCGTCCGCACCCCGGCTCGCCCCACTCCGAGCTGTTCCACATGACCCTCGGCCCCGGCGTCGGCATGGTCGACCGACTCCGCGACGCCCTCAGCGGTCGCATCAAGAACACCTGAGGCTGCCCGCTCAGTCCTGCGGACATCCGCTCCCGCGCCTGCGAGTCTCAGCCACAGGCGCCCCCGTCGATTACCTCCCGATCGCGCCGGGGCGCACGGGGGTGTTCATCGACGGGGGCGTATCTGCCCTCGCCCGATGGGCCGAGGCCCGTGGGAGGCGTCACCGGCGCCGGTCCTCAGGACAGGACCCGGACCAGGACGGCGACCAGACCCGACGTCGCCATCACCATCACCATCACCACCAGCCCGATGTTGTATCGCATCTGGGTCTGCTGGACCTCTCCCGCCCGGACGAAGCGACCCACCCGTTGTTCGTGGTGGAGCTGCACCCTGAGCAGCGCCAGGAGCGGGACGACCAGCAGTAGCGAGAAGCCCGCCGCCCACATCCACGAGGTCTCGGCGATGAGCTTGGTCACCAGGATGATGTTGACGGCCACCACGGCCCAGGTCCGGGCCCACGACAGACTCGTGCGCTCGGCCTGCAGACCGGAATCCGGGGGGACCGCCTCCGGACGCACCCCGATCCGCCGCCGCGGGGTGGTGCTCATGCGAAGGTGCCACCGAGGATCGCCACGACGAGCAGGACCGCGCCCGTCGCGATGCCCAGCACCAGCAGGATCGACGCCTGCGGGACGGGCAGCGGCCGGTTGTGGCGCATCGAGGCCTCGATCCGGATCCACCTCCGGAACGACACGATCGCCAGTAGCGCCGCCAGAACCAGGAGCAGGCACGCCAGCGGGGTCCTGACGATCTCCGGGATCTCGTCCCCGGCGAAGGCCTCCATGGCCACCGCGCCGGCCATCAGCCCCAGACTCGTGCGGATCCACGCCAGGAAGGTCCGCTCGTTGGCGAGCGTGAACCGTGGGTCCGGTTCCTCACCGTCACGCAACGACTTCGGCCGCCAACCCTGCCCCACGTGCTCAGTCATACCCCGAGCCTATCCGCCTCCCCCGCGGGCCTCGTCCGGACCTCGGGCGGGCCGGGGTGATGCAATGGACCGATGAATTTCCTGCGTCGCCTCCGGATCGAGCCGTTCATCCTGGCGATCCTGGCCGCGGTGGTCGTCGCCGCGTTCGTGCCGGCCACGGGCGGGGCGGCCGATGCGCTCGACTGGGTGACGACGATCGGCATCGCGGCGCTGTTCTTCCTCTACGGTGCGCGGCTCGAGCCCCGCGAGTTGCTGGTCGGCCTCGCGCACTGGCGGCTGCACTCGGTCGTCCTGGCCGCGACGTTCCTGCTCTTCCCGGCGCTCGGCCTGGTGGGCAGGTGGGCACTGACGCCGCTCCTCGGGGCACCGCTGGCCACCGGCTTCCTCTACCTGACCCTCGTGCCGTCGACAGTGCAGTCCTCCATCACCTTCGTGGCGATCGCCCGCGGGCACGTGAGCGCGGCGGTGGTCTCGGCATCCGTGTCGAACCTGCTCGGGGTGGTCATCACTCCCCTACTGGTCTTCGCGCTGATGACCACGGACGGGTCGGTGGTCATCACGTGGGGCTCGGTGGGCACGATCGCCCTACAGCTGCTCCTGCCGTTCGTGCTGGGCCAGCTGCTGCGCCGGTGGGTCCTGCCGGTCACCAGGAGGATCAGACGACTGGCCCTGTTCGACAAGTCCGTGATCGTCCTGATCGTCTACGCCGCGTTCTCCGAGGGCGTCGCCGACGGCATCTGGTCGAAGGTCGGGCCCGCCCAACTGGCGTGGTTGATTGCCGCGTGCTGCGTCCTGCTGGCCGTGGTTCTGGGACTGACCGAGCTGGTCTCCCGCACGCTCGGTTTCGAGGAGCGCGACAAGCGGGTCGTGCAGTTCTGCGGCTCCAAGAAGTCGCTGGCCACGGGCCTGCCCATGGCCGCGGTGCTGTTCGTCGGACAACCCGTGGGGCTCCTGGTCCTGCCGCTGATGCTGTTCCACCAGATCCAGCTGATCGTGTGCGCGTGGTTGGCCGGCCGGTACGGGCGGGCCGCTGACGCGCAGGAGGCACCGGGGGCGTGACGACCCCGCCGCGGGCTAGTGCGGCGGTGGCCTGCCCGCCCCCAACTCCACCACTGCGCCGGGGTCGCCCAGTCGCGGCCCGAGGACGACCAGGACGGCGAACACCACCGCGGTGGTGAGCGCGAGTCCGATCCACACCGGGTAGAGGCGACGGCCGCAGCCGCGTGCGATGAGGGCGCCCGCCATGGCCCCGACGGTGTTGAACAGCAGGTCCGTGACGTCGGAGTGTCCCAGGGCGAGGACGTACTGGAGGATCTCCACCGCCGCGCTGATCGTCGCTCCTGCGACGACGACGACGAGGACCGCCCGGGCCCGGCTCTCCAGCAGGATGTACAGAAGCACCCCGAGTGGCACGAAGAAGCCCAGGTTGCCGAGTGAGTCGAACACCGGGCCGAACCAGGTCTGGGCGTCCCGGAACTGTGCGAACGGTATCCACTCCACCGAGCGGCCGCGCTGGGATTCCGGTCGCCACAGCAGGCCGATCACGAAGAAGGCCTTGAGCATGGTCAGCGCCACCACCACGGCGCCGTAGGCGACCACTGCCAGCGCGGCCCAGCCTCTGACCCTCGGATCTGTCGGTTGGTTCACGGGCACAGTCTTAACACGGACACTCGGCGATAGAGCCCTCGGCGATAGAGGAGGTCCCGGGTATGGCCGGGACCCCCGAGCTCGCGGTTCGGTCAGCCCGGTCGACTCCGGTGGCCCTCGAGGAATCCCCGGAGTGCCGCAGCCACCTCGGCCGGGCGTTCCTCCGGCGCGAAGTGGCCGCAGTCGTCGATCACGTGGAGCGCGCTGCCCGGAATCGCCCGCTGCAACCGGTGGGCGTGGTCGATGACCTGCCAGGTGTCGTCCGCGCCCCAGATCAGCTGCACCGGGACCTCTCCCAGCGTGGGCAGCTCGTCGCTGATCTCCAGGGTGTGCACGGGGTCGTAGTGCGCCACCTGGTGCTGGAACAGGCTCGGCTGGCCGATCGGTCCGCTGATGAGGTCCACGTACACCCGCAGCGCCTCGGGGTCGAAGCCCTCCGGATCACTGTGGGTCGACAGCAGCCACTCCCGGAAGTGCTCCCGGTGCTCGTCGTCGGGCTTCCTGGCCAGCACCTCCAGGCCGTCGGCCATCTGCTGCCGGGTCCGCTCGGAGGGGTAGGTGCCAAAGCTCACCACGTCGATCAGCGTGAGCGTGCGCAGGCGCTCGATCGAGCGGACCCCGAACCGCTGGGCGATCCCGCCGCCGATGTCGTGGGCCACCATGTGGAACGAGTCCAGTCCCCACAGGTCGAGCAGCCCGTCCAGGATCGCGACGTTGCCGGTGATCGACGTGTCCACGGCCGGGTCCCACGGCCGTTCCGAGAGCCCGTACCCCAGCAGATCGAACACGTGCGTCCGGTAGCCGGCGTCGACGAGCCGGGGCACGACGTTCCGCCAGATGTACGACGACGACGGGGTGCCGTGCACCAACACGACAGGCTCTCCGGCTCCGTGGACGCCGTGGGCTATGCGGTGGCCGCCGATGACGGCGTGGCGATCGACGACGTGGTTCATCCCGAACCCCCGGTACGGCTGTTCTCCGGTCACGTGAGGCGATCTCGCCCCAGGCTCAGCCGGCGAGGTCCGCGACGAGCCGCTCGGCCAGTTTCGTGGACGACTGCGGGTTCTGACCCGTGTAGACGTTGCGGTCCACCACGACGTGCGTTCCCCACGGCTCGGCGGCCGAGGAGTACTCGGCACCCAACTCGACGAGCTTGTCCTCGAGCAGCCAGGGCGCGTTGGCGGCCAGCCCGGCCTGCTCCTCCTCGACGTTGGAGAACCCGGTCATCTTGTATCCCGCGAAGGGCGACGACCCCGCGTCATCAGACGCGGCGAGGACGGCCGCGGGGGCGTGGCACAGCAGGGCGACGGGCTTCTCCGCGCTGACGCGTTCGGTGAGGATCGCGCCCGAGGTCTTGTCCGTGGCGAGATCTTCCATCGGGCCGTGACCGCCCGGGTAGAACACCACGTCGAATTCGGTGTGGTCGACGCCGGCAAGGTCGACGGGAGAGTCGAGGACGGGAGCGAGCCGGTCGAGCGAGGCCTTCACCTTGTCGAGCGTGTCCGGATCACCGGCGCCCTCGCCGAGGCTGGCCTGGTCCACCGTGGGGGCGCGGCCCCCGGGTGTGGCCACCGTGACGTTCCAACCGGCCCCGGTGAAGACCTCGTAGGGGGTGACGAACTCCTCGGCCCAGAATCCGGTGGGGTGCGAGGAGCCGTCCTTGAGGGTCCAGTGGTCGGCGGCGGACATGATCATGAGGACGCGTGTCATGGCACAACTCTACGGAGGTCCTGCTGAAGCGGGACTGAGCGAATTTCGGGTGTTCCGGGTCACAGAAGCCACCACATAAGCAAATACTGTCCGAGCTTCACATTCCGCGTTGCGTGTCCCCTCCGGCCGCGCTACCAGCGACAACTCGCAGCCCGCCATGTTGACGATGTATCAGCAGGTCAGAGCCCTCTGTTCTCGGCTGGCTGATTAGCCAGGGAAGCAATTGAGAGCCGCTCATCGTTTGCTTAACCTCTGGTGCGCATTGATTGCGACCAACTGGAACCCGACCATCCCCACACACGGAGTCACCATGGACCTCTACTTCGGAAGCATCTCAAGCCCACTCTGGGTAATGGCCAACGCAGCACTAGCCGGGGTCATCAACATGATTCCGGGAGCGCAAGCGGCGTCGACCGATCTCTACCGCACTCAGCACGCATTGGGTGTCGAGGCTGGCCTCCCCGCGTACCAGCTGGACATCCTCAAGAACAATGCCATTGCCTACGGCTGGTGGTGAGATGAAGGCCCGCTGGCAGCGAACCGGGGCGTTCTGGCTCGCGGGCGGTGCGCTTTCCCTCACTGGCATCTCATGCGGAGTGATAGTTGGAGTCCTGACTCACGCTCCCGCGAAAGCCGACAGCTCGACGGTCGGTAGCGGCGAGTTCGCACAGGGTGGCCTCAACTCGCAGCGACCCCCAGCGGAACCACGGGGGACGGCAGCGGTCACGTCGGTCACGACGTCGCTTGCAGCGATGCCCGCTACTCCCCCAGATGTGAGGCCACCCGGCGTTGAGCCGCCCGATTCACCCAGTGTGCCCGTTCCCCCGTCGGCGCCTGTACCAGCGGTCCAGCTTCCTACTCCGCAACCCCCAGCTCGAACGATTCCGCCGGTACTACCTGCGCCTGCACCAATCCCGGCCCCCACTGTGGCGCCCTCGTCAGCGCCCCCAACTCGAGTTGAGCTCCCACTGATTCCGCTCAAGCCCCAAGAACCAGTTCGACCTGGACAACTCCAAGTCGGTTGACTACAAGCCACACCTGAAGAATGGAGACAAAACAATGGGCATCATCGAAGGTCTCGCTCTGATCGGCGCAGTCCTCCTAGGTCCGGCGGCGGCCGCCGCTGCAGCAATCGGCTTGACGCCGCCCTTGGTCGGAGGAATCGCAGTGGGAGCCGGAACCGCCGCAGTAGTCGGCGGAGCCGGAGCCGCTGCTTCTGTGTCAAACCCATTTGTGATGGATGGTGTTGAGAACGCCGCGTTCAAAGGCCACAACGATCTCGTCGCAGGATCAGCCAACTTGCTCAATGGACTCCAGCTCCCCGGCATACCGGAGTTCCACGTCAACTGAACTTCGGCCGCTCCTCATTGCTAGCTATTGCTAGCTCATCCACCCGCAACCCTGCTACGGCCCGACTCCGGTTGGGTCGCCGCAGGGTTACGGTGCTTGAATGGCGCGATGACCAGCGTGACCTTTCTTGAGCAGACCGAGGCGTCGTGGCTGCGCCCGGCCCGCCGCGCGGACCTGACGATCTCCCGGATCTTCCCAGCCGAGCCCGCCTTCAACTCGCAGATGTACCGCGAGATCGGCGCCGACTGGAAGTGGACCGACCGACTCGACTGGTCGGACGGACGCTGGGCCTCCTACTGCGCGGATCCCTGCGTCACCACCTTCCGGGCGACCCGGGGTGGCGAGGTCGCGGGGTTCGCCGAACTCCGCATGAGCCCGTGCGGGGATGACCCGGACGTAGGCCCCGGCAACCCGACAGACGGGGTCGATGTCGAGATCGTCTACTTCGGCCTGCTCCCCCGCTTCGCCGGCCTGGGCATCGGCGGATGGTTCCTCTCCGAGACCGCCCGGATCGCCTGGCAGGTCCCGGGATGCCGCCGGGTCTGGCTCCACACCTGCGACGACGACTCCCCCGCCGCGATCCCCAACTATCTGTCGCGCGGGTTCGTCGAGTACGCCCGTGAGGACACCGGCTGCGCCGCCTGCACGGCCTGATTCACCGCTCGGCCAGTCGACTCAGTGCGCGTCCACTCATCCGGGAGACCAATTTCTCGGAGATCGCACCGAAGGCCTGCAGCTCGTCGTCGTCGAGTCCCTCGAACAGCCACTCCGCCAGGGCCACGCGCGCCGACACCACCTCGTCCACGATCCGACGCGACTCGTCGGTGAGGTTCACCAATCGCACCCGACGATCGTCCGGCGGCATCGTCCGGACCACGTGGCCACTGGCCACCAGGCCGTCGACGAGTGCGGTGATCTGGCGCGGAGAACAGTCCAGGAACGTGGCGAGCTCCACCTGTTTGCACTCGCCCTCGAGGCCCAGGACGAACAGCAATTCCAGTCGCGGGACGGTGAGCCCGTAGTTCGCAGCTGCGCGGGCGATCGACCCCGACATCTCCTCGGACAGCATCAACGCGCGATCGAGAATCTCACTCCCAGACAGTGCCACCTGTATATAGTTACCACTATTCACCTTTCCCACACCTGCCGACCCCGGCAGGGGACGAGGCGCAGGAGACATCGTGGACGTAACCATTCCGGCAGGATTCGACTTCACCGACCCGGACCTGTTCGAGAAACGACTCCCGCACGACGAATGGCGCCAGCTACGCCGGTCCGAGCCGATCCACCGCGTCGACAAGCGCGCGGGGTCAGACGGGTTCGATGACGACCACTACTGGCTGGTCACCAAGCACGCCGACGTCAAGGAGATCTCGCGCCTGACCGGGGAACTGTTCTCCGCCGGCGAGAACACGATGATCCCGCGGTTCTCGGAGGGCACCGATCGCTCGATCATCGAGGCCCAGCGCGCGATGCTGGTCAACGAGGACGGCGAGATCCACAAGAAGCACCGCCGGATCATCTCCCGCGGCTTCACCCCCCGCGGAGTCGCCGGGATGAGGGACGAGCTCGCCGACCGGGCGCGCAAGATCGTCACCGCCGCGGCCGAGTCGAACGCCGACGACTTCGTGTCCGCCATCGCCTCCGAGCTGCCGCTCCAGGCGATCGCCGATCTGCTCGGTGTTCCCCAGGAGGACCGCCACAAGATCTTCGAGTGGTCCAACATCATGACCAGCTATGACGCCGGCGGTGACCCCGACGCCCCCGCCATCGCGTCCATGGAACTCATCGGGTACGCGAACACGATGGCCGAGGACCGTGCGGCCAACCCGCAGGACGACATCGTGACCAAGCTCGTCCAAGCCGACGTCGACGGCGAGCACCTCTCCGCCGAGGAGTTTGGCTGGTTCGTCACCCTCCTGGCAGTGGCCGGCAACGAGACCACCCGCAACGCCACCACCCACGGCATGGTCGCCATGCTCGAGCACCCCGAACAGTGGGAACTGTTCAAGCGCGAGCGGCCCGAGACCGCCTACGACGAGATCCTGCGATGGGCGTCACCGATCACCCAGTTCCAGCGCACCGCCATGGAGGACACCGAGATCGACGGCGTGTCCATCGCGAAGGGTGACCGCGTCCTGATCTGCTACGGGTCCGCGAACTTCGACGAAGAGGTCTTCGACGACCCGTTCAGCTTCGACATCCTCCGCGATCCGAACCCGCACGTGACCTTCGGCGGTCAGGGCCCGCACTACTGCCTCGGTGCCAACCTGGCGAAGATGCAGCTCGAGCTGATCTTCAACGCCGTCGCCGACTACTTCCCCGACCTGACCGCGCTCGGCGACCCCACGCGCCTCCGGTCGGGGTGGCTCAACGGCCTCACCGAGTGGAAGGTCGACCTGGGCGCCTGTCCCGTCGCCCGCTGACCTGTCCGAAGCGACCGGGACGGCCTCCCCACGGGCTCCGCTCCCGCGGATGTCCGGACTGCGGTCGCCCGGCCGTCGCGAGCCGGGCTCACGCCAGCCAGACCTGCAGCACCATGTAGGTCGCGGTACCCAGCACGATGCTCAGCGCTGCGCGTCGAAATACCAGGTGGACAGCCAGTGTGAGCGCCAGCGCGGTGAACGCCGGCAGCCAGGAGCCGAGGTCCGCAGTGGTGTCGCGCAGGGTGTAGACCACCAGCACCACCATCACGCCAGCGGGCATCGTGCGGCCCAGATAGCGCACGACCTGCGAGTCGCGGAGCCGGGTGAGTGCGACGAACGGGGCCGCACGCAGGGCCATTGTCACGACGAACATCACACCCAGCCCGGCGAGCAGATAGCCGGTTCCCGGCACCGGCGCGTTCACTCGACATCCCGCCCCTCGCGGGTCGCCCAGGCGAACCGCGCGATCAGAAGAGCCACGAACGCACACAACCCCGCGATCAGCATCTGCTCCGGCGCCAGCCACGCCGCCACCAGGCCGCAGACCAGGCCGATCACAGGGGCTGGAAGGTCGCCGGACGCCCGCCACGCGTCCACCGCCAAGACGGCGAACAGCGCGGTCAGGGCGAACTGCAGTCCGTCCAGACCATCGGGCAGAGCCGCCCCCACCAGCGCGCCGACGATGCCCGGAACCACCCACAACGTCTGACAGGTGATCGAGATGGTCAGCGTCCGCGCCCCGGTCATGTCCTTGCGGCGCTTTGTGGCGGTGATCGCGTACACCTCGTCGGTGAGCGCGTAGACGGCGTAGAGGCGGCCGACCCGCGAGCGGACGGCCTCCAGCGGGAAACTCAGCCCGTAGAAGACGTGGCGGAAGTTGACCAGGAACGCCGCAGCGGCCAGCGAGTACAGGGGAGTGACCGCCGTGAGCAGTCCGATCGCAAGGAACTCCATGGACCCGGCATAGATCACCACGGAGAAGACCGGCGCCCACCACCACGCGAATCCCGCCTGGGTGAGCAGTACCCCGAACGCCAGTCCGAGCGGTACCAGACCCAGTCCGACGGTCGAGCAGTCGGCCAGACCCTTGCGGATCTCTGCGCTGGTAGAGGGGGTGGACGGCACGCGGAGCAGTGTATCGACCGCTCGGGTCTGGCCACCCCCGACGGGACGGGGCAGACTGGGAACGTGAGCGTGCGCGAGTCCACGCCGCCGCCCGGGGTCAGGCGGCTCTTCTCGTATGCCGTGGAGGGGACCGGACCGCGGTCCGAGCGGCCGCCGCACCGGGGTCTGCCCTCCTCCACCTTGACCCTGGTCGTCGCGGCGGACTCTCCGCTCCTGTGCTCCTACTCCGTCGAGGAGTGGAGCCGACAGGAGGGGATACGCCACGACGTGTGCATCGGCGGGTTCCACACACAGCCCGTCTACCTGCAACGGCCCGACCGCGAGGAAGGCGTCCAGGTCGCGGTGCATCCCCTCGCGGCGCGCCGCCTGTTCGGAGTGCCGGCGGCGGCTCTCTCCGAGCTCACGCACGAGGGTGAGGACGTCCTCGGCTCGCGGATCCGGTCGCTCCACGCGCGGGTCGCATCGGCGCATCCCCGTGACCGCGCGGGCCTCGTGGCCGAAGGCCTGGCCTCGGCGGCGGGCAGGTACGACCGCGTGTCCGGCCCGCGCAGGGAGGTGGTGGGCGCGTGGCGACTACTTGAGAACTCCGGTGGCCGGATGCGGGTGACCGACGTGGCCTCCGAGGTCGGGGTGACGACGCGCCATCTCTCGACGCTGTGCAAGGCCGAGTTGGGGATCGGCACCAAATCGCTCGCCGACCTGCTGCGCTTCGAGGCGGCGCACTCGGCCCTGCGGGAGGCCGTTCGCGGGGCCTCGGGGCCGCGGCCGGCCGGGATCCGACTGGCTGACCTGGCCCACGACCACGGATACGCCGACCACGCGCACCTCGACGCTGCCTACCGGCGGTACACGGGAACGTCGCCGACAGGCTGGATCGCCGAAGAGTTCCGAAACATCCAAGCCGAGGTCCCGACCCGCGGAGAAGACTCACCGGTATGACCACACACAACCCCGGATCCCCACCCGCCCCGACCGTCTGGCACTGCCTGCAGTGCACGGACGCACGACGAGTGATCGACTGGCTCGTCGAGACGTTGGGCTTCGTCGAGACCGTCTCGCACGCCGAGGACGGTCGGATCGCCCACGCCGAACTTCTCTGGCCCGAGGGCGGCGGCGTCATGCTCGGCGACCGCCAGCGCGACCCCGACGACCCACACGCCACGCCGGTGGGCACCGGCCTCGCCTACGTGGTGACTGCCGATTCGGACGCGGTCTACGGCCGGGCCCGGGCTGCAGGGGCCGAGATCGTCATGGAGATGCGCGACACCGACTACGGCGACCACGGCTTCACGGTGCGCGACCCCGAGGGCAACGTGTGGTCCGTGGGCCAGTATCGCGGCGAGCCCGCCCCGGACTCCCTCACATGACGCAGGCACAGCCGCTGCTCGTGGTCTCCGATGTTCCGACCTCGAGCCGCTGGTGCCAGCATGTCCTGGCGGCCGAGAGCGGCCACGGAGGCGACACGTACGAGCAGATCGTCACCTCCGGTCGCCTGCTACTCCAACTCCACTCCCGAGCCGGCGACCGGAACCACGGGCCGCTCGCCGACGCGTCCGAGCCGGTGGGCAACGGGGTGGTGATGTGGTTCGAGGTCACCGAGTTGGACGCCGCGCTGGCGCGGATCGAGGAGTCCACCGTCGAGGTCGAGCATCCCGTCCGCCTCAATCCTGACGCCGACCATCTCGAGATCTGGTTGCGGGATCCGGACGGATATCGCGTGGTCCTCGCGGGGGAGTCCGGCGCGGGCGCCCACGCCTGACCGGGAGCACTGAGTATGGACACCGAGTAGGGATCACCGGACCCGGTCGCTGCGCGGCACGATCGGTACCGCGAGCGCGGCGACCACCGCGGCTCCGGCGAAGACCGGCCCGTAGCCCCATCGGTCGATCCCCGCGGCGAACACCGGGGTGATCGCCGAGAGCGCGAGGAACTGGGCCGTGTTCTGGACACCGAGTGCGCGCCCGCTCCAGTGGGGTCCGGCGTGTTCGGCGACCGCGGTGAAGGCCAGGCCGTTGTCCGCCACGGACAGCACCGTCGCGATCACGGCGAGGGCCACCGCGACGACCCCGGGAGCACCGAAGGCCTCTGCTGCCGCCAGGGCGACCAGACCCACGGAGACCGAGACGGCAACGGCGCGAAGCGGTGTCATCCTCGAACCCACGCGGTCGGAGATCACGCCGACGACGATGCGCCCGAGCGCGCCCAACAGCTGCGCGACCGTCACCACCGCGCCCGCCGAGACCGGGGACCAGCCGTGGCCGAGGACCAACCACGCGAGCATGAACGACTGCATGAGCGCCTGGGGGAGCACCAGCAACACCGACACACCGTGAATCCGGTGGAGATAACCGGAAGCCCGATAGGGCGATGTGGCCAGCGTGGTGGACGCCGGGTCGTGGCGATCCGGTCGGGGAGGATCGCGGACGACGACGAGCGCGGCGACCGCTGAGACCACCGCCATGGCCAGGGGTACCGCCAGCGCTGCACGGAGGCCCTGCGAGGCCGCCAGGGCGGGCATCGCCATCGCCGCGACCGCTGCTCCGAGGGGTTGCGACATCTGCCGCACGCCCATCGCCATCCCACGGCGCTGCGCTGGGAACCAGCCCACCACCAGTCGACCGCTAGCGGAGGCCGCCGAGGCCGAGGTCGCTCCCGCCAGCAGGAAGAACGCTGCCAGCAGGCTCAGTGACGGGGTGAGGAGGGCGCCTGCCAGGGCGGCCGAGGTGAGCACGGACCCGCTCACCAGCACGATCCGCTCCCCGGCGCGGTCGACGAGCCAGCCCCACGCCACGAGGGTGAGCGCGGTCCCGACCGAGGGCATCGCCACGAGAGCGCCCGCCGCTGTGAGGGAGAGTCCGGTCTCCGTGTGGAGGTAGGGCAACAGAAAGGCCACGCCGGCCACGAACGCCGAGGCGGAGGACGCGGCAAGCGTGCCGACGCCGAGGATCGCCCACTGCCGTGGTGCCACACGGGTCTCGTCAGCGCTTCTGGCCCTCACCGGGGCGAGAGTACTCCCGATCCTACTATATGACTACCTAATCTCACTGTTTAGGATCGCCGCCCTTCGGTGATCGCCGTGTGCTGCTGGGCGAGCAGACGCAACGAGGCGAGGACGGGCTCGACGAGCACGGTTCCGAGCACCACCTGTCGCACGGCCGCCGCCGGCTCCGGCGGGACCGAGGTCACGTCGATGCGGGCGATCCGCTCGACGGCATCGGCGTAGGCGTCCAGACGAACCTCGTCCAACCCGATCCCGGCGTCGTCGCAGGCACTCCACGACGCGGCGAGTCGATCGAGGGCGGCGTCGCGTGGATCGACCTGCCAATCACGGGCGGCGATCCACGCGCGCGTGCGCTCATCACCCCGGGGCGGGTCCTCGCCGTCGCCAGGGCCCTCGCCGTCGCCAGGGCCCTCGCCCTCACCCCGGCCCTCGCGCTCGCGTGGTCCCGACAGCGCGTGCTGGGCGGTGGCCATGACGTCCAGCCGTCCGATATCCGGGCTCTCGATGGCCTCCAGCACCCGGCCCACCGCCGCCAGGTCCAGGCCACCCACCTCGGACAGCGCCCTGACCAGACGGACCCGCTCGACGTGCTCGGCGTCGTACTCGGCCTGGGTGCGGGTCACCACACGTCCAGGTGGGAGCAGTCCTCGTCGCAGATAGAACTTCAGGGTGGTCACGGTCGTGCCCGTGACCTCGGCGAGTTCCGAGATCCTCACGCATCACCTCTCGAATTGATACTTGACTACTAGAGAGTAGCAGTATCCAATAGTAGATATCCGCAGTATCCAATGGTCGTCGGCACGACGCCGAGACAGCATCCCGAGGAGTCGACATGCCCACGAGCACGCCCACCGATCCGGCCCGGAAGCGTTCCCTGCCCGTCACCCACGCCCGCGACGGCGGCGTTGTCGTCTTCCACATCGGCATGACCATCCACCGCCCCTTCCGTCCCGACCTGTGGCTTCCGGTGTTCCGAGCGATGCCCAGGATGCTCGCCGAACTGGGGCGCAACCGCGCCGCGGCCGACAGGGGAGAGGCCGAGGACCTGGGGTTCCTCGGGTCTCAAACCCTGTTCGGCGCAGCGGGCCCCTGGGTCGTCCAGTACTGGAACTCGGTCGATCAGCTCTACGCGTATGCACGAGACACCGGCAGAGCGCACATGCCTGCGTGGCGGGACTTCAACGCCAAGGCCCGGACGAACCCCGGCGCCGTCGGGATCTGGCACGAGACCTACGTCGTAGACGAGGGGGGCGTCGAGACCTTCTACGGAAATGGCGCCCGTGCGGGGCTCGCCACGGCGACCGGGACCGTCCCACTCGGCCGGCGCGGCGTCACCGCGCGCGAGCGGTTGAGCAGCCGGACGGCGTCACCGTCCGACGGCTGACCAGTCAGTTCACGTCCCCGTCGTTCACGTAGGTGGCGTAGAGCGGAAGGGGCATCTCCTGCCTGCGGAGCACGGTGCCCCAGATGTCGACGTGCGCGGGCGCCACCAGGTCGCTCGGCAGACTGGGGGCCACGTACCAGTCGCCGCGGTCCAGTTCTCCCTGCAGCTGCCCGGGCGCCCAACCGGTGTAGCCGACGAACACCCGCATGCCCTCGACATGGTCGCGCAGCAGGTCGGGGTCGCTGTCGAGGTCCACCACGTGGACCCGGCCCTCGATCTGCTGCAACCCGGAAGCCGTGTCCCCGTCGACTCCCGATGCGAGTACCACCAGCGCGATCCCGGTGTCCGGTTTGACCGGACCGCCGATATGGAACACCGACGGCGCCGCGCACATGTCCGCCCAGGCGGGGAGGATGGTCTCGACCGGTGTCTCGCTACGACGGGTGATCACCACCCCGAGCGAACCGGAATGGTCATGCTCGATCATGTAGATGATGGCCCGCTGGAAATTGGGGTCCGGCATGTCGGGCGCCGCGATGAGCAGCGAGCCGGCGACGGGATCCCGCTTGTCCATCGCGTCGTAGAGGCGGTCCCCGAAGAGGCCGCCCCCACTCAGATCGTCCGGTCCGGTGTCCATGCCCCCATGATGCCCCCGCTGCCGCGGACCCACATCCGCGTCCCCTCGATCGGGTCTCGCTACGGTGGCTCCTGTGACCTTCCTGTCCGCCGAGGCGGCCGATCCGACCCGCGGACGACTGGCCACCGCCTTGCGTGAGTCCGACGGCCTCGGTCGCCTGTCCACCGCGCGCCTGGCCGCTCTGCTCAGCGAGGGGATCCACCAGGCCGCGCTCGGCGGGGTCGTGCTCTTCAGCCCGGAATCCGCCACCACCCCGGCGGCGATCGCGGGCGGGTTCGCCGTACTGCTGCTGCCGTATTCGATCGTCGGGCCGTTCGCCGCCGCCGCGCTGGACCGATGGGACAGGCGTGTCGTGGTGGCGGTCGCCGCGCTGATCAGGACTCTGGCCATCCTCGCGACGATCGTGCTGGTCGCCGCCGGTGCCGTGCACTCGGGGCCGGGCCTGGCCACCCTCTTCGGCCTGTCCCTGGTCGCGATCGGCCTCGGTCGGCTCATCAACACCGGTATGACCGCGGCGATGCCCCGGGTGGTGCCCGACCGGATACTCGCGGCCACGAACTCGGTGTTGGTCACGGTGGGCTCGATCGTGACGGCGGTCGGGGCGGTGGCGGCGTTCGCGGTGCTGGCCGTGCTCGGCGCCGGCGACGCGGCGGTCTCGTGGACTCTCGTGCCCGCGGTGGTCACCGCGGTCCTGGGGGTGTGGGCGGTGCTCGCCCTGCCTTCGCGGCACCTCGGGCCCGACGACGACGAGCTCCGCACGGGCCCCGGACCAGGCGTCACCCGGGACGGCGTGAGGCTCTTCGCCGGCGGGCTGGCCGACGGCATCCGGGCCGCCCGCTCCACGGCCCTCGTCTGGGTCGCGTTGGCCGGGGTCACGCTCGGCCGGGCCGCGTTCGGGATCACCACCATGCTCGCGATCCTGCTGTTGCGCGATGTCGAGTCCGGCGGGGGAGGTGGCCCAGTGGTGGCCGGGATGGGCGGGTTCGGTCTCCTGTCCGCCGCGGTCGCCACCGGGATGGGCCTCGCCGCCGTGGTGACCCCGTGGGCCCTCACACGGGTCCGCCGGATCCTGGTCGTGGCGGCGGGGGCGGCGGTGTCCGCACTGGCCCAGTCCGCCGTGGGTCCGACCCTCGATCCCACCGCACTGGTCGCGGGGGCCGTCGCGCTGGGACTCGGGGCACAGGTGGTCAAGCTGGTCGCGGACAACGCTATGCAGACCGATGTCCCGGACGCCCGCCGCGGTGGCGTGTTCGCCCTGCAGGACGCCCTGTTCAACTCGGCGTTCGTCGCCGGGATGGTCGCCGTCCTGCCGTTCGTGCCCGCGGACGGCCGGTCCGTCCCGCTCATGCTCGTCCCGGTCGCCCTGTACGCCGTCGCCGCTGTGCTCGCCGTGGCCGTGGGCCTTCGGTCAGGATCCCGTTCCCAGCGATCCGGCGGCCACTGACCCGCCGCCGACCGAGCCAGCACCGATCGAGCCCCCTCCGACAGAACCCATACCGACAGAGCCCGTTCCAGCGGAGCCGCCGACAATCGAGCCCCCGCCGATCGAACCGGCTCCGGCCGACCCCGCACCCGCGGAACCCGCCACGGCGGAACCCGCGGCTGCCGAGCCCGCGCCCAACGCACCGGCGTCGATGACCCCCACGTCGACCGATCCGTGAGGCAGCGCGAGGTCGAGGTGCCCGTCCCCGTCGACGTCCACCACGGACGTCACGCTGCTGCCGGTGTCCACGGTGAGCGAACCATCGGCCTCCAGTACCGGGGGAGCGGGCTCGGGCGCCGTCCCGCCCTGAACGGGACCCGGCGGTACGGGCGAGGGCGCCGGGATGTGATCGACAGGCGCAGGCGCCGGCGCCGGCTCGACGACCGGGGGAGCTGTCCACCGGGACCACTCGGACTCGAGCGAGCCGTGGTCGAGCGCACCCACCGCGTCCGAGAGCATCGCGCCCCAGTCCGGCAGCGCCCCGAGGGCCTCCGAACCGGCCGATACCGCCCCGTCCACGAGACCGCCGGCCCCTGCTGCACCTGCCAGCAACGAACCCGCGGCCAGCGGCCCGCCGCCCACCGAACCACCACCCACAGAACCGCCACCCACAGAGCCGCCACTCACGGAGCCGCCACCGATCGAACCGAGACCCACCGAACCCGAACCAGCAGAGCCCACACCAGCAGAGCCCGACGCGGCGAATCCGGAACCGACGGATCCGGCCGCCAGAGCACCGGCACCACCTGCGAAGACGTTCCACACCCCGCGGCCGGCCCGGTCCGAGTACGCCTCCTGAATCGGGGTCCCCACGTCGGTCACCACGCGGTCGCCGACACCGTCGAGATCCGAGTCCCACACCGCGTCATCGGCGTACCCGTCACCGTCAAAGTCTAGCCACAGCGCGTCCGCGGCACCGGTTCCGAGGGTGAGATCGGGCGCACCCTGCCACTGCGTCGGTTCACCGACGCCGTCTCCGAAGAAGTAGTCCATGCACCAGATCGTGCCGCCGGGGATGCCGCCGCAACAGACCCGATCGCCCGGTTGTGGAGAACCGGATCGTTCTCCACAGGTCGGCCTGCGCCCTTGACAGCCCCCGTCAGTGGACGCGGGGCCCGGCGAAGAGGGCGGGCCGGACGGGGTCCCCACCCAGGTCGGGCCTTCCGAGGCGGGCGGCGCGGAAACCGACGACCACCAGGAAGGCCAGCGCCCAGAGCAGATAGGCGTTTCCCACCAGATGCTCGACCGGCCCCCAGTCGAGCTCGCGGTTCTCGCTGTGGGGAACCCACCACTGCGGTGTGGCCAGGAAGATCAGGATGCCGCTGCCGGCCAGTGCGAGCCAGCCGCGCTCGTCGTCGTCGCCCCTCCCGGCGGCACGGGCCGCCCACACCAGCGTGAGCACGACGGCAGGCACCGCCCACACCCAGTGGTGTCCCCACGACACCGGCGAGCAGAACAGGGCCACCCATCCCACCACGACCGCGGCGGCGACCTCGTGACCGAAGCGCAGCAGCCGCCACGCCACCCACGCGATACCCAGCCCCACCAGGGCGGACACCACGAACCACAGCACCGACGCGGCCGTGTCCTCGAACCCCAGGCGGTGGACGAATCCGTTGACCGACTGGTTGGACGAGAACGCCAGGCCACCGATGCGGGCGGGGTCCCGGATCGCGAACGTCCAGTAGCGGACGGAGTCGCCGGGGGCCAGAAGGTGCCCGATCCCGGTGAAGGCCAGCGCCGCGACGACAGCGGTCGCCAGGCCCCGCCAGTCGCGCCGCAGAACGAAGTAGAGCAGGAACACCGCGGGGGTGAGCTTGATGGCCATCGCCAGACCGGTGAGGGTCCCGCCCCACCAGCGCCCCCGGCCGCGGATCACATCCACCAGCACCAGCGCCATCAGGAACACGTTGACCTGGCCGAAACTCAACGTCTCGCGCACCGGGCCGAACCACAGTGCCACCGCCATCACCGCGACCGTGATCCACCACAGCTCACGGGCCGATCGGTCGCAGGTACGGGTGAGGACCAGTTGCACCACGTACGCCAGCACCGCGATGGTGGCCACCGTGATGATCGTCGAGGCCACCGGCAGCGGGACCAACGTGAACAACGAAAATAGTTGCGCGGACAGCGGGGGATAGGTGAACGGCAGGGTGGCGCCCTCCGCGAGCCGGGGCAGTTCGCCGTAGATGTCCCCACCGTCCCGGAAGACCTGTCCGCCGACCCGGTAGACGTCCAGGTCGATGCGATACGGGGGGATCTGCTGCAGGCCCGGGACCCCGACCGTGTGGAGCAGGGTGCCGAGCAGGGCCAGGACGGCGGCGACCATCCGGCCGGCGGTTGAGGCGAGGTAACGGTCGACCGCGCGGACGATCACGCCGGATCGCCGTTCTGCAGCTGGTCGTTCTGTTGCGGGTCGTTCTGGCCCGCCCACCAGCGCAGGAGTTCGGCCTCGGCCTCGTCCCGGTCGAGCGGGCCGCGGTCCAGGCGCAGCTCCTTGAGATGGGCCCACGCCCGGCCCACGTCCGGCCCCGGCGACAGACCGAGCAGCGTCATGATCTCGTTGCCGTCGAGATCCGGCCGGACCCGCGCCAGGTCCTCCTTCTCCTCGATCTCGGCGATGCGGTTCTCCAGCGAGTCGTAGCTGGCCTGCAGCTTGGCCGCACGGCGCTTGTTCCTGGTCGTGCAGTCGGCCCGGACCAGGCGGTGGAGACGGGGGAGGAGGTCGCCGGCGTCGGAGACGTACCGGCGCACGGCCGAATCGCTCCACTGACCCTCGCCGTAACCGTGGAAGCGGAGGTGGAGGAACACCAGACCCGAGACGTCCTCGATCATCTGGCGGGAGTACTTGAGGGCACGCATCCGCTTGCGCACCATCTTGGCGCCCACCACCTCGTGGTGGTGGAACGTCACACCACCGCCGGGCTTGGCCGCCCGCGTGGCCGGCTTGCCCACGTCGTGCAGCAGCGCCGCCCAGCGCAGAACCAGGTCCGGCCCCTCGGGCTCGAGGTCGATGGCCTGCTTCAGCACGGTGAGCGAATGCCAGTAGACGTCCTTGTGCTGCATGTGCTCGTCGCGCTCCAGCTTCATCCCCGGGACCTCGGGGAGCACGCGGTCGGCCAGCCCGGCCTCACACAGCATGTTGATCCCGTCGATCGGGAAATCACCGAGGACGGTCTTGTCGAGCTCCACCCGGACGCGCTCGACGGTGATCCTGTCGATCTCGGCGGTCATCTCCGTCATCGCCTGGAACACCCGGGGCGCGAGGGAGAAGCCCAGCTGGGAGACGAACCGACACGCGCGCAGCATGCGCAGCGGATCGTCGGCGAAGGACTGCTCCGGGGCGGCAGGGGTGTCCAGGACCCCCGCAAGCAGTGCGTCCATCCCGCCGAGTGGGTCGCAGAACTCCTGCCGACCGTCGGGGTGCAGCCGCACGGCCATGGCGTTGACCGTGAAGTCACGCCGGACCAGGTCGCCGCCGAGGGTGTCACCGAAGACCACCTCGGGGTTGCGGGAGACCCCGTCGTAGGAGTCCGCACGATAGGTGGTGATCTCGATCTGCTGCTCGATCCCGGCGACGTCGCGCTTGACCGCGGAGAGAGTGCCGAACTCGATCCCGGTGTCCCACACCGTGTCCGCGTAGGTCTCGAGGATGCCGCGGACCGTGTCGGGGCGTGCGTCGGTGGTGAAGTCCAGGTCCGTCCCCAGCCGCCCGAGCACCGCGTCGCGCACGCTGCCGCCCACCAGGTAGAGCTCGTGGCCGGCCTCACCGAACGCGGTCGCGAGCGGGGCCAGCACGTCCGCGAGGTCGTTCAGGGTGGTCTGGGCGCCCGCCAGGAGTCGGACCCGCCGCGCCTCGACCTCCGCCGGATCCGGCGGGGTCCCCGGCCCGTCCTGCAGTTCCGAGAACATCGCGGCGGCGTGTCGGTCCGAGGAGGCGCGCGGATCTGGGTGCGGGTTGCGGGCTGTCACAGCGGAGACCTTACCGAGTCGGTCCGACCGTCTTGGACCACAGCGGCTCCACGGTCTCGACCTCCGGTGGACCGGTCAGCAGCTCACCGGACTCCCGCAGGTACGCCAGGTACGCGGGGTTGCCCAGGAACGCCTGGGCCGCCGTGGCGTCCCGGTACTGCTGGAACACCAGGAGCACGTCGGGGTCGGCGTGGGACGCGCAGATCACGTACGTCTGGTGACCGTCGTTCGCCTGCACCGCTTCCGGCATGTGTCTGAGCCACACCTCGACCAGCTGGTCACGCAGCCCCGGCTTGGCCCGGTGACGGAGTACCAGGGCGTGGCCTGCGGATCCTGAGCTCATGCTGCGGACTCTAGCCGCGGCCCGGCCGACGCCGGTCTGCTCCGCGGGCGGCACGCCGACGATTTACGGAACACGCGACACCGGCCGGTAGCATCAATGGGTGTCCGAAGCCGAACGCCCCGTCGAACCGCGCGCCAACCCGCCGCGGCGTCGACGTGCACGTCGGCCCGCCGGATCCGCCGTGAACACCCACAATCCCACTGGTCAGAGCGCCGATCGCGGCGCCGGGCAGGGTTCCGACGGCGGGCGGTCCACGCAGGCGCAGAAAAAGAGCCAGGCCAGCCGGAACCCCCAGGGTGGCCAGAACCAGCGAACCGGTCAGTCCGGTCAGTCCGGTCAGTCCGACCGGACCGGGCACCCCGCCCAGTCCGGCAAGCCCACCCAGACCGGTGAGGGCCAGGCCCGTCAGGGGCGCCGCCGACGCCGTGGCGGCCGGGGTCGGCGGGGCGGCCAGGGCAGGACGACCGAGGCCCAGCGGCAGAACCCCGGTACGGACGGCGGGGCCCCCACGCAGGCCACCCAGACGGTCAGGTCCGGAGACGGCACCGCCGGCGCCACCTCGGCACGCCAGTCCCCACGCCATCCCCGCAACCAGAACAGGTCCCGGTCCTCCTCGGGCCAGGCCGCGTCCGCGGGCACCACCCGCGCCGCGGCGTCGGCCAAGAGCGGGGCGGGATCGGGCTCTGGAGCCAAGAACGCCGCCAAGAGCGGCACCAAGCCGGGCGGCAAGTCCGGCGCGAAGGGGTCCGGCAACAAGACCCCCCGGGGTGGTCGCGGGGGGTCGCGTCACCCGCGGAACGGACAGCGTCTGCGCACGGTGCTCGAGACGTCCGCGGGCGGTCTGGTCGTCCGCGGTCTGGCGCAGGCCGCCGGCGGGGGTTCGGCACCCGATCTGTCTGGTCTGGAGGTGGCACTGATCGGCCGTCTCGACCGGCGGGGCCGCATGCTCTGGTCCATGCCCAAGGGGCACATCGAGCCGGGCGAGACCGTGGAGGAGACCGCTCGCCGCGAGGTGCTCGAGGAGACGGGAGTCGACGGCACGGTGCTCGCCCCGCTCGGGACCATCGACTACTGGTTCGTCGCCGAGGGCCGTCGCATCCACAAGACGGTCCATCACCACCTCATCCGCTACGACCATGGCGATCTGTGCGACGAGGACCCGGAGATCACCGAGGTCGCGTGGGTGGCGTTCGACCAGCTGCCCAAACGTCTGGCCTATCCGGACGAACGTCGGTTGGTGGAGGCCGCACGGACCCTCCTGCCCGACCTCGCGCGCGCCGAGAAGGCAGGTGAGTCGCCCGTGCCACAGAACTCACAGGTGGTCGACCCGTCCCGACGCTCGGGCGGCCCCGAACCGATCCGGAGATCAACGGGCGGGGCGCCGTCGAGCGGACCCCGACGGGACCCCGCGCGCGGGGACGGTCCGGAGGAGTCACGGCCGTGAACCGGCGGCCGGGTGGGCGGCTCGTCCGGGCGGTCGTCCCGATGACGGTGTGCGCCGCTCTCGCATCCGCCCCGCTGTGGGGGGTCCAGCCGGCCCGCGCGGTCACCCCGGAGCAGGCGACCGCGGCGGGATACATCCCGAACCCGGCTCCCGCCCTCGCCCGGATCACCATCGACGACATCACGCCCCGGGTCCTCGACGGCACCGGGGCCGGCGGGCAGGTGGCCGTCGGCACCGAGGCCGGGGTCCCCACCGTGACCGTGTCGGGCACGGTCACCAACGTCGGCGACCTGACACTGGAGTCCGTGGACGTCCGCCTCCAACGCGGCCCCCGGGCGGCCGGGGCGGAGTCGGTGCGCGAACCCCTGGTGTGGTCGGAACCGTCGTTCCCCGTCCAGGGCGAGTTCCTGCGGGCGGCGGGCACCCTCGCCCCCGGTGAGTCGGTGCCCTACCGGGTCTCGATGCCGGCACGCGAGGTGCCCGGCAAACCGGGCCCTGACCTGCAGCTCACCGAACCGGGCGTCTACCCGGTGCTGGTCAACGTCAACGGCACCCCCGAGGGCGGGTCGCCGGCGCGGCTCGACGACGCGCGCACCCTGCTCCCCGTCCTGGAGGCGCCACCTCCCGCCCCGCTCCCGGGTGTCGACGACGACGAGACGGGCGCCGACTCGCCGGCGGACGGGCCGGGCCCGGCACCCGTACCACTGACCGTGCTCTGGCCCCTGGCCTCGGCCCCCTCGCGGATCGCCCTCGTACCCGGCGAGTACGGACCGGAGCCGGTGGTGGCCCTGACCGACAGGTCGCTGCTGGACGATCTCTCCGACGAGGGCAGGCTCACCGGGCTGGTCCGGGCGGCGTCGGACGCCTTCGACGGCCCCGGGGGTCAGGAGCTGCGCCGGGCCACGTGCCTGGGGGTGGACCCCGACCTGTTGGGGACGGTGGCCGAGCTCGCGGACGGACGGACGGTGGTGCTGGACGACGGCCCCGGCGCCGGCGCGGCGGGCGGGGACCGGATCGAGGACGGGCCCCGGCCCGCTCCCCTGGACCAGGGTGTGGCCGAGGGGGTGGCCGAGGACGCCTCCCGCTGGCTGGACCAGCTGCGCACCCTGGCCGACGGTGGCTGCGTGGTGGCCCTGCCGGCCGCGCAGGCCGACCTCGACACGGTCGCCGCCGTCGGCGACTCCACGCTGACCTCGGCGGCGCTCGAGCGCTCCGACACGGTGGAGCGGGTCCTCGACGTGGACCCGGTCTCCGACGTCCTCGTCCCCGCCTCGGGCACACTGGCGCCCGCGACCGCGCGGTCGCTGCTCGGTGCCGGCGACACGGCGATCGTCGCCGCCCCGTCCACCCGGACCGACACGGGGGAGGTCCCACCGGCCGGGCTCGTCGGGCTCGCGGGGACCGACAACGGACGGGCGCTCACCTATTCGTCCACCGTCGGGTCCGCACTCGCCGCGACCGGTGAGATCCCGGAGAACCCCCGCTACTCGGACCCGGACACCCGGTACTGGCTCGCCGCGGATTCCCCGGCCGCCCGCCTCCAGGACGCCCGTGCCGCCCTCCTGGCCCCGCTGATCGACGCCGCGGACGTGGCCGCGACGGCGCCGACCGCCACCACCGCCTCGCCACAACCGGGCCCCGACGGTGCTGCCGACCCCCGCGTGGCAACCTCCGCCGACCAGGGGGTCCTCGCCGTCCCACCCCAGGTCTGGACAGTCGACGAGCAGGCCGCGAGCTCCCTCCTCGAGTCACTCGGCACCCAGCTCTCCGCCGGCCGCATGCAGGCGGTTCCGCTGACCGATCGGCTGGCCGGCCCCGTCACGATCCCCGAGGGGAGCCTGGCCGAGTTCCCCACCGGCGCGGCGGACCCCGGGTTGGTGGATCCGCTGGCGGGCGACCCCGGGGGAGACACCGTCGGGCGCCTGACGGCGGCCCTCGAGGGGACGGCCACCCTCCGGTCCCTGGTGGACACCTCCGACCCGACCTCGGTCGAGGCGGCCGCACACATCGAACCGCTGGTCGGTGACGCCCTACGGGTGATCTCGGAGACCGGTCGACGCGCCGGCGGCGACGGTGCCACGCTCGACTCCGGGACCGGTGCGGCCGCACGGGTGCGCTCCGCGACCCGGCTGGAGCGACTCGGCGAGACGGTGTCCGCATCGCTCGCGCGCGTCGATCTGCTGACCCCCGGCAGCGTGTTCACCATGGCCAGCCCCAACAGCCCGCTCATGCTGGTGACCCGCAACGCGCTGCCGTTCCCCGTCCGCGTCGACGTCAAGGTCACCGCTCCCGCAGACATCCGGGTCGACCCGGTCGGCCTCATCCAGATCCCGGCAGCGGGTTCCCGCACCCTCCAGGTGCCCACGCAGTCCGACTCCGAGGGCGGGGTCCGGCACACCGTGACCTTCGCCCTCCACGGGCCCGGGGGGACGCCGCTGTCCGACCCGGTCGAACTGTCGGTGCAGTCGGGCGGGTATCCGGTCGCGCAGGGTTTCGCGATCGCCGCGGCGGCCCTCGCCCTCGTCCTGGGGGGCCGTCGGTACCTGCGCTACCGTCGGGGCATCCTCGACCCCGCGGACGAAGGGCACCGACCGTGAACGACGAGCAGGGTTCTCGCGAACCCGAGCTGCGCACACCGGACCCCGGGTTGCGGGGCCGCAGGCGCGAGTCGGGCAGCTGCGTCTCGACCGGCCCCGTCTCGCCGCCGCCGGTCGCCGACTCGTTCGCGCCGGACTCGGTCGTCCAACCGATGGTTCCGGTCGCGGTCGACCCTGCGGTCCGGGGAGGGGGGACCGGCTCCACCACCCGGGACTCCTCGGACGCGTCGGTGATGCGGTCCACGGGGTCGATGGCCGTGGCCAACCTCGCCAGCCGGATCACCGGTTTCGTCCGGATGATCCTCATCCTCACCATTCTCGGCCCCGCCGTGGCCTCGGCGTTCAACACCGCCAACACGCTTCCCAACATGATCACCGAGCTCGTCCTGGGATCGGTGCTCACCGCCATGTTCATGCCCCTGCTCGCGCGGGCCGCCCAGGAGGACCCGGACGGGGGGGTGTCGTTCATCCGGCGCCTGCTCACGGCCACGTCGGTGTTGGCACTGGTCGCGGCGGTGGTGGCGGTGGCCTGCGCACCCCTCCTGACCGAACTCAACCTCGGCGACGGCGAGGTCAACACGGACCTGGCCACGGCCTTCGCCTTCCTGCTGCTACCGCAGATCTTCTTCTACGGTGTCTTCTCCGTCATGCTCGCGGTGCTCAACTACAACGGGATCTTCCGACCCGGCGCGTGGGCCCCGGTGTGGAACAACCTCGTCGCCATCGCGACCCTCGCCCTGTTCGCGGTAGTCGGTAGCGGCATCGATCCCGATGCCCCGGTCAACCTGCTCAGCACCCCGATCCTGCTGCTCGGCCTGGGCACGACCCTCGGCGTGGTGGTCCAGGCCGCGGTCCTCCTGCCCGCGTTGCGCCGTGCGGGCGTGGTCCTGCGCCCGCAGTGGGGCCTGGACCCCCGGATCAGGCAGTTCGGCGGCAACGCCCTCGCCGGGCTGGCCTACGTCTTCATCTCACAGATCGGTCTGGTCATGACCAACCGGATCGGCTCCGCGGCGGACGAGGCCGCCATCGCCATCTACGGCACGTACTGGCTCCTGCTCCAGGTGCCGTACGGGATCATCGGTGTCACCCTCCTGACGGCCATCAACCCGCGGTTGGCGGACAACGGGATCGCCGGGCGGACGGACGCGGTCGTACGGGACATCTCACTGGGGACCCGACTGTCCATGTTCGGCCTGCTGCCGATCATCGCCTTCATGACCGCCTTCGGCCCGACGATCGCGACGGGCCTGTTCCGCTACGGCAACTTCGACGCCCAGAACGCCGACATCCTCGGCCTCACGCTGGCCTTCGGCGCGTTCACCCTGGTCCCGTACGCCGTGGTCCTGCTGCAGCAGCGGGTGTTCTACGCACGCGAGGACTACTGGACCCCCACGGTGATGATCCTCGCGATCACCGTCGTCCGCGTGGTCCTGTCGCTCATCGTCCCGTTGGTCGCCGAGGAGCGATCGCACGTCGTGATCGGCCTCGCCCTGGCCAACGGGATCGGCTGGGTCGTGGGAGCGGTCGCCGGATACGTGCTGCTGCACCGGAGACTCGGCTCCCTGCGCGGACGGGAGACAGCGAAGTCGGCGGTGTGGACACTCGGCGCGTCGGTCGCCGGGGCACTGGTCGCGCTCGCCGTCGACACTCTGCTCCCCCTGGACGCACTGACGGACGCCGTCGGCAGCATCGGCTACGTGGTCCGAGCCGCGATCGCCGCGATCATCACCCTCGTGGTCACCGGGCTGATCCTGTCGCGGTCACGCCTGCCGGAACTGGACTCGGTCGCGCCCGTCGTCCGCGGCCTCGTGGGGCGTCTGAGGCGATAGTCGGGTCCCGGGACGGGGGAACCGTACAATCAAGGAGTCAGGAGCGGTCCGATCTGGTGGACCACCGCGTCATCGAGGAGGTCAACGGGTGGGCGATGGCAACGGAGCTCCCGCACAGGGATCCCTTCCGACTCCACCGCGTCTGACCGCCGGGGGCCTGGTCTCCGGCGGGCGCTACGAACTCCTCGAACCCCACGGCGGCGTCGCCGGTCAGATCTTCTGGCGCGCCCGGGACAAGCGACTCGGCCGCGAGGTCGCCCTGACGTTCGTCGACCCGTTGCCCGGCGAACAACCCCCGGGGTCGGCGACCGGGGTCCTCGACCGCACCGTGGCCCTGACCCGCGTGTACTCGGACGGTCTCGCCCGCGTCCTCGACGTCATCCGGGGCCGCGCCGGGGGCATCGTGGTGAGCGAATGGGTCCCGGGGCGCAGCCTCGCCGCGGCCGCCGGCGACCCCGATCCCGAGACGGCCGTGGCCGCGATGTGGGGCCTGGCCGACGCCGCCGCCCGGGCAGCCGAGAACGGGCTCGTCCTGGGTCTGGATTCCCCGGACCGGATCCGCGTCACCGAGGACGGGCGCGCCCTGCTGGCGTTCCCCGGCATCGCGGGGGACCGCGACACCAGGAGTGACGTGCGCGGACTCGGGATGGTCCTCTACACCCTCCTCACCGGCAGGTGGCCGGGGACCCTGCCCGAGGGGTCGCAGCTGCACGAACCACGGGACGGACGTCCCGCAGCCGCCCCGGTGGACGACGACGACGAGCCGCTCGACCCCACTGTCGTCGGGTCCGGGGTCCCACCCGAATCCGCCGTGCTGGCCATGCGGTCCCTCGACGGCTCGACGGTGAGCTCGGCCGCCACCGTGCGGTCGATGATCGCCGACCGCGTCGGTGGGCCGGTTCTCCCCGCCCCCGCGCCCCACAGCGCGCCCCACAGCGCGCCCCACAGCGCGCCCCACAGCGCGCCCCACAGCTCGCCCCACAGCGGTAGCCACGGATCCTCGTACGACGCGCCGTACACCCCGCCGGACGAGGCCACTCAGAAGCGACGCTGGCAGATCATGGCCGGGACGGGGGCCGCGGCGGTGGTGGTGGTGGCCCTGCTGTCCGCGTGGTTGCTCGGCGCGCTCTCGGGCAGTCGGGACGAGACGCCGTTGTCCCAGCAGCTGGACGCGATCGAGCGTGCCGCCCAGGCCAGCCGGTCAGCCGCGGCGACCGAGCCCGCATCGACGGAGACCGAGCAGGAGCCGCCCGAGCCGACCCGCGAGGCGCCGTCGACGCCCATTTCCGTCTCCGATGTCGTCTCCTGGCAGCCCGCGGATTCTCCGGGGGTCGCCGAGAACTCCGCCGGCGCGCCCGACGTCGTCGACGGGGACAGGTCGACGGCGTGGTCCACCGACACCTACCGCAACCAGTTCGGGGACAGCGGAGCCGCGTACAAACCCGGGTTGGGGCTGGTGTTGTCCCTCGACGGCGAGCAGGAGACCCGTCGGGTGGTGGTGTATTCGGACGACGACGGCGTGGAGTTCGAGATCCGCTCCTCCGACAGCGCCTCGCCGGAGTCACTGGACGACACCACGGTGCTCGGCGAGGGGACGGTCCGCGACGGCTCGGGAACCGCGACGATCTCCGACCCCGCGGCGTCCCCGTACGTGATCGTGTGGATCACCCGCCTGGGCACCTCCGGACCCGAGGCCTACGACGCGTCGATCACCGAGGTCGAGCTCTTCCGCTGACCGGGGACCGTCGCGCCCGGGCGGACACCGGGCGCCCGTTCCCGGCCCGGCGAGGTGACAGCCCCACGGTGGACCGGGGCGCGTTAGCGTGACGCCCGTGAACACCAGTGTCGTCGACGACCACGCCACGGACATGGAACGCCCGCCGCTCACCGCCGGGTCCCCGCTCACGGACGTCGAACTGCTCGACGCGCACATCGCGGGCGACCGGGACGCGTTCTCCGCTCTCGTCCGGCGCCACTACGACTACCTGTGGCGGCTGGCGATCCGCACCAGCTTCAATCGCGAGGACGCCGCCGAGGCCCTGCAGGAGGCGCTCATCGCGGCGTACCGGAAGGCCGACACCTTCCGCCACGCCTGCCCCGTCCAGGGTTGGCTCTACCGCATCGTGGTCAACGCCTGCCTGGACAAGATGCGATCGCAGCGCCTGCGTACCCACACCGAGCTCACTCCCAGACTCCACGAGGAGGTCTCGCTACGCGAGCACTTCTACCAGGATCCCGCCTACGCGATCATCGTCGCCGAGGCCCTGGCCGAGCTGCCGACAGAACAACGGGACGCCGTGGTCGTCGTCGACATGTTGCGATGCACGGTGGCGGAGGCGTGCCACCTGCTCAACGTGCGGCCCGGCACCATAAAGAGCCGCTGTTCTCGCGGTCGGGCCAAGCTCAGCGTCCTCCTCGAGGGTGTGACGCTCACCGACTGAGGGAACAACACCGACCCGCCGGGTGTTGTCGCCTTAGTAGATCCGCAGATCTTCTCAGTCAGCGTCATCCCCGCTAAGGAGCCTGAAGAACCCATGAGCGACACCCTCCACGACGTGATCATCGTCGGATCCGGCCCGGCCGGGTACACCGCCGCCATCTATTCCGCCCGGGCCGAGCTGCGGCCGGTGGTGTTCGAGGGTTCACAGTTCGGCGGCGCCCTCATGACCACCACGGAGGTGGAGAACTTCCCGGGTTTCGCCGAGGGGATGATGGGCCCGGACCTGATGATGCAGATGCGGGAGCAGGCGGAGCGCTTCGGAGCCGACCTCCGCATGGAGGACGTCACCTCGATGGACCTGGCCGGCGAGGTCAAGATCGTCCGGGTGGGGGAGGAGGAACACCGCGCCCGCGCCGTGATCCTCGCCATGGGCGCCGCGGCCCGCTACCTCGGCGTCCCCGGTGAGCAGGAGTACCTCGGCCGCGGTGTGAGCTCCTGCGCCACCTGCGACGGCTTCTTCTTCCGTGACAAGCCGATCGTCGTGGTGGGTGGCGGGGACTCGGCGATGGAGGAGGCCACGTTCCTCACCAAGTTCGGGTCGTCGGTGACCATCGTGCACCGTCGCGAGGAGTTCCGCGCCTCCAAGATCATGCTCGAGCGGGCCAAGGAGAACGAGAAGATCTCCTTCATCCTCGACACCACGGTCGACGAGGTGCTCTCGGGAGCCAGCGGCTCGGTGGAGAAGCTCCGCCTGCGCAACACGGTCACCGGCGAGACCAGTGAGCTGGACACGGCGGCGATGTTCGTCGCGATCGGGCACGACCCCCGCTCCGAGCTCGTGCGGGACCAGGTCGAGGTCGACGAGGACGGGTACGTGCTGACCGGTCAGACCACCGCGACCTCGATCCCGGGGGTCTTCGCCTGCGGCGATCTCGTGGACCACCGCTACCGGCAGGCCATCACCGCGGCAGGATCCGGTTGCGCCGCCTCGATCGACGCGGAGCGCTGGTTGGCCGAGCAGTCCTGATCCTCTCGCCCACCCCACACACCCCTCACCACCCCGAAAGGACCGACACCATGGCTCCCAACACCCCGAACATCATCGACGTGACCGAGGCCGACTTCGCCGACGCAGTCCTCGCGGCGAGCGGGTCCAAGCCCGTCCTGGTGGACTTCTGGGCCACCTGGTGCCGCCCGTGCACCATGATGGCACCCGTCCTGGACGAGCTCGCCGGCGCGGAGTCCGACAAGCTCACCGTGGCCAAGGTGGACGTCGAGGCCAACCAGGAGCTCGCCGCCGAGTACCAGATCACCGCCATCCCGGCGCTGCTGCTCTTCTCCGAGGGGCAGCCGGTCAAGCGCATCACCGGTGCCAAGTCCAAGTCCGCCCTCCGTACCGAGCTCGGAGACGTCCTCTAGGGACCCGCCCCCCTCGGGTGCGCTCCCGGCATGTCCGCGCCGGAGGCGGTAAGTTCATCCGGGTACCTGGTCGATCCGAGTACGCAGTCGAGTGGAGCGGGAGGAGAACCATGGCGTGGCGACGTGGCGACCGTGGGCCCGAGGTGGCCGCTATCCGGGCCACCCTCGCGGGCATGGGTCTGTTGCACCACATCGATTCCGTGGGGATCACCGAGCCCCAGACCGGGTCGATCCTGGCCCGGACCGATGCCGTCTTCGACGCCGACCTCGAGACCGCTGTCCTGGCCTTCCAGCAGGCCCGTGGACTCATCTCGGACGGCATCGTGGGCCCGTCGACCCAGGCGGCGCTCCATGACGCCACGCACGTACTGGGGACCCGCGACCTCAGCTACATCGTCTCCAGACCGATGGCCGGTGACGATGTCGCGCAGTTCCAGCGTCGGCTCGGTGAACTCGGGTTCTACGCGGGTCTGGTGGACGGGACCTTCGGCCCTCTGACCCACGCGGCCGCCACGGACTTCCAGCGCGACTGTGCGCTGCGCGCCGACGGCGTCGTGGGCGCGGAGACCCTCGACACCCTCGACCGGTTCTCGACCCTGTTCAAGGGCGGGGACGTGTCCTCTCTCGTCGAGCGGGAGCGGGCACGGACCTCCGGACCCATGCTGGCCGGCAAGCGCATCGTTCTGGACCCCGGTCCCAGCGGTTCGGAGAACCCGGTCCGGATGGACACCCCACTCGGGACGATCACGGACGCCGAGTTGCTGTGGGACATCACCCGCCGGTTGTCCGAGCGGATGAACCAGGCAGGGGTCGAGGTGTACCTCTCACGGCCGGAGGCCATGATCCCGACCGATCCCGAGCGGGCCGAGATCGCCAACGCGTTCAACGCCGACCTCATGATCTCGCTGCGGCTCGACCGTCATCCCAACCCCGTGGGCAACGGGGTCGCCACGTTCTACTTCGGCAACTCTCTCGGTGCCGAGTCGATGCTCGGTGAGGCACTGTCCGGGTTCATCCAGCGCGAGATCATCAGTCGTACCGACCTCCGTGACTGCCGGACCCACGGTCGGAGCTGGCCACTCCTGCGGATGACCCGGATGCCCTCGATCCAGATCGTTCTGGGATACGCCTTCAACGCCCGCGATCTACGTATCCTCGGGGACCGGACCGCCCAGGACACCATCATCGACTCGATACTGGTGGGGGTGAAGCGCCTCTACCTTCTGGACGAGGACGACCATCCCACCGGTTCGATGTCCGTCAACGACCTGATCGACTACGAGCAGCGTCAGCGGGACTGACTTCCCACCCCGGTAGTCGCTCGCAAGGACGCGACACCGGCACGCGCCGACGCCCCGGACAACACACCGAGCCGGCGGGTGGCGAAGCCACGCTCCGCGAAGAGCTGGTCGAGCGCCCTCTCCACGTCAGCCTTCCAGAGATGCTCGCTCTCGATGTCCAGCCGCAGGCGCGGGTGGGTCTCGTGCTCGGCCACCACCGTGAACCCGTGCTCGACGAGAAATCCCGTCGGAGCGATACACGAGCCCGATCCGCAGCTGTCACGTGACATTACGTCCCCGGTGTCTCCGGACGTCACCCCGAACGCCTCGACCGCCTTGATTCCGCGACTACGCAGATCGACGACGACAGCGTCGAGGAGGGATGTCAGAGATCCGGCGGGAGCCCCCTGCTCGACGCTCATTCCGGCGAGGAGGATGGCATCCGAACCCACCGGGGACGTGGGGAAGCACGCGGCGCGGGGGACCATCCCGGGGGGCGCATAGAACGCGGCGCCGGTCGAGCGATCGCCGTATCTCGCGATCTGGCCACACACTCCCCACTCCAGGGAGACGTGCGAGATCCACGCCTCCTTCTCGAACTCGGGATCGCCCGGTTCGGGCTGACCGTCCTGACCATCCGTCTGCCAGTACACGCACCTGCGGGCCCGGGGGCCAAGGTCGTCTACGGCGGTGAGGTCTAGTGGCCGGATCGAGATCATCGGGACGTACCGGTCGCCCCACCCTCGAGTAGCGAGAGCACCCGCTGGAGGTCCTCGGTGTCGCCCACGTCGATCGTGATCCGTCCCTTGCGCCGCCCCATCGTCACGGAGACCGAGGTCTCGAACCGATCCGACAACCTGCCCGCCACAGCCTCGAGCTCGGGATCGCGTTGACGACCCCTGGGGGATGGGGGCGGCTTGCGCTTCGATTCGTCCCCGTCCCGGTTGGCCAGGGTGACGATCTCCTCCGTCGCCCGCACCGACATGCCCTCCGCCACAATTCGCGCGGCGAGGTCGTCCTGGGCCTGCCCGCCCGCTTCGAGTCCCAGTAGGGCTCGGGCATGTCCCGCGGACAGCACTCCTGCGGCGACCCGTCGCTGTACGGCGGTCGGCAACTGCATCAGACGGATGGCGTTGGTGATGGCCGGGCGGGACCTCCCGATCCGCGCGGCGAGTTCGGCCTGCGTCACGCCGAACTCCTCGAGCAGCTGCTGGTACGCCGCCGCTTCTTCGAGGGGGTTCAGTTGGACCCGGTGGATGTTCTCCAGGAGTGCATCCCGGAGCAGGTCCTGATCGTCGGTCTGACGCACGATCGCGGGCACCGTCTGGAGTTCCGCACGCTGGCTCGCGCGCCAGCGGCGTTCGCCCATGATGAGCTGATAGCGACCCTCTGCGATCTCACGGACCACGATCGGTTGGAGCAGACCGAACTCCTTGACCGAGTGGGCGAGCTCGGCGAGCGCCTCTTCGTCGAAGTGCGTGCGGGGCTGCTTGGGGTTCGGCTCGATCGCAGAGGGAGCGATCTCCATGTAGACCGCTCCGGGGTCGACGAGCTCCTCGGTTTCACGTGAAACCTCCGCCTCGTCCATGCCGTTGGCAGGAGTCTCGTCTATGGGCCCCCGTGTGGCCGACGCCGTCTCCGGCGGCGGCCCGGCCGACCCACTCGATTCCGTCCTCCGGCGAGGGGGAGTGGTCCTGGGTCCGCCGCCCCGTGGGCCCAGGATCACATCAGCGGCATCGTTGCCCAGCCGTGGCCCCTCGTCCGGACCGGTGGGGATGAGAGCAGCCAGCCCACGTCCGAGGCCGCCCTTGCGTTGCTGACTCATCGACTCTCCTCCGTGCCGGTCGACGCCCGATCGTCCGGCATCGCGCCGTCGAGACGGTCAGCGCGACTGTTGAGTTCTTTCGCCGCATCGAGGTACGCCAGCGCTCCCCGTGATCCCGCGTCGTACTGCAGGATGGTCATCCCGTACCCGGGGGCTTCCGAGACCTTCACGCTGCGGGGGATGACGGTCCGGAGAACGGTGTCCCCGAAGTGCCGTCGCACCTCTCCCGCGACCTGCTCCGCGAGCTTGGTCCGGCCGTCGTACATCGTCAGCATGATCGTCGCGATCTCGAGAGTCCTGTTGAGGTGCTGCTGGATCATCTCGACGTTGCGCAGCAACTGGCCCACACCCTCCAGCGCGTAGTACTCGCACTGGATCGGGATCAGCACCTCTCTTGCCGCCACCATCGCGTTGACGGTCAGGAGCCCCAGAGAAGGCGGGCAGTCGATCAACACATAGTCGATTCCCAACGACAGCAGATCCTCCATCGCGAGCACCTCCGCGAGCCTGCGCTCACGTTGATCGAGGCCCACCAGCTCGATCTCGGAGCCGGCCAGGTCGATGGTGGCCGGGATGCAGAACAGGTGCTCCCCGTGGGGGCTGCTCTGCATCAGGTCCTCGAGCGGGCTCTCCCACATCAGGAGCTCATAGCTCGACGGGGTGCCCTCCCGGTGATCGACGCCGAGTGCGGTACTCGCATTGCCCTGCGGGTCCATGTCGATCACGAGGACACCGAGCCCCCCGAGTGCCAATGCGGCAGCGAGATTGACCGTCGAGGTGGTCTTACCGACCCCGCCCTTCTGGTTGGCGATCGTGATGATCCGGGGGGACGTGGGTCTGGGCAACTCGAGCGCGTCACCGTGGAGTACCTCGTTCGCCTGCCTCGCGGCTGCGAAGATCGGGGTCTCGTCTTCGGACATCCGTCACCTTTCGAATACATGATGGAGAATCTCAGGTCTGCTGTTCGTCGCCAGCGGTGTCAGTGTTTCACGTGAAACCGACATCACCGGGGGCGATCCCGGCCCACCTCACCGACGCCGCGGTCCGCCGGCGCGAGAGCGTGGGCCCCGAGACCCCATCCTAGTCCCGAGAGTCGCGATCACCAGCCTCGTCTCCTCGGCGTCCGGTGCAGATACCACCTCCACCCGAGCCTCGCCGAATCCGAGCTTTCGCAACGCACCGGCATCCCGCTCGACTTCCTCGGACGCGGACGCACCCTTCAACGCCACCATTCGACCGCCGGGCCGGAGCAGGGGAGCGGACCACCCAGCGAGCTTTGCCAGAGGAGCCACGGCCCGAGAGGTCACGACATCGGCACGGCCGGCCTCAGCGATGACCGCCTTCTCCTCCGCGCGACCCCGGATCACACGGATGTCGATCCCCAACTCATCGACAACCTCTTGCAGAAAGGTCGCGCGGCGCAGAAGCGGCTCCACCAGGGTCATCCGCAGATCCGGGCGAGCGAGCGCCAACGGCACACCCGGGAGCCCGGCCCCACTCCCGATATCGACCACAGCCTCCCCCTCGGAGAAGCCTCCCGCCGCCGCGGCGCTGTTGAGCACGTGCCGATCCCACAGTCGTGGGCGCTCCCGTGGACCCATCAGACCGCGCTCGAGTCCTGCCGTGGCGAGGATCTCGACGTACCGGGTGGCGCGGTCCAGGTTGGGCCCGAAGACGTCCCGCGCACCACCCGGTGGGATCGGGATCGGCTCAGTCATCCCCGATGCGTCCTCTCGTGCCGGGGACGTACGGGCAGGGAAATTACCCAAGCCGTCACGTGATGTTTCGTCGCTAGTGTGCTGATCCATCGCTACGCAGCCCCGTTCTACTGTTGACCGGCCCCGGTTTCACGTGAAACACCGGCGAATAACAATGCTGTAAGTCATGCCCTCTACACGGAGCAGGGGCGCGGACCCGATGTCCACGCCCCCAACCTCGTTCATGCGCTCCCACAACCGCAGACGATCATTCCGGCAGTACGACCACTCGCCGTTCGGGCTCGACCCCGGTGGAATCCGACGTCACGCCCTCTATCTCTGCTATCGCATCGTGGATCACCTTGCGTTCGAACGGAGTCATCGGCTCCAGCTCCTCGGATTGCCCCGACTCCAGGACCCGCTGGGCCGCGACACGGCCGGACTCGGTCAGTGCCTCCCGCTTGGCGGCACGCCAGCCGGAGATATCGAGCATCAACCGACTTCGATCGCCCAGCTCCTGCTGCACGGCCAGCCGGGTGAGTTCCTGAACGGCATCGAGGACCGCCCCGTCCGAGCCGACCAGACGATCGAGATCCTCGCTGCCGTCGATGCTCACGACTGCGCGATCACCCTCCACGTCCAGATCGATATCCCCGTCGAAGTCCAGGATGTCCAAGAGCTGTTCGAGGTAGTCGCCGGCCACCTCGCCCTCCTCGACTAGACGCTCCTCCGACACCTCGATGTTCTTCTTCGACATGGATCTGCCTCCGTCATGACCGCCGATCGCCCGGCCCGTACGAGCCGACGAATACTTCCCCCAAGTATGGGACAAGGTCCCCGGCGCCGGAGCATCGGGGACCTTGTCGGTAGTCGAATCGAACCGCGGTCAGCGCTTCTTTTTCTTCTTCTTGTTCTTCCCGCCGCCGCCACCGGTCTTCTGGGCCGGCCGGGTTCGCTGACCCCCGGGTTGCTGCGGCTTCTGACCGGGACGTGGAGTGGCGCCCGGGGACGGTGCTGGCTCGATCGTCGCAGAGGAGTCCACCTCGTCGTCGTCGTCGTCCCCCGTAGCCTCCACCGTCACCGGAGAGGCCACGGCAGCGCCCGCCGCAACACCCCTGGCCTTCTTCGGGTTCACCGGCTTCACCCCCACCTTGGGCGCCAGGGTCTTCTGCTCCTCACGCCGCTTGAGCGCCGCGACGTCATCCTCCTTGGCCATCTTCTCGAACAGGTAGTACTGCTGGCCCAGAGTCCACAGGTTGTTGGTGACCATGTAAACGAGAATCGCCATGGGCCAGAACGCGCCCGTCACCAGGATGCCGATGGGGAACGCCCACAGCATCAACTGGTTCATGATCTTCGCCTGCGGGTTGGCGGCCGCCTCGGGGGACTGACGGGACAGCGAGATCCGGGCGTTGAGATGGGTCGTGACCGCAGAGACGATCATCAACGGGATGGCCACCAGGATGATGTTCCAGCGCTCGAAATCCAGCGCCGCGCCGGGATCGACGAATGCCTGGAACTGCTCGACCGGCTGCGAGATGAAGGACGACAGAGGGGCCCCGAACAGCCGGGCATCCAGGAAACTCTGCACCTCGTCGGCGTTGAAGACGTAGTTGCCGGTGTTGCGGGTCTCCTCCGCGGTCATCCCGAGGGCGCCGAAGGCGTCACCCATGCGGTTGAAGGACCGGAGCACATGGAACAGGCCGAGGAACACGGGGATCTGGATGAACATCGGCAGGCAGCCCAGGACGGGATTGAAACCCTCCTGCTTCTGCATCTTGCGCGTCTCGGTCGCGAGCTTCTCGCGATCGTTCTTGTAGCGTTTCTGCAGCTCCTTCATCCGGGGCTGCATCTCCTGCATCTTCCGCGAGAAGCGGATCTGTTTGGCCGCCGGCCAGAACAGCATGATCCGGAGAGTCACCACGAGGAAGATCACGGAGAGCGCCCAGATGATGCCGCTCGAATCCGCCGACTCCACCCACGGCAGTAGACCACCGAGGAACGCGAAGATCTTGTGCCAGAACCACAGGATCCCGGAGATGGGGTAATAGACCAGGGGGTCGGTGATGAACGACATCGGTGCTTGAGTCCTAGCTTCGTTCGGAATTGTCGTGATGCTCGTGCGCGTGATCGGCGTGATCCGCGAATCGGTCGGGAGCACGTGGCTCGGGGACGGGGTCCCATCCGCCGGGTGTCCAGGGCCCACACCTCAGCAACCGCCACACGGACAACCAGGTCCCGTACCAGGCACCGTGCACACGGACGGCCTCGACGGCATAGCTGCTGCACGTGGGTTCGAACCGGCAGCTCGGAGGGGTGAGAGGTGAGATGCCCTTCTGGTAGAAGTCGAGCATCCACAGGAGCACCCGCGCGACGGGCCCGTGGCGACCCGCGCTCACGCCCGGACCTCCAGGGCGCGGGCGACCGCGGAGGCGAGCCCGGTACGCATGTCGCGAACCAGATCCGAGTGGGTGGCCGTCGCCGAGGCCGGATTGGCCCTGATCACCACGAGCAGATCGGGCCGGACGTCCCCCAGCATTTCGGCCGCGACATGACGAAGCCGCCGGCTGACACGGTGACGGGTCACCGAATCCCCGACGGCTTTACTGACGACCAGGCCGAAACGCGGACCGCCCACGCGGACATCCGAGGAGTCCACGTGGGCGTGCACGACCATGGTCCGACGGCCCTTCCTGGCACCCTGCCGCACCACCGTCGCGAAATCAGCGGAACGGTGGAGTCGATGGGCCCTGGGAAGCACCAGCCACCCCGACCCGGATCAGGCCGTCAGCGAAGCGCGGCCCTTGCGGCGACGATCGCCGACGATCCCGCGGCCGGCGCGCGTACGCATCCGGAGACGGAAGCCGTGCACCTTGGCGCGACGACGGTTGTTCGGCTGGAAAGTCCGCTTGCCCTTGGCCATGGTTGGCTCCTCACGTGAAGTAGGCGCCACTCGTGCGCCCGGTCGAGTTCAAGATGTCGTCGCCGGCACCACCGGACGGCGGTACCACGACGCGCCGCACGCCCCACGGGCGCGCGACAGACTGTTAAAGATTACGCGCACGGGTCCCCGGCGACCAAACCGTGTAATCCCATCCGCACCACGCTTACCACCCCGCAGGCCACGACAACACGCCGAGCCCCGAGGATGCTTGACATCCGCCCTCCAGTTGATCTTGAGGGTTGCCCACGAGTTCACGGTGTTGTTACGGTCATTCATCATCGAGCCCCACCCGGGCCGTCCGAAGTAGTCCTTAGATCAGTACGTCCAACCCTCACCCACTGAAGACCGACCCCGTCACCACGGGAGCGGTCTATCTTCCACAGCTGTGGACAACCATGTGGATACCTCGGTAGACCTGGGTCGGAGCCTGTGGATAGAGTGTGGTGCCCGGCGTCCGCCGGATGCCCCGGCCACCCGGAGCCGCTTCACGCCGACGAGAGGAGACCGCCCACCGTGGCTCCTGAACTCGAACACGTGTGGAATGCGGTCCTCGACAAACTGACCGACCCGGCGCTGGCGAGCGACGACAACCCGGCGCTGTCCCGGCAGCAACAGGCCTGGTTGCGTCTGGTCCAGCCCATCGCCGTGGTCAACGGCTTCGCGATGCTCGCCGCGCCGTCGGCGTTCGCCCGCGACAACATCGAATCGGTGCTCCGCGGCCCGATCACGCGGGCACTGAGTTCGCAGCTCGGGGAACCCGTGGACCTGGCCGTCAAGGTGGACACCTCCCTCGCCGGACGCCACCATCAGACCGATGACGACGACGCGCGCATCGACGTCGACGAGATCCACCGGCCCGAGCCCGACCCGTCACATCCGCCGGCCACCTCCCGACCCGTCCGGATGACGGAGGAACAGATCGCGGCCGAACGGCTCCTCCACGGCAGCGACCGGGACGAGGCACTGTCCGCAGCCACCGCTCCCGGACTCAACGAGCGCTACACCTTCAGCGCGTTCGTCCAGGGCAACTCCAACCGGTTCGCCCGTGCCGCCGCGCTCGCCGTGGCCGAGGCGCCCGCGCGCGCCTACAACCCGCTGTTCATCTGGGGTGAATCGGGTCTCGGCAAGACCCACCTGCTCCACGCGATCGGCCACTACTCCCTCCGGATGTACTCCGAGCAGAAGGTCAAGTACGTCTCCACGGAGGAGTTCACGAACGACTTCATCAACTCCGTCCGCGACGGACGCCAGAACATGTTCAAGAAGCGGTACCGGGAAGCGGACATCCTCCTGGTGGACGACATCCAGTTCCTCATCGGCAAGGAACAGGTCCAGGAGGAGTTCTTCCACACGTTCAACACGATCCACAACGCCCAGAAGCAGATCGTCATCTCCTCCGACCGCCCCCCGAAGCAGCTCCAACCGCTCGAAGACCGGCTGCGCACCCGCTTCGAGTGGGGTCTGATCACGGACATCCAACCTCCCGAACTCGAGACGCGCATCGCGATCATCGACAAGAAGGCCAAGTCGGAGAACTACGTGGTTCCCCGCGACGTCCTGGAACTCATCGCCACCCGCGTCCAACGCAACATCCGCGAACTCGAAGGCGCACTCATCAGGGTCGTGGCGTTCGCATCCCTCAACGGCCACGAGATCGACGTCCCGCTGGCGGAGGTGGTGCTGCGCGACGTGGTGTCCGACGACGACTCCCTGCAGATCTCGGCGGCCACCATCATGGCGGTCACCGCAGAGTTCTTCTCCACCAGCATCGACGAGCTCTGCGGCACCTCCAAGACCCGCTCACTCTCCCGTGCCCGACAGATAGCGATGTATCTGTGCCGGGAGCTCACCGACCTCTCACTGCCCAAGATCGGCGTCACCTTCGGCGGCAAGGACCACACCACGGTCATGTACGCCCAGCGCAAGATCCTCAAGGAGATCAAGGACGACCGGCGCACGTACGACCAGATCCAGGAGCTCACCGCCCGGATCAAGGAGCGCTCGCGTTCACTCTGACGGGTCCGCTACACGCGGGCCTGGAGCGGCTCGCTCGTACGCTCGTCCTGTTTGCTGCGTCGCTACCGACGCCACTTCGCCGCACCCTCGCCGCAGCCTTCCGAGGCCGGCCCCGTGGAGCGCCCGCCGTCGACCGGTCCACCCGCCCCGCGATGCAACTGTGACCTCGTTCACACCTGTTTTCACACCCTTCACACCTGTGGACAACTCTGTGGTTTCCTGTGGACCGACGGTGGACAGACGGTGGACCGAAATCTGTGATTCCACCGAGCGGTCGGGGAAGTCACAGGATGAGCGTGATCGGTCCACACCCTGAAATCGCTCCGGACCTGCGAGAAGGGCGCTCCGCTAACAATTTCACAGGACCTACTACTACCTCTTATCTCTCTATAGAGTTCTTGTAAGAAGTAGGCATGTGGAACGGCGAGCCTGCTTGACCGGGTTACAGGAGTCCGTGTTCCGGCTGTCGGTGGGAGCGGTTACTCTCATGGAGATGCTTCGTCGGACACCGACCGAGGCCAGAGAGTTCCACTGCTCCCGCCGCGAACCGACCACCCGTCCAGATACCGCCTCCCGGTATCCGCCCCGCCCAGAAAGAGGTCACCGATGGAGATCACGGATCCGACGTTCCGCGTCACCCGCGAGGACTTCGCAGATTCGGTGGCCTGGGTGGCACGGACCCTGCCGTCACGACCGTCGGTTCCGATCCTCGGTGGGGTTCTCCTGGAGGCCGACTCGGGTCTGACGATCTCCGGTTTCGACTACGAGACCTCCGCCCAGGTCTCCGTCCCGGCCGAGGTCTCCGAGCCGGGGAGCACCCTCGTCTCGGGTCGACTGCTGGCGGACATCGCCCGCGCGCTCCCGGACCGCCCGGTCGAGGTGACCGTGAGTGCGCAGAAGATGTACATCAATTGTGGATCCGCCAAGTTCACCCTGCCGACGATGCCGGTGGAGGACTACCCGCAGCTGCCCGCGATGCCCGGGGTCACCGGTTCGGCCGCGGTCGACGCGTTCTCCGAGGCCGTCGCCCAGGTCGCGGTGGCGGCAGGAAAAGACGACACGCTGCCGATGCTCACCGGTATCCGGATGGAGATCGAGGGCCCCCGGGTCACGCTCATCGCCACCGACAGGTTCCGGCTCGCCATCCGGGATCTCGAATGGGAGCCCGCTCGTGACGACGTCGCCGTCGAGGTCCTCATCCCGGCCAAGACGCTGTCCGAGGTGACCCGCTCGGCGGGTCAGGGCGGCCGCGTCGACCTGAGCCTCGGCGCCGGCTCGGAGGTCGGGGCCGACGGCATCATGGGTGTGCTGGTCTCGGGACAGCGCACCACCACGCGCCTCCTGGACGCGGAGTTCCCCAAGGTTCGTCAGCTGCTGCCGACGCAGCACACGTCGATGGCGATCGTGCAGGTCGACGGACTGGTCCAGGCCATCAAGCGAGTCGCCCTGGTCGCCGACCGTGGCGTGCAGGTCCGGATGTCGTTCTCCGATGGTGAGCTGGCCCTCTCCGCAGGTGGCGACGACGCGGCCCAGGCCTCGGAGACCCTGCCGGTGGACTTCCTCGGCGAGCCGTTGACCATCGCGTTCAACCCGGGTTACCTGCTCGACGGTCTCGGGAGCATGCACTCGGCGCGCGTCGCGTTCGGATTCACCCAGGCCAGCAGGCCCGCGGTGCTCCGGCCGGCGCCGGAGACCCCGCCGTCCCCGGATGCCGACGGCGCGATCGCGCCCGTCGAGTCGAACCACACCTACCTGCTCATGCCGGTCCGCCTACCGGGCTGACCCGGCTCGTCCCAGGACAACCGGCATGCACCTGCGTCACCTGAGACTCCTGGATTTCCGTTCCTGGCCGCTGCTGGAGATGGAGCTCGAGCCCGGGGTCACCACGTTCGTGGGTCGTAACGGTCACGGAAAGACGAACATCCTCGAGGCGATCGGGGTGCTGTCGACCCTGAGGTCCCATCGGGTGGCGACCGACTCACCGATGATCCGCACGGGAGCGGCGACGGCCCTGATGGGTGCGCTCGCCCACAACGCCGGCCGCGAACTCACGGTCGAACTTGCCCTCAACTCCGGCAAGGCCAACCGGGCGCGTCTCAACACCTCGCCCTGCCGGCGCCTCGGTGACATCCTGGGGGTGGTCCAGTCGGTGCTCTTCGCTCCCGAGGACCTGGCGCTGGTCAGGGGCGAACCGGCCGAACGACGGAGACTGCTCGACGAACTCCTGGTCCAGCGGCGGCCGGCCCACGGTGGGGATCTCGCCGAGTACACCTCGGTACTCAGGCAACGCTCGGCGCTGCTCAAGTCGGCGTCCGGTGCGCTCCGGCGTGGACGGGGCGATGAGGCCACGGCCGCCCTGGACACACTCGACGTGTGGGACGGCCGGATCGCCGAACTGGGGTCGAGGATCGTCGCGGGTCGGATCGGTCTGTTGGAGGAGCTGCGCCCGCTGGTCGCCGAGGCCTATCGCGGTCTGGCCCCCGAGTCCCGGTCCGCCGACATGACGTATCGGTTCCGGGTCGCCGAACCGCCGGCACAGTCCGAACTGACCGACCCCGGTTTCATCGAGGCCGTTCTGCTCACCGAACTGGGCAGACGACGGCAGGACGAGATCGACCGGGGATTGTCTCTCGTCGGCCCGCACCGGGACGACGTGCTCCTGACTCTCGGCGAGGAGCCCGCCAAGGGGTTCGCGAGCCACGGTGAGACGTGGTCGTTCGCACTGGCGCTGAGACTCGGATCGCTCGGGTTGCTGCGTGCGGACGGCATCGAGCCGGTACTGCTGCTGGACGACGTGTTCGCCGAACTCGACCGTCACCGTCGCGCTGCGCTCGCGGACGTGGCGCTCGGGGTGGAACAGGTCCTGGTCACCGCGGCGGTCGGGGAGGACGTCCCCGAAGGGTTGCGGGGTACCCGTCATGACGTGGTGATGACCGGTGAGGGCTCGGGTCGTCACTCGGCGATGACGGTGTCCCGCGCGTACACCGGTCAGGAAGACGACGACGAGAACCACGTTATCGACAGTGAGGACCAGCCGTGACCAGCGACCAGAACAGGGGCGGAGAAACACCGTCCGACAAGCCGCAACGTGGTTATGACATCGCCAGGCAGGCCCTCGAGGAGGCGCGGGCCCGGGCCCGGGCCGACGGTAAGCAGGTCGGCCGTGGTCGTACCGGTCCGGTGGGCGGCGGCAAGCGTCTGCGCAAGCGCGGATGGACCGGTGCGGGTGCCGATCCCTGGGACCCGCAACCTCTCGGCCGCCTCGTGGGGCAGGTGGCCAAGAGACGGGGTTGGGACGACAAGGTGACCACCGGCCGGCTCTTCGCGGAATGGGACCGGATCGTCGGTGAGGACATGTCCGCGCACGCCACGCCGGAGCGTCTGGAGGAGGGCGTCCTGTACGTCCGCGCATCCAGCACCGCGTGGGCCACCCAGCTCCGGTTGGTGGCGGCCGACATCCTCCGCAAGATCGCCGCGGCGATGGGGCCGGGTCACGTCCGTCGCCTGAAGATCGAGGGACCGGAGAAGCCGAGTTGGCGGATGGGCCCGTTGCACGTGTCCGGTCGCGGACCGCGCGACACCTACGGGTGAGAGTGGGCTCGGCCGCCTCGTGGGGCCGGTCGCGGCGAGCCCGCGGGCCGCGTGCGGGTTGTCGCAGGTAGACTGGGCCGGTCCCAGACCCCCGAGACGCGAGGAGTTCGCACGTGGCGGACGCCAAGAGCAAGGCCAACAAGAACGGCTCGAACGACTATGGCGCGTCGTCGATCACCGTGCTCGAAGGGCTCGAGGCGGTCCGTCTTCGCCCGGGTATGTACATCGGCTCGACCGGGCCGCGAGGTCTGCACCACCTGATCTGGGAGGTCGTGGACAACTCGATCGACGAGGCCATGGCCGGCCACGCGACCGGGGTCAAGGTCACGCTGCTGGAGGACGGCGGCGTCGAGGTGATCGACGACGGCCGCGGCATCCCCGTCGAGATGCACGAGTCCGGCATGCCCACCGTGCAGGTCGTCATGACCCAGCTCCACGCGGGCGGCAAGTTCGACTCCGACTCCTACGCGGTGTCCGGTGGCCTCCACGGCGTGGGTATCTCGGTGGTCAACGCCCTGTCGACGCGGGTCGAGGTCGAGATCAAGCGCGATGGTCGGTTGTGGCAGCAGAACTTCGATCTCGCCGTCCCCGCGGAGCTGGTCGACGCCGGACCCGCGGAGGGGACCGGTACCCGGGTGCGCTTCTGGGCCGATCCGTCGATCTTCGAGTCCACGGAGTACGAGTTCGACGTGGTGGCCCGTCGTCTCCAGGAGATGGCGTTCCTCAACAAGGGACTGACCATCACGTTGACCGACCGGCGTCCCGTGGCGGAGAAGGCCGCGGAACTGGATGCCATCGCGGACAGTGAGGGACGCGGATCCGACTCGGCGCCCGGTTCCGACGAAGGCTCGGATCTCGCACACGCGGTGGACGCGGAGTCGGCCTTCGTCGATGGTGCGGCCGACGCTGTCGAGCCGGTCCGGGTGGAGCCCGTGAAGGTCCGTGAGCGCAAGCGCACCTTCCACTACCCCGACGGGCTGAAGGACTACGTCACCGCGATCAACAAGTCCAAGACGGCGATCCACCCGACGATCCTCTACTTCGAGGGCAAGGGCACCGGTCACGAGGTCGAGGTCGCGATGCAGTGGAACTCGGGCTACTCGGAATCCGTCCACACGTTCGCCAACACCATCAACACCCATGAGGGCGGCACCCACGAGGAGGGCTTCCGTGCGGCGTTGACCTCTCTGGTCAACAAGTACGCGCGCGAGAAGAAGCTCCTCAAGGAGAAGGACCCGAATCTCACGGGAGACGATATCCGCGAGGGCCTCGCCGCCGTGATCTCCGCGAAGATCTCGGACCCGCAGTTCGAGGGCCAGACCAAGACCAAGCTGGGCAACACCGAGGTCAAGGGCTTTATCCAGCGTCAGGTGTCCGAGCACGTGGGCCACTGGTTCGAGGCCAACCCGGCCGAGGCCCGGGTGATCATCAACAAGGGCATCGCCTCGAGCCAGGCCCGCGTCGCCGCGCGCAAGGCCCGCGAGATGGTCCGCCGCAAGTCCGCGACCGACATTGGCGGACTACCGGGGAAGTTGGCCGACTGTCGCTCCAAGGACCCGGCCAAGTCCGAGCTGTACATCGTGGAGGGCGACTCCGCCGGCGGCTCGGCCAAGTCCGGCCGCGACTCGATGTTCCAGGCGATCCTCCCGCTGCGGGGGAAGATCATCAACGTCGAGAAGTCGCGTATCGACAAGGTCCTCAAGAACACCGAGGTCCAGGCGATCATCACCGCGTTGGGTACGGGGATCCACGAGGAATTCGATATCGAGAAGGTGCGCTATCACAAGATCGTGCTGATGGCCGACGCCGACGTCGACGGCCAGCACATCTCGACGCTCCTGCTCACCCTGTTGTTCCGGTTCATGAAGCCGCTGGTGGAGCACGGGTACGTCTACCTGGCGCAGCCGCCCCTCTACAAGCTCAAGTGGGGCAAGGGCGAGCCGGACTTCGCCTACTCCGACCGTGAGCGTGACGAACTGCTCAAGATCGGTCTGGAGAAGAAGCGTCGGATCAACGTCGAGGACGGGATCCAGCGGTACAAGGGTCTCGGCGAGATGAACCCCAAGGAACTGTGGGAGACCACCATGGACCCGACGGTGCGGACCCTGCGACTGGTCACCCTCGACGACGCGGCGGCAGCGGACGAGCTGTTCTCGATCCTCATGGGCGAGGACGTCGACGCGCGTCGTAACTTCATCACCCGCAACGCCCGCGATGTGAGGTTCCTGGACGTCTGAGTTCAGCCATCGGTTGGCGGACATCTCGTGGGAGATCACTGGACTGCGAGATGGGATCCCCTGCGAGATGTCCGCCAACCGATGGGTTAGAACGACCCGCAGTCGTTCGGCGCCGGGAGTCCGGCCAGACGATCGATGATGAACCGCACGGCGGGTTCGAAGTTGGTCACCGCGGCGGCGGCGTGGGTGACGCCCGGGATCAGCGGGGTGGTCTCGTACCGCAGATGCACCGGAGCGCCTTGTCCGCACCAGTCGCGACCCAGCTGCTCGACCTGCCCCAGCGGGATGATGTCGTCGTTGACCCCACCCGCCAACATCACCGGCACGGCGGGCGCGCGGCTACCGATCCGCTGGTGGTCGAGGACCCGCAACGCGTCCGGCTCGTCGCGGATCAGTTCACCCAGGCTCCGCCCCGAGGTGGTCCATCCGGACGTGGTGTGCCCGCCGTAGGCGATGCGGGTGTCCGCCAGGCAGAGCCCCGAGAGGTCGTCGAGCGCCGACCGCCCCGCGTCGTTGAGGTGCCGGTCCACCACCCGACGGACAGCCGGGTACCGCTCGACCATCCCGTTGATGGCGAAGCCGATCGCGCCCGTCAGGCTGGACCCGTCGATGTGGTCGAGTACGGCGAGTAGATCGGCCGGGGGCGCAGAGGCGTATGCCGCACGGACGTCCAGTTCCGGGGCGTACACGGGGGCCGACTCGGCCGCAGCAGCGGAGGCCCCGCCTCCCTGGGAATGGCCCCAGAAGACCACGGGTGACTGCTGCCCGGTGAGAGCCTGCGCCGCCCGGGCTCCGTCGAGCATGGCGTGCGCCTGTTCCACACGGTCCGCGTAGGTGTGGATGCCGGGCGTGCCGAGGCCGATGTAGTCCACGACCATCACCCGGAAGCCCCGGGCGGCCAGCACCAGTGCGAAGCCCTCCTCGTAGGACACCACCGGACCACCGGTCCGGGGATTGGTTCCGAGCCCGGACTCGATGTTCCGGGAGGGGGCGCACGGATCGCCCTGTCCCTGTGTGCCCGGCCCGAGGACCAGGGTCGGGCGGGGGCCGGGGCCGTGCCATGGTGCGGTCGGGTCGTAGAGCGCGCCGGAGGTCGCCACCGGGCCCCCGTCGACATCGGCGGTCTGGTAGATCACCCGCCGGGCGACGGCCGGCAGCGGGGACGGCAGCGAGGGGAGCCCGGGGACGGCCACCGCCAGTGGCAGGGCGGCGGATTCGGCGCGGAGGACCTCGCCGGGCGCGGCGGTCGGCAGCGTCCGGGTGTCGTAGAACCCGCCCGGGAGGTCGACGTCATCGGCAGCCGCGACCGCGGGGTTCAGCGTGAGCGCCCCGAGTATCAGGGACACGGTCGCGGCCAGACCCGCGAGAACTCGTCGGTGGGTGATCGGCGCGGAGAGTGGTGAGGAAGAGCGCATGAAGTGAGACTAGAGTCACAGTGACGGGCGTGGGCATGCCACGGGCGGCGCGCTCGGCGGAGTGCATCGAGGCGCCTGCCGCGCGCCCGCCGATCAGCGTTTCCGCAGGACCTATAGACTGGGTGGGTCCTAAGGCCGCCGTTTCGCACGCGCGCGCCCGCGACATCGTCGGCGAGTAGAGCCAGCGCGACGAGGAACCGAAGAGGAGCCCATGACGGACACGACGTTGCCGCCCGACGCCGGGGGACACGACCGCATTGAACCGGTCGACATCCAGGCGGAGATGCAGAGAAGCTATATCGATTATTCGATGAGCGTCATCGTCGGGCGGGCGCTCCCGGACGTGCGGGACGGGCTCAAACCCGTCCACCGTCGCATTCTGTACGCGATGTGGGACAACGGCTACCGGCCCGACCGCACGTATGTGAAGTCGGCGAAGCCCGTCGCGGACACCATGGGCAACTATCACCCACACGGTGACTCGGCGATCTACGACACCCTGGTCCGTCTGGCCCAGCCGTGGGCGATGCGCTATCCGATGGTCGACGGCCAGGGCAACTTCGGCTCGCGCGGCAACGACGGTGCGGCCGCCATGCGCTACACCGAGTGCAAGATGACCCCGCTCGCCATGGAGATGGTGCGGGACATCGAGAAGAACACGGTGGATTTCCAGCCGAACTACGACGGTAAGACGTCGGAGCCGGTGGTCCTGCCGTCCCGGGTCCCCAACCTGCTGATCAACGGGTCCAGCGGCATCGCGGTGGGGATGGCCACCAAGATGCCGCCGCACAATCTCCGCGAGGTCGCCGAGGCCGTCTACTGGACGCTGGAGAACCCGGACGCCGGTGACGACGAGGCGATCGCGGCGTGCATGGGCTTCATCAAGGGCCCGGACTTCCCCACCCACGGGTTCATCGTGGGCGACCAGGGGATCAGGGACGCCTACACGACCGGGCGCGGCTCGATCCGGATGCGCGGCAAGACCTCCATCGAGGAGGACGGCAACCGGACCGTCATCGTGATCACCGAGCTGCCCTACGAGGTCAACCCGGACAACATGATCCTGTCTATCGCCGAGCAGTTGCGTGACGGCAAGATCGCCGGCATCTCCAAGATCGACGACGAGTCGTCCGACCGCGTGGGCCTGCGGATCGTCATCACGCTCAAGCGTGACGCCGTGGCGAAGGTCGTGCTCAACAATCTCTACAAGCACTCCCAGCTGCAGACGTCGTTCGGCGCCAACATGCTGTCGATCGTCGATGGTGTGCCGCGCACCCTGCCGATCCATCAACTGGTGCGTCTGTACGTCACGCACCAGATCGAGGTCATCGTCCGGCGCACCCAGTACCTGCTGGACGAGGCCGAGAGGCGGGCCCACATCCTGCGCGGTCTGGTCAAGGCGCTCGACGCGCTCGACGAGGTCATCGCGCTCATCCGCCGGTCGCAGACCGTCGACATCGCTCGCGAGGGCCTCAAGGACCTCCTCGACATCGACGACGACCAGGCCCAGGCCATCCTCGACATGCAGCTCCGCCGCCTCGCGGCCCTGGAGCGGCAGAAGATCGTCGACCAGCTCGCCCAGATCGAGCTCGAGATCGCCGACTACAAGGACATCCTCGCCCGGCCCGAGCGCCAGCGGGCGATCGTGTCCGACGAGCTGCGCGAGATCGTCGAGAAGTACGGAGACGACCGACGCACCGTGATCATCCCGGCCGACGGAGACGTCACCGACGAGGATCTGATCGCCCGCGAGGACGTGGTCGTCACCATCACCGAGACCGGATACGCCAAGCGGACCCGCACCGACCTCTACCGCGCCCAGAAGCGCGGCGGGAAGGGCGTGCGAGGCGCCGAACTCAAGCAGGACGACATCGTCCGGCACTTCTTCGTCTCCTCGACGCACGACTGGCTGTTGTTCTTCACCACCAAGGGGCGGGTCTACCGGGTCAAGGCGTACGAGCTGCCCGAGGCCAGCCGTACCGCCCGCGGCCAGCACGTGGCCAACCTCCTCGCCTTCCAGCCGGAGGAGCGCATCGCCGGGGTCATCCGGATCAAGGGCTACCAGGACGCGCCGTACCTGGTCCTGGCCACCCGGAACGGCCTGGTCAAGAAGTCCAAGCTCGAGGACTACGACTCCCCGCGGTCCGGCGGTCTCATCGCCGTCAACCTCCGCGACGGTGACGAGCTGGTGGGCGCGTCACTGGCCGGTCCCGAGGACGACCTGCTGTTGGTCTCGGAGAAGGGGCAGTCGATCCGCTTCCACGCCAACGACGACACGCTGCGCCCGATGGGCCGGGCGACGTCCGGTGTGATGGGCATGCGGTTCAACGACGGGGACGCGCTGCTCAGCATGTCCGTGGTACGAGCCGAGTCGTCGGATCAGGAGAAGTACTTCCTCCTCGTGGCCACCGAGCGCGGGTACTCCAAGCGCACTGCGCTGAGCGAGTACGCGGCGCAGGGCCGCGGCGGCAAGGGCGTGCTCACCCTGATGTTCGATCCGAAGCGCGGCAAACTCGTCGGCGCGACGATCGTGGAGTTGCAGGACGAGCTCTATGCCATCACCTCCAGTGGCGGCGTCATCCGGACGTTCGCCAAGCAGGTCCGCAAGGCGGGCCGGCAGACCAAGGGCGTGAGGCTGATGAACCTCGGCGAAGGCGACTCGCTGCTGGCGATCGCCCGCAACGCCGACGAGCCCGACGACGAGGACCGGCTCGACGCCGGGACCGACAAGGAGTAGCAGCCGATGACCGACCCGAGCGACTCACCCGACAGCGGCCCGGCGCCCAAGGGGTCCACCCCTGCGCCGGGCTTCGGCGGCGGGTCGGCCGGTTCGCCGGCGGGCCCCTCGGCAGATCCCTCGGTCGACTCCTCGACCGGCACGGACTCCACGCATTCGGACTCCACGTACGCGGACCACACCCCGGCGGACCGCACCCCGGCGGAGGACACCGCCGCGGACAACCGGGCGACCACGGCGTTCCCTGTCGCCTCCCAGCATCGGGCCGAGGGTGTGCCCGGGGGGGTCTCGACCGCCCACTCGGGAGGCGCGGCCGGTCGCGCGGCACCGATGGTCCCGCCCACGGAGCGGCGCGGGCCGATGGAGTCGGTACTCGTGCTGCGACGCATCGACCCCTGGTCGGCGTTCACCACCGTGCTCGGACTGATGTTCGCGCTGTACCTGGTGTGGATGGTCGCGATCGGCGTGACCTACCTCCTGCTCTCCGGCATGGGGGTGTGGGACCGGCTGGGAGGGCTGCTCTCCGGTGTCGCGGGGGACGAGTCCGCGGCCGCGATCGGGCCGTCGACGATCTTCCTCTACAGCGGCGGCGTGGGCCTGCTCAACGTGCTGCTCCTGTCGATCCTGTGCACCCTCGCGGTGTTCATCTACAATCTCGCCGCCGGTCTGACCGGTGGCGGCGTGCAGGTGACGCTCAGCGATCGCCGGAACTGAACCGGCGGATCAGGCGGCCCACCGCCCTGCGGGGCTTCCCGATTTGGGCGGTGGCGAGGACGTCGGGTAGATTAACGCTTCGGTACGAGGGCCTATAGCTCAGGTGGTTAGAGCGCCAAACTGATAATTTGGAGGTCGGAGGTTCAAGTCCTCCTAGGCCCACCCCGCACGGCAGACGCCGGATCGCCAGCCGCGGTCCGGCGTTCACGCTTTGTGGTCCGGGGCCTTAGCTCAGTTGGTAGAGCGCTGCCTTTGCAAGGCAGATGTCAGGGGTTCGAATCCCCTAGGCTCCACTCCTCCCGCCCCTTCCCGTCTCCCGTTCTCATCGACGGGTATCGGACCGTGGCGGAATCGACCCCAGGAATCTCCCCGTGCACAGCACCAGCCGATCGTGGACCCCGTTCGTTCTGATGGCGCTCGTCGTGATGGCAGCGCTCATGTCGAGCGCGACACCCTCTCCGCTGTACGTCGACTACCAGGAGGCGTGGGGGACCGGCGGGACCATGATCACGGTGGTCTACGCGGTGTACGCACTGGCGGTGCTGGTCCCGCTGCTGTTCCTGGGGCGCCTGTCCGACGCGATCGGCCGGCGACCGGTGGTGATCGCGGGCCTGGTCCTGCTGGTGCTGAGCATGATCGCGCTGGCCGCGGCGCCGTCGGTGTCGTGGCTGATCGCCGCCCGCGTGGTGCAGGGCCTGGGTGTCGGTCTGGTCACCGGCTCGGCGGCCGCGGCGATCATCGAGCTCCATCCGTCCGGGAACGCGCGCGCGGGAGCGCTCACCAGTAGCTCCACCACCAATTTCGGTATCGCGGCCGGTGTGCTCCTGGCGGGCGTGGTGGCCACCTCGTCGTCGTCGCCGCTCGTCCACCCGTACGTTTTGATGGGCGTGATCCTGGCCGCGCTACTGGCCGGTGTGGTCTTCCTGGTGCCCGAGACCTCGGGCACCGGACCGGAGACGTTCCGGGACGCCGTTCGGGTCCAGCGGATCGCGGTACCGGTCGGGGCGAGGCCGGCGTTCGCGTTGGCCTCGGTGTGCGTGATCGTCTCCTGGTCCGTCGGCGGGGTCTTCCTCGGCCTGGGCGGCGCGATCTCCAAGGACCTCGTCGGTCGGTCCGACTACCTGGTCACCGGGCTGGTGGTGGCGTGTCTGCAGGCTGCAGCCGCACTGGCCCAGCTGGTGTGGAACCTGCGTGCGGGTCAGGAACAGTGGCGCAGGGGAGTGGTGATCGGTGGGGTGACCCTCGTGGTGGGACTGGTCGCCGCCTCCGTGACGCTCGAGGCGGCGTCGGTGCCCGGGTTCGTGGCGGCCGCGATGGTGACCGGCGTGGGGATGGGACTGCTGTTCCTCATGGGCACGTCGCTGGTGGCGCAGCACGCCCCCGATGACGCTCGGGGGGAGATCTTCTCCGCGCTGTTCGTGGTGGCCTACCTGTCCCTGGGTGTGCCCGCGGTGGTGGCGGCGCTGCTGGCCGAGGTCGTCGGGCTCACCACCGCGTACCACCTGATGTCCGCGGTGGTCTCGGTGATCGCGGTGGGTGCGCTCGTCGCGGTCGCCCGTCGGAGGCCGCCCCGCCGGTCGGTCGACGGGCCGGCCGCCGCGTGAGGTGACTCAGTTGCTGAGTGACTAGCTGCCTAGTAACTAGCTGGCTGAGTGACTGACTGCCGAGTGACTAGCTGCCGAGTGACTGGCTGCTGAGTGAGTGGGCGGCGGCGGCCACGCCGATCGCGGCCAGGCCCGTCCGGATCCGGTCGGAGGCCAACAGTGCCTGAATTCGGGGCCGCGTGACCTGCTCCTGGGCGATGCCCATGTGGAGCGGCACGACCCCGGCCGTGAGGGCCGGAATGGCGACGGTGGTCAGGCACGCGACGATGGTGGCGGCCAGGCCGCCGCGCTCGGCGGACCGGGCCGATCCGTAGGTGGCCCACGCGGCGGCGCCCAGGCCGGAGGCGTACAGGGTGAGGGCGACCGGGGCGATCCGGCGGGCGTGGTCGGCCTGGCGTTCGGCGATCCCGAGGGTGGGGCCCTCGAAGAGCGTCGGATAGACCACGGAGGTGACCATGGACTGGAATCCCAGCTGGGCCGCGGACATCGTGAGCAGGGCGAGCCGGCCCGCCCGGAGGGTGGGGTCCGGGCCCGCGGGGCGTCGGCGGATCATGTCCCCCAACCTACCCCTCGCGGGACCTGCCCAGCAGGCGTCGTCCCTCGCCGTCGTCGGTCACCGCGCGCGCGGTGCGCAGCACCACACGCCAGCCGCGGTCGGTCGCGTCCACCGGCCCGCGGCGCTCGAGTTCCCACCGGTTGGCCGTGACGCGCATGACGGTGTAGCGCCCCGGGCGGGAGGAACGGACGACGAGCTGGGTGTACCCGGTGGCCACGGCGTGGTCTCCGTCGAGCAGGACCACCGGCAGTCCGGGGACGTGGCCGCATCCGTGTGCGATGAGTCCCTGGTGGGCGTCCCCGCGCACCATCTCCGTCAGACCCCGGTGTCCCTCGAGTAGCCCGGTGTCGACGTCGTAGACCCCGTCGTCGGTCCAGAGCTCGGCCACGCCCTCGGCGTCGCCGGAGTCCACCCGCGGGGAGTAGGAGGCCACCAGCCGGAGGATCGCGAGTTCGTCCGCGACGCGGCCCTGGGCGGTCTCGGCGGCCGCGAGGCGGGCTCGTGCCGAGTCGAGCCCTTCCTCGAGGGCCGCGAGCCGGGCCTCGATCGGGACCGAGGGCATGGGTGATGGAGGAGAGGACATGACAGTGACACTAATGTGCCGTCTCACGCGATGAACACGTTATAGTTTCGGCCATGACGGACACCAGGCCAGACACTCGTCCATCGCTACACACTGCAGACGTGGTGGTGATCGGCATGGGCATCGCTGGGGCGTGCGCGGCGATCGAGGCGGCGGAGGCCGGGGCGTCGGTCATCGTGCTGGAGGGCGCCTCCGGGCCGGGAGGGTCGTCGGCGCAGTCGGGGGGCGAGGTCTACCTGGGCGGCGGCACCTCCACCCAGCGCGCGCTCGGGGTGGAGGACACCGAGGAGGACATGCGGGCGTTCCTCACCGCCGCCCTGGGCCCGAACGCGGACGAGGCCAAGATCGCCGACTACTGCGCTGGCGCGGTCGAACACCACGACTGGCTGGTGGCACACGGGGCCGACTTCAACCACAAGCTGTGGGAGACCCCCACGTGGATGCCGGGGGACGACTCGGGGCTGATGTGGATGGGCGAGCGCGCCCAGCCCTACGCCTCGATCGCCCGGCCCGCCGCGCGCGGACACCGGCCGCCCGCCCCGAACTTCGCCGGCAACGTGCTCATGGACTCGCTCGTGGCCACCGCGCAGAAGGCGGGGGTCGAGCTGCACTGCGACGTCAAGGCGCGCTCGTTGATCGTCGAGGGGGGCCGGATCGTCGGTGTCCGCGCCACCGTGTTCGGTGAGCCGCGCGAGTACCGCGCCACCGGTGGCGTCGTCCTGGCGACGGGCGGGTTCGTGGACAACGACCGCATGCTCGAGCAGTGGGCCCCGCAGCAGGTGGGCAAGGACAAGGTCTCCGACGGCCGCGACGACGGCTCGGGCATCGAGATGGGCATGGACGTCGGTGCCGCCGTGCGCCGCATGCACCAGACGGAGACGGCGATGCTCATCATCCCGCGCCTGGTGGTGGGGGCGATGCTCGTCGACGGTGACGGACAGCGCTTCATCAACGAGGAGGTCTATCCGGGCCTGTACTGCCACGCCGCCGTGCACCACCGCCGTCCTCCGGTGTGGGTGATCATCGACGAGAAGGGCATCGAGGACGTCCCGGAGTCCGAGCTGTGGGGCATGCAGCCCATGCACGCGGCCGAGACCATCGAGGAGCTCGCCGAGGACTGCGGCCTGCCCGCCGGGGCGTTGGCCGACCAGCTCCGTCGCTACAACGAGGGTGCCGGCCGCGGCGAGGACCCGCAGTTCGGGAAGAACGCGCAGTGGGTGCGGCCGCTCGAGCCGCCGTTCGGCGCGTACCCAACCGGGGCGGGTGGGCCCGACACGTACAACGGGCTCCCGCTCAAGGCGCAGGGCTTCACGCTGGGCGGCCTCCACACGGACCTCGAGTCGCGGGTGCTCGACCGCGCGGGTGCGCCGATCCCCGGCCTGTTCGCCGCCGGCCGCTGTACCCACGGCCTGCACGGTGACGGCTACATCTCCGGCACCTCGCTGGGCGACGGGTCGTTCTACGGCCGCCGCGCCGGGCGCGGGGCGGCGCAGGGGACGGTGGGATGACCGACCGGCTGGCCGGTTCGGGAGCGGATGCCCCAGCCGGTCAGGTGGCCGGTCGGGTGGGCGACCCACGGCGACCACGGCCCGATGTGGAGACCGGACCGCTGCACCCCTCCCGCGGTGGTGGGGAACCGATCGACACGCTGGACGACGACGAGGCGGGCCTCTACGCGTTGGTGGACCAGCTGCGTCGCATCCGCGCGCTGACCACCGGCGGGGTGTTCGAGACGGACCTCGGTCCGCTGACCGCACGGTTGCGCGAGGTGGCCGACCGGTTGGAGGACGCGTCGGCGAGCCCGGAGCGCAGGCAGGCGGTCGCGTGGTCGACGGGTGACTACGTGGCCAACTGTCCGGTGGTCGGGCGGTCCAACGCCCTCGCCCCGCCGGTCGAGTTCGAGATCCTGGAGGACGGGACGCTCCGTGGGGAGGTGACCCTCGGGTTGGAGTACCAGGGCCCGCCGGCGTGCGTGCACGGCGGGATCGTCTCGTTGTTGTTCGACGTCGTCCTCGGCCGGGCGAACTTCCACGCCGGCGCCACCGGGATGACCGTCTACCTGGACGTCGACTACCGCAGCCCCACCCCGGTCCTCGAGCCGATCGTGGTGACCGGACGGCAGGTGCGGGTGGACGGTCGCAAGATCTGGTCCCAGGGTGCGATCCACGCCGACGGCCGGTTGTGTGCGACGGCGGAGGGCATGTTCGTCGAGCCCGGTGGTCTGCTCCTGGAGAACCGCCGACGCCTGGCGGGAGGGTGATCGGCGGCATCCGGGTGATTGCGGAGTAGATTCGGTTTTCGTGACCACCGATGCCTCCGCCACCGACGACCGCCCCTTCGGAACGACCGACCCCGCCTCGGCCGCCGAGGAGGGGACCCCGTTCCTGCGCCAGGACGACGACGCCTCCGGCTCCACCGAGCTGGCCCGCGAACTGCGCCGGGTACGGGGCCTGGTGGCGGGCTCGCGCTTCGACGACGTCCACGACGCCGTCACCATCGTCCGTGAGCTCGCCGACCACCTCGAGGCCGTCGGCACCATAGTGCGCCCGTCGGACTACGCCACCTGGGGCGTTCCGGAGCACCTCGCCTCCAACCCCGCGATCGGCAGCCGCAACCCGGTCTCGCCGCCGCTCGAGCCGGTGGTGCTGCCCGACGCCACGGTGCGGGCGGATCTGCGGCTGGGCATCGAGTACCAGGGCCCTCCCGGTTGCGTGCACGGGGGGATCGTGGCGCTGGTCTTCGACGAGATGCTGGGCCTGGCCAACGCCGCCGCCAAGAGCGTGGGGATGACCGCGGACCTCAGGGTGATCTACAGGTCGCCGACGCCGTTGTACGCCCCGCTGCGGTTCGAGGCGCGGCAGGACCGGGTGGAGGGTCGCAAGATCTGGGCCAGCGCCACCGTGTACAACGGCGAGACGCTGTGCGCGCGCGCCGAGGCGTTGTTCATCGAACCCAGGGGGATCTCGGAGTCGCAGCGGGACCAGCCCATCGAGGGCTGAGTCCGGTCGGTTGCCGTCGGTCGCCCGTCCGCGGCCACCTCCGTCGCAAGCCCGCTGTGGAGGGGCGCCGGCTACTCGCCGCGCAGGGCCTTCATCCGCTTGTGCGCCCCGGCCACTATCCGGCCGCGGTCGACGCCGGAGCTGAACTCGACACCCGTGCGATTGCCCTCCCCGCCGCAGACGTGGACGGGGCCGTCGCCGATCGACGCGAGGACCTCCTCGGCGACGTCGGCGGGCTCGCTCACGGTCATGCCCGGCAGATCCATGTCCAGACCGGCACGGATCATGGCCGGAGTGCGGGTGACGCCGAGGATGACCTCGACCACGTCGACGCCGTGCCCGCGCATCTCCAGCCACAGGCCCTCGACGAACACCCGGCTGAAGGCTTTGGCCGCCGAGTAGATGCTCATGTCGGCGTGACCCAGGTAGCCGGCCATCGAACCCATCACCACGATCCCGCCGCGACCGCGGGCCTTGAGGGCGGGCGCGAAGTGCCGGATGACGTGCATCGAGGCGGTGATGTTGAGGTCGATCACCTGCTGGACCCGGTCCATGTCCGACTCGGCGAACTCCGCGCCGTAGGTGTTGGCGCCGGCGTTGAGGATCACCAGACCCACGTCCAGTCCGTCACAGGCGGCGGCGATCCCGTCGGAGGCGCCTGGTTCGGTGAGATCGACCGAGAGCACGCGGCACTCCACGCCCCGGGCGCGGACCGCGTCGGCGGTCTCCTCGAGGGGGCCGCTCCTGCGGGCGACGAGCACCGAGGAGACTCCGGCGTCGGCCAGGCGGAGGGCGATCTCGGCGCCCACCCCCTCGCTGCCGCCCACGATCAGAGCCCAGGGACCGTACGCGGAGGGATCGAACTGCTTCTTTTTGACGGGTGTCGACATAGTCTTCAGAGTATGGCTAACGACAGTGGCAGTCCCGAAATCGGTCGAGGTCCGCTCCCGAGGATCGAGGGCGTGGACGATTTCCAGCTCAGCAGCATGCGGGAGAGTCGCGGGCAGACCTTCGACCCCGTCCCGGTCCCGGACCTGCCCACGCCGGATCCCGACCTGGACCGGTCGGTGGCCGAGCTACGCAGGCTCCGCGACGCGATCGCCGGGCTCGCCCATTCGGAGGTCGAGTTGGGGGACATCGCGGACCGGCTGGCCGAGGTCGCGGACCTCCTCGAACCGCGGGTCCCGGACCCCGCGACGCGGCTGGAGAACATGTGGACGGGTGCCGGGTCCCGCCGGGCCAACCCGGTGGGCGGGCCGGAGAACCCGATCGCCCCGCCGGTGCGGTTCTCCGGCTGCGATGACGGCTCGGTGACGGCCGAGGTCACACTGGGCGTCGCGTACCAGGGTCCTCCCGGTTGCGTCCATGGCGGGATCAGCGCGCTGATCATCGACCACATGATGGGCTTCGCGAACCACTGGGGGGGCCGCTACGGCATGACCGCCCACTACGAGATCGACTACCGGTCGCCCACCCCGCTGCTCCGGCCGCTGACGTTCCGCTCGTGGGTGGACGAGGTGGACGGTCGCAAGACCTGGACCAACGCGACCATCCACGCCGGGGACCGGCTGTGTGTCCAGGCCCGCGGTCTGTTCCTGGAGGCGAGCGTCGCGATACCGGGCCGCCCTGACGAGCGGTACACCGTGGGGGACGGGGCCTGATCGCCCCCGCCCCCTGCCCCCTGCCCTCAGGGCTGCACCTCGACCGGCGACTGCAGGTCGACCTGCACCACCTTCTGCAGGTAGGGGGCGATCACCTCGGTCAGACCCGAGGCCAACTGCTGCGGATCGTCGGGCGGCAACGAGATGAAGCTGATGCCGATCCGGGCGATGATCGAGGCGGCCAGCCGGGCCTGGGTCTCCTCGATCCGCATCCAGCTCTCGGACAGTGCCGGCATGAGCACCTCGGTGGCACGCTCGATGAGCGGCCCGGCCTCGGTGGTGATCAACCGCAGCAGGTCCGGTTTGATGTCGCCGGTGACGAGGGCGCGGATGAGCGGGTCCCGACGGCTCGACAGCAGGAAGCCGTTGATCCCCTCACTCAGGGCGAGCTCGATCTGCCCCGGATGACGGATGATGGAGTCCCGGATCTCGCCCGCGAAGGTCTCGGACAGCTGGAGGGCGTAGGCCTGCGCGAGACCCTGCCGGTTGCCGAACGTGCTGTAGAGCGTCTGTCGGCTGAGCCCGGCCGCCTTGGCCACGTCGGACATCGTCACGGCCGACCAGTCGCGGGACTCCAACAACTCGTGCATCGCCTCGAAGACGGTGCGGCGAGGTGACCAACGCTCCCCCTGGGGGTCCCCGGAGGAGCGTTGGTCACTGGAGCGGTGGCGCGGCATGAGGTCCATTGTTCCTGATCTCTCGCGCCGTGCGGTGGAGGGCTACTTCACAGGCCGGAAGTCGACCTTGTCACGGACGCCGCAGTCCGAACACCGCCAGGTGTCGGGGATCGCCGACCACGGGGTCCCGGGCGGGAAGCCCTCGCGCGGTTCGCCGGCGGTCTCCGAGTAGTGGTGCCCGCAGTTGGGACACACGTACTCACCGGTGGGCGAGGTCTGGTCGGGGGCGATGTCGGTGTCCGCGACGACCTTCTCTGCCACCGCGGTGGACCCGGTCGCCGCCGGATCGGCCCCGTACCGGGCGAGAATCTTCTCGCGCTTGGACGGCTGGATGTTGGCGCGGGTGATGTCACCGTCGTAGTGGGCGAGGACGCGCTTGTCCATGACCTTGCGCCACAGCGGCGGCACGTACGCCAGGACCATCATCGTGGCGTACCCCGACGGCAGCTGCGGGGCCTGCTCGAAGCTGCGTAGGACCTGGTAACGGCGCATCGGGTTGGCGTGGTGATCCGAGTGACGCTGCAGGTGGTACAGGAAGATGTTGGTCACCAGGTGGTCGGAGTTCCAGGAGTGCTCCGGGCGGCAGCGCTGGTAGCGGCCGGCGGAGGTCTTCTGCCGCTTCAGTCCGTAGTGCTCCAGGTAGTTGACGACCTCCAGCAGGGAGAAGCCGAAGATCGCCTGGACGATCAGCCACGGCGCGACCTCCCAGCCGAACACCGCGATGAGCCCGCCGAACAGCACGGCGGTCATGAGCCACGCGTTGAGGTTGTCGTTACGGAGGGTCCACGGGCTCTTGCCCAGGCGTCCGAGCCGCTCGGACTCCAGGTGCCAGGCAGACTTGAGCGAACCGAACACACTGCGGGGCAGGAAGGCCCAGAACGATTCGCCGAACCGCGAGCTGGCCGGGTCCTCCGGGGTCGCCACGCGGGCGTGGTGGCCGCGGTTGTGCTCGATGAAGAAGTGTCCGTAGCCGGTGGTGGCCAGGGCGACCTTGGACAGCCACTTCTCGCTGCCCGCGATCTTGTGACCGAGCTCGTGCGCGGTGTTGATGCCGATGCCGCCGGTGATGGCGACGGTCCAGGCCACGCCGATCGAGGCGGCGATCCCCAGCCCGCCGTCGTAGCCGAGCCACGACAGGTCATCGGCGGTCCACAGGTAACAGGCCGCGATGAGGGACGCGTACTGGAACGGGATGTACAGGTAGGTGCACCACCGGTAGTACGGGTCCGCCTCGAGCTTGTCCATCAACTCCTCCGGCGGGTTCTCCCCGTCCGCCCCGATCGCCAGGTCCCCGAGCGGGATCGCGACGTAGACCAGGACGGGCAGCAGGAACCACGCCGCCGTGGCGGCGATCTCCCAGCCCAGGGCGTTGAACCCGGCGACGAAGGGCATGGACAGGAAGAGCCCCACCGCCGGGATCACTCCGAGCAGCCACAGGTACCGCTTGGCGTCGGTCCACGGGTACGGGTCGACCTCGACCTCGTGGCCGTGGTGGTGACCGTGCTCGTGCGTGTGCTCGTGCGCGTCGTGCGCCGCGTCGGACCCGTCCGGGTCCCGTGCCCCGTCGCGAGGGCGGATGTACTCGGTGCTGGACATCGTCGACGACCTCCACAATCTGCTTTGATGTGGCATATGCCACTCTCTTGAATACAGATTAGACAAAAACCGCGCCCCTGTCTAGACAGCGGGAGGGATTTTGTCCACGGCTGGGATAGCGGCGCGAGCGGAGGCCGGGCCGGGCCGGAATAAGGGTGCCCGGGGCGGGGTTGTACCGTCCGGTCGTCGGAACCCCTCTCCGGCGGGGGAGGAGCGGGCGCGACGTGACGATGCAGCAGGCCGCGATGCGCACCCTGATGCGGGCCGAGAACAACAACATCTCGATGGACCGCAGCGTCTTCACGCGCGAGAACTTCCGCCGCATCGGGCAGTTCGCCCGTCCGCACACCCGGCTGATCGTCCTGTTCCTCATCCTGTCCGTGTTCGGGGCCACCCTCGCGGTGGTGACCCCACTGCTCGCCGGCCGCGTGGTCACCGCGATCGTGGACGGTGCCGAGGTGCGGGTGGTGTTCCTCCTCGCCGCGGCCATCGCTGCGATCGGGATCGTCGAGGCGATCAACAACGTGGTCACCAGGTTCTGGTCGGCCCGTATCGGTGAGAGCCTGATCCTGGACCTGCGCCGATCGGTGTTCGACCACGTCCAGACCATGCCGGTCGCGTTCTTCATGCGTACGCGGACCGGCGCGCTGGTCAGCCGGCTCAACAATGACGTGATGGGCGCCCAACGGGCCTTCTCGGACACGCTGTCCGGGGTGGTGTCGAACCTCGTCCAGCTCATCCTGACCCTCATCGTGATGGCCGGGCTCAACTGGCAGCTGACGCTCATGTCGGTGCTGCTCCTGCCGGTGTTCCTCTTCCCCGCCCGCTACGTGGGCAGGCGGCTCGCCAGGCTCCGCCGCGAGGCCTCGGATCTCAACGCGTCGATGAACGACCAGATGACCGAGCGTTTCAACGCCGGCGGGGCGACCCTGGTCAAGCTCTTCGGCCGCCCCGACGCGGAATCGGCGGAGTTCGCCTCCCGGGCGGGACGCGTGCGGGGAATCGGTGTCCGCACCGCGCTGCTCATGAGCGTGTTCATGAACTCGCTGACGCTGGTCTCCACACTGGCGCTCGCCCTGGTCTACGGCGTCGGCGGCTGGTTCGCCCTCACCGGCGGGATGGATGCCGGCTCAGTCGTCGCCCTCGCGCTCCTGCTCACCCGCCTCTACGGGCCGCTGACCTCGCTCGCCAACGCGCCGATGGACGTGGTGACCGCCATCGTCAGCTTCGAGCGCGTCTTCGAGGTCCTCGACCTCGATCCGTTGCTCAAGGACGCCCCCGACGCGGTCGACGTCCCGGAGGGGCCCGCCTCCATCGAGTTCGACGACGTGCGGTTCTCCTATCCCTCGGCGGACAAGGTCTCCCTGGCCTCGCTGGAGGAGGTCGCCGTCCTCGACACCCGTGGCGGACAGGAGGTCCTGCACGGGGTCAGCTTCCGGGCGGACCCCGGACAGATGGTCGCGTTGGTCGGGTCGTCCGGGGCCGGGAAGTCGACCATCGCCTCGCTGCTGCCGCGGTTGTACGACGTGGACTCGGGAGCCGTGCGGGTGGCCGGTCTCGACGTGCGCGAGGTGACCTCGTCGTCGTTGCGTCGGACGGTGGGCATGGTCACCCAGGACGGCCACCTCTTCCACGACACGATCCGTTCCAACCTGACCTTCGCGCGGCCCGAGGTCACCGATGACGTCGTGTGGGACGCCCTGCGGCGGGCGCGGCTGGAGGACCTGGTCCGGTCGTTGCCCGACGGGTTGGACACCGTTATCGGCGACCGCGGCTACCGGCTCTCGGGCGGCGAGCGGCAGCGCCTGACCATCGCGAGGCTGCTCATCGCGGAGCCGTCGGTGGTGGTGCTGGACGAGGCCACCAGCGCACTGGACTCGACCAACGAGTCAGCGGTCCAGGAGGCCCTGACCGAGGCGATGTCCCACCGGACCTCGCTGGTGATCGCCCACCGGCTCTCGACCGTCCGCGCGGCCGACCGCATCCTCGTGCTCGAGGCCGGGACCGTGGTGGAGTCGGGCACCCACACCGAACTGTTGGCCGCGGGCGGGCGCTACACCGAGTTGTACGAAACGCAGTTCGCGGACCAGGAGTAACCCGCCGCCGCCGGATACGGCTGACGCGATCCGGCGGACATCTCGCAGGGATCCACGCGGATTTCCCTGCGAGATGTCCGCCAGACGCGGTGGGGCGTGGCGGCCGGCCGCGGTGGCTCAGCTCTCGAGGTGGAGCCCCAGTTCGCGCGCCGCGAGCGCGGCGTACTTGGAGGTCTGCTCGAACGCGGACTCCAGCGGGTTGGCGTCGGTGACGTCGGCGATCTCGTTCCACCGCTCGGCCACGACCTCGGGGGTCCGGGCGTTGTCGGGCAGGTAGACCCCGCGGCTCTCGACCATCTGGGAGACGGCGAAGACTCCCGCGCCGGCGCCGAGAATGGTCTTGGTGGGGGCGTCCTCGCTGACCATGAACAGCGCACCGGGGGCGATGGTCTCCGGCCCCATGATGTCCAGGACCCGCTGCGGCAGCAGGTCCTCGGTCATGCGGGTGGCGGCGGTCGGGGCGATGGCGTTGACCTTGATGTTCTTCTTGGCTCCCTCGATGGCCAACACGTTCATCAGGCCGACCAGACCGGACTTGGCGGCGGCGTAGTTGGCCTGGCCGAAGTTGCCGTAGATGCCCGAGGACGAGGTGGTCATGAGGATGCGGCCGTATCCGGCCTCGGCCATATGGGGCCAGACGGCCCTGGTGCAGTTGACCGAGCCCATGAGGTGGACCTCGAGGACCTTGCGGAAGTCGTCGGTGTCCATCTTGGCGAACGACTTGTCGCGCAGGATGCCGGCGTTGTTCATGAGGACGTCGATCCGACCCCACTTGTCGATGACGGAGGAGACCAGCGCGTCAACGGCGGCCTCGTCGGTGATGTCGTTGCCGTCGACCATGGCCTCGCCGCCGGTGGCGACGATCTCGTCGACGACGTGCTGGGCGGGGGAGGACGTGCCGCCTTCACCGTGGACGTCGCCACCGAGGTCGTTGACGACGACCTTGGCGCCGCGCTCGGCCAGCGCGAGGGCGTAGGCGCGGCCGAGGCCGCCGCCGGCACCGGTGATGATCGCGACACGGTTGGTGAAATCAATCGGGTTGACCATGGGTGACTCCTGAGGTTGAAGAGGGGGTCGGTTCAGATGGTAGGCGGGTCTCCCGCACCGGCACCGGCACCGGCACCGGGAGGCCGGAGTGTGCCGGATTCGTACCGGTCAGCCCAGCTCGCCGCGGACGTACGACTCGTAGGCCGGGAGATCGAGGAACCCGTGGCCGGACAGTCCGATCACGATGGACGGGCCCGTGCCCGCCTCGCCGGTGTGCTTGCGGGCTTCGTCGAACGCTCCCGCGAGCGCGTGCGTGGACTCGGGCGCGGGCACGATGCCCTCGGCCTTGGCGAACTCGACGCCCGCGGCAAAGGCGACGTTCTGCTCGACGGCGATCGAGTCGAGCAGGCCGAGGTGCTTGACGTGACTGACCAGGGGCGCCATCCCGTGGTATCGCAGACCGCCCGAGTGGATGGGGTCCGGAACGAAGTCCTGGCCCAGCGTGTACATCTTCATGAGCGGGGTCAGTCCGGCCACGTCGCCGTGGTCGTAGCGGAACTCGCCCTCGGTCATGGACGGGCAGGCGGTCGGTTCGACGGCGACGATCTTCGTCTGCGCGCCGGTCAGGTTCTCGCGGATGAACGGGAACGCCAGACCGGCGAGGTTGGAACCGCCCCCGGCGCAGCCGAAGACGAAGTCGGGTGCGGTCTCGCCGAACATCTCGAGCTGCTTGAGGGCCTCCTCGCCGATGATCGTCTGGTGCAGGCACACGTGGTTGAGCACGGAACCGAGGGAGTAGCGGGCCTCGGGATCGCCCGCCGCCACCTCGACGGCCTCCGACACGGCCATGCCCAGTGAGCCGGGGGTGTCGGGGTCCTTGGCCAGGAAGGAGCGGCCCGCCTCGGTGAGGTCGGACGGGCTCGGGTGCACGGACGCGCCGAAGGTCTCCATGAGCATGCGGCGGTACGGCTTGGACTCGAAGGACGCCTTGACCTGCCACACCTCGACCTCGATGCCGAAGGCCTGCCCGGCGAACGCCAGCGAGGCGCCCCACTGTCCGGCGCCGGTCTCGGTGGTGAGCTTGGTGATGCCCTCCGCGGCGTTGTAGTACGCCTGCGCCACGGCGGTGTTGGGCTTGTGTGAGCCGACCGGGCTCGTGCCCTCGTACTTGTAGAAGATCCGCGCCGAGGTGCCGAGGGCCTTCTCCAGCCTGCGGGCCCGGATGAGGGGTGAGGGCCGCCAGAGGCGGTAGATCTCTCGGACCTCCTCCGGGATCTCCACGTACCGCTCGGGGGTGACCTCCTGCTCGATGAGCGCCATCGGGAACAGCGGCGCCAGGTCCTCGGGGCCGAGCGGCTCCTTGGTGCCGGGGTGCAGGTGCGGCGCCATCGGCTCGGGCAGGTCGGCCTGGATGTTGTACCAGTGGGTCGGCATCTCGCTCTCGGGGAGCAGTGCCTTGACCAGAGGTGCCGTGACCGGCGAGCCGGAGGGAGCGTCAGACGTCATGTGGTGTCCTCGAACGGTGTGGGGAGGGGTGAGCCACACCTCATCTTAGGAGGTCGCGCCGCATGGGTAGGTGGGGGATCCGTCCGTTGAGGCCATCCTCGCCGCGGCGGACGACTCCGAACTGCTCGAATCACTGCCGGAGGTGGGCCTGAGCACCGAACTCCACCGGTCTATCTTCGGCGTACGGGCAGTCCTGGCCCGCGACGAAGACGCCCACGCGCAGCGTGTACAGCGCGTGGGCGTCCAGTGGTCCCAACCCGGCCAGGGAGGAGGCGACGACCCTCAGCGGGAAGTCCCCCTCACTCACGACGAGCGGGTCACGACTTGTCGGACGGCGTCCCGTCGGCGCGACCGTTGTCGGACGGCTGCGGTGCGGAACCGGCGGCGACGCCCGGGGAGGCGCTTCCGGCCGCGGGAGTGGTGCCGTCCGACTGGTCTGCGGGACCCTCGGGATCGGGGGAGTCGATGGTGAGGTCCTCACCGGTCTCGGAATCGTTCTCGGTCGCCGAACCGGAGGCCGGGGCGCTCGCCGCAGCGGTCGAGGCCGTGGTCCCGGGGGTGGTCGTAGGCGCGGCTCCGGAGTGGTCCTGCCCACGAAGGAAGTACGCGGCGGCTCCCGCGACTGCCGCACCGCCGGCGAGACCGACGATCCACAGGGGGGCGACGCGGCGCAGCGGGCTGCGCTTCTTCTGGGGTGCGGCGAGGGCGGAGGTGTGCTCCCGCAGGGCGTCGGCGTGCTGCTTGGCGTCGGATGCCAGGTTGTCCAGGAGTTCCGCCTGCTCCGCGCGACGATCGCGCACCACCTGGATACCGCGGCTCGCACCGAACAGGGCCAGACCCACGGGCCCACGGGTGGCGGCCACGGCGGCCTCGCCCAGGAAGCGGGGGTCCTTGAGGTCGAATGCCTTGCGGGCGGCGGTGCCGGCCTGCTTCAGGTCCTTATCCGCCTGCTTGACGGCTTTACGCTCAGCGGCGCGATCGCTTCGTGTGCTCATGGGTAGATGGTGGCACAGCCCTCGGACACCGACCACCACCTCGCCGACATCCACCTCGCCGACATCCCCCCTGACCGCGTGGCAGGATGGAGCGCGTGAGCATCGCAACGCAGAAGGCAACCATCCACACGAACAAGGGCGACGTCGTCGTCGAACTGTTCGGCAACCACGCCCCGGAGACCGTCGCGAACTTCGTCGGTCTGGCCGACGGTTCCAAGGAGTACTCCCAGCCGAACGCCAAGGGGGAGAAGTCCGGGCCGTTCTACGACGGCTCGATCTTCCACCGCGTCATCTCCGGGTTCATGATCCAGGGTGGCGACCCCACGGGGACCGGCCGCGGTGGCCCGGGGTACCAGTTCAAGGACGAGTTCCACCCGGAGCTCCAGTTCTCCGAGCCGTACCTGCTGGCCATGGCCAACGCCGGACCGGGCACCAACGGTTCACAGTTCTTCGTCACCGTGGGCCCGACGCCGCATCTGAACAACCGGCACACCATCTTCGGCAAGGTCGCCGACGCGGACTCGCAGAAAGTCATCGACGCCATCGGCACCACCAAGACCGGCGCCATGGACCGCCCGGTCGAGGACATCGTGATCGAGTCCATCGAGATCTCCTGACAGGTGATCCCCCTGGTCGTGTCAGACACGGCCCGGCGAGCGGCGCGGGCACCGGGACTCCGGGCCCGCGCCGTCGGCTTTCCGCGACACGCTCGCCCGCCGGGCGTGACCTCCCAGGAACCGTGACACCCGAGAAACCATGACCACCCAGACCCACCGCGGCGGTGCCGTCTCCCGCTTCTTCCGACTCCAGCCGGTGACGGCGTGGCTCATCACCGCGAACCTCGCCGTGTATGCCGCCACGGTCGCCCAGGCGCGGAGCATGCTCGGCAACAACGCCTCCGCGCTGTTCGAGGCCACGGCGCTCTACCCGCCGCTGGTCGCGGTGCAGGACGAGTGGTGGCGGCTGCTGACCTCCACTTTCCAGCATTTCGGGCCGATGCACCTGCTGCTCAACATGTACATGCTGTGGATCCTGGGCCTGGGGATCGAGCGGAGCATCGGCCACCTGCGATTCCTCGCGTTGTACATGGTCTCCGCGCTGGGCGGGTCCGTCGCCGTGATGTTCTACGGCCAGAACGCGCTCACGGCGGGGGCGTCCGGCGCGATCTTCGGGCTCATGGGCGCCTACGCCATCGTCGCGATGTCCATGCGGCTGGATGTCAAGGGGATCGGCCTGTTGTTGGTGCTGAACATCGGGGTGAGTTTCCTGGTCCCCGGGATCTCGCTCGCCGCGCACCTCGGCGGCCTCGGGGTGGGCGCGGTCGCCGCGTTCGCCCTGGTGGTGCTGCCGCGCCGGCTACCGAACCGGGTGGGCCGCAGGGGCCGGGAGGTCGCCTCGTGGCTCGGCTACCTGCTGGTGGTCGTGCTGGTCGTGGCGGCCGCCTGGTATGCGGCCGACACCATGTCACTGGGCTCCCTCCTCACCCGGTAGCGGTCGGCCCCCGAGAACCAGGGCCGCCAGAACCAGGCCCGTCAGAACCCGGCCCGCCAGAACCAGGCCCGCCAGAACCCCCGAACCCCAGCCCGACCAGCGTCTCGATCACCTCGCGCGGATCCGCGCCCAGGTCGCCGCGGGTGAACACATCGAGTTGCTCTCGTCCGCGGTCGTCCACGTACTCGAGCCGCATGAGGTGCTGACGCACACCCCACCTCGCGACCCCGAGTGCCCGCACCTCCACGATCTCGGCTGGTGGCACGAACACCACGCCGCCGAGTTTCTTGATCGCCAGCTGGCCGTCCACGACCTCGATCCGTGGCCGTCGCAGCAACTGCACCACCCCCGCGGGGACGAGGAGCACGGCGAGAAACCCTGTGAGCAGCAGCCCCAGCGGATCCCCGTTGACCAGGCCCACCACCACGGCGCCGATCCCCAGGGCGATCTGGGCGGCCGGCCACAGCGTCCCGGGGGACCACGAGGCGGCCCGGTGACCGCCGGTCGGCGCTGCCATCTCACTCGCTCCGCCACTCATTCCGCCATCCTCCCTTATCCACAGGCGTTATCCACACTGTGGATGAATAACACCGGTGGAGTTCGATTCGCGTTCGAGAGGACAGCACCCCGACCTGCGATGTCGTCCTCGTCGTCGTCGTGGCGGGTTTATCCCCAGTGTGGAGGGAGTTGTCCACAGCCTGTGTGGGCGTGTGTAGGCCCTGGTAACACCGGTCACTTCGTTCGATACACCACGTTGACCTGCGACTATGTCAATTCGCGGAGAAAATGCAGGTCACCCCCCGCGGAATGCGGGGGGTGACCTGTGGACAAAGCTGTGGATTGCGCGGAACCGGGTCGGATCCGGCCCCGGCAGCGGCTCGGGGCTACCGCCAGTTCATGGTCATGAGCAGGCCGACCACGGCCAGACCGAACCCGATGGCGAAGTTCTGCCAGGTCTCGAGGGACTGCATGAACGGGATCCGCTCCCCGGCGATGTAGTACGTGACCAGCCACACCAGACCCAGGATCATGAGACCGAACATCACGATGAGGTACCACTGTGAGGTCGGGGTCCCCTTGACCTTCACGGGGGTGCGGCTGACGGCCGCGTCTGTGTACTCGGTCTTCGACCGGACCTTTGACTTGGGCATGGCGTCCTCGCACTGGTGGGTATGTTCGGGCCACCCTACCAAGCCCGGCGCCGGGCGTTCATCCCACCGACGGCAGTACGCTGCATCTATGCGCATCCTCGTCGTCGACAACTACGACAGCTTCGTCTACAACCTGGTCCAGTACCTGGGCCAGTTGGGTGCGACGTGCGAGGTGTGGCGGAACGACGACGACAGGCTCCTCGGCCCGGACGGTGACTACGACCCGGCTGCGCTCGCGGGCGTCATCGCGGAGTTCGACGGCGTTCTGCTCAGTCCGGGCCCGGGAACGCCCGATCGCGCAGGGGCCACGATCCCGCTCATCGGGGTCTGTGGACGCGCAGGGGTTCCCGTGCTGGGTGTGTGCCTGGGGCACCAGGCGATCGGTGAGGCGTTCGGCGCCACCGTCGACCGGGCGGCCGAGCTCATGCACGGCAAGACGAGCAGGGTCACCCACGACGACTCGGGCGTCCTCGCTGGGATCCCCAGCCCGTTCACGGCAACCCGCTACCACTCGCTGACCGTTCTGCCGGAGACCATCCCGGACGAGCTGGTCCCCACCGCGTGGACGGACTCCGGCCTGGTCATGGCGATGCGCCACCGCGAGATGCCGGTGCACGGCGTGCAGTTCCACCCCGAGTCGGTGATGAGCGACGGGGGCCACCGGATGCTCGCGAACTGGCTGGGGATGTGCGGCGAGCAGCCGGCGGAAACCCTGGTCGCGAACCTGGAGCAGGAGCTCGACCGGGCCCGCGGCGCCGCGCTGGCCTGAGTCGCCGCCAGCCGCGCCGCCGGCCCGTCGCTCGCCCGGCCCGGCCCGGTGCCCGCCCGTCGAGTGGTAGCAAATACGCCCAGACTCGGAACCCGCCCTGGGGAAACGTGAACGGGAGTGACCACTCGGCGGGAACCGGGAGGCGGGAGCTGGGAGCAGGGAGCTGGGTGGGGGAGGGGCCTGCCCCCGGGCCTCAGCCGGGACCGGGCACGAGGCCGAAGCGGATCACCCGTACCACCACCTGGTCGTTCACCCCGGCCTCGCCCACCGGCGGCTGCTGCGAGAAGATCTGGCCCACCCGGGACAGGTCGGGGTCGTTCTGCGGGAGCTCGACCAGCTGCGCCCGGCCTCCCCGCCATCCGGCCCGCTCGAGCTCCGCCAGCGCCTCGGGCACGGTGTCACCCACGAGGTTGGGCATGAGGAACCGGTTGCCGGCGGAGACCTGGAGCGTGATGGTGGCGCCCTTGAGCTGGGTCTGCCCGGCCGGCGTGGACTGGTCCACCACCTCACCCTCCGGGGCGGTGCCGTCGACCCTGCTGGTCTCCACCCGGAACCCGGCGCCCTCGATCGTCGCCCGGGCCGAGTCAACCGACTGGCCCACCACGCCCGGCACCTGCAGTTGCTCGGGACCCGAGCCCACCGTCAGTCTGACCGGGCGATCGGACGGAACCTGAGCGCCCGGCGCGGGGTCGGTGTCCACCACCTTGTCCTGGTCCTCTGCCGTGGAGGGCCTGACCTCGTTCTCCGGGACCACCTGGAACCCGGCCTCCTCGAGGGCGACCCGGGCGTCCGCGGGTGACATCCCCATGACGTTGGGGACGGAGAGGATCGGCGCGCCGGTGGACACCATGAGGTTGATCTCGGAACCCACCGGCAGGCGCTTGCCCGCGATCGGGTCGGAGGAGATCACCAGCCCCTCGGGGACCCGGGGGTCCGGCTGGGGGATCTCGACCGGCTCGAGCCCCAGGGCCGAGAGCTCGTCGACCACTTCCTGGACGGGCCGCTGGGCCACCTCGGGGACGGTCACCTCCTGGACCTGGACCACGGAGTCGTCGCGATCGGACGCCGCCCAGATCGACACCGCCGCGACGACACCGAGGACCAGCAGGACCGCGAGCGCGATCGTCACCGCGCGGGGCCGAGTCCGGTCCACTGCGCGGTGGTTGCTCCGGCGGCCGACCCCACGGCCGTCCCCGCGGCTGCACCCGCGGCGAGCCCGGGCAGGGCGTGCGCCTCGGTGGGCGCCTCGGAGGGCGGGATCCGGTCCGACCGGCCCGAGCCGTAGCCGGCGCCGGTGAACCCGTGGGGGGCGTCGGGTCGCTGTTCGTCCTCGAGCTCGTCGTCGGAGAGCACCAGCGGGGCGGACGGCCGGCCGCCGGTCAGGACCGCGATGAGGTCGGTGCGCATGTCCCCGGCGGACTCGTACCGGTTCTCGGGATTCTTGGCCATCGACTGCATCACCACGGCGTCGACGTACCGACCGACCTCCGGGTTGACCGCCGACGGGGGACGCGGCGTCTCGCGGACGTGCTGGTAGGCCACGGCCACGGGGGACTCGCCGGTGAACGGCGGGGCTCCGGTGACCATCTCGTAGAGCACGCACCCGGCCGAGTACAGGTCCGAGCGGGCGTCCACGGTCTCACCACGCGCCTGCTCGGGACTGAGGTACTGGGCGGTGCCGAGCACCGACGAGGTGTTGGTGAGCGTGGAGCTGGCATCGCTGACCGCACGGGCGATACCGAAGTCCATGACCTTGACGGCCCCGTCGCGCGAGATCATGATGTTCGCCGGCTTGACGTCGCGGTGGATGATCCCCCTCTTGTGCGAGAAGTCCAGGGCGCCACAGACGTCGGCCATCACCCCGAGTGCGCGGTCGGGCTCCATCGGCCCGTCCATCTTGACGATGTCCCGGATCGTGTCGCCCTCGACCAGCTCCATGACGATGTAGGGCAGGGTGCCGTCGTCGGTGTGCTCCTCACCGGTGTCGTAGATCGCCACGATGGAGGGATGGTTGAGCGACGCCGAGTTCTGGGCCTCCCGGCGGAAGCGTTGGTAGAAGGTCTCGTCGCGGGCCAGTTCCGACCGCATGATCTTGACGGCCACGTCACGGCCGAGGACGGTGTCGCGGCCGCGGTGGACCTCCGACATGCCACCGAATCCGAGCACCTCGCCGATCTCGTACCGCCCGGCCAGCAGTTGAGGTGTGGTCATCCGCCGTCACCTCCCCTGCCGTTGTTCGCGACCCCCCCGGCATTACCGGCCGCATTACCGGCCGCATTGCCGGCAGCGTTGCCAGCCGCGTCACCACCGTTGCCACCCTGTTCCTGCGGCGCGAACGAGTTGAACTCCGAGGTCAACGAATCCAGCATGTCCTGCAGGTCGGGCGCCGGGGGCTCGGCGGTGGGCTCCGGTTCCGGTTCCGGTTCCGGTGTGGGTTGGGGAGCGGGCTGCGGGGCGGGGGCCGGCGCCTGCGGCGTGGGGGGTGGCGTGACCGAGGTCGTGGCGGGGACCGACGGGGTTGTCCGGCCGAACAGGCCACCGGAACCGAAGACACCGGCGTTGGACAGCGCGATCACGGCCGCGACCGCGAGGGCCGCGATCAGGACGACCACGAGCAGGAACCACCCCGCGCACCCGGCACCACCGCGCCGACGGGGCGGTCGGGAGGTCACGGGCGGAGCCGGGTGGCGACGGGCGGGGGCCGGAGCGGGCGGGCGCTGGTCCCGGGGCCGCGGCCGGCCCTGCGACCCGGGCTGGACCCGCGTGGCCGGACCGGGCTCGAGCCGGGTGTACGCCCGGGTGCGGTCGGTGCCCGGGCCGCCCTGGGTACCGGCTGACTCGTCGGGCAGGACGGTGGTGGCGGCCGTGGCCGCGGCGGCTCCGGCTGCACCGGCCAGCGCCCCGCCGGCGGCCGCGGCGATGAAGGCGCGGGGAGGGCGCGGATCCCGACCGGCGCGCACGTCGGACACCGCCTCGGCGAAGGCCTCGCCGTCGGGATACCGCCGCCCCGGCTCCTTGAGCATGGCGTCGGTCAGGAGGCGCCGCACGGGCGCCGGCACGGAGTCGGGCAGCGGCGGCGGCGTCTCGCGCACGTGCATCATCGCGACGCTCACGGGCGAGTCCGCCACGAACGGACGCCGCCCGGACACGCACTCGTAGCCCACCACGCCCAGCGAGTAGACGTCGCCGGCCGGAGTGGTCTCGTGCCCCATGGCCTGCTCGGGAGCGATGTACTGGGCGGTGCCCACCACCATCCCGGCCTGGGTGACCGCCGCGGACCCCATGGACTTGGCGATGCCGAAGTCGGTGAGTTTGACCTGCCCGGCGGGCGTGATGAGGACGTTGCCCGGCTTGACGTCCCGGTGAACCAACCCGATCGCGTGCGCGGCGTTCAGTGCGCGACCGGTCTGTTCCAGCATGTCGAGGGTGTGTCGCAGCGGCAACGTGCCCTCGCGGGCGAGGACGTCCGAGAGAGGCTCACCCACCACCAGCTCCATGACCAGGTAGGACAGCGGGGACCCCGAGGCCGGGTCGTCGATCTGCCCGTAGTCGTAGACGGTCGCGATACCCGGATGGGAGATCCGCGCGGTGACCTTGGCCTCGGACCGGAACCGCTCGACGAACTCCGGGTCTGAGGAGAACTCGGCCTTGAGCACCTTGACCGCCACGTGACGGTCGAGCACGGCGTCGTCGGCCTCCCACACCTGACCCATTCCCCCCGTGGCGATCAGACGCAGCAGGCGGTACCTGTCGGACAGGAGAGCTCCCGAGTTGAGGCTCATCCGGGGCCCCCGAGGAGAGCTCCGAGGACCTCGCGCCCGATGGGTGCGGCGTACGTGGAGCCCACCGTGTCGCGGGTGATGCCCGGCCCGGACTCGATCGCCACCGCCACCGCCACGTCCTGGCCGGGGACGAAGGCGATGTACCAGGTGTAGGGGATCGAGTCGGACGAGTCCACGCCGTGCTCGGCGGTGCCGGTCTTGGACGCGATGGTGACCCCGGGGATCGACCCGCCGGAGCCCGCGGCGTTCGCCTCGGCCCCCACCATGAGCTCGGTGAGGGTGCCGGCCTGTTCGTCGGTGAGGGCGCGGCCGTCGTCCTCGGGCGTGAAACCCTCGACGACGGAGAGGTCGGGCGCCGTCAGTGAACGGATCAGCTGCGGTTCCATCCGGACCCCGCCGTTGGAGACGGTGGCCGCCACCATCGCGTTCTGGAGCGTGGTCATGCGGACATCGCTCTGTCCGATCGAGCTCATGGCGAGCTGGGCGGCATCCTCCATCTGCCCCAGTCCCGACGGTGCCACGGGGATCCCGAAGTCCTCCGGGCGGGTCCCGTCCACGCCGAACTTCTCCGACATCTCGGTGAACGCCTCGGCACCGATCTGCTGGCTGAGTTCGACGAACGGCACGTTGCAGGAGAGTTCGAAGGCGGTCCGGAGGGTGACCGTGCCGCCCCCGCAGGACTGCCCGGCGTAGTTCTCCAGGTAGGTCGCGGTACCGGGCAGGAGGGTCCGGTCGGCGCCGGACACCGGGGTGTCGGGACCGACCCCCTGCTCGAGTGCCGCCGCCGTGGTGATGACCTTCATGGTGGAACCGGGCGGCAGCGACTGCTGGGTGGCGTGGTTGAGCAGCGGCCGGTCGGGGCTCTGTTCGATCCGCGCCATCTCCTGGGCCCGGACGGTCTGCTCCTGGCTGGACAGCGAGTTGGGGTCGAAGGACGGGCTCGACGCGAGCGCCAGCACCTCACCGGTCGAGGGCCGGACGGCCGCCACGGAACCCACCACCGGGCCCTGGCCCGCACCCCGCTGGAGGGCGGAGTACGCGACCTCCTGGGCCACCGGGTCGAGCGTGAGCTCCACGGATCCGCCCTGGGGGGTGCGGCCGGAGATCAACCCGGAGATGCGCTGGGAGAGCAGGCGGGGGTCGGAGCCGCTGAGGAAGGCGTCCTGGGACTGTTCGATCCCCGAGGTGGCGAACTGCAGAGAGTAATAACCGACCGTCGGGCCGAACGCGACCGGGTCGGTGGGGTAGGTGCGGACGAACTCGTACCTGCCCTCCGAGGGCAGCGACATGGCCAGGACCCGGCCGCCGGCGGTGATCTGTCCGCGCTGGCGGGAGTACTCGTCGAGCAGCATGCGGGTGTTCCGGGCGTCGGCGCGCAGGTCGTCGGCCCGGAAGACCTGGACCCAGGTGAGTTGGAGGAGCAGCGCCACCACCATGACCATGGCGGCGATCGCGACCTTGCGGATGGCGGAGTTCATGTGGCGCTCACCCGGACTTCCGGACGCGGGCCAGCAGCGGGGTGCGCATCATGCCGGTCGCCGCCTCGGCCAGGGCCGGGGCCTGACGCGGTGTGGGCAGCGGGCGGCGTGCGTCGTCGGACAGGCGGAGCAGGACGGCCAGCAGCGCGTAGTTGGCCAGCAGGCTCGACCCGCCATAGGCCATGAACGGCAGTGTCAACCCGGTCAGCGGGATGAGGGTCGAGACGCCACCGACCACCACGAACACCTGGATGGCCATGGTGAAGGCCAGCCCCACGGCGACCAGCTTGCCGAAGCTGTCCCGGATCGTCAGACCCACCCGGATCCCGCGGAGGATGATGACCGCGTAGAGCATCAGCACGGCCGCCAGACCGATGAGGCCCAACTCCTCCCCGATGGTGGAGGTGATGAAGTCGGTGTTCGCGAACGGCACCTGGTCGGGTCGGCCGTTGCCGAGACCGGTGCCGCCCATGCCTCCGGAGGCGAGCCCGAACAGGGCCTGCGAACTCTGGTACCCGCCGGTGTCGAAGAACGCGAAGGGGTCCTGCCAGATCTGGAACCGCACGCGCACGTGGCCGAACAGCGCGTAGGCCAGTACGCCGCCGATCGCCACCAGCACCACGCCGATGAGCAACCAGCTCACCCGTTCGGTGGCCACGTAGAGCATGGTCAGCACGGTCGCGAACAGCAGCAGGCACATGCCGAGGTCGGTGTTGAACACCAGCACGCCCAGCGACAGGAACCAGGCCACGATGATCGGCCCGAGATCGCGGCCCCGGGGCAGGTCCACGCCCAGGACCCGGCGGCCGGCGGTGGTGAACAGCTCCCGCTTCTCGACCAGGATCGAGGCGAAGAAGACGATGAGGAGGATCTTGGCGAACTCACCGGGCTGGATGGTGAAGCCCGGCAGGATGATCCAGTTCTTCGCGCCGTTGATCTCCGAGAACCGGGCGGGCAGCACGGCCGGGATCGCCAGCAGCACCAGACCGGCCAGGCCCATGGTGTAGCCGTACCGGGCCAGCACGCGGTGGTCGCGCAGGAAGTACAACACCCCCGCCATGACGGCCAGTCCGATCAGCGTCCACAGCAACTGGCGGGTGACGTCCATGCCGGGCGGGTCGCTGCCGTTGGCGACCGCGCGCGCCGCGTACGCCAGGTCCAGGCGGTAGATCAGCACCAACCCCAGGCCGTTGAGCAGGGCGACGCCCGGGAGCAGGACGGGGTCGGAGAAGGGCGCCAGCCAGCGGATCAGCAGGTGCGCACCGCCGCACAGGCCCAGGTAGGCGAGGGTGAGCCACAGCAGCATCAGGCTCATCTCCTGCTCCTGGGCCAACTGGACCAACAGGAGAGCGAAGCCGACGATCACCGAGGCGGCGACCAGCAGGACGAGTTCCTTGCCACGCCGGGGCGGGGCGGGCCTCGTCTGCGTTCCGGGGGCGGTGGTGGGGGCGGTCACCGGTCAGCTCACCGCCCGGCAGTTCTCACCCGGCACCGGGGCCGGTGCGGGGCGTGGGGACGGCTCCGGGGACATCGTGGGTGAGGGAGACGCTGTGGGTGAGGGAGAGGTGGGTGGGGGAGAGGTGGTGGTCGCGGGCGAGGCGGCGGGTGACGGCGAGAGGGGCGACGACGGCGAGGTGGCGTCCCCGGCCGGCTCCTCGGTCTGCTCCTCCGGTTGGCACGGTGGCAGAAGGTTGTCCTCCGCGAGCCTGGAGACCTGGGCTCCCGCATCGGAGAGGCTGCCCGACGGCATCCCCGCGCGCACGGACTCGCGGGCCGGCTCCCGCAGGTCGCCGAGGGTGAAGACGTCGCAACCGGGCGGGATCGCGTCCGGGTCGTGCATCGTGAGCGCACCCTCCGCCGTCAGACACGCCACCTGGGAGACCGAGGCGAGCGAGATGCCGAACACCTCACCCGAGATGCCCCGCTTGACCACCACCTGGCTGTCCTGCTCGGTGACGAAGTAGTTGCTGCGCACGAGCAGCGCGGACACGCCGACGATCCCCGCGATCAACAGCAGCACCCCGGCCACGCTCAGGGCGAAACGCCAGCGACTGCCGCGCGGAGGGTCGGCGTCCTCCTCGTCGTCGTCGGACTCGTCGCCACCCCCGGACCCCGTGCCGGCGGTGCCGTTCGCACCATCGGTGGATCCCCGTGAGGCGACCTGGGCGCGGGAGAACGCGGCGGCGCGGCCGGCCGCGGTGTCGGCGTTCACCGCGATCTCGCCGGGCTCGTCGGTGGAGGCCGCACCCACGACGACGGGGACGACCGTGCCCCCGCGGGGTGAGTCCACGACCTCGGCCACCACGACCGTGACGTTGTCCGGACCTCCCGAGCGCAACGCGAGTTGGACCAGGCGGTCGGCGGCGGCGTCGACCGACCCGGTCCCGAGGGTCTCCTCGATGGTCTCCGCGCTCACCGGGTCGGACAGGCCGTCCGAGCAGAGCAGGTAGCGGTCACCCACCCGTGCCTCGCGGACGGTGGTGGTGGGCTCGACGGGGTCGCCGGTGAGGGCCTTGAGGATGAGCGAGCGCCGGGGGTGCACGTGTGCTTCCTCGGCGGTGAGCTCGCCGCGGTCGACGAGCGACTGGACGAAGGTGTCGTCCTTGGTGATCTGCGTCAGGGTGCCGTCACGCAGGAGGTAGGCACGCGAGTCGCCCACGTGGATCAGACCCATCCGGCGCCCGTCGAAGAGCAGGGCGGTGAGCGTACAGCCCATCCCGTCGGACTCCGGATGAGCCTCGACGTGCGCGGCGATCGCGTCGTTTCCGTCGTTCATCGCCCGGGTGAGCGCGTCGGCGAGGTCGGATCCCGGTTGGTCCTCGTCGAGTCTGGCGAGGGTCGCGACCATGATCTGACTGGCCAGTTCGCCCGCCGCGTGGCCGCCCATCCCGTCGGACAGGACGAGGACGCGGGGCGCGGCGTACGCGGAGTCCTCGTTGTTCTCGCGCACCATCCCGGTGTGGGATCGCGCGGCGTAGGTGAGCGCGGGGGTCACGCGCGCAGCTCGATCACGGTCTTGCCGATACGGATCGGGGTGCCGGCGGCCACCTTCACCGGGGTCGTCACCCGTGACCTGTCCAGATAGGTGCCGTTGGTCGAGCCCAGGTCCTCGAGGAACCAGTCCGGGCCGTGGGGTGAGAGCCTGGCGTGCTGGTTGGAGGCGTAGTCGTCGTCGATCACCAGCGTGCACGAGTCGGCACGGCCGAGAAGGACCGGTTGTTCGGACAGGGTGATGCGGGTCCCGGCCAGCGCTCCCTGGGTGACGACGAGGTGGCGGATGGCCCTGGGACCGCGGCCGAGGAGGCCACCCCGACGCTCGCCCTGGCCGCCCGATCGCATGCCGACGTTGCCGAAGACGTCGGTCTTCAGAGCCCTCAGCGTGAGATAGATGAACAGCCACAGCATCACCAGGAGGAGGCCACGCGACAGTTGTAGGACAAGTCCCTGCACGGCTTGGTCCTCCCCTCTTGAAGGTCAGGTCACCTCGGGCAACGAGTGATCGCCCCCGGCGGTTCCCGGGGGTCGGTTCACGTCGAGGCTAGTCGAACCGGACGGTGATCTCCGAGTGTCCGACGCGGATGGTGTCGCCGTCCGCCAGCTGCCAGTCCTGAACCGGGCCACCGTTGACGGTGGTCCCGTTGGTCGAGCCCAGGTCCGTCAGGACCGCCTCGCGGCCGTCGAAGCGGATGTCCGCGTGTTGCCGGGACACCCCGGTGTCCGGGAGCCGGAAGGCCGCGTCCTGGCCGCGACCGAGCAGGTTGGACCCCCGCTGGAGCCGGAAGGTGCGGCCGGAACCGTCCTCGAGGTGCAGCGTCACCGCGAGAGAGGCGCGGCCCTGGGTGATCTGGGTGGGCGCGTCGGACGGGCCGCCCCAGCCGGTGTTCTGGCCGGTGGACCCGGATCGGGTGGCCACGGGGTAGTTGGAGGCGGGTGCCTGCATGGGGTTGTTCTCCTGACTGGCGCTCGGCGGCGCTGGGCTCGGAGGCGCAGTGGCCGGGGACGACGGTGCCGGGTGGCCCGGCGCCGGCGCCGGCGCGGCGGCCGAGATGTGGAACGGGACGGCATCGGGGTCCACGACCCCGTTGATACGCATCTGCCCGGTGTGGAGGTCGTCTCGTTCGACGAAGGTGACGGTGACCGGGCCGTAGGTCTCCCAGCCCTGTTCGGCGACGTGATCCGACAGATGGCGGGAGAAGGTCTTGACGGCCAGGGCCTCGTCCTCGGTGAAGGACGCGTAGTCCGACCGGGCGAGGGTGATGGTGTAGCTGTTGGAGACAAGAAGGTGACCGTCGACCACCTTCAGGGAGGCCTCCGCCTGCTTGCGCAGCTGGGCCTCCACCTCGGCCGCGACCACCTTGCCGCCGAAGAGTCGGGCGAAGGCGTCGCCGACCGCGCCCTGCAGTGTGCGTTCGAACTTGCCGACGATTCCCACGGGCGCCTCCTTCTCTCTGCTGATCTGCTGCCGGTTCCACGGTCGGTGTGGTCGAGTGCCCGTCGCGAGTCGACGGCATCCGGTCGATCATAGAGGCGACAGCGGCCCGAAGCACGCGCCTACGATCTCCGGGGTCCGGGGGAGCCGGGTTCCACCTGCCGATTAGTGTGGCCGGTTTGGTGCGTGTTAACGTATTCGGGCGTTACTCGGGCGAGTGGCGGAATGGCAGACGCGCTGGCTTCAGGTGCCAGTGTCCTTCGGGACGTGGGGGTTCAAGTCCCCCTTCGCCCACCATATGAGAGCAGCCCACGGCTGCACGACGAGCCGGCCGCGAGGCCGGCTCGCTGCATTTCCGGTTCAGGTGAATCTCCCACCTGGCGTTGCGTTCTGCAACCTGAATCAGGTTCAATTACTAGGGTGCCGTAGGCTCACCCGGAAGTTCCGCCGCGGGACCGGGCACCACCCTGCCCGCCCCGGAGGACGACGCCACTGCGGTGAATGAAGCACGGGCACCAACTCTCCCGACATGCTTCGCGTGCTCTGATCCTGGATCGGTGACTGGAGCGCACCCCGGTGTACCAATCGCCGGGGACTGTGGACAAGAGGAACTGAACAGATTACGAAGGTCAGAGTCGGTGCCAGGGCGCCGACTCACCACAACGCTGTCAAAGGACACCCCCTATGGCCTCGAGCCTCGAAGAGATCCCCGATGTGACAACGGAGACCGATATCCGCGACAGCGCGGACGCCCCGTCCGTGATCGGCGTCGTCGCCGAGTCCGATCCCGCGGAGAACCGCGTGGCCGCCACGCCGGCCACGGTCGCCAAGCTGATCGGCCTGGGTTACCGGGTCGTGGTGGAGCACGGCGCGGGAACCCGCGCCGAGTTCTCCGACGCGGCCTACGCCGAGTCCGGCGCCGACCTGGTCGACGGCGACACGGCCTGGTCGGGCGACGTCGTCATGAAGGTCGCCGTCCCCACCGAGGCCGAGGTGACCCGGCTGCGGTCCGGTGCGACCCTCGTCGGCCTGCTGGCGCCCGCGCAGAACGACCGACTCCTGACCGCCCTCGCCGAGCGCGGCGTCACCGCACTGGCGATGGACGCCGTTCCACGGATCTCACGCGCCCAGTCGATGGACGTGCTGTCCTCGATGGCCAACATCGCCGGCTACCGCGCCGTGATCGAGGCCGCCCACCACTTCGGCCGCTTCTTCACCGGTCAGGTCACCGCCGCGGGCAAGGTCCCGCCGGCCAAGGTCCTGGTCGCCGGGGCCGGCGTCGCGGGCCTCGCGGCGATCGGCGCCGCCAGCAGCCTCGGGGCGATCGTGCGCGCGACCGACCCGCGGCCCGAGGTGGCTGACCAGGTCAAGTCCATCGGCGGCGAGTACCTGCCGGTCGAGGTCCCCGAGGAGGAGAAGGAGGTCTCCAGCGACGGCTACGCCAAGGCGACCAGCGAGGCCTACGACCGCGCCGCGGCCGACCTCTACTCGACCCAGGCCGCCGACGTGGACATCATCATCACCACCGCTCTCATCCCGGGTCGTGCGGCGCCGAGACTCATCACCGCCGCCGATCTCGCCACGATGGAGCGCGGTTCGGTGATCGTCGACATGGCCGCCGCGCAGGGTGGCAACGTCGAGGGCAGCGTCGCCGATCAGGTCGTGGTGACCGAGGGCGGCGTGACCATCATCGGTTACACCGACCTGGCCGGGCGTCTGCCCGCGCAGGCCTCCCAGCTGTACGGCACCAACCTGGTCAACCTCACCAAGCTCGTCACCCCGGACAAGGACGGCCGGTGGGCGCTGGACATGGACGACGTGGTCCAGCGCGGCGTGACCGTGGCCAGGGGCGGCGAGATCATGTGGCCGCCCCCACCGGTGCAGGTCAGTGCCGCTCCCGCCGCGGCAGCCGCTGCGCCCGCCGAACCGCCCGGGGAGAAGAAGAAGCTCTCGGCGGGGGCCCGGTTCGGGTTGATCGGCCTGGGGATGGCGCTGCTGCTGGTGCTGATGGCCGTTGCACCGGGCGACATCCCGCGCCACATCACGGTGTTCGTCCTGGCGATCGTGATCGGTTACTACGTGATCGGCAACGTCCACCACGCGCTGCACACGCCGCTGATGTCGGTGACCAACGCCATCTCCGGCGTGATCGTCGTGGGCGCGTTGCTGCAGATCGGCATAGACAACTCCCTCGGCCTCGCGCTGGCCGCCCTGGCGATCCTCGTCGCGTCCATCAACGTCTTCGGCGGATTCGCCGTGACCCGTCGCATGCTCGGCATGTTCTCGAAGGGAGCCTGAGAAGATGTCATTTGTGACCGCCGCAAACGCGGCCTACCTCGTGGCCGCGCTGCTGTTCATCATGTCGTTGGCCGGCCTGTCCAAGCACGAGACCGCCCGTCGGGGCCTGACCTTCGGGATCGCCGGGATGGCGTTGGCACTGGTCGCCACCATCGTGCTGGTCCTCGACCACCGACCCGCCACGATCGGCATCGTGCTGATGGTGGCGGCGGTGCTCATCGGCGCGGCCGTCGGTCTGTGGCGTGCCCGCAGTGTCCAGATGACCGAGATGCCCGAGCTCATCGCCCTCCTGCACTCGTTCGTGGGTCTGGCCGCCGTACTGGTGGGCTGGAACGGCTACCTGGAGCCCGACCTGCACGGTGAGCTCACCGGTTCGCTGCTCGGCATCCACCACGCCGAGGTGTTCATCGGCGTGTTCATCGGCGCCATCACCTTCACCGGGTCGATCGTGGCCTACCTCAAGCTGTCGGGGAAGATGAAGTCCGCTCCGCTGGTCCTGCCGGGCAAGAACCTCATCAACCTCGGCATCCTCATCACGTTCGTCGTGCTGACCACCGTGTTCGTCGTCACCCCGCAGCTGTGGATGCTCGTCGTCGTCACCGTCCTGGCCCTGGCGCTGGGGTGGCACCTGGTGGCCAGCATCGGCGGCGGCGACATGCCCGTCGTGGTCTCGATGCTCAACTCCTACTCCGGGTGGGCCGCCGCGGCGACGGGCTTCCTGCTCGGCAACGACCTGCTGATCGTCACCGGCGCCCTGGTCGGCTCCTCGGGTGCGTACCTGTCCTACATCATGTGCAAGGCGATGAACCGCTCGTTCATCTCCGTGATCATGGGCGGCTTCGGCATCGAGGCCGCCTCGGGCGAGGGCAAGGACCACGGCGAGCACCGTGAGATCGACGTCGAGTCGGCGGCCGAGCTGCTCGCAGGCGCCTCCTCGGTGGTCATCGCGCCCGGATACGGCATGGCCGTGGCCCAGGCGCAGTACCCCGTGGCCGACCTCACCCGCACCCTGCGGGATCGGGGAGTGGACGTGCGCTTCGCCGTGCACCCGGTGGCGGGGCGGTTGCCCGGCCACATGAACGTCCTGCTGGCCGAGGCCAAGGTGCCGTACGACATCGTGCTCGAGCTCGACGAGATCAACGACGACTTCTCCGATACCGACGTCGTCCTGGTGATCGGTGCCAACGACACGGTGAACCCGGACGCCGCCGAGGACCCCGGCAGCCCGATCGCCGGCATGCCGGTGCTGCACGTGTGGGAGGCCACCGACGTGATCGTGTTCAAGCGGTCCATGGCCGCGGGCTACGCGGGTGTCCAGAACCCGCTGTTCTTCCGTGACAACACCCAGATGCTGTTCGGCGACGCCAAGGACCGGGTCGACGACATCCTGGGCGCGCTCAAGGACCAGCCGGTGGGCGCCCGCTAGGGACCACCGGTACACCTGTACGACGACGAGGGGGCGGCCCCGGAAGGGGCCGCCCCCTGCTGTGTCGAACGGCGGTGGCAGGAGCTCCGCCCCGCGAGCCGGGGCGCAGGTCCTAGGTGGAGGTGGTCCCGGGCGAGGCCGGGGCGGTCGGCGCAGCAGTGCCCGCCTCGGAGGCGTCCCCCGCGTCGGTCCCGAGTCCGTCGTCTACGAGACCGTCGGTCCCGGGCCCGTCCTGGAAGTAGGCCATCTCGCGGTGGTAGGCCTTGTCGAGACCCGCGAGCTCGTCCTCCTCGGTGACCCGCAGACCCATCGTCTTGTCCAACGCGAGTGCGATGAGCAGCGTGACGATGAAGGAGTAGGCGAGTACCGCGCCGGTCGCGACGGCCTGGGCGCCGAGCTGACCGAATCCGCCGCCGAACAGCAGTCCGGCCTCACCCACGGGGGAGGCGGGATCGGCGAGCACGCCGATGAGCAGGGTGCCGATGATGCCCGCGACCATGTGCAGGCCGGCGACGTCGAGCGAGTCGTCGTATCCGAACCGGTACTTCAACCCCACCGCGTAGTGGCAGACCACGCCGCAGATCAGACCGATCGCGATGGCGCCCAGGGGGCTGACCGCGGCCGCGGCCGGAGTGATGCCCACGAGGCCGGCCACCAGGCCGGAGGCCACTCCCAGCGTGGTGGGGTGCTTGGCCCTGACCTGCTCGGTGATCATCCAGGCGAGTGCGCCGCACAGCCCGGCGACCACGGTGTTGAGTGCCGCCACACCGGCGGTGTTGCCGGCCGCCACCGCGGAACCGGCGTTGAACCCGATCCAGCCGGCGAACAGCATTCCCGCGCCGAGGAACGTCAACGGGACGCTGTGCGGCCTGCTGACCGTGGGGAACCCGGCGCGTCGACCGAGCACGAGCACCAGGGCGAGCGTCGCGACACCGGCGTTGATGTGGATCGCGGTACCGCCGGCGAGGTCGATCGCGCCCAGGTTGTTGGCGATCCAGCCGCCCACGACCGATCCGTCCTCGGAATCGAACGCGAACACCCAGTGGGCCACGGGGAAGAACACCAGGACGGGCCACACGACGGCGAAGACCAGCCAGGTGGAGAACCGCATCCGGTCGGCCACGCCACCGGCCACGAGGGCGACGGTGATCCCCGCGAACAGCAGGAGGAACCCGGCGAACAGGGCGGGCGGCAGGCCCGGGGTCTCGGGCTCGGCCATGATGCCCCTGAGCCCCAGGTACTCGAGCGGGTCACCGAGCAGGCCGACGCCCCCGAGGGTGTTGCCGAAGGTCAGTGAGTAGCCGACCAGGACCCAGAGCACGGCCATCACGGCGACCGCGCCGATGGTCATCATCATCATGTTGAGGGTGCTGCGGATGCTGACCATGCCGCCGTAGAACAGGGCCAGGCCGGGGACCATGAAGGCCACCGCGACCATGGCGGCGAGCACCCAGGCGGTGTCGGCCGCCGCTATGGCTACGTCCATGTTTCTCTCTTCTCTCTGAGGCCACTCCGGTGTGGGGCGACGGTGGAAACCTGCGTTTCACAGTGTGATCCCGTGTTGCTTACCTGCGGGTACCGCGACGGTTTCCATTCGGTTACCGCGGCCGGACGTCAATTGCCCCTGCGCCGTCGCATCTCCGGAACCAGCTGTACGCGAGCCCGTATGGCGTCCAGAAACCCGTAACGCAGCGGTAACCAACCAGCGGTTTATTGGCAGTACATTTTGATCACCACTCAGAAACTCGGGTCAGGAGAAGTCATGACAGTCACCGCAGACCCCTCCGTCGGGGTCGCCGACCACGCGAACGGAGCCGAAGTCGAACCGTCGTTCCCGTCGGCCGCCTCGACCGCGGCCGTCGGATCCGCTCCCGGCACCCTCGTCCGGCTGGTCGCCGACTCCGGGACGCGATTCGTGTTGGCCGTGTTCACCAACCTCCGCGGCAAGCCGTGCGCCAAGCTCGTCCCGGCCTCCGCTGTCGACCAGCTGGAGGCCGGCGAGCTCGGGTTCGCCGGGTACGCCGCCGATGCGATCGGCCAACAGCCCAGAGACCCCGACCTCCTCGTCGTCCCCGATCCCAGGTCCTTCACCTCGCTGGACTTCATCAAACCCGGACTCGCCCTGGTGCACTGTGACCCCTGGGTCAGCGGGGAGCCGTGGCGCTTCGCGCCGCGCGTGATCCTCGGTCGGATGCTCGCCGACGCCGCCCGCGACGGGCTCGAGCTCAAGGTGGGGGCAGAGGTCGAGTACTTCCTGGTCCGTAAGAACGCGGACGGTTCCCTGCGTACCGCCGACCCGAAGGACGACGAGTCCCACCCGTGCTACGACGCCCGCGGCGTGACCCGGATGTACGAGCACCTGGCCGGCGTATCCGACGCGATGAACGTCCTCGGCTGGGCCAACTACGCCAACGACCACGAGGACGGCAACGGGCAGTTCGAGCAGAACTTCGCCTACGACGAGGCGATGGTGACCGCCGACCGGGTGATGACGCTGCGCTACATCATCTCCATGCTCGCCGAACAGCGGGACATGATCGCCACCTTCATGCCCAAGCCGTTCTCCGACCGCACCGGATCGGGGATGCACCTGCACATGTCACTGTGGCGCGACGGGGACCCGGTCTTCCCCGCCGCCGAGGAGGACCCGTACGGGCTGGGGCTGTCGCCCACCGCGTACTCCTTCATCGCCGGGGTGCTGGCACACGCCTCGGGCATGCACTCCGTCCTGTGCCCCACGATCAACTCCTACAAACGTATCGGGGCTCGCACCACGGCGTCCGGGGCCACATGGTCGCCCACCGACGCGACCTACGGCGGCAACGACCGCACCCACTACCTGCGCGTACCCGACGGGAACCGCGTCGAGCTCCGCGGCGGTGACGGCTCGGCCAACCCCTACCTCGCCGTGGCGGTGCAACTGGCCGCCGGTCTCGACGGCGTGCGCCGGGACCTCGACCCGGGCCCGCCGGCCACGGTCACCGACGCCACCCACAGCCTGCCGCCGACCCTCCTGCACGCCGTCGAGGAGATGCGCCGGGACGAGGTGGTCCGGGCCGCACTCGACATCGGTGGCGACGGGGTGGCCGAGTACTACGCCGACCTCAAACGCGAGGAGTTCATCTCCTGGCACAACACCGTCACCCAGTGGGAGATCGACGAGTACCTCACCGCTCTGTAACCCACGCCGAGCCACGCCGAGCCACGGCGGGCCACGCCTCGCCACGGCCGACTGGCCACCCACCACCTACCCGGTCCACCCCCGGACCCACCACATCCCCAGGAGAAGCCCATGTGCGGCATCGTCGGACTCCATCTGCGCGACCCGGACCTCGAACCCCGGCTCGGCGACCTGCTCACCACCATGCTCGGCGAGATGACCGACCGGGGCTCGGACTCGGCCGGCGTCGCCGTGTACGGCAACGCCGACTGGACCCCGCCTGGATCGGCCAACGTCACCGTCCTGGCCGACGGCGTGGACGCGGCGACCCTCGCCTCCCGCATCGGCGCCCACCTCGGTCGGCAGGTCGGCGGCCGTGACCTGGGGGCCACCGTCCTCCTGACCGCGGACACCGGGGCCGAGACGCTCGCCTCCGCCGTCCGGGAGGCCGCCCCCGACGTGGTCCTGGTGGGCATGGGCGGCGAGCTCGCCGTTCTCAAGGGAGTCGGACTGCCGCTGGATCTGGCGACCGGCTTCGGACTCCCGGGGGCCTCCGGTTGGCAGGGCGTCGGACACACCCGGATGGCCACCGAATCCGCGGTCACCCCGGCCGGCTCGCACCCCTTCTCCGTGGGCCCGGACCAGTGCATCGTCCACAACGGATCCTTCTCCAACCACGCCTCGGTGCGCCGTGAGCTGGCCCGGCGAGACATCCACTGCGACACGCTCAACGACACCGAGGTCGCCGCACGGTTCGTGGCGGAACAGATCGCCCACGGCGCGGGCATCGACCAGGCACTGGCAGAGATGGCCGGGGTCCTCGACGGCTTCTACACCCTGTTGGTCTCCACGGCCGAGGAGTTCGCGGTGGTGCGCGACCCGATCGCCTGCAAGCCGGCGGTGATCGCCGAGACCGACCGATACGTGGCGATGGCCTCGGAGTACCGCGCCATGGCGCACCTTCCGGGTATCGCCGACGCGCACATCTACGAACCCGAACCAGGGCGCGTCTACCACTGGCACCGCTGAGGCAGACCCCTCGTGCGGTTCGGAAACCGTGCCCCGATCCCGTGCCCCGAACCCGTGCCCCGAACCCGTGCCCCGAAACTGTGCCCCGAACCCCGGCCGCCCCCCAAGGAAGGAAGAACGATGACCGCCACACCGGAACAGGCTCTCGCCCTGAAGACCGCAGACCCGCAGACCGCAGACCCGGAGACCGCAGACCTGAAGACAGCAGACCCCGGCCCGGACGAGCGGTCCGCCTCCCGGCGCGAGATCGACGTCCGCGACTCCGGACTGCGGGAGACCAACCGGACCCTCCAGGACTCCGACGGCACCGGCCGGTTCCTGCTCACCGAGCCCAGGGGGGCACACGCGCTCGCCGTGGGACTGGATCAACCGGACGAGGTGGTGATCGACGGGCCCACCGGGTACTACACGGCCGGGATGAACGACGGTGCCCACGTGACGGTCCACGGGAACGTGGGGGTCGGGGTCGCCGAGAACATGATGTCCGGGACGGTTCGGGTCCTCGGGTCGGCGTCCCAGTCGGCCGGGGCGACCGCGCACGGCGGCCTGCTGGTGATCAGCGGTGATGCCGGTGCCCGGTGCGGGATCTCGATGAAGGGGGTCGACATCGTCGTCGGCGGTTCGATCGGCCACATGAGTTGCTTCATGGGCCAGGCCGGCCGCCTGGTCGTCCTGGGCGACGCCGGTGACGCGCTCGGTGACTCCCTCTACGAGGTCCACATCTACGTGCGGGGGCGGGTCGCCTCGCTCGGCGCCGACTGCGTGGAGAAGGAGATGAGACCCGAGCACCACACCGAGCTGGAGGACCTCCTCGAGCGGTCCGGTGTCACCGGCGTCACCACCGGCGAGTTCCGGCGCTACGGCTCGGCCCGCACCCTCTACAACTTCGACGTGGACAACGCCTCGGCGTACTGACCGTCACCCCAGACCGCGACATCCGCCCGCAACACCCGCCCGCCACATCCGCCCGCCACATCCGCCCGCGATTCCCGACAGGAGCCCGACATGCCCTTCGACGGACACACCAGTGTCGACCAAGCCACGCACGCACACCTCGCGCCGAGGGGCGACGACCCGACGCTGCGCGAATCCGCCACATTCCCCCGCGCGGTGATCAACGAGATCCAGCGCGCCGCCGCGACCGGGATCTACGACATCCGCGGCTGGGGAGCCAAGCGCAAGGTCCCGCACTTCGACGACCTGCTCTTCCTGGGCGCGTCGATGTCCCGGTACCCGCTGGAGGGCTATCGCGAGCGTTGCGGCACGGACATCACGCTCGGCACCCGCCACGCCGCGACACCACTGCACCTGGACATCCCCGTCACCATCGCCGGGATGAGCTTCGGCGCCCTGTCCGCCCAGGCCAAGGAGGCCCTGGGCCGCGGTGCCAGCGCCGCCGGCACGTCCACCACGACCGGCGACGGCGGCATGACGACCGAGGAGCGCGGGCAGAGCTCGAAGCTCGTCTACCAGTACCTTCCTTCGCGCTACGGGATGAACCCCGTCGACCTGCGCAAGGCCGACGCCATCGAGGTGGTGCTGGGCCAGGGCGCCAAGCCCGGGGGCGGCGGCATGTTGCTGGGTCAGAAGATCTCCGACCGGGTGGCGCAGATGCGGACCCTGCCCCTGGGGATCGATCAGCGGTCGGCGTGCCGGCACCCCGACTGGACGGGCCCCGACGACCTCACCATCAAGATCCTCGAACTGCGCGAGATCACCGGCTGGGACAAGCCCGTCTACGTGAAGATCGGTGCCACCCGCACGTACTACGACGTCAAGCTCGCGGTGAAGGCCGGCGCGGACGTGGTCGTGGTGGACGGCATGCAGGGCGGGACCGCGGCCACCCAGGACGTGTTCATCGAGCACGTGGGTATCCCCACGCTCGCGGCGATCCCCCAGGCGGTTCAGGCCCTCCAGGAAATGGGAGTGCACCGTGAGGTGCAGCTCATCGTCTCGGGTGGCATCCGCTCCGGTGCCGACGTGGCCAAGGCCATGGCGCTGGGTGCGGACGCGGTGGCCATCGGGACGGCGGCGCTCATCGCGTTGGGGGACAACGATCCCCGGTACGAGCAGGAATACCGCGACCTGGGTTCGGCGGCCGGGTTCTACGACGACTTCCAGGACGGCCGTGATCCGGCCGGCATCTCCACCCAGGACCCGGAGCTGGCGCGTCGACTGGATCCGGAAGCAGCCGGTCGACGCCTGGCCAACTACCTGCACGTACTCACGATGGAGGCGCAGACCATTGCCCGGGCGTGCGGCAAGTCGCACCTGACCCACCTCGAGCCCGACGATCTGGTGGCGTTGACCATGGAGGCCGCCGCGATGGCACGAGTACCTCTGGCCGGGACCGACTGGATCCCCGGACGCGCGGGACGGGAGCTCTAGGTGACCGTCGCTGCGGGGGCCCGGGCGTCGGCGCCCACCTCGACGTCTGCGGGTGTGGGCTTCCACCGGGAGGAAACCATGACTACCGTCGAGGGCATGGGAGCCGGACAGGACAACGCGCGGAGGGTCGTCCACCAGGAGGCGCCGCGTGAGCTCCCGGTGGACGTGCCCACGGGCAACGATCTCGAGAGGATCATCGGTTTCCACGTCCGGAGGTTGCGGCAGGCCGAGGGCCTCGGGGTGGCCGAGATGGCGCAACGGATCGGCATCTCCAAGGCGATGCTCTCCAAGATCGAGAACGCGCAGACGTCCAGCTCCCTGAGCATGCTCGCCAAGCTCGCCGCCGGTCTCGACGTCCCGGTCACCTCACTGCTCCGCGGCGCGGACGCGAGGCGCGACGCGGTGTTCACCGCCGACGGGCAGGGCGCGACGATCGTCGGCCGTGGCACCTCGGCGGGACACGTCTACGAGCTGTTGGGGGCGCTGCGGGGACCCAACAAGCGGATCGAACCGGTATTGGTGACCCTGACCGCCGAGTCGGAGACCCATCCCCGCTTCCAGCATCCCGGCACCGAGCTGCTCTACATGCTCTCGGGGGACATGATCTACCACCACGCCGAGTCGGAGTACCGCCTCCGCCCGGGAGACTCGTTGCTCCTCGACGGCGAGGGGGTCCACGGACCGGTCGCGATGCTGGAGCTCCCGATCCGGTTCCTCTCGGTGACGGCCTACCCGGACGGCGTCGACGGCGTCGACGGCTGAGCCCACCCGGCTCCACGGGACCGCTCGACCACCGTTCCGCTCAACCACCGCTCCGCCCACCACCGGCACTCCGGCACCTCCCTCCACGACGGCCCCGTCGCCGGGACGTGGCACACCCATCCCATCTCCACCCTTCGACACCTCCGAGGAGCCCGCCATGACGGCACCGGCACCCACGACCGTCGCCTCGCTGATGTCCGCGATCGCGGACGTCGGCACCGACCCGATCAGGGGCGGGTACAGCCGCCCCGTCTACTCCACCGCGGAGCTGGAGCTGCGCGAGTGGTTCCTGTCCGAGGCGGCCGCCCGCGGTCTGGAGACCGAGACGGACCGCAACGGGATCATCTGGGCGTGGTGGAATCCGGCGGGACACCCGTTGGAGGGTGCCGTCGTCACCGGAAGTCACCTGGACTCCGTGCCCGGGGGCGGGGCCTTCGACGGACCTCTCGGCGTGGCGTCGGCGCTGGTCGCGATCGACCAGCTGGAGGCCCGGGGTCTGCAGCCGCGACGAGCCCTGGCACTGACGGTGTTCCCGGAGGAGGAGGGGTCCCGTTTCGGGCGGGCGTGTCTGGGTTCGCTGCTGCTCACCGGGGCGATGGACCCTGCCACCGCGGCGGCACTGACCGACGACGACGGCACCACCTACGCCGAGCTGTGCGCGGCCAACGGGCTGGATCCGGCGCGCCTGGGGCGTGACGAGCAGGCGCTGCGGCGGATCGGGCGGTTCGTGGAACTGCACGTGGAGCAGGGTCGCGGCCTGATCGACCTGGACGGCCCGGTTGCGGTGGCGTCGTCGATCATCGGGCACGGCCGCTGGCGGGTGACCTTCACCGGCCAGGGCAACCACGCCGGCACCACACTGCTGGCGGATCGCCGGGACCCGATGATCCCGGCCGCCCGCACGGTCCTGGACGTCCGGCGGATTGCGCGCGTCCATCGGGGGGCCAGAGCCACCGTCGGGCGGATCGTCCCCACCCCGGGCGGAACCAACGTCATTGCCTCCCGGGTGGACCTGTGGCTGGACGTGCGTCATCCGGACGACTCCGTGACCGCCCGGATCGTCCACGAGATCACGGAGGCGGCCTCGATGGCGGCCGCGCACGAGGGCTGCGGGATCACGATCGTGCAGGAGTCGCTCAGCGGCTCCGTCGCCTTCGACCCGGCGTTCCGTGACCGACTGCTCGACGAGCTGCCCGGGGTCCCCGTCCTGGCGACCGGTGCCGGCCACGACGCGGGTGTACTGGCCGCCCACGTCCCCACCGCCATGCTGTTCGTCCGCAACCCGTCCGGGGTGTCGCACTCCCCGGAGGAGCACGTGGAGGACGCCGACGCCGAGCGGGGTGCCGATGCCCTGGCCGATGTCCTCGCCGACCTGCTCACCGCCGACCACCTCCCCGCCGACCACCTCCCCACCAAACACCTCCCCATCAGCTGATCTCACGAATCCGGAGAGCGATTCCCATGACAGACACCGTGAAGTACCTCATCATCGGCGGCGGCCTCGAGGGGCTGTCCATCGCCTGGAACCTCGCCGAGCGCGGGGAGACCGACGTGCTCGTGGTGGAGAAGGACACCCTCTGTTCCGGGATGACCGGCAAGTCCAGCGGCATCGTCCGCTGCCACTACGGCTCGCCCACCATGGCCGCGCTGAGCTGGCACAGCATCCCGGTGTTCGAGAACGCGGGCGAGCTGCTCGGTGACGATGTGGCGTTCCGCCAGTGCGGGTACGCCGTGATCGTCGGCGAGGAGAACCTGATCCCACTGCGGGCCAACGTGGCGATGCAGCAGAGTCTGGGGATCGAGACCGAGATCATCGCGCCGGACCGCATGGCGGAGCTGTGGCCCGGCCTGAACGTCGACGACGTGGCGGCGGCGGCGTGGGAACCCCGCGGTGGTCGGGGGGAGGCCTACATGACGGGGATGGCCTTCGCCGCCGCCGCACGAGGGCGAGGGGTGCGGGTGCGGCAGAGCACCCGGGTCACCGCGCTGCTGCGGGGTCGCGGCGACAGGGTGGTGGGGGCGGAGTTCGCCGACGGCACCCGGGTGTACGCCGACCAGGTGATCCTCGCGACGGGGGCGTGGGCACCGCAGTTGGGCGCAGGTGTCGGGCTGGACATCCCGGTCAGGGCGCAGCGCGCGCAGCTGGTCCTGGTGGACCAGGGCGAGCCGCTGGAGCAGGTCCCGACGCTGTCGGATCTGGTCGGTCTGCAGTACCTGTGCCGTGAACCCAACGGCGAGATCCTGGCCGGGAACTCCGATCACCAGGCGCCGCAGTACATCGACCCCGACTCCTATTCCAACCGTGCCGACGCATCGACCGTGGAGAAGGTGGTCGAACGGCTGATGCACCGTCTGCCCGGCATGCCTGATCCGTCGATCACCGGCAGCTACGTGGGAGCGTACGACACCACCCCGGACTACAACCCCGTCATCGGCCCCTCGCCTCTGGACGGACTGTTCCTCGCGGTGGGGTTCTCCGGCCACGGGTTCAAGATGGCACCGGCGGTCGGGCGGCTGGTGGCCGAGTTGCTGCTCGACGGGACGACGACGATGACGGGCGTCGACCCGGCCGACTGCCGACTCTCCCGTTTCGCGGAGGGCAGCCTCACCACCAGTCTGAACCCGTACGTGGGCGCCGGACAGATGCGGTGATCCCGCTCAGTTCTCGCGGAGTGCGTCCGTGCACCGCAGGCGCAGCTTCTCGAGCTGTTCGCCGTGCTCGACGGCGCGCTGCACCAGGGCCTCCAGCGTGGGACGGGGCAATCGGGGATCGCCGATGTCGAGCAGGGCCCGGAATCCGAGTTCCTTGCCACGCACCGCGATCGTGAGCGCCTCCAACTCGAGGAGATCGCTGAGCGGCGATCGCTCGGCGAACCGTCGGTTGGGCTTGAGCTGCCCGAGCTTCTCCGCGGCGCGGGCGGGGAGGTCCTTGAGCATCGACGGGGACGTCCCCGCCAGCGTCATGAGTTCCTCCTGGGTCCGCAGGTCCTCCTCGGTCTCGTCGCCGATGCGGGACACGACGGCACGGGTCTCGGGATCCTCGTGGTCGGCGGCGACCCGCCGGAAGAGGTCCACCCCGGCAGCGGCACCGGCGTGGTGGTCCTGCATGTACGTGTGCAACAACTCGGTGGCCATACGGGCGACGGTACGGCCTCTCCGCAGCGGGGCAACCGCTCTCCGCTGCGGGGCAACCGCGCGACGTCGGGACCGGCATCCCGTTCGTCCACCAGCCGATCAGCGCGCGAGCAACCCCTTGGCGATGTGCGTCACCTGGATCTCGTTACTGCCCGCGTAGATCATGAGCGACTTGGCATCGCGGGCGAGCTGCTCGACGCGGTACTCGGCCATGTACCCGTTCCCGCCGAACAACTGCACCGCCTCCATCGCCACGTCGGTGGCGGCCTCCGAGGAGTACAACTTCATCGCCGACGCCTCCGCGAGCGAGAGAGGCTTGCCCGCCCGCGCGCGCTCGATGGAGTTGAAGACCATGTTGCGCACATTCATCCGCGCCACCTCCATCTTCGCCAGCTTGAGCTGGATCAGCTGGAAGCGCCCGATCTCCTGGCCCCAGAGGGTGCGCTCGCGGGAGTAGTCAACGCACAGCCGGTGGCACTCGGAGATGATGCCCAGCGCCATGGTGGCCACCCCGATCCGCTCGGCGGTGAAGCTCGACCGGGCCGACTCGCGTCCGTCGCCCCCGCGTCCCTCCTCGGACTCGCCGAGCAGCCGGTCGCGGCCGAGGCGGACGTTGTCGAAGAACAGCTCGCCGGTCGGGGAACTGTGGAGTCCCATCTTCTTCAGCGGCGCGCCCTGCGTCAGGCCCTCCATTCCCTTGTCCAGGACGAACGTCAGGACCTTGCGGTCGCGCTTGTCGGCGTCCGAGGCCGGGCCGGTGCCTGACCCGCCCTCGTCGAGCTTGGCGTAGACGATCATCACGTCGGCGTAGGGGCCGTTGGTGATGAAGGTCTTCTGGCCGTTGAGGATGTAGTCCTCGCCGTCGCGCCGCACGTAGGTCCGCATGCCGCCGAAGGCGTCCGAGCCGGAGTCCGGCTCGGTGATGGCCCACGATGCGACCTTCTCCATGGTCACGATCCCCGGCAACCAGCGCTCCTTCTGCGCCAGCGTGCCGCGGGAGGCGATCGTGGTGGCGCCCAGTCCGAGGCTCACGCCCAGCGCGGAGACCAGACCCATGCACGCGCCGGCTGGTTCACTGGTCACCACGGCCATCATGGAGTCCCGGTTCTCGAGGGCGCCGCCGGAGTCGCTGTCCTCGTCGTCGTCCTCCCTCCCGCTGCCGGAACCGCCGCCGCCAGTTCCGCCACCGCTGGTTTCGCCGCCGCTGGTTTCGCCACCAGCGGTTCCGCCCCCGGCCGCCGCGCCGACCGTCTCCCTCGTCCGCTCCCTGGCCAGCATCTTCTCGACCCCGTCCCGGGCCATGGAATCGATCCCGAACTCGGCGAACAGCTTGCGGATGATCGGGTACGGCGGAATCTCACCGCTCTCCAGGGCATCGATCTGGGGGCGGATCTCCTTGGCGATGAAGGCGCGCACGGCGTCGCGGATCATCAGGTCGGTCTCGGACCACTCGTACATCGGCGTCTCGTCTCCTCGGTACCCGGGGCGTGTCGCGCAGCACTGCAACACGTGTCAACTCAGTGTGTCGCGGTCGGGGCGGCGGGCGCGGCCGTTTGGGACGAATGGCGACGCGGCACAGGTAGGGGTCGGGCACACTCGGGGACATGAGTGCTCTCCAGGACAGCGCATCCCACCGAGTCCGCCACCACCCTGCAGGTCGCGAGCAGTTGGGCCGGGTCGGTCTGTGGACCGGTTCGCTCGAGGGGGTCCCGCCCGCTCGGATCCCTGACCTGCTCGGCGAGCTCGACGACCAGGGTTGGGGCTCGCTGTGGTTCGGCGAGGCCGTCGGCCGTGAGGCGTTCACCGCCGCGCAGCTGTACCTCGGGGCCACGCGTCGGATGGCCATCGGCACGGGGATCGCCAACATCTACGGACGGGACGCCTCGGCGGCGGGCGCCGCGGCCCGCACCATCGAGGCAATGCATCCCGGTCGATTCGTCCTGGGCCTCGGCGTGTCCCATGCCCCGCTGGTGGAACGCCATCGGGGCCACAACTACGGGCGCCCGCTCTCGGCTATGCGCGAGTACCTCGACGCGCTCGACCGTACGCAGGCGATGGCTGCGGGCGAAGAGACGATGCCACCGGTCGTCCTCGCGGCGCTCGGTCCCAAGATGCTCGAGCTGTCCCGGGACCGCACCGCCGGTGCCCACCCGTATCTCACCCTCCCCCAGCACACCGCTCGGGCGCGCGAGATCCTCGGCGGCACCGGGGAGGACGGGCCGGCCCTGGTCGTGGAACACGCCGCGGTGGTCACCGCAGGTGTAGAGGACGACGACGAGGTGTGGCGGTCACGGGCTCACGACCATCTCAACGTCTACACCGGGCTGCCCAATTACCGGAACTCGTGGACCCGCCAGGGATTCGACGAGTCCGACTACGTCCGCGGCGGCAGCGACCGCCTCAAGGAGGCCATGGTGACCCGCGGGATCGAGGCCACCAGGGCCCGGGTGCGGGAACACCTGGACGCCGGCGCCTCGACCGTGTTGGTCCAGGTGCTGGGAGAGAACATCATGGTCCCGCCGGTCGAGGACTGGCGACTCGCCTCCGAGGGGCTCCTGGACTGAGGTCCCCTCCTCGACCGGCGGGCTCCTGGACTGACGGCCCCTTCTCGACCGGCGGGCAGGTCAGCCGTCGTAGGCCACGGTGTCGACGACGATCGGTCCCGCCACGGCTCCGCCGGTGGTGGTGAGTCGGTATTCGACCCGGCCTGCTCCGGTGGGAATGATCGCGTCGTACGGGTGCGCGATCGGATCCGGGACCCCGAGGGAGATCCGCGGGTGGGGGATCTGCGCGACCTTCTGGCCGGTCGTACCGTTGTCGAGATTGCGCCACGAGAGCGTGGCGGTCACGTTGCACGGGCCCACCCCGACCACGGCGAAGGCCCAACTGACGCTGGCTGAACCGGGGTAGCCGTCACCCTGGAGAGAGGTGGACACGGCACCGGCGCACGCACCCGTGGGGGATCCGCCCCAGGCGACCAGTCGGTTCGGCGCCGGCAGGAGTTGTGTGAGGGCCTCGGAGGACCCCTGGGCATTCGCGGTGGCCGGGGCCGAGAGGACTCCGACGGCTGCGACGGCCGTGGCGGCGATGGCCGTCGTCACGGTAGCGGTGGACCGGCGGGCGACCCGCCGGGACGTGCCAGTGGTGTTCACAGCAGTAATGGTGGCACCGGAGCGGGCCGCGGACAAGGCCCGGCGGCGAGGGCGGTCGGGGGCAGACGGTGTCGGGCGCGAGGAGAACGGGTTCGACACCTGTCTGTAATGTCCGTCGAAAGGGACTCCGAGAGGACATGGGATGGGTTCAGCAACGCGCGGCGGAGACGCCGTACGCACGGAGGAGAACGGGCTCATCGCGGTCCTGGCCTTCGGTGGGATCGTCATGTCCCTCAGTCAGACGCTGGTGATCCCGCTGCTGGGGATGCTGCCCTCGATCCTGAACACGTCGGCGACCAACGCCGCGTGGGTCGTCACCGTGACCCTGCTCGCGGGTGCGGTGGCCGGGCCGGTCATGGGCCGCCTCGGTGACCTCTACCCCAAGAAGTACGTGCTGATCGGTTGTACCGCGGTGATGGTCGTTGGCTCGGTCCTGTGCGCGCTCGCCACCTCGTTGTGGCCGATGCTCATCGGTCGTGCACTGCAGGGGGTGGGGATCGGCGTGATACCCATCGGCATCGCGACGATGCGCGAGGTGTTGCCCGCGGTTCGACTCGGGCCGTCGATCGCCCTCATGAGCTCGTCCCTGGGTGTGGGCGGTGCGCTCGGGCTCCCCGCGGCCGCAGCGCTCGCCCAGTACGGCTCCTGGCAGTGGATGTTCTGGGGTACGGCGGTCCTCGGTCTGGGGATCATCGCGATGATGGCCCTGCGGATCCGGTCACTTCCTGCCGCGAAACCCGACGGAACGCTGGACGTGGTCGGGGCCCTGGGTCTTGCGGTGGCCCTGATCTCGCTCCTGTTGGCAGTGTCCAAGGGGGCCGACTGGGGATGGGGGTCAGCGTTGACGCTCGGCCTGTTCGCTCTGGCAGCCCTGGCGTTCCCCGTGTGGGGGTGGTGGGGCATGCGGCACTCGTCGCCGCTCATCGACCTCCGCGTGGCGGCGCGCCGGCCGGTGCTGATGACGAACATCGCGTCGGTGCTGGTGGGGATGGGTTTGTATGCCCAGCTGCTCGTCATGCCGCAGATACTCCAGCTGCCGGTGGCCACCGGTCACGGTCTGGGCCAGTCGATGGTCGCCATGGGGTTGTGGATCGCACCCGGCGGGTTGGCCATGATGGCCGTCTCGCCCATCAGCGGTCGGCTCATCTCCACGCAGGGCCCCAAACCCACTCTCATCCTGGGGTCGTTGGTGATCGCGACGGGTTACGCCTCCGCCCTCTTCCTCATGGGGTCGACGTGGGGCGTCATGCTCGCGGCGATAATCACCAGCGCCGGCGTCGGGTTGGCCTACGGGGCCATGCCCGCGCTCATCATGGCGTCGGTACCGCACTCCGAGATGGGGTCCGCCAACAGCGTCAACACGCTCATGCGCTCGATCGGCACCACGACGGCCGCCGCGGTCCTCGGGGTGATCCTCACGCAGATGTCCATGGACTACGAGGGGTTGTTCGTGCCCACCGAGACGGGGTTCCGCGTGGGCCTTCTCCTCGGTTGCGGCGTCGCGCTGGCGGCTGCAGCCGTCGCCGCGGTGATCCCGCCCCCCTGGGCCACGGAGGACTGACCGGACCCGCCGGGGGCTCACCCTCCAGCCGTTGCGTGATCGTTACCCAAGACGCTTCTGTGTTCGATAGAATCGAACACAGAAGCGATCGGGCGGGGAGGCGTAATGGTCGGCGGTTCCAGTGGCGGAGGCGGGGCGGACGCGGCTGATGCCGTGGCTGCCGAGGCTCTCGCCGCTGAGGTGCTGTTCGCCGAGAACCGCGCGGCTGCTGCGCGATGCCGGGGCGTCCAGGCCCTCTTCGAATACCACGAGCGGCAGGTCGAGGCTCGGCTGCGGGAGATGGGCCCGGGAGAACCTGACTGGTCGAGGCTCGATCCCGTCGATCACGCGTGCCAGTCGCTGGTAGCCACCACCGGCATGACGTACTCGCGGGCGAGTGACGTGGTCCGGCTGGCCGTGGACGTGCACGCCTGGGCCCCCGCGGTGCTGGAGGCCATGGAATCGGGACTGCTGTGCGAGCGCATCGCCATGCTGCTGTGTAGCCGGATCAGGGATGTGGACCCCTCCCTCAGCCACGAGGTGCAGGCTGCGGTCGTCGAGGACTATCTCGAGCGACTCCGTAGAGGAGAGCGGCCCAACCGGAGGACGATCTCCCGTCACGCCGATGGCGTGGTCGCGAAGATCGATCCGGAGGGCGAGGCCGAGCGTCGACGCGAAGCCGCCTTCGGTCGGGGTGTGCGATTCCGCAGGGAGGACCGCGGGATGTGCACCATGACCGCCCGCCTGCCTGCAGCCGCGGGAGCGGTGCTGGCGGAGAGGATCGACGCCTTCGCGGGAAAGGCGGCACCCGGTGACCGCCGTAGCCTCGCGCAGCGGCGCGCCGACGCGCTGGTGGCGATGGCCACCGGAGACCATGTCGTGGTGGACCCCGACGCCGGGGATCGCGGCACATCAGCCCCGGGTTCTGCGAACCCCACTCCTGCGGGCGCCCGCGGTCCAGTCGCAGGTGAGGGTGCGCGCACGGGCAAAGCTGGCCAGGGTGAGGACGACCCCGCGCCCGCGCCGGTGAACGTCTCGCCGCTACTGCGCCCGCGTGTGACCGTGATCGCCAACGGGGTCGGAGCGCCGCATCTGGAGTTCGCCCGGACGGGAGAAGCAGCGCTCGAGACCCTCACCCGTCTGCTCGACTCCGCCAAGGGCGCGACCTTCGAGCTCGTGGACACGCGACCGGGGACCCACGATGGCGGGGAGAGCGCGTATCGCTATCGGATCCCGCCGGACCTGGCGCGACGAGTCCGGATGAGGGACGGGACCTGTCGACATCCCGGGTGCGCAGTTCCGGCGGACGCCTGCGACATTGATCACATAGTCCCCTTCAACCACTCTGATCCCAGTAGCGGCGGGCTGACCATCGAGAAGAACCTGATGTGCATGTGTCGGCGACACCATCGATACAAGACGTTCTCCGATGCCAGTTACGAATACTTCGACGGCGGGCGAATCAGGATCCGGTTCGGACGACATGTCCTGACCACCACTCCCACAGGTCCGCTGGCGCGTGCTCGTGGGTTCGTGACCACCCCGGTGCCCGAACGACCCCACCGGCCACCCGGGAGTACGTGGGACACCGGTGCCGGGACCGGCCCGGGGGGCAGCGGGCGGCGTGGTGATCACGACGACGATCCGCCGCCGTTCTGATCGCGCCGGGTTCTGATCGCGCCGGGTTCTGATCGCGCCGGGCCGTGTTACCGGCCCGGCCGCGGGTTCAACCCTGGGCGCGGGCGATGATCTCCGCGGCGAGATCGTCGGGGCGCTCCTCCGGGATCCAGTGGCTCGCACCGGTCATCTCGACGAACCGGTAGTCGGCGTCCACATAGCCGGCGGTCCGCTCCGCACCACCGCGGCCGAGAGCCGGGTCGCGGTCGCTCCAGACGAAGGTCGTGGGCACCCGGACCCGAGCCGTGGATCCCTTGGGTGAGGCGAAGGGCAGTGCCCGGTACCAGCCGAGTCCACCGGGAATAGCACCGTCGGCGACCACCTCGCGGTGGAAGCGCTCGATCATCTCGGGCGTCATGCCCATCCCGGCGAGGGCGCGTTCCGGTCGCTTGCCGCCTGAGGTGAGCACCCGCTCGGGTATCCACGGCAGTTGGAAGAAGCCGATGTACCAGGAGCGCAACAACTGGTCCGAGAGGAACATCGCCTTCAGGAAAGCCGCGGGATGGGGCACGGACACCGCGGTGAGGGTGCGGACCCGGTCGGGATGAGCGCTGGCCACGCCCCACGCCACCGCGGCGCCCCAGTCGTGGCCGACGACGTGGGCGGCCTCGAGATCGGCGCTGTCGAGCAGGGCGACCACATCCGCGACGAGTTCCGGTAGCCGGTAGGCCCGCCGGCGCCGGGGACGGGCGGTGGAGCAGTACCCGCGCTGATCCAACACCATCGTGCGGAATCCGGCGGAATGGAGCCGCGGCACCACCTGGTCCCAACTGCTCGTCCGCTGAGGGAAACCGTGGAGGAGGACGACGGGCTCGCCGTCCACCGGGCCGGAGTCGATCGCCCGGAACCGCAGACGGCCTCGGGTGAAGGAGATCTCCTCCGACCGCGGCGGCGCCGCAGGCGGGCGCGGTGGTTGGGGCGGTGGTTGGGGCGGGTGCTGCGGCTGCTGGTGAGTCGGGCCAGTGATGTTCGGATCAACCACGGACGTACCCTCTCCGGACGGCCCTCTCGAGGATGCCCAGTGTCGCTTTGAGTGCTGACGCGTCCAGGACCGGGAGGATGCCGGAGTCGCGCCACTTGGGATGTGCGTCGGACCAGTCGTAGTAGCTCACGACCTCGGTCAGGGGCCCGCTCTCGTCCCCGTCGCTCGGGAGTGGAGCGAGGCGGTATCCGTAGGTGTGGCCGATGGGCGGTTTGATGGTGCCGTCGATGGTCCAGGCTATCTCGACGTCCGGCTCGAACCGGGAGATGATCACGGTGACGTCGTACCGGCCGAGGTCGTAGTCGCCGAGCGACTCCCGGTCCATGTGGACGACGAACCGGTCGCCCCGGGCGGAGACCGCCGGCCCCTCCGCGGACTGGAGCATCCCGGAGGAGTCGATGGCCACGTGACCGTCGGGATCGCAGAGCACGGCGAACACCCGGTCCGGCGGCGCCGCGATGACCCGACGGGCCTCGAGGCGGAACCCGGGGGTGGCGTCGTCGGCGCTGGACGAGCTGGTCGCTTCGCTGTCCGTCATGCCGTCGACGCTACCCCCGGGCATCGGTCCGTCGCCCTGTTCCGGGCGATCGGAGCCGCTGTCAGCTGTGCACTGTCTCCTCAGCCGTGCACTGTGTTCTTAGCCGTGCACTGCGTTCTCAGCCGCGCACAGTGTTCTCAGCTGCGCGCTGCCATCAGATCCGTGCGGGATCCGGCCGGTCCCACGCGCGGTGGGTGGCCAGCAGCGGCTTGAGCGCGGGCAGGACGCCCGACGCCTCGTCCACCGCCACGACGCCGGGGGTGTCGGCGGTGAGCCCGAAGTCGGCGAACCGATCGATCGGCGCGAGCGAGGCGATCGCCTTCTTGTGGCGGAACATCTCGCTGATCAGCACGTCCGTGTTCGGGTGGGCGGGCAGGTCCACCACGACCAGGGCGTCGAACTCGATGGACCGCTGGGTGCGGTAGGTGCGCGACACCGTGACCGTCTCGGGATCGTCCGGATCGCCGCCGCTGAGCTTGCCGCCGGACGGGGCGATCACGAGCGGGACCATGTCGTCGTCGAACACGGCCTGCTCCAACGCCTTGACCGCGGCGACATCGGAGGCCTCGGTGACGAGGATCCCGATGAGGCGCCCGTCGGAGGGCCACTCGCGCCCGATCTGGGAGAGCGCGGGGCTCGTGACGACCTCGGCCGTGGGGACCTTGGCGGGCGCCGGGAGACCGAGACCGGTGGCGACGGTGACGGCGAGGTCGTGATCGATGTGGGCCAGCTGCTCGACCTGGCGGGTCTTGATGTTCTCCTCGTAGCACTTGCCCAGCTCGAAGGTGTACGCGCCGGCGACGTGCTCCTTCTCCACGTCCGTCAGGCTGTTGTAGAACAGCGTCGCCTGCGAGTAGTGGTCGTCGAACGTGGCCGGGGCGTCCCGCACCACCTGCGCGTCGGCGATGTGCTGCGCCACCTCGACCAGGGCGCCGTCGTCGGCACCGGCCAGGAACGGGCAGCCCCCGTCGAGACTGTTCGGCTGGTACGGAGCCACACCCACGTGGTCGGCGGTCTGGTGCATGCCGTCACGCAGCATGTCGTTGACCGGGGCGTGCGGCCGGTTGATGGGAAGCTGCCCGAAGTTCGGTCCGCCCAGCCGGGAGATCTGGGTGTCGAGGTACGAGAACAGCCGGCCCTGGAGGAGCGGGTCGTTGGTCACGTCGATGCCCGGCACGAGGTGGCCGGGGTGGAACGCGATCTGCTCGGTCTCGGCGAAGAAGTTCTTGGGGTTGGCGTTGAGCGTCATGATGCCGATCACCTGGACCGGCGCGAGCTCCTCCGGGACGAACTTGGTCGGGTCGAGCAGGTCGATGCCGTGGAACATCTCGCTCACACCGTTCTCGTCGACCGTGTCGGGGAACACCTGGATCCCCAGATCCCACTTGGGGAACGCACCCGCCTCGATGGCGTCGGCCAGGTCGCGGCGGTGCAGGTCCGGATCCATGCCGGCCGCGATCTGTGCCTCCTCCCACAGCAGCGAGTGCACGCCGAGGTGGGGCTTCCAGTGGAACTTGACCAGGTTCGTCTCGCCGGCGGCGTTGATCAGCCGGAACGTGTGGACGCCGAAGCCCTCCATCATCCGGTAGGAGCGGGGGATGCCCCGGTCGGACATGTTCCACATCGCGTGCGCCTGGCCCTCGGTGTGGAGGGAGACGAAGTCCCAGAAGGTGTCGTGCGCGCTCTGGGCCTGCGGGATCTCACGGTCCGGGTGGGGCTTGCCGGCGTGGATGACGTCGGGGAACTTGATCGCGTCCTGGATGAAGAACACGGGGATGTTGTTGCCGACCAGATCCCAGGTTCCCTCCTCGGAGTAGAACTTCGTCGCGAACCCGCGGGTGTCTCGGACGGTGTCGGCGGAACCGCGCGAACCGAGGACGGTGGAGAAGCGGACGAAGACCTCGGTCTCCTTGCCCTCCGCGAAGAGCCCGGCGCGGCAGACGCTCGCGGCCGCGCCGTTGGCCTCGAAGACACCGTGTGCACCGGCGCCGCGGGCGTGGACCACGCGCTCCGGGATCCGCTCGTGGTCGAAATGGGTGATCTTCTCGCGCAGGTGGTGGTCCTGCAGGAGGGTCGGGCCGCGGCGACCGGCCTTCTGCGAGTGATCGGTGTCCGAGACCCGCGCTCCCTGGGCGGTGGTGAGGAACTCGCCCTGCTGGCGGGCCGCGTCCTCGGAGTCGGCGGACTCGGCACCGGTGGGACTGAACGGAGTCGCGCCCTTCTGGTCCGGCTTGGGGGGCAGGGGGCCGGTGGGGTCGGTGGGCTCGGCGAGTGACGGCGGCTTCGGGGCCGGGACGCCGGGCACGACGTCGCCGGCGCCGACGACCTCGTCGGCGAGCTTGCCTGCGGCGTCGGCGACCTTCTTGGCCGCGGCTCCGGCCGTCTTGGATGCGGACGATCTCTTGTCGGACATGTGACTCCTCCGGTGGTTGCGTGTGAGTGCACGGGCGTCACACCGACTGTTCCACTCCCAGCGGACTACGCAACCAGTCGCGCGGGAGGTGGGTGAGGAGTACGCTCCGGCGGCGCCCGGAGCTGCCCCGGCCGAGCCGAGCACCGGTTCACTACCGGCTCACTACCGGCTCAGTGCCCGCTCAGTACCCCCCGGCCAGGATCCGGTCGGCCTCACCGCGGTTGATCTTCGTGCGCCGTCCGCACGCCGTGCAGGTGGCGACATAGGTCGACCCCAACGGGATGAGCGGGATGAAGAAGACGGAGAACGCGCGCTTGTCGCGGTCCACCCGCTGGGCGGCCCGGTTGCCGCAGTGCGGGCAGGTCGCCTGGGCCAGGCCGAGGTTCCGGCTGGAGTTGCGGAACCCGAAGATCAAGAACATGGGGCAAGCCTGGCAGTGTGGCCGGGACAGCGCACCCGGTGAGCCCGAAGGCGACGTCGCCGGAGGCCGGGGGCGCATAAGGTGATCCTCATGACGACCCCGGTATCCCACGGCGACGGCGCCGGTCCGGCCGCGATCACCCGAGCTGATCTGCCGTACCCGGTGGTGCTGGCGGCGGCGTGGTCGGCGTGCCTGTTGCTGATCGCCGGAGGCGGCTGGATCCTCGGACAGGCGATCGGCCGGCTGTCGGTGATCATCGCGCCGATCGCCATAGCGGTGTTGCTGGCCGCCATGCTCCGGCCCCTGGTGGACCGCGTGCCGGCGCGGGTCCCGCGGGCGGGGGCGGCCCTCGTCGTCGTCGTCGGGGTCCTGGTCCTGGTACTCGGGGCGCTGGCGGCCGTCACCACCCAGCTCGCCACCGGGGTGCCCGCGATGCGGGACAAGCTCAGCAGCGGCACCGACGCCGCCCTGCAGTGGCTCGAGGAGGGGCCCCTCCACCTGACGGCCGACCGCCTGCAGGAGGCCGTCGTCCAGGTGCGTGCGTGGCTCGAGTCCCACTCGGAGGCCGTGGCCGCGGGAGCGGTCCAGTTCGGACACACCGCCGTCGACGCGGTAGCCGGCCTGCTCATCTGCCTGGTGTCGCTGTTCTTCTTCCTCTACCACGGCGAGAAGCTGTGGGAGTTCTTCCTCCGCTGGTTCCCGCGGGCGAGCCGGGGGCAGGTCGACCGGGCGTTCCGCCACGGCTGGGGCAGCCTCGGTGCGTACACCCGGACCCAGCTCACCGTCGCCGCCATCAACGCGACCGGGGTCGGCCTCGGTGCGCTCGTCCTCCGTGTGCCGTTCGTGATCCCCATCGTCGTGGTGGTGTTCCTCGCGTCCTTCGTGCCCATCGTCGGCACCCTCGTCGCCGGCATGATCCCCACCGCCCTCGCCCTCGTGGACAGGGGACTGGTGATCGCCATCGCGATGTTGGCGATCGTCCTGGTGGTCCACCAGGTGGAGTCGCACCTGCTGCAGCCCATCCTCATGGGTCACGCCGTGGCGCTCCACCCGCTGGCCGTGATCGTGGTGGTGGCCTCGGGGACCTACCTGTTCGGCGTCGTGGGCGCGCTGTTCGCCGTGCCCGTCACCGCCATGGTCAACACCGTGGTGCGATACCTGTCCGATGGTGGGGGCCCGGGCGGTGGGGGGTCGGGCGGTGGACGTTCGGGCGGTGACGGCCCTGGCGGGGGTTCGGATGGTGGCCCGGATGGTGGCCCGGATGACAGCCCCGGCGGGGGGCCCGGGCTGGTTCCCGACCGCACCGAGGTCTCCGGACCCGATGACGACGAGTCCACCGTGTCCGACGAGTCCACCGTGTCCGGTGGCGATCCCGCCGCCCGGTCCGGTCCGCAGACGTGATGGGACCGGCGAGGTCCCCGGGGGCCGGTGGCACGGGCGGCTCCGAATCCGCCGTCGAGGTGGTGCGCTCGAGCGTCATCGCCGCGCCCCGCGAGCAGGTGTGGGCACGTGTCGTGACCGCCGAGGGCGTGTCCGACGAGTTCAGGCCGCTGCTGGCCATGCGGTTCCCCACGTCCCTGGAGGGGGCGTCCATCGCCGATGTGCCGCTCGGTCGACCGGCCGGGCGGGCGTGGATCCTGCTCGGCGGGGTGATCCCGCTCGAGTACGACGACCTGGTGATCACCGAACTGGAACCGCCCCGCCACTTCCAGGAACGCTCGAGCCTGGGCTCCTGTCGGGTCTGGGACCACCGCCGCGAGCTCGAGGAGCTACCCGACGGATCGACCCGCGTCACCGACACCCTGCGGGCGGTGCCCCGTGCGCTCGTGCCCCGACCGGTCGTCCGTGCGGTGGTCGGCGCGCTGTTCGCCCACCGGCACTCGCGGCTCGCCAGGGCGTTCCCGCGCGAGTGCGACGCGGGAGTGTGACACGGGAGTGTGATAGGGAGAACTGCCCGGAGGGCGGTCGATGCCGCACAATGGAGGCAGGTCTACCTTGCGACGAAGTACGGCGCGGCAGGCCTTCCCGAGGGGGAATACACCATGCAGAAGACAATGCTCCATGGACGTGAGCTGGCCTATCGTGAGGCGGGGGCCGGCGAGGGGAAGCCCACGCTGCTGCTGATCCACGGGATGGCGGGAAGCTCGAGGACCTGGCGCGAGATCATTCCGAGGCTGGAGTCCCGGTTCCACATCATCGCCCCGGACCTTCCCGGCCACGGGGACAGTTCACTCGATTTCGACGACTACTCGCTGGGCGCGATGGCCTCGGCTCTGCGAGACCTGCTCGTGGTCAAGGGAATCAAGCGCTGCACGGTCGTCGGGCAGTCGCTCGGCGGCGGCGTGGCCCTGCAGTTCGTCTACCAGTACCCGGACTTCTGTGAGCGAATCGCCCTGATCGGCAGCGGTGGTCTGGGCAAGGAGGTCAACTGGATCCTCCGGTTGCTCGCCGTGCCCGGTGCCGAGCTCCTGCTGTCCGCCGGTGCGGCGCCGTTCCTGGTCAACGCCGGGAACACGGCCCGCCGCTTCTTCGGGGACAGGGGGGTCCGGGCGGTTGCGATGAACGAGCCCTGGGCGGCGTACGAGTCGCTCGGCAGGCCCGGCCACCGGAAGACCTTCTTCAAGACCCTGCGCGCCGTGGTGGACAACAAGGGCCAGGCCGTGTCGGCGCACAACCGGCTCTACCTGGCCGGGCAGTTGCCGTTCCAGTTGATCTGGGGAGACCGCGACCCGATCATCCCCGTCTCCCACGGGCACACCACCCATGAGGCGATCCCGGGTAGTCGTCTGGCGATAGTCGAGGGCACCGGCCACTACCCGCACGTGGAGGACCCGGCCGCGGTCGAACGGATCCTGGCGGACTTCATGGAGTCGACGGAGCCAGGGCATATCGACCACGAGATGCTCGGCGAACTCGTGATCGCCAGCGGCGACAGCGAGCAGTAGGCCGGCGGGGCCGGTAGCGGTCGATACCAACGGGGGCGCGGTCCCGATACCGCGACAGTCCCGACACAGCATCAGCCCCGAAACAGCTCCGCCCCGACACAGCATCAGCCCCGGCCCCCTCTCGCAGGGGGCCGGGGCTGATGAGCGGGAGATCAGTAGCTGATCAGGCGACCGCGTCGGTCTCGACGACGTCGTCGCCGGTGTTGTCGTCCCCGCCGGTGTCACCGTCACCCGGGACCTCGGCCTCGATGCCCCGGAGGATGTCGATCGCGCCGGAGATGTCACCGGTGGAGGCGGTGGAGATGGCCAGGTCGGCGTTCGCCAGGCACTCCTCGCCCGCCAGGCCGGGAGCGACGCCGCCGACGGAGCCGAGGAAGTCGTACGCGGAGATGGTGCCGCAGAGCTGCTGGGCTATCTCCGAGACCTCTGCGGGGGTCTCGACATCGTCGATGTCCGTCTCGGTCATCTCGGGGGCGCCGGCCGAGCCGCTGTCGAGGTCGGGGAGCTCGCTCTGGGCGGCGGCCAGTCCGGCACCGGAGAAGGACAGTGCGGCAGCGGAACCGATGATCGCGATGGTCTTCTTCATGATGGTCACCTTTCGTTCGAGCGCCGGGGTCTCCCGACTGCACGGCGGTCACCGTATCGACCGCGCCGCTCCCTGGCTGTGATGTGGATCACATACGACGGAGGCGCACGACGCCGATCCGGCCCGTGGGCAGCGCAGACGGCGCTCCGGGAAAATCTTCTTCTTTCCCGGCTGTCGGATTCGCGTCGTGTCCGCCGAGCCACCGGCGGGCGCGGCGAGAATCGACGTTTGCCGGACCACGCTTCTCCGGGGATGCTTAGTCCATGAGTGGAACCGCCGAGATCTACGACGCCGTCCTCACGCCGGGAAAACTGGATCTGCTCCGGGCGTGGATCCGGCGCCAGTCCTGGTTCGACGGCGACCCGGAGCAGGTGGAGCAGGTGACCGCCTACCGGTTTGTCGATCCCGACGGCGAGGTGGGCATGGAGTCCTTCCTGCTGACGGACGGCATCCGCACCATCCATGTGCCGGTCACCTACCGCGGCGCCGAGCTGCCGGGGGCCGAGGACGCTCTCGTCGGCACGATCGACCACTCGGTCCTCGGACCACGGTGGGTCTACGACGCGTCGGCCGATCCCGTCTACGTCACCGAGGTGCGCAGGGTGATCAGCCACCGCGACACCGCCGCCGACCACATGGCGGCGGAGGACGGGACTATCACCCCGGCGCCGGTCAACATCCGGGGCGGCGGTGCCGGTGCCGGCGGTGACGCCGAGGCCGCGCCGCGGGTCATCCGGGTGATCTCCGAGGAGAACGACGCCGAGGCCGACTGCCCGCTCATCGGCTCCCCGGGCACCCTCAGCGGGACCTGGCAGGACGCGGAGGGTTCGCACACCGCGGTCCTCGTCGTCATCGACTGACGCTCGCGCAGAACACCGCCCCCGCCTGGAAACAGGTGGGGGCGGTGTCGTCGCCGTCGGGTCGTGTTCCCGGGTCGGTGGTGCTCAGGCCTCCTTGATGGCGGAGACCTCGATCTCGAGCGTGACCTTCTCCGAGACCAGCACGCCGCCGGTCTCGAGTGCGGCGTTCCAGGTGAGGCCGAAGTCGCTGCGGTTGATCACGGTGGTGCCCTCGAAGCCCGCGCGGAGGTTGCCGAACGGGTCGGTGGCGGTGCCCTCGTAGTCGAACGGGACGGTGATCGACCGGGTCTGGCCCTTGATCGTGAGGTCACCGGTCACGTCGACGCCACCCGAGCCGTTCGCGGAGATCTTCGTGGAGCGGAACGTGATCTCCGGGTAGGTCTCCATGTCGAAGAAGTCGTTGGACTTGAGGTGGCCGTCGCGGTCGGCGTTGCGGGTGTCGATCGAGGAGGCGGTGATCGTGACCTCGGCGCTGGCGCCCTCGACGCCCTCGGAGGGAACCGTGACCGTCCCTTGGAAGTCGTTGAACGAGCCGCGGACCTTGGTGACCATCGCGTGGCGGGTGACGAAGCCCAGGCGGGAGTGGGTGTTGTCGATGGTCCAGGTGCCGGTCAGGTCGGTGAGGTTGGCGGTCATGGTGACTCCTTCTGGTCGTCCCGGCGGTGAGTGCCGGGATGGGTCTGTGTTGTGTCACCTACAGTAGGCCCAAGTCCATGATGTGTCAACAACTAGTGGTCCGGGTCCGGCCAGCCTCGCCAGTGACTCTTCACCCTGGTCATCGGGGCGGGCGCTTGAGCGATCCCAAATGGGTGCGGGTGAGGGCGGCCGTGCGCGCGCTGTCGCCGGATTCGATAGCTGAGTAGATGTCCTCGTGCACAGCGTGGTCGGCGTCATCTCCGTAGTCACCGCGATGCCGCAACATATCGACCATCGCCTCGCGATTGCGGGGCGCGAAGTGGTTGAACAGTTCGAGCAGGATCGGGTTGTGCGCAGCCACCAGGACGCCTCGATGGAAGGCCATGTCGGTGTCCACGTGCTCGTACACGTCGTGCCGATGGCGTGCTCGTTCTGCCAGGGCCCGGTGCAAGTTCGTCAGGTCTTCCTGTGTGCGTCGTTCTGCGGCCAGGGCGGACGCCTCCACCTCGATCGCAATGCGCGCTTCGATCACCGCGTCGATGTCGGCGCGACGCAGGACGGCGTCCCAGTCCTCGGCGATCTCCAGATTGGCCACGAAGACCCCGGCGCCCTGGCGCGAGGTCAGAACTTTCCGCCCGGCGAGCTGTCGTATCGCCTCGCGCACAGTGGACCTGCCGACCCCCAGCTGTTGGGCGAGCGTTGTTTCCCCAGGTAGCTTGCCTCCCACCTCCCACTCGCCGCTCCTGACCCGGTCCAGGAGTGCGTCAGCCGCCTGGTCGGCGAGGGATTCACGACGGACGAGTGGCATGGCGCCATTCTCGCACCACTCACCAGATGTCTACTTGTCTGAGGAGTTTGTGCTAGGGTCACCACCATGCTCTTGCACGGACTTTTCCTTCTTCTTCGCCACCACGACGGGGTGTAGCCAGACCGGCTCCCGTCGTGGAGTCGGAACATGCCGGTCGCCAGTATCCGACCCGCATGAAAAGGAACGAGCATGACCTTCCCCAGCATCAGCACGCCCGCCGGCGACGTCCCCAGCAACGCCCCCTCATGGAACCGCCAGCGCCACTCGCAGATGCCGTCTCATCGATACCGAGACGTGTACTCCCGCGTCGCCGTGCCCCTCACCGACCGTGACTGGCCGAGGAGTCGCATGACGTCAGCACCGCTCTGGGTGCCGGTCGACCTTCGCGACGGCAACCAGGCCCTGGCCGAACCGATGGACCCGACTCGCAAGCGCCGCTTCTTCGAGCTCATGGTGGCCATGGGCTACAAGGAAATCGAGGTCGGCTACCCCTCTGCATCCCAGACCGACTACGACTTCGTGCGCCTCATCGCCGACTCCGACATCGCCCCCGAGGACATCACGGTCGTCGTGTTCACCCCAGCCCGCCACGACCTCATCGAACGGACCGTGGAGTCGATCCGCGGCATCCGCAACGACGTCGTCATACACATGTACACCGCGACCGCACCGACCTGGCGCGACGTCGTACTCGGACACGACCGCGACTCGCTGACCGAGGTGATCCTGGGCGGTGCCCGCGACGTTCTGGAGTTCGCCCACGACCTGGGTAACGTGCGATTCGAGTTCTCGCCGGAGATCTTCAACCTCACCGAACCCGACTACGTACTCGAGCTCTGCGATGCGATCACGACGCTGTGGGATGCCTCGGTCCAGCGCCCCGTCATCCTCAACCTGCCCGCCACCGTCGAAGTTGCGACGCCGAACGTGTACGCCGACCAGATCGAGTACATGCACAAGAACATCGACCGACGGGAGGCGGTGATCCTGTCGGTCCATCCTCACAATGACCGGGGTACCGGCATCGCCTGCGCGGAATTGGCCGTCCTGGCCGGCGCCCAGCGGGTCGAGGGCTGCATCTTCGGAAACGGAGAGCGCACCGGAAATGTCGATCTGGCCACCCTTGCACTCAATCTGCACGCACAGGGAATCGATCCGATGATCGACTTCTCCGACATCGACGAGATCCGCCGCACCGTCGAACACGCCAACCGCATAGAGATTCACCCCCGACATCCCTACGTCGGCGACCTCGTTCACGCCGCCTTCAGTGGCACCCACCAGGACGCGATCAGAAAGGGCTTCGCAGAACACCGCGTCCGCGCAGCATCCGAGGGCGACACCAGTGCCGACACACCCTGGCGCGTTCCGTACCTGCCTATCGATCCCGCCGATATCGGTCGCAGCTACGACGCCGTCATTCGAGTGAACTCCCAATCAGGCAAGGGCGGAATCGCCTACCTGCTGGAGACCGAATACGGCGTCGACCTGCCGCGGCGCCTGCAGGTCGACTTCGCCCGCCACGTGCAGCGCTACACCGACACCGCGGGCAGCGAAGTCACCGCCGCCCAACTCTGGGCCATTTTCCAAGCCACCTACATGCGTAGGCCGGAGGACAACGGCATCGAACTCACCCGATGCGATACCGCTGGCGACACCACGACCATCATCCTCAACAACGGGGGGACCGAGCACACCAGCACCCACCACGATGTCGGCCCGGTCCAGGCCCTCACCGAAGCGCTCGGCCAGATCAACGTGGAACTCGACGTCCTCAGCCTGCACCGGGCCAGCACCGACTCAGGTGAGGACGGCGACGCGCTCACCCTGGTCGAGTACCGCCACCAATCGGAAATCGGTTGGGCCGCCGGAAGGAACAGTTCCGCCCTCACCGCCACTCTCGACGCTCTCGTCACCGCCGCAGCCACGGTCCGGGTGCGCTGATCACAGATGAGCGGCGACGGAAGGCCGGCGACAGCACGCTGGCGCGCGACCGGGTCAGCTCACGTGACGCCGTAGGAAGTGCAGTGTGTGGTCCACCGCGCGCTCGTGGCATGGCCGGCCGGGGAAGAGGTCGAAGTGGTCACCGGGGTAGTGGCGCACCTCCGCGCGGGCTGCGAACGCGGCGTCGGCGGCGGCGTGGGGCGGCGCGCTCCGGTCGAGGTCGGCGATCTGGATGAGGACGGGGATCCCGGCCAGTTCCCCTGCCCGGGCAACGGGTCGGAAGGAACCCAGCTCCGCGCCGACGCCGGCCCCGATCTCATTGCGCCAGGTGGGGCCGGCGACCGAGGTGTAGGCCTGTTCGTACCCCGGCAGTGAGAGCAGGGCGTGGGATCCCGGCGGGCCGACCAGGGGGACCAACGGCTCGGGCCGCCCCAGCGCCGTCGCCGCCCTGGCGGCCATGGTCGTGCCGGCCGAGCGGAGCAAGGTGCTCGGACGGTGCTGACGCGCGGCGGCCACCGCGGCGGCCCGTCCGTCCACGAGCGGCACCACCGAGATCACCGCCGCGATGGTCGATGACCCGCCGGGTTCGCGTGCCACCTCGAGGACGTGCCCGCCGCCCATGGAGCAGCCCCACAGGACGATCCGGCCGGCATCGACCTCCGGTCTGGTCGCGACCGCTGCGACCGCCGCTCGATAGTCGTCCTGCTGCCGGGACGGCGAGACGACCTGTCGGTGCCCGCCACCGGAGCGGCCGAAGCCCCGGTAATCGAACACGAACGCCGCGTACCCGGCCGCGGCGAATGCCTCAGCGAACGGGAGCAGGCCCGAGTCGGCCGTGCCGCCCAGCCCGTGGGCCATGACCACACAGGGTGCGGGGTCGGTCCCTCCGGCGGGTAGGAACCAGCCCCGGCAGGTGTCACCACCGGAGCGGAAATCGAGGTCGACTGGAGCGATCTGGCTGGTCACGAGTGTTCTCCTGGGGTGTCGACCGCCGGATCCGGACGGCCGTAGATGGCCCGGACCCACAGGTCGGAGGCGGTGGCGATCATGGGGTCCCGATCCGCGTCGGGGTCAAAGACGAGGCGTTCCAGAACCGATTCGTTGATCTGGATGAGGGCGGTGGCCAACGAGTCGGCGTCGGCCCCCTCCGGGGCCCGGCCGGCATCCCGTTCCGAGCGGATGTACTCGGCGATCGGCGCCGCCAGCTCGGTGCGTCCCTCGTCCCAGAGGCGTCGCATGGGCTCGTGCGTGGTGCGCGCGGTGAGCAGGGCCCGGTAGACGTGCGCGTTGTCGACCATCCGGTCGGCGAGTCGGTGCAGGGTCGTGGAGACCCGGGACCGGAAGCGGCCGTCCGAGTTGACCAGCATGTCGCTCGACTTGGCCGCGGTCGCCTGGATGGAGGAGAGCAGCACCGTGACCGCCGCGGCCTTGGAGTCGAAGTAGAAGTAGAACGCGGAGCGGGTGATCCCGGCCGCGTCGGTGAGATCGGCCACCGAGATGTCGTCGAGTTTCGTGGTGCGCAGTTGCCGGTCGAGTTCGGCCAACAACGCCTCCCGGCGCCGGTCGCCGCGAGGGGAGCCGTTCGTGCTCTCGCCGGAGGCCCCGCCGCTCACGCGGGGGCCGCCGTGCGGATCATCCCGCCGGAGCGCGCCGCACGCTCCCGGCCCCGGGGGATCTCGTGGGTCCGCATGTCGTGCTCGTAGAGGAAGTAGTCCACCTGTTGCTGGTGCCGCGGGGTGTCGAGCATGTGACCGATGTACTTCTTCTCGTCGGCGACGATCGCCCGCTCCATCTCCGCCCGCGGCGGTGTCCGGTACAGCCCGGCCGCCCACGCGGCCGCCAGCCGGGCCTGGGCCTCGACGAAGGGGAACAGGGTGGGCGTGGACTGGGCGAAGCCGACCATCACCAGGTCGTCGATCCCCGGGGAGAACATCCGCTTGTAGAGCGGTACGTGGTTGTGCGCGTCGGCGCTGAGGAACTCCGGGTCGAAGAACGGGAACGAGGTGTTGTAGCCGGTGGCCTGGATGACCACGTCGAACTCCTGGGCCGTGCCGTCCTCGAAGTGCACGGTCCGTCCCTCGAAACGGGCGATGTTGCCCTTGGCCGTGATGTCCCCCGAGCCCAGGCGCAGGGGCAACTCGACGGACTGCGTGGGGTGGGCCTCGAAGAACTTGTGGTTGGGCTTGGGGAGCCCGTAGGACTCCGGTCGACCCGCCGACATCGGCTGCATGGCCTGGATGGCCTTGCGCTGCCACGAATAGGGCAGGAACGGGAAGGTCGCGAAGTACTTGTCGGCCGGCTGGCCGGCGATGTACTTCGGGACGATCCACGCGCCCGACCTGGTGGAGATCACGACCTCGTTGCGCATGACCTTGGACGACAGTTCGACGGCGATGTCGGCAGCGCTGTTGCCCAGGCCCACCACGAGGATGCGCTTGTCCATCAGCTCCAGCGGGTCCCACGGGTCGACGTAGGCGTGCGAGTGGATCATCTCGCCGGTGAACTCGCCCGGGAAGTCCCCGAACCGCGGGTCCCAGTGGTGCCCGTTGCCCACCACGAGCGCGTCGAAGTGGCGGGTGCCGGTGCGTTCGGTGGTCAGCTCCCAGCCGCCACCGTCCAGCCGCTCGGCGTGCAGCACCCGGTTCTCGAACTCGATGAGGCGGAGGAGGTCGAAGGCCTCGGCGTAGTCGTCGAGGTACTGCTTGATCTGCGAGTGGTGCGGGAAGTCCGGGAACTCCTCGGGCATGGGGAAATCTCGGAAGCTCAGCTGGTGCTTGGAGGTGTCGATGTGCAGCGAGCGGTACGCGCTCGAACTCCCGTTGGGGTTGTCGAACGCCCAGTTCCCACCGATCCGGTCGGACGCCTCGAAGCACACCGCCTCGATTCCGTAGTCGTGCAGCATCTTCAGGGTGGTGAGACCGCTGATGCCCGCGCCGATGACGGCGACGGTGGGAACGGATGTCATGGGAACCTCTTCGACCTGGGGACCGCCTGGCCCGAAAGCTATGGCGTGAATCACATTACGGTCCTAGATTATGGCCAGGGATTGACGGGCGTCAACAGCGTGCCGGGCGCGCAGACGGGGCACCTCGCCCCGGGCCCCACCCCGGACGGAGGCGGAAATGGCAGACGACATGACCGACGGGCGGCACGCGGTGGTGATCGGCGGTGCCTCCGGGATCGGCTGGGCCACCGCTCGAGAGCTCGCCGCAGAGGGGTGGCGGACGATGGTCGCCGACGTCAACGGGGACCTCGCGAAAGCGCGCGCTGCCGAGTTGGCGGAGGCCCACGGACCGGGTCACCACCACCGGGTCGTCGACGTCGGTGACGAACCCTCGGTGGAGGCGCTCTTCGCCGGGACGGCTCCGGACCTCGTCGTGACGACCGCGGGCGTGAGCACCCTCGGGCTGGTCACCGACCACGACACCGCGGAGTTCCGACGCGTGGTGGACATCTGCCTCACCGGGGCGTTCCTGGTGTTCAAGCACGGGGGGCGGGTGGTTCGTGACGGTGGTTCGATGGTGGCGATCGCCTCGCTCAACGCCCGGCAGCCCGGCCGCGGAATGGCCGCCTACTGCGCTGCGAAGGCGGGCCTGGTGATGCTCGCGCAGGTCGCGGCGCTCGAGTTGGGGGAGCGCGGGATCCGGGTCAACACCGTCTCGCCCGGGTTCCTGGTCACCCCGCTCACCGAACCGGTCTTGCAGATCCCGGGCCTCGCTGAGGAGTACGCCGAGAACTCGGTGGTCCCGCACCAGGGCACCGCGGAGGACGTGGCCCGGGCGGTGCTGTACCTGGCCGACGCGCCCTGGATGACGGGGGAGGACCTGGCCGTCGACGGCGGAGCCCAGCTCAGGCGCTATCCGGATGTCCTCGGACTGGCGACGCGGGCCTTCTCGTGAGAGCGGCCCGTGTGGTCGGTCGGGTGTCCGGGGCCAGTGCGATCGTCACCGGGGGCGGGTCGGGGATCGGCGCGGCCCTCTCGGCGGCCCTGGTCCGGTCGGGTGCGCACGTGGTGGTGGCGGACATCGACCTCGAGGCGGCGACGCGGGTCGCGGACGAGATCGCCGAGATGTCCGGGTCGGGCAGCGCGCGGGCGGCCCGGCTCGACGTCACCGATGCCGGGGCCGTGGCCGCGCTCGTCGACGAGGTGGTCGCCGATCGCGGTGGCCTGGACCTGATGTTCGCCAACGCCGGGATCACCTGGGGCGGGGACACCGAGTTGCTCACGCTCGCGCAGTGGGACGCGATCGTGGACGTGAACATCCGCGGGGTGGTCCACTGCGTCCACGCCGCGTACCCGCACATGATCGGCCGCGGGTCGGGTTCACTCGTGCTCACCGCGTCGATGGGTGGCCTGTGTCCGGCGGGCCTGATCACCAGCTACGCCATGACCAAGCACGCGGTGGTGGGTCTGGGCCTCTCGCTGCGCGCCGAGGCTGCCGGCCACGGCGTCGGGGTGACCGTGGTGTGCCCCGCCGCGGTGGACACGGCGATCCTCGACAAGGGTCAGCTCGACGGATTCGACGGCAGGCACTTCTACCTCACCGGCCAACACGTGCGGCAGCCGCTCGACCCGGACCGACTGGCTAAGAGCGTGCTGGACGGAGTCGCCCGCAACCGCGCCCTCGTCGTGGAGCCGGCCCGGGCGCGCGCGACGTGGCGGCTGCAGCGACTCTCCCCGGCCCTGATGGACCGGATGCTGACGAGGTACGTGGGCGCGGTGCGGCGCCGGCGGGGCGGGGGCCCGGCCGGCGCCTGACGGCGGGAGCCGGGGCCCGGTGCCGCCGCCAGTGCTCGTCAGGGTTCGTCAGTGTTCGTCCGCGTCCGAGTCGGCCTTGGTGGGGTGGACGGTGCCGTGCGCGTGCTCCGGCGGGCCGTAGAGGGAGTAGACCTTGAGCGGTTCGTCGCCGATGTTGGTGACGTTGTGCCACGAGCCGGCGGGGACGAGGATCACCCAGTCGTCCTCGACCTCCTCGTCGAACTCGAGGCGGTCCTCCTCCGGGCCCATCTGGACCCGCGCGCGGCCCTGCTCGACGCGCAGGAACTGGTCGTGGTCCTCGTGCACCTCCAGGCCGATGTCGTCCCCGGGTGCGATCGCCATCACCGTCATCTGCATGTACTTCCCGCTCCACAGGGTGGTCCGGTAATTGGTGTTGGCGAGGGTCTCGTCCTCGATGTTCACGACGAAGGGCTTGGGCCCGTGATCGGTGGCGCTCATGGTGTGTCCTCTCGGTTTGCGTGGCACGGTCGGCCCCTGCGGTCCGACACATGCGGTCCGACTCGTGCTGTCCGACTCATGCTGTCCGGTTCATGCCGGGGCACCACCATCATGCCGCTCCCGGCGGGGCTCCGAGATCACCGCGGAGGGTGTCGGCGTCGGTGCCTGGTCCGGAGGGTGGGTGCTCTGCTGGGTGCCCTGCTGGGTGCCCCGCTTCTGCCACGGCCACCGGCCGGAGATCTCCAGCTCGAGTGACCAGCTCAGGAACGTCCTGATCAGCACGATCAGCCCGAGCACCGCGACGGACTCGAAGGTGGGGGAGATCGCGACCGTCCGGATGATGTCCGCGGCCACCAGGAGTTCGAGCCCCAGGAGGATCGCGCGGCCCAGTCGGCGGCGGAATGTGCCCAGGACATCGCCATCGGGTCCGTACCGGCGGCGAGGACTCAGGGCCAGTAGCGCCGCGACCAACGCCCCCACGACGATGGCGGCGACCCCCGCCACGTCCATCGTTCTGCCGACGAGTTCCATGCCCTCCGTGAACGTCATGGGCGAACTCTAGACCGGCCGGAGTCCGGCCGAGCGGGTTGGAAGGTGCGGGTTGGAGAGCAGGCTGGAGAAGCACTTTGATTGACAGATCAACTAATGTGGGGGCATGACTCAGCACACCACCTCCGTCACGACCCCCTCGTCGTCACACTCCGTCGCCTTCGGCCTCGACACCTTCGGTGACACCACCGTCGACCAGAGCGGCGTACCCGTTCACCACGCGCAGGTTATCCGCGACGTCGTCGACCAGGCCGTGCTCGCCGATCAGGTCGGCGTCGACGCGTTCGGTATCGGGGAGCACCACCGCCCCGACTTCGCGGTCTCCGCCCCGGATGTGGTGCTGGCCGGCATCGCCACCCGCACCGAGCGCATCACGCTCGGGTCGGCGGTCACGGTGCTCTCGAGCGACGACCCGATCCGCGTGTTCCAGCGCTTCTCCACCATCGACGCGATGTCCGGCGGGCGCGCCGAGGTCGTGCTGGGCCGCGGGTCGTTCACCGAGTCGTTCCCGCTGTTCGGCCTGGACCTGCAGCAGTACGAGCAGCTGTTCAGCGAGAAGCTGGACCTGTTCGCGGCGCTGCTGCCCGAGGAGCCCGTGACGTGGTCCGGCGATCTACGGCCGCCGCTGGTCGACCAGCGCGTGTACCCGCGCACCGAGGGCGGGCTCTCCGCGTGGATCGCCGTGGGCGGCAGTCCCGAGTCCGTGGTGCGCGCGGCCCGCTACCGCATGCCGCTCATGCTGGCGGTCATCGGCGGACCCGCCGGGCGGTTCGCGCCGTTCGCGGATCTGTACCGCGAGGCCAACGCGCAGCTCGCGGGTTCCGGGGCGGGGGATACGGGGGCGGGGGATACGGGGGCGCCGCGCCTGCCGATCGCCGTCCACTCGCCGGGCTTCGTCGCGGAGACCGACGAGAAGGCCGCCGCCTTGGCGATGCCGCACTGGTTGGTCAACCGCAACCAGATCGGCCGCGAGCGCGGATGGGGTGACGCCTCCGCGGCCGACTTCCACCGCGAGGTCCGCTCCGGCGCGATGTACGCGGGCTCGCCCGAGACCGTCGCGCAGAAGATCGCCGCGACCGTCCGCACTCTGGGTCTGGACCGCTTCGACCTCAAGTACGCCAGCGGCCCCATTCCGCACGAGGACCTGATGAACTGCATCGACCTCTACGGGCGGAAGGTCATCCCGCGGGTCCGGGAGTTGTTGACCGAGGCGCGGTACGAGCCCGGGGTGCCGCAGCAGGTGTCCCGCACCTGACGGTCGGTGCAGCGCCGGTGACCCGGTCGGCGTCGGCATCGATGCGGGCGGGCGTCGATCTGCGCCGGGCGGGAGAGGGGTTTACCGTGGTGTCATGCTCTTCGCGTTCTCCGTCGCACCCACCACGACCGCGGACGAGTCGGCGTCCATGAGCGAGGCCGTCGCCGAGGCGATCCGGGTGGTCCGCGCGTCCGGTCTGCCCCATGAGACCACCTCGATGTTCACCACGATCGAGGGCGACTGGGACGAGGTGATGCCCGTTATCCGTGCCGCCACCGACGCGGTGCTGGCGGTGTCCCCGCGGGTGAGCCTGGTGCTCAAGGCCGACCTGCGGCCCGGGCACTCCGGTGAGCTGCGGGGGAAGGTGGACCGGGTGGATCGTCGCCTGGCGGGGGACCCCAGGGGAGGGGAGAAGGGCGACGACGACGAGGTGGTCGCCCCGTGACCTCCCGCACCCCCTCGGATCACCCTGCGACAGACTCCGGGTCCGGTGCGGACGGCCCGGACCCGCGTGGTCCGCAGACGGTCGCATACGTGGCGGCCACCGTGCTCGGCGGGATAGGCGCGCTGGTTGTGGCGGCCGTGGAACTGACCTCCCCCGAGGCCGGCACCCTCGACGTCCTGCTGTGGAGCGCGCTCGCCGTCCTGCTCCTCGCCGCGGCCGCCCGCCGATGGTGGTTCGGGGCCAGCGGCGAGGACCGCTCGCGCCGCATCGCCTCCGAGCTCGGGGCGGCGGAGGTTTCCGAGGCGGTGCAGGCCTCGTCCGGTGAGGTCGACGCGGTCCGCCGGCTCCGGGTCGCCCACCCGGGTCTCGGGCTCCGGGACGCCAATGAGCTCGTTCAGCGCCACCGCGGCGACCGTCGGAGCGTGGAGGGGCGCAGTAGCGGGAACGGTTGACCCTCCCCGGGCCATCGAGGCCGACGCGACCTCAGGGTGTGATCGTGACGCAGCCGGATAGGTTTTTGTCGAAGGACTCATCGAAGACCGCTCTAGTTGAAGCTCTCACGAATGAATGCGTCGACACCAGCGCAATTTAGGTCGCCGAGAAGCTGCTTCTTGACAAGTGAAAGGCAGGCAAGCTCGGTCGTCTGCGCTGGTTCGAGTGGATCGTGGCGGAGTCGCCACCGGACGGCCCGTAAGGCAGGCGAGGGACCTGCGACCACGCCATGGGAGCGCCCGGCCTGTCTTGCCCGCGTGAGGTGTGAGCGGTCGGTACTATCCGGGGGTCTGATATGTCCATTAGGGAGGCCGACGTGGCGCGAGCCGACTTGCTGCTCGATCTCGTCGAGGCTGAGCGACGCGGGGACAAGGACCGGTTCAAGGTGCTGGTCGAGGCGGTCATTGCCGAGGAACGGGCCAACCAGCACCACCTGCTGGCCGATAGGCTCTCCGAGATCATCACCACCACGGGCCAGGGGCGAGCTCGCGACGACCGTGCCTCCGCGGTACGTGACCTACTCCAAGAGGTCGTCCCGGAACGACGTCTCTCTGATCTCGACCTCGGGCCCGTGCCGGGGCGGGTTATTGGTGAGCTGGTGGAGGAGCAGAAGCGCTCGGAGCTGCTACGCAGCTACGGCATTGAGCCTCGCAATCGGCTGCTTCTCTCCGGTCCCCCGGGTAACGGTAAGACCAGCGTCGCTGAGGCGATTGCAGCCGAGTTGATGCTGCCGCTGTACGTGGTGCGCTATGAGGGGGTGGTCTCGAGTTTCCTCGGTGAGACCGCCGCACGACTCGACAGCGCCTTCGAGTTCGCCCGCACCCGCCGCTGCGTGCTGTTCTTCGACGAACTCGACACGGTCGCCAAGGAACGCTCGGACGAGCACGAGACCGGTGAGATCAAGCGAGTGGTCTCCACGCTGCTGCTGCAGGTCGACCGCCTGCCCGCCCACGTCATATTGATCGGAGCCACCAACCACAGCGAACTGCTCGACCGAGCGGCCTGGCGCCGGTTCCAGATTCGCGCCGAGCTCAATGCCCCCAGCCGCGCCGAAGCCACCCGCTACCTCGAACGGCTCGCCGCTCGATTCGGTGGCGACCTTGGCTTCGCCCCGCGCACCCTGGCCGACAAGCTCGCCGGCGCGAGCTACGCAGAGCTGGAAGAGTTCGCCCTCGACGTACGCCGCCGCGCCGTCCTCGAACTTCCCGACTCCGATCACAAACGGATCGTGAGGGAACGCCTCGAACACTGGCGCAACCAGGCGAGCGGATGAGTCAGCAAGCCACCGCCGGTGCCGAAGGATCCAGCCCCTCCCCCGGCTCCGACTCGCGAACCCTGCTGGCACTGACTGCGCCGACTGTGGGCGACCGACACAAGCTGTCCCCCTCGGTCCCACCTGTCGTTCGAGGCCCCGGAGCTACACGCCAGGGCGAGAGGCTGTCCCCGCAATTCCGTGCCCTCGTCGAGGCTTTCGATAGGCGGCGCGTCCATCTGAGTGACGACGACGCCGACGAGCTCGACCCTGAACTGGTACTGGTCTTCGACCTCGCCGGATCGGTCGCCGACTTTCGCAACGCCGTCGACCGGATTGAGGGCCTGGAGTTCCTCTCCGAGTTCCTCGACGAAGACACCGACCCCGACGAGGACTTCGCCAGCTTTTCTCCCACCGAGGGCCAACTCGACGCCCAAGTCTCACGCTCGCTCTACCTGGTGATGTCCAACAGCGAGGCTGCCGGCCAGCTGGTCAACCTCTTCGAGGCTTGGCTGGCTGACCCAGACATCACGTTCAAGCACGGACTGGGCAAGTTCAAGCACGCCTTCGCCCAACTACGCGCCATCCGCAGGTGGGGCCCGCAGGACCGCGTCCGAGAGACAGGGCTGCTTGAGCAGTGGCGTGAGCACCTGGAGCTCGTCGGCCAATCGATCAGTCCAGTACGCGTCGAGGTCGAGCTGTGGTTCCGTCGCGGAGCCCCGGATCGAACCTACGCTGAAGGTCAAGTCGAAGAAGTACTAGCCGCGGCTGGCGGACGGGTCCTGCACCGCGCTCAGATCGCCGAGATCGGTTACCACGCCCTACTGGCCGAGCTGCCGGTCCAGCAAGTAGAAGAGGCGCTCGAGCGCGGAGCTCAAGCCATCGATCTGCTGACCACCGACGAGGTCATGTTCGTCACCCCGTTCGCCCCGATGACGGTCACCCAGCCCGAACTCGATATTCAGGACGACTCAGACAACGCAGGCCCGGACCACACCGACTCCAGCGACGGCAGTGTCGTGTCGGCCAGACCTGCGGATGCGCTGCCTCGCATCGCTCTTCTCGACGGGCTTCCCTTCGCCAACCACGACCGGCTGGCTGGCCGGCTGAGCGTCGACGACCCCGACAGCCTGGGCGTCAATTATCCAGTCTCAGCACGCCATCACGGCACCGCCATGGCCTCGCTAATCATCCACGGCGACCTCGATGCCGGCGGGGATCCACTACACAGGCCCCTGTATGTCCGCCCCATCCTCCAACCCCACCCCCTGAGCTCTGCAGCCGAGCAAGTCCTCGACAACGTCCTGCTGCCCGATCTGCTGCACCGCGCCATTCGCCGCATGATCAAGGGAGAAGCTGGCCGTGATGCAACCGCGCCAAGCGTGCGCATCGTCAACCTTTCTATCGGCTCACCGGCCCGCGCCCTGGTTAGGCGAATGAGCCCAACCGGGCGACTACTCGACTGGCTCGCCCTGGAGTACAATCTTCTCTTCATAGTCAGCGCCGGCAACCACACCCTTCCGCTGGCGATCCCCGCTTCGCAGGCCAACCAGCTGAACGCCGCGCGAGTTGCTGCGTTGCGCGCTGCTCGAGCAAACAGCCGAAAGCGTGGGCTCCTGCCTCCAGGCGATGCAATGAACGCGCTCACCGTCGGCGCCACCCATGCCGATGCCAGCTCTAACGTCCCCGCCTCAGGGCCCGACCACGCCGGTTTGGGCGCAGCGCAGCCCGGCAACCTTCCCGACACGGCCTGGAACCTGAACGAGCCGGGCACGCCGGCGTTCTACGGCGCAGTCGGGCCCGGCGTCGGCCGCTCCATCAAGCCCGACCTGCACCACACCGGTGGAGTGACGCTCTACGAGCGCCCCCTACTCCCCAGTGTGGGGTCCGGGGAAGTCGCAGACGAGGTAGTCCTGAATCCCCTGCGCACCTACGTCACCGGACCCGGCACAAGAGTCGCGGTGCCCGGACGTGGCGGGGCAACTTCCGCGACGGCCTTCACTGTCGGCACCAGCAACGCCGCCGCCCTGGTCTCACGCGAAGCCAGCGGCGTCTTCGACGTACTCGAGGCCGGCGCTGAGGCCGGCGATCCCGCCTTCCCCGACCCGCTCTACCATCCGGTGTTGGTCCGCGCGCTGCTAGTGCACGCAAGCTCGTGGGGTCCTGCTGCGCGTCACTTGCGCGATTCTTTGGCGCTGGATCCTCAACGAGCGCGGCGAGAACTGACCGCCATGCTCGGCTACGGCGTCCTTGACCCTGCGATGCTGGGACATGCCGCGACAAACCGGGCCGCACTCATCGCGGGCGGCTCCATCGAACGGGAACAAAGCCACACCTACCGGGTCCCCCTCCCATCCTCACTGCGCTCACGCCCCGAGTGGCACCGCATCACCATTACGCTGGCCTACATGGCCCCCACCGCGGGCAACCTCAGCCGCTACCGAGGCACCAAGGTTTACTTTGAACTCCCCGACCGTGCAATCACCGCCGGTGACCGTGCTGAGGCCACCCATTGGAGCGTTCGCAAGGGCAGCTGCCAGCACGAAATCATCGAGGGCGAGCGCGCCATGGTGTTCGGCGCCAATGAGACGCTCCCCCTCCGGGTGGAGTGCATGCGTGACGCCCAGACGCTGCGCAAGGGCGAGAGCGTTCGCTACGGCCTGGTCGTCTCGATCCAGACCGCGGCAACCACCTCAACCACGATCCACAACGAGGCTCGTGCACAGCTGCGCCAGCTGGTGCGTGCGCAGGCTCGCGAGCGTGGCCGGATTCAGAACTGATCTCTCGGTGGACGTTTCAGATACCAACAGAACATCAGTAAGGATCGAACGAGGGATCTCACTCCCCCTCCCAGAGGGCGTACCAAGACTCCCGGAGCGACTGGTTCAGGTGTCTCATTTGACGATCCTCTGACGCGACAGCTGACGGGCATGAAGCGGATCTGCGGTTACCCCAGCTCGATCCATGGGGCCTGCCTAGTGTTCATGTCGCATATGAGTGTCGTCCAGAACCCGAGCGCCTGTTAGGGGTATACGGGACGCTGGCCGCCTCGTCCCCGAGTCCGAGCGAGTGTGTGGCCTGCACAGTGAACGGTCGACTCGAAGCGGGAGTTCCTCGACCGGGAGGTGGTCGAAGCGCGCGATGGAGCCACGCCGAAACTCAAAGCTAGATTGGTTCGCTCCTGCTCTGGAAAACCTGACAGACGTCCTTCAACTACGCGGAAGGCGTTTCCCGCAAAGGTCCACGGCGACGAAAGTCGGTAGGCGTTCACGATCATCACCCGCCCTGGTGAGGACGCGGCCGGTGAGGTCCGTGACCGGGACAAAGGCCGGTTCCTCTGCGCGTCCCCGGTCGCAGAAGCCATGTCCTCCTCAGAGTTCCCTGCGCATGCAAGCGCGCGGCCACTGGTCAAGGCCGCTTGCGATCTCCGCGGCCCGGATTTTCTTGAGACCGGGGGTCTCCTCGTTCTCGGCGAGGTACCGGAACCCATGACGCTCGTAATACGGCCCGTTCCACGGGACGTCGATGTAGGTGGTCAGAGTGACCGCAGGAAGGCTGCATTCCCGCGCCCAACCGATCATGTGATTCAGCAGAGCCGTCCCGATCCCACGGTTCATGAAATCGCTGTGCACCGAGACCTGGTCCAGGTGAGCACTGGCGTCGATCACATCCGCCAGCAGGTATGCCACCGGCCGATCGGATCCGTCGGTGCTGACCCACGCCCGCCCGTTCTGCACGAACTCTCGTAGCGAGTCGATCGACGGCGGTTCGTCCTCGGCCACCACGGACATTCCGATCTCTGCAAAGGGTGCGCCAGCCGAGCGCTCGATGTCCTGCACAGGGACCAGATCGCTTTCCCTGGCAGGCCGGATACTTTGCGTGGTCACCGAATCTCCCCGCTCTCGTCGACCCGGGCAACGCGGTCTGGGCACTACATCCCTGGCGCCCTGCCTTGGTATCGGTTCGGATTCTATCGATCTCCCGGCCGCGACCCCCGTGCCCACGTTGGGGATCGGGCACCGCACGGACCTCACGTTCTCGCATGAGACCACCTCGATGTTCACCACCATCGAGGGCGACTGGGACGAGGTCATGCCGTCATCCGCGCCGCCACCGATGCGGTGCTGGCGGCAGACCCCGGTGGAGGGGAAAGAGGCGACGACGAGGACAACGAGGTGGTCGCCTCGTGACCTCCCGCACCCCCTCGGATCACCCTGCGACAGACTCCGGGTCCGGGGCAGACGGCCCGGGCCCGGTGATCTCAGCAGGCGCCCGCGCCGCCGAGCGCCCGGGCGACCATCGAGTGCGTCCGCGGATCGAGCGCCATCCCGCCGTGGGAGGTCGGGCCGCCGCCGCACGCCTGCTCCGGAACCCGCCACCCGACGCCGGGCCCGGCCACGAAGCTCCGCTGCGGTGGCAGGAGATGGTCGCCGCCGGTGGCGATGAGCGTGTAGGCGACCCCGGGCAGGAACGGGGTGCGGTCGAGTCCGTACCAGGCGGTGAGCATGGGGCTGCCGGGTGACAGTTCGGCCAGACCCCGCAGGTTGGCGGCCCACAGCGCCGCGCCCGCGAGCCCTGGCGGCAGCTGATGGGGGATCAGCCCGCTGTTGTCCGCCCCCCAGTACCCGCCCACCGAGACGACCCGGCCCACCGCGCCGGGTCGCAGCACCTTGGTGGTGTACCCGGCGATCGAGGCGCCCTGGGAGTAGCCCACCAGGTCGACCTGTGCAGCGCCGGTGACCGCGCGCACGTGGTCGATCACCCCGGCGAGCTGCGGACCGGACGCGCCGACGATCGAGTCGAGACCTCCCCGGGCGGGGTTGCCCACGTAGGCGCCGAGGGTCGGGGCGATCACACAGAATCCCTGCCGCCGTAGCGGCTCGCCCAGTCGCGGCACGGTGTTGGGGCCGTTGTCGAACGTCCCGTGGACCAGGATCACCGGCCGCGGGTGGGACGGGGTCGGGCGACAGGTGACCGGGGTGTCCACCGCAGCGGGCGGGCCGGGTGCGCCGAGGGGCCCGTTGATGCCGTTGAGTGCCTCGGTCACGTACGGCCCGAGCTCACCGGTGGGATCCAGGTCCCCGACGAGGCCCGTCAGTGCGTCCTCCACCGGCCCGGCGGCGGCCTGCGGGACGAGTGTGGGTGCAGCGGTGGTGGTCGTGACCGCTGCGGCGACGGGTACGGCCAGCGCGCCGGCGACGAGGGCGCCAGCCAGTCGGGAACGCAGACGGCGTGGGGTGCGGGAACCGGGCATGGTGACTCCCAAAGAGTGTGAGGTCACACAAGTATGCGAGTGCCGAGCGGGATCGGGTACCGCACGGGCCTCACGTTCTCGTCGCGCGGGACGACCACTGCGGACGCCGTCGGCCGGGCGGGTGCCCGGGGCTGGTCGAACTCAGGTCGCGGACGCCAAGGTGGCCCCTGATCTCAACAAGGCTCAGTGCAACGCTCGGAGTCGCCCCACGATCAGCTCGAAGTGAGGTCCTACTGGGCCAGGACTTTGTTGACCAGGCGCGTCGCGAAATTGGGCGAGAACTTGGAGATGTTCGCGAGCACGGTCGTCTGCTCACCGACGCTGTAGGACGTGCGATGAAGGCGGCGGTCAAGGGTCGTCGGATGGACGGACTGCCAGACCTTGTCCGCGACCTGGTCGGGCGTGATCTTGATGCCGAGCGTCTTGGTCGTCTTGGCCTTGGGGTCCGCGAGAGCGGTCTTGGCCCACAACGGCCAGATCCCCACCACACGCACGCCGTGCGGTGCCCACTCGAGCTCCAACGCCTCGGTCAGTCCGGCGACGTAGAACTTGGCGGCGCTGTACGTGGCGATCCCGGGCTGACCGTAGATCGCCGACGCGGACGCGATGTTGACCAGGTGCGACCCCGGCGTGGCCTTGAGGTACGGGAACGCGGCTTTGGCGCCGAGCGTCACGCCCAACACATCGATGTCGATCTGAGCCTTCACCGCGTCCGCCGAGATTTCCACCAAGTCGCCGGCAACAAGAACGCCCGCGTTGTTGTCCAAGACGTCGAGCGTCCCGCCGGTGTGCGAGGTGAACTCGCCAAGCGCCTTCTCCCACTGCTGCATGTCGCGGACGTCGAGCTCTCCGGTGATCCAGTCGGGATGCCTCGACTGCACCGCGGCCAGGGCGTCCTTGTCGACGTCGTACACCCCGACAGTCCATCCCTCGCGGCCGAATCGCTCCGCCGTTGCCAGACCGATCCCAGCCGCCCCGCCCGAGATGAAGATCGATGCCATTCGCTGTCCTCCACACGCAAGTCCGATGCGGCGTGCCGCCCGGAGATATCCGATACTCGACAGTACCGAGCACTGGACTGGCGAGGGAAAGCTGTATCAGTGTCGATCGGAGGAGACGCGGCTCGCGATCACCGCGTGGGGATGAGTGTCAGCGCTTCATGAGGGCGAACACGCCCCATCCGAGGTACTCACGCGTGAAACGCGCGTAGCGGGCGGGCGCGGTGGCGAGTTCCTCACGCACCTCCGGGGCCAGATCGTCGTCGGGGTTCCGGTCGAGCCAGAGGCGCAGGTTGAGCCATTGGGCCGCTGTGTACCGGTCCCAGCTGTCCTGGTCGGCGAGCATCATCTCGACGATGTCGTACCCGAGATCGTGAAACGTCCCCATCAGGTCTGGGAGCTCCTGAAAGTCGTCGATGGCGGTGGCCTGGCAGGCGACGGCCGTCTCCTCGTCCGGCGGGGTCCGCCGCCAGTACGGCTCGCCGATCAGCATCACGCCTCCGGAACGCAGGCTGCGATCGAGCAACTCGGTCGTCCCGGCGACACCGCTGCCGATCCAGGTGGCACCGACGCATGCGGCCAGATCAACCGGCTCGTCCGCCACATGGCCGGCGGCGTCACCGTGGATGAACTCGACACGGTCGGCGACGCCGAGTTCGGCGGCGCGGGCTCGGGCTGTCTCGGTGAAGACCGTGCTGATGTCCACACCGGTGCCCGTGATCCCGTGATCACGCGCCCAGGTGCTCAGCATCTCGCCCGAGCCGCTGGCCAGGTCCAGTGCTCGCGTTCCTGGGGCGAGCTGGAGGGCTGCCCCTAGGGCGGCGAGCTTGACCTCGGTCAGTGGATTGTGGATCCGATGGCTGCTCTCGCGGATGGTGAAGATGCGGGGAAGGTCCATGACCGCAACTCACCTCCATAGGCAGCCACTCACCAGCGGTGTTGATGGTCCGAAGATAGCACCCGCCGCGGACGTCGACGTCAGGTGAAGGCCCCCGTTCTCGCCTCCTGCCTCACGGACCTCACGTTTCCGTCGCGCGGAACGACTACCTCCTGAGACCGGTGGCCGGGGTGAGTGGCCGGGGCGCGTGAACGTGGCGCCGGAGACGAGGGGAGGATCTGACCTATGAGGGCAGCCTTCGACGGTGCGGTGGTCCGGCACGGGCCGACCGTCCTGCGGGTGTGCCGTGCGGTCCTGGGTCCCGGCCCCGACGCCGACGACGCCTGGTCCGAGACGTTCCTGTCCGCTCTGCGGGCCTGGCCGGGCCTGCCGGAGGAGACCAATGTGGAGGCGTGGCTGGTCAGGGTCGCCCACCGCCGCGCCGTGGACGTGGTGCGCAGATCGGCGCGCATCGCTGCCCCGGCGGGAGGTGTGGACGACGTCGCCCTGCTCGAGGAGTGGGCGGGCGGTGGCCGCGGGAGGAGTGGCAGCCGTGCGGGCGACGACGACGAGCTCGGCGAACACCCGATCTGGGGCGCGGTCGCCGCTCTGCCCACCCGGCAGCGGCTCTGTGTGGCCTACCGATATCTGGGCGGGTTGCCGTACGCCGAGATCGCCGCGCTCACCGGTGGCGGTGAGGCAGCCGCCAGACGCGCGGCGGCCGACGGGGTGGCGGCCCTGAGGCGGACCGTGGAGCGAGAGACCGTGCCTGACCAGACCGTGACTGACCAGACCGTGACTGACCAGACCTTGCAGACGACACCAACGATGGAGGGGTCATGACCGGGGACGACGTCATCGACACACTCCGCGGCGCTCCCGCGGACACGGGCCGGTTGCGCGACCGCCTGGCGCGGCAGGCGCAACAGGAGGGGCTGGTGGACGTCCTGGTCCGGTCCGTCGACTCGCCGATCGGCGGGTTGCTCCTGGCGGCGACCCCGCAGGGTCTGGCGTATGTGGCGTTCGAGGGCGAGCCCCGGGACGAGGTCCTGCAGATGCTCGCCGCGAAGATCGGGCCCCGTGTCGTGCAGGCGGGTGCCTCCGGATCGCCGGACGAGGCCACCGGTGGCGTCGATGCCACAGGAGTCCTCGACGACGCCACCACGCAACTCCACGACTACCTCGCGGGTCGTCTGCGGGAGTTTTCCCTGCCGCTGGACACCGTCCTGGCCTCCGGGTTCCGAGGTCTGGTCCAGCGCCGACTGCCCGACGTGGGGTACGGGCACACGGCGACCTATCGGGAGATCGCCACCGCCCTCGACAAGCCCGGGGCCGTCCGCGCGGTGGGCACGGCGTGCGCCACCAACCCGCTTCCCCTGGTGTGGCCGTGCCACCGGATCCTGCGCTCGGACGGCGGCCTCGGCGGCTACCGGGGCGGGCTCGAGGTCAAGAAGCGTCTCCTGGCGATGGAGTCCGCTGCGTGACCGCGGGACAGGTCGCGGCGCTCTACGGAATCTGGGTGATCGCGGTGATTTCGCCGGGGCCCGACCTCGTCGTCGTCCTCCACCGCTCGCTCGTCGGGCGACGCCACGGTGTCGCCACCGCGGTAGGGGTGGTCACCGGCATCGCGGTCTGGCTCGCGGCCGCGTTCGCCGGCCTGGCGGCACTGGTGCGCGTGTACCCGCAGCTCATGACGGGGTTGCAGGTGGCCGGCGGACTGCTGCTGGCGAGCCTGGGGGTGCTCGGACTTCGGGGGTGGTGGCGAGCGCGGTCGGGGGCGGACCCCGACGAGCCGTCCGCCGACGAACCCGACCCGAACCTGCCCGGGGCCGACTTCGCCCGAGGTCTGGCCACCAATCTGGCCAACCCCAAGGCGCTGGTGTTCTTCGGCGCCGTCCTGACGCCGTTCCTCAGCGGCGAGGTCCCTCCGGGACAGTCGGTCGTGCTGGTGGCGGGGATGATCACCGTGGCGCTGGTGTGGTTCTGCACCCTCGCCGTGGCGGCGTCGCACCGACGTGTCAACGAGCGGGTCGGACGGGTCCTGCCGACGGTGGACGTGATCGTCAGCGTGCTGTTCGTGGCGGTGGGGGTGGCGTTCGTGATCGAGGCGCTGACCTGACGAACGGCGGCTAGGTTCTGCCACATGACAAGTCCGCCTACCGATCGCGCCTGGTTGCGCGCCGCCCTCGCGGTGTTCGCCGTGGGGTGGGGCGCCAACCAGTTCGCGCCGCTGTTGTTCCTCTACCGCGAGGAGCAGGGCCTCGGTCAGTCCGACGTCACCGCGATGTTCAGCGTCTACATCGTCGGGCTGCTGCCGACGCTCCTCGTGGCCGGTCGGTGGTCCGATGCCCACGGGCGGCGGGTACTCATGCGACCGGTCCTGGTCCTGTCGCTGGTCGCCACCGTGCTGATGCTGCTCGGCCCCCAGGACCCGCTGTGGCTCTACCTCGGCCGGTTCCTGGCCGGGCTCGCCTCGGGGGCCGCGTTCGGGGCGGGGAGCGCCTGGGTGCGCGAGCTTTCCGCCGGAGCCCCGCCCGGGACCGGCGCACGTCGAGCCGCGATCGCCCTGACCGGCGGATTCGGGCTTGGCGGGCTGGTCGGCGGCCTGGTGGGCCAGTTCGCTCCCGCTCCCATGCTGTCGCCCTACCTGCCCCATCTGCTGCTCGGCGCGGTCGCGCTGGTGGCCGCCTGGAACGCCGCCGACCCCTATCGTCCGCACGGTGGCGCCGACCCGGCCGGGCTCATCCCCGCCAGCGCGGGCAGCCGCAGGTTCCTGCTGGGGGTCGCACCGTGGGCGCCGCTGGTGTTCGGCTGCGCCAGCATGTCGTTCGCGGTCCTGGCGGACCTGCTGGGTGGGGACGCCGGGGGCCTGCCGACGGCGTACGCCGGGGTGATGGTCGGCATCACGCTCGGCGCCGGAGTGTTGGTCCAGCCGACCGTGCGCCGACTCGCGGCGGCCTCCCCGCCGTCCCGGCCCCCGGTGATGGGGCTGACCGCCGCCGCGCTGGGTATGGCCGCCGGGGCCGTCCTGGCCGCCTCGCCGGAACTGCCGGGGCGGGCGCTGTGGCTCCTGCCCGTCGCGGTCCTGCTCGGTGCGGGATACGCGACCCTGCTGGTGGCCGGGTTGGTCGAGGTCGAGATCCAATCCGGGCCCCGCGACCACGCCGGGCTCGTGGCCGTCTTCTACGTCCTGGCCTACCTCGGCATGGCGACGCCGTACGTACTCGCGGTGCTCTCCCGCCTCGGCGGCCCAGTGCCCTGGATCGCGGCCCTGGCGGTGGTGTGCGTGCTGCTCATCCCGCTCACGCAGCGGCAACTGCGCGAGCACCCCGCAGCTCCCCGGTGACGGCCGCCAACCCGGGCCCCCGCCCGTGTCGACCGGACCCGGCGCAGGACCGACCGGATTCTGGTCGTTCGTATTGCGGATAAATTGCCGATCCGCCGCAGTGGCCACGACCAGGATCACACTGCAAAATCACACTGCAAAACCACACTGCGTGCGGCGGCCTCGACGCCGGCGCTGTCCTCGTGCTCCTACCCCGAGTTGCGCAGCGCCGTGGCCAGGCCGTTCATCGTCAACTGGATGCCGGTCCGCACGGCCGGGTCCTCGTCGCCCGCACGGTACCGGCGCAGCAGTTCCACCTGCAGGACGTTGAGCGGTTCGAGGTAGGGGAAGCGGTTGCGGACGGAGCGGGCGAGCGCCGGGTTGTCGTCCAGCAGGGTCTCGTTGCCGGTCACGGCCAGCAGCATCTCGCGGGTGAGGTCGAACTCCTCGGAGATCACCCCGTGGATCCGGCGGCCCACCTCGGCGTCCGGGACGAGCGCGGCGTAGCGACCGGCCAGGTCCATGTCCGCCTTGGCCATGACCTGCGCCATGTTGGACAGCATCGTGCGCAGGAACGGCCAGTCGGCGTAGAGCCGCCGCAACACCGATAGTCGCTCGTCGGCGTCCCCGGTGCCCTCCCGGTGGACCCAGTCGCGAAGCGCGGTGCCGACCCCGAACCACCCCGGCAGCATCACGCGCGACTGCGACCACGACAGCACCCACGGGATGGCCCGCAGGTCGTCCACGGTCGAGGTCTGTTTGCGCGAGGCCGGTCGGGAGCCGATGTTGAGCTCGCCGATCTCGCTGAGCGGGGTCGAGGAGGTGAAGTACTCGATGAACCCGTCGTCGTGATGGACCAGAGACGCGTACGCATCGCGCCCCAGCCCCGCGAGCTCGGCCATCACCCCGTACGCCTCCTCGGCGCGATCGCCCAGCCCCTCGACGTCGAGGAGGGAGGCTTCGAGAGTGGCGGCCACCAGGGCCTCGAGGTTGCGGCGAGCCCGCCCGGGCTCGGAGTACTTGGCCGAGATGACCTCGCCCTGTTCGGTGATCCGCAGCGCACCCTGCACGGCACCGGGCGGCTGGGCGAGGATCGCGTCGTAGGAGTTGCCTCCGCCCCGGCCCACCGCACCGCCTCGGCCGTGGAAGTAGCGCAGGTGCACCCCGGCGCGGTCGGCTGCGTCCACGAGGTCGCGTTCGGCCTCGTAGAGCGCCCAGTTGGCGGCGAGATAGCCGCCGTCCTTGTTGGAATCCGAGTACCCGAGCATCACCTCGAGGACGTCGCCCTGCGCACGGATCAGCGCCCGGAACTGCGGGATGGCCAGCGCGGCGTCGAGGATCCCCGGACCGGCCGCGAGGTCGTCGATCGTCTCCAGGAGAGGGATGAGCCGCACGCTGGACCGCGGTTCCTCCGGGTCGCCGGAGAACAGACCCACCTCGCGCAGGAGGATCGCCGGCTCGAGCAGGTCCGAGACCGATCCGCACATGGAGACGATGTAGTGCGGCACCACCTCGGCACCCAGCAGGTCCACCGCCGCGGCGGCCGCCCGCATCACGCCGAGCTCCTTGGCCGCCAGCTCGGACAGCTCCGCCCGCGGGCCCAGCAGGGGCCGGTCGTGGGAGAGCTCGCGCAGCAGCAACTCGACGCGCGAGTCCTCGTCCAGCGCCGAGTAGTCCTGGCTCACGCCCGCCAGCGCGAACAGCTCGGTGAGCACCTCCTCGTGCGACTCCGAGTTCTGCCGCATGTCCAGGGCCTGCAGGTGGAACCCGAACGAGCGCAGCGCCCAGCGCAGATCCCTCAACCTCGGCGAGCGCAACAGGTCGGAACCGCAGGCCGCCAACGCCGAGTCGATGGTGTCCAGATCGGCCAGCATCTCCTTCGGGGAGGAGTACGGCTCGTCGTCGTCACGCCCGATCGCGGGGGACGACGCGGCGGGCGACGACGACGAGGAGACCACCCGCGCGGCGAGCCGCCGGCGGATCACCCGCACGGCGCGGCGGAAGGGCACGTCCTCGCGGGTGGCGGTGACCTCGTCGCGGACCTCGGGCAGCCGGTCGGCCAGCTCACGCAGCTCGTCGGGCACCCGGACGACCCGGGCCGAGAGGGACAGCTCCCGCTCGAGCCGGCGCAGCTGATCGGTGTAGTGCCCGTGCAGGAGCTCGGCCGCACGCTCGGTGGCGAACCGCACGACGTCACCGGTGACGTAGGGGTTGCCGTCGCGGTCGCCACCGATCCACGAACCGGGGCGGACCACGGCGCGGGCGCCGGTCCCCAGTCGCTCGGCGATCTCGGCGTTGAGCGGCGGGATCACGTCCAGCAGAGTGGCCTCGTGGTACTGCAGTCCACTGAGGACCTCGTCTTCGATGCGCGGGCGCTCACTGCGGATGATCGCGGTCTGCCACAGCGTGAGCACCTGGCGACGGAGGTCGAGTTCGATATCTGCGGTCTCGGCCCGGGACACCCTGTCCTGTGACCCAGCGCGCAGGGCGTCGCGGCGGCGCATGAGGGCGTGGACGCGGCGCGTGACCTCGAAGACCGTTCGACGGCGGGTCTCCGTGGGATGCGCGGTCAGGACGGGGGAGACGCGGGCGGTGGCGCGGACCGATTCGAGTTTCTCGGGGTGGTGCTCGGCACCGGCCAACCGGGACCAGGTGGCCTCGAGGTCGCCGTCCGGCGCGGGTTCGCCCGCAGCGGTGTGGATGCGGCGCCGGCGCTCCTGGTGCAGATCCTCGGCCACGTTCGCCAGGAGGGCGAACAGCGAGAACGCGCGGATGACGGGGATGATCTGCTCCGCGCCGAGATCGGTGAACAACGCGGCCACCTCGTCGCGGTCGGCATGCGAGCGGCGGACGGCGAAGGCCGTGCGGCGGGCGGTCTCCACCAGGTCGAAGACCTCCTCGCCCGCCTGCTCACGCACGGTGTCGCCCAACAGGGCGCCGAGGAACCGGACGTCGTCCCGAAGCGGGGCGACGGCCTCCTCGAGCGAGTCTGGCTGCGCAGTCTCGGATAGCGCAGTGTCGGACGATGCTGTGTCTGACCGTGCTGGGTCGGAGGGTGTCGGATCCGGCTGGGTGGAGTCGGCCATGGCCGCCACAGTAGGCGTGACATATGACAGGCGCGTGAAACTCGGGTTCTCGTGGGGGAGGTGAGGTCGACGACGTACGAAACCGGGGACTTCCCTGATGCCCCGCCGACGCCGGTGGCGCACACTGGTGACATGACCCAGCAGCCCGGATTCCAGCAGTACGGCGACCCCCGGTTCGGACAGGAGCCCGTAGCCGGGCCCGACGACCGCACCCCCGCAGCCCTGGCGCACGCGTCCAGCCTGATCGCCATGGCGCTGTCCGCGGGCTGGCTGTCCTTCGTCGGTCCGCTCGTGATGTGGTTGATCTACAAGGACCGCAGCCCGTTCGTCCGGCAGGCCGCGGCGGGTTCGTTCAACTTCAACCTCGGCCTGTGGATCATGAGCATCGTGGGGTGGATATTCATCATCACCGTGATCGGCATCCCGATCGGCCTGGTCCTGCTCGCGGTCTCCTTCGTCCTCCAGATCGTCGGGCATCTGATCGGCACCGTGCGGGCGACACAGGGCCGCACCATCAACTACCCGTTCCAGTTGCGCATCCTGAGCTGAGTCCGCCGCCGCTCACACCCCCTGCGGCTGCCGTCCGTGGAGACGGTACTGCTCGAGCACCGAGTCGCGGACTGCGCTGGTCAGCGGCCGGAACTCGTCGTCGTCGTCCCCTCCCACCAACGCGGCGCCGCCGCGCACGTACACCTCGCCCGGTTCGGTCCAGGACTGGCGGCGCAGGCTGGGCTTGGCGATCTTGCGGGTCGCGGTGACAGGCATGGTGTCCATGATCCGCACGAAGCGCGGCGCCCACTTGGTCCCCATGTCGGGCTGGGTCCGGCAGAACTCGGAGAAGGCGGCGGGGTCGAAGGTCACTCCCGGCTCCAGCTGGATGGCCGCCATGACCTGGTCGCCCGTGCGGGGATCCGGCACGGGGTAGACGGCCACCACCAGGACGCCGGGGAAACGGTCGAGGATCCGCTCGACGGGGCCGGCGGAGAAGTTCTCGCTGTCCACGCGGATCTTGTCCCCTGAGCGGCCCGCGAAGTAGAAGACGTCCTCGGCGTCGCGGTAACCCAGGTCGCCGGAGTGGTAGACCTCGCCGATGTTGCGTTCGGCGGTCGCCTCCGGGCTGCGGTAGTACCCCTCGAACATGGCGGCTCCGGTGAGGTTGCAGATCTCGCCGATCGCCTCGCCCGCGTTGGCCAGGCCCCCGTCGGCGTCGAACTCGGCACGCGGACACTCGTTCCCCTCCTCGTCGAGGATCGCGACGTTCATGTGGGCGCCCGCGACGCCCAGGGCGTCCGGCGGGGTGTCGGGGGTGCGGCCGATCACGACCCCACCCTCGCTGGAGCCGTAGGACTCGCCCGGCTCGACGCCGAAGCGGCGGGCGAACTCGGCGCGGTCGTGGGCCGAGGCCTCGGTGCCGAACACGATCCTGAGCTCGGTCTGCTTCTCCTCGGGACGCTCGGGCTGGGCGAGGATGTACGAGAGCGAGCGGCCGACGTAGTTGACGTAGGTGGCACCGAAGCGCAGGACGTCCGGTAGGAAACCCGAGGCCGAGAACTTCCGGCGCATCGCGAACGTGCACCCCACGAACGCGGCCGGGGCGAACGCGGCGAACATCGCGTTGCCGTGGAACATCGGCATCGCGCTGTAGGCGACGTCGTCCAGTTCCAGGTTGCGGTAGTTGATCGTGCCCAGCATCGCGAGCCGGCCGGTCGAGCACATGACCGCCTTGGGCGCACCGGTGGAGCCCGAGGTGAACAGCAGCGCGAGCAGGGTGTCGGGGTCGCGGGCGGCATCGGTGAGCCGTGGCGCCGCGCCGGCATGCGCGGCGAGGAGGCCCTGCCAGTCGGCCGAGTCCACGTCGTGCACGGCCACGACGCCGCCGGTCTCGTCGGAGAGTGCGAGGCCGTCGAGCAGCGCCACGCCCTCGGTGTCGGTGACGATCACGTCGCAGTCGACCCCGCGGATGTCCGAGGCCAACTCGGCGCCGCGGCGGGTGGGATTGATACCGATGACGGTCACGCCCGCCATCGACGCCCCGGACAGGAGGAACAGATACTCGGGCTCGTTCTCCAGCAGAATGCCCACGTGCAGGTGCCGGAAACGCTCGGGGCGGTCCGCGTACGCGTGGGCGTGCGTGGCGGACCAGTCGGACAGGATGGCGGCGCGGATCGCGCTGTCCGCCACGAACTCTCGCCACGTCCATCTCGCGTCCTCGAAGAGCAGTCCGGGATTGTCGTCCGACGAGCGTTCGAGGAGGATCTCGCCGAAGGTCTGGTGACGCATCTCAAAACCGGGGTTGAACCGAGGTGTGGCCATTCATTTAAGTTAGCGCATTACTGTGACCCGGACGACAGTGATAAGACGATGAGCACCCATCCCCCGCCCGGTAGGACCGCTCCCTCGTGACCACCCCCTCAGCACGTTTCCCGCGCCCGCCCTGGGGTGCCCGCTTGCTCGGACTCGAGCGGGAGGAGCCCCCGCGCCGGAGGAGGCGCGTCCAGGGTGTGCTCGCCCGGATGCTGGTCATGACCCACGGGCTCGGCGCGCTCGGTGTCTGGATCGTCATCGGCCTGCTGCTGCCCGTCGATCAGGTCATCGCAGGGCGGTTCAGTACGGCTGCCCTCCTGGTGACCCCGGTCACCGCGGTCGTCGGGATCTCGATCGGCTCGTGGTGGCTCATCCGGGTGGTGGCCGGCTGGATGACGTGGGCTGGGGCTGACGAGAACCGACCACCGACGGCGGAGGAACAGTCGCGATGCCTGTCCGCGCCCCTCGGCATCACCCTGCGTCAACGAGGGCGCGCGGTTGTGCGAGATGGCCAAGGAGCGTCCCACCCGGGTGCTCGCCTCGGGCACCGTCCTGCGAGCGACGGCCGCCGACGAGTCCGGCTACTGGACCGCCGGGGAGATGGTGCAACTGCGGGGTCGTTCCACTCCGACCACGCTAGCCTGGCCGACCGTGTGCCCTCCCGGGCACCTCGCGCCGGGTGCCGGGAGGCGGGCGGAGTAGGAACGGGGTGAGATCCGGTTCCGTGGTGGCCCCCTCGCACCGGTTCCCGCGATCCGGTAGGAACGAGGGAGCGGCGCGTCATCCGGACGCGCACGAGCCGAAGGGGACGCGGGATGGGCGCAGACGCGCGCATGAACACCGAGGTCGACGCCGAGGTGGTCGTTTCCGGGTGGACTTCCGGTGACATCCGACTCACGAGCGTGCACAATTTCCGCGACATCGCCGGCCCCGGGTACGCGCTCCACCCGTCGGGGGCCATGGCCCGCGGCCTCGTGTACCGGTCCACCACGTTGTCAGTGAGCGAGGACGACCTCGGGGTGCTCGAACGGCTCGGGGTGAGCACCGTGGTGGACCTGCGGACCGGAGACGAGATCACCAGGCACCCCGATGTGCTCCCGGCTGGTGCCGAGTACCACGCCATCGACGTGCTCGCCGGTCACACCTCTGCCGCCACCTTCACCGGCGTCGGGACCTTCAGCGTCGAGGACGCCCGCCGCGAGATGGCGACGACCTACGACAGGTTCGTCCTCGGTGAACAGGAGCGGATCGGCTTCGGTCGAGCCGTCCACGCCGTGGCGCGGTCGACGGGCCCGGCGATCGTCCACTGCACCGCAGGGAAGGACCGGACGGGGTGGATCTCCGCGGTTCTCCAGTTGCTCGCCGGTGTGCGGGAGCAGGACGTGATCGCCGACTATGTGCTGACCCGCGAGTTGTCGGCTGACTTCGTCGACTCCATCCGCGGCTTCGTCCGGACCGAGATGCCGGACCGGGCCGAGGCGATCGACGTACTGATCGGTGTGGAGGAGAGCAACCTCCGACGTTCGTTGACCGCGATGGACAGGGAGTTCGGGGACGTCCGTCGGTACCTCGTGGACGGCGCCGGCCTGGAGGACGATCTGGTGGATGAGCTGGGGGCTCGGCTCAGATCAGGACGATGACGGCCCCGAGCACGCCCCCGAAGCCGATCGACTCGAGGATCACCGCCACAGTGCGGCCCACCTCGGATCGCGCTGCCGCGTGGACCCGGGGGCCCGCCAGGGTCAGCGCGAACACCAGGATGATCACGACCACCCCGACCAGCGTGTCCGCCAGCCGCGTCGCGACGCCGTAGACCGCCCCGGCACCGAGCAACCCGCCGATCAGCGCAGCCGCGACCGCGGTCAGCGGCGCCGGGAAGACGGCGGCGTGGAGGGCGTCGGGATCGTCCGACACCGCGTGGGCGCCGGTCAGGCCCCCGGTTGCCCCGCCCACGGGAGAAGGCGCCGGGGTCGACGCGGCCCGGCCCCCGTCCTCGATCACGCGTTGACTCATGCTCCGGACCCTACGTACTCTCGCCGGCGGAATCCTGGTACGTCGATGTGAGCTACGCCAAGCCCGTGGAAGCCCTGGTCAGGGGGCCGCAGTGGGCAGAGAGATCGGTCACAGACCCCCGGGGGAGCCGTGAGCGGTGGCCGGATGACGGCATGTCCACCAGAGCGGTGGCGGGCGTAGGATTCGCGGGGATCCGGTGGGGGCCGGGCCTGTGAACGTTGAGGGATGGGGGTCTGACGTGGTCGTTGAGGGTGCTGTCGGAGGGTGGTTCGAGCCAGGTGACGACCTCGGGAGGTCGTGGGACGAGTTCGAGGCGATCCTCCTCGCGAGCCGGGACCTCGACGCGGTCATGGAGACGATCCGTGACGCGGAATCGCCGGTCGAGGCGCGTCGTGCGCTGAAGTTCGGCTTCGGCTTCACTGGCCGGCAGGCCGCGCTGTTGCTCACTCTCCCGGTGATGTCGTTCACGCGGTCGGAACGGGAGCGGATGCGCGCGCACAGCCGCGCGCGGATGGACCTCCTCGCCGATGTCACCGGGGTGCTGCCCGCAGTGCGCGAAGGCGGACCCGAGGTCGTGCCCGACCGGGTGGAGTCGTCGTTTCCGGTGCGGGAGGTGGAGCCTGTTCGGGAGGTGGACGCCGCCGAGTCCCCGAACGGGTGGGGAGCGGAGTTCGACGGGACGCTCGACCGTATCCGGTCGGCGATGGACGGCGCTCACGGCGCCACCACGCGGGAGTCACCCGTCGCGGTCACCGCCGACACCGGCCCGTCGACCAGGCGGGCCCGCCGGTCGGGTGCCGGGCAGGACGACGCTGCCGCGGTCCTGGACGAGCAGGTCGGGGAGCTGTGTGAGGCGGTGGCCGCTCTCCTGCGGGTCGAGGGTGTGCCCGGTGCCTGGTTGGATGATCCCCGCGCGTCCGACAGTCGGACCGGTGAGCTCCTGGACCGCTGCGGTGTCGATGACGCGGTGGGGATCCGTACCCTGCTCTGGCATCTACGCCGGACGGGTCTTGATTCGGTGGAGGGTCTGCTGCCGTTCGCGGAACCGTTGGGCGCCGCCGAGGGTTTCGACGTGCAGGCACTGCGCTTCGAACACGCGATGGCCATCGGCGATCTCGGTTCGGAACCCGCGAGCGGGGCGAGTTGGTCCGGACGCCTGTGGCCGATCGCGGAGCGGAGCGGATACGGGTACGCGGTCTCCTACCGGAGAGGCCGGGGCGCGGGAGCGGTGTGGGCGTACGGCGGAGACGAACCACTGCACCGCGTGTGGGACTCCGTCGTGGACCTGCTGGTCGAGGTGTACCAGGCGGTGGCCACAGGGGAACCCTGCGACGGGGCGCTCGCCGCCGCTGCGGACGGCCGGATCGTGTGGACGAACCTCAGCTGATCTCCCGCCCGACGACGGTGGCCCTGCTGCCGCGGCAGAACACCAACTCGATGCGCGAGACCTCCCGGCCGGTGGTGACGTTCAGCAACTCCGCGTAGGCGCACAACTGGAGCAGGTACTCGTCGACGGTTCCGGTGGTCACACTGACGTCGGTCTTGTAGTCGATGACGGACAGCGAGCCGTCGGGTTCGTCCACGACCAGATCGACGACCCCGTCCACCGCGACCGTCGTCCCGCCGGCGGTGGCCAACGGCCCCGCTACCGGCACTTCCACCCAGTGCGGACGGGTGGCCGCCCTCCTCACCGGCGCCGAGGTCAGGGCCGTGCGGGCGACGGCGACCATCTCGGCGACGGCGTCGGGGGTCCGGGTATCGCGGAGCCCGCCCCCGAGTCCGAGGGCCGTGAGCTGATCTGTGGCCCACCGCTCCCAGCTCGTGGGTGCGCCGGACGGGTCGTCGAGGGCGGCCGCCGCGGAGAAGTCGGAGTGCTCGGCGAGGTGGTGGACGGCGGTGCCCACATCGGGGCCGGACGCCACGGGCACGCTCCGGGGAGCGGGCGGCAGCTCCTCTGCTCGCGCGGGAGCGGGGGCGAAGCGGTCCCGCAGTGCGGCGGCCAGTTGCTCGGGGAGGGGGACGGCAGCGGGATCGGTGGAGTCCGGGACGGCAGGGGCTCCCCCGGCGGGGGCCGGGTGGACGATGCGGGTCGCCGACCATCCCGCCCGCTCCGCCGAGAGGACGGAGATCGCGCGACTGCGCCGGTTCCACTCGTCCTCGTCGGGGACGTCGACCGGAGGTGCGGCCGCCGGGCTGAGAAGGCCCTCGCCGTACGGGACGAGTTCCGGGGCATCGGGTTCCTCCATCACCGACCCGAGCAGCGATCCCCACAACTTCTTGGGCTTCGGGTTCTTCTCCTTGGTGAGGACGTACCCGTGGCCGGAGACCGCGAGCCGGCTCTCGGCCCGCGTTGTCGCCACGTACAGCAGCCGGATCCGTTCCGCCAGGGAGTGCTCCGCCTCGCGCTCTGCAGCCCGGGCGAATCGCGGGTCACGCACCTGCTTGGAGAACGAGGCCACGGGACGGGGCGGATCGTCGTCCGTCCACAGGAGTCTGTCGCGGTCCCCGGGCCACCCGCGGCTCATCCCGGCGAGGACGACCATCGGGTACTCGAGACCCTTCGAGGCGTGGATGGTGGTGATCCGCACCGCGTCGACCCCGATCTCGGGGATCGCGGCCTCCGGGACGCGGGCGTCCTCGGCGGTGAGGGCCAGCGCCCAGTCGGCGTAGTCCCGCAGGTCGGCTCGGGCGGGGTCGGCGGCGGACTCCTCCCACTGCCAGGCGTGCTCGATCACGAAGCGGATGCGTCGCCACAGGTCACGGCGGCGAGGGGACTCGGCGACCGACTCGAACACCATGCGGTCGTGGACGAGCCTCTCCAACAACTCGCCCGGTCGCCGGGTGGCGCGGGCGAGGGCGGAGAGATACGCGATCCCCTCGGCGACCGGGGAGTCGGACAGGTCGTCGGGTGCCGGGGCGCCGGGCGCCCATGCTCCCCCCGCAGCGCGCCAGCGGAGCATGTCGTCGTCACCGCAGCCGAACAGCGGGGAGCGCAGGGCGCCGACCAGGCACGCCTCGTCGGCGGTGTTGGCCACCGCCCTCACCGCGAGGAGGAGGTCGCGGATCTCCGGGGTGCCGTAGACGATCGACGAGGCCTCGGTACGGAAATCTATCCCGGCGTGGTCGAGGCACTTCTCGATCATGGGCAGCGATCCCCGAGAGGGCAGCAGGATCGCGATGTCGCCGAGGCGGAGCGGGGTCTGCTCCCCGGCCTTGGACTCGTGTGTCCACCGTTCACGGATCGCGGTCGCGATCACCCGTGTGACGTCGGAGGCCTCGGTCCAGTGGCGTTTCTGGTCGTCGGTCGCGTCAGGGGGGCAGTGGTCGTCCTGTTCCGGGACGTCCTCGGTGCGGAAGACGAACGGGCGGGGGCCGTGCGCCGGGTCGTACGGCGGGCGGCCGGGCCCCGGTTCCAGGGCCCGGTACTCGGGCTGCACCCCGTCGGCTGCGAGCAGGACCTCGGAGAACACCGAATTGACCCAGTCGAGAACCGCTCGCGAGCACCGGAAGTTGGTGCTCAGTCGCTCGATCTCCACCCCGTGCCCGTTCTGGGCGCGCAGGTAGGTGGAGATGTCGGCCCGCCGGAAACGGTAGATGGACTGTTTCGGATCCCCGACGGTGAACAGGCGCCCGGACTCGGGACGCCGTCCCGACCCGTCGGCCGTGAGCAGCGTCGCGAGGTCGAGCTGGATGGGGTCGGTGTCCTGGAACTCGTCGATCAGGATCCGCGGATACCGGTTGCGGACGCGCTCCCGGACCTTCTCGTCCTGCAGCAGCTCACGGGCGAGGACGAGCTGGTCGTGGAACTGCAGGGTCCCGTGTCTGCGCCGATCGTCAGCGTGTCGGCGGACCACCGGGATGAGGGCGTCCAGGACGATGGCGATGCGTGGCCGCCAGTGGGCGGCGAGGACATCTCCGCAGAGTGCGGGGAGTCGCTTGATCTCCTCCTTGATCTCCTTCACGGCGTCTGTACCGCCCCAGTTCGGGCCCCTGCCCCCGTTGCCGGGGCCGATCGGCTTGGCCAGGAGCTCCACCCAGGTCGGTGACGCGGTCTGGTCCGTGGTGGCCGACTGTAGGTCCGTCAGCCACGCCTCGTGTCGGGACAGGGTCTCGTACAACTTGTCCGTCTCGTCCTGGCAGGAATCGCGCCACCCGATGATCGATCCGACCGCGGCGACGACCTCGGCGAGGTCGGGGGAGGCGGGCAGCTCGGCGTCCGGCGCCCCGCCGGAGTAGAGGGGTCGGGTGGGGAGGCGGTCCCAGTCGCGGTGCAACGCCTCGACCATCTCGCGGAAGGCCGGCGCGCCGACCCCGGCGTCGAGTATGTCGTCGACGGCCTGGGCGAGGACCCCGGTGCGTGACCCGTCCCGTGCACCGCCGAACAGGACGGATGCGCATTCCTGCCACATGGTTTCGACGGCCGCCTTCTCGGCGGTGTCCTGCTGGGCGGTCACCCGCGGGGGGATCCCGGCCTCGAGCGGGTTCTCCGAGAGCAGGCGCAACGCGAACGAGTGGAGGGTGCCGATGGCCGCGGTGTCCAACCCGGCGAGCGCGACATCCGCGCGTCGGTCCCCCTTGTCCCGTTCGCCCACGAGGTGGACGCGGAGCCGGTCCCGCAGCTCGGCGGCCGCCTTTTCGGTGAAGGTGATCGCGGCGATCTCGTCCACGGGTACGCCGTTCGAGAGCAGGAGAGCGCTCAGCCGCCGGACCAGGGCGTGGGTCTTGCCCGTCCCCGCCCCGGCCTCGACGAACAGGGTGGTGGCGGTGTCGCTCTCGACCCGGTCCCGGGCGGGTTGGTCGTGGAGTCGGTTCACGTGCGCGTATCCGATCCGGTCGCGGTCACACTGTCGTCGGCCATACCGGCGGCGATGCCGGCGAACGCGGGATGGGACGCCAGCGGGCGCTGCCGGGACAGGCGCTCCCAGGAGCGGTCCAGGTCCGCTCCTCCGAGGAGGTCGGCCAGGTCGCGGGAGGATCCGCGTCCGCCCTTGAGGGGGAACCATCCCCGCTCGACGGCGTCGACCAGGTGGCCGACATCGGTGCGGACCCGCTCCATCAGGGTGTCCGAGACGGGGAGGGCGATCTGCTCGAAGCCACCGCGTTCGGTGCAGTACCAGTAGCGGACCTCGCTGACCGGCAGACCCCGCGCGGAGGCTGCGGCTGCGGCGTACAGGGGGAGCTGGAAGCGGGTGCCGGTCATGGTGGGGTCGTCCTCGCTCGGGCGCTGCTCCGGGGTGGGCGGTGTCCCGGTCTTGTAGTCCGTGACGCGCTGGGTGCCGCCGCGGGCATCGAGCCGGTCGATCGAACCGGCCAGCAGCAGTGTCCGGGGTCCGCGGGAGGTGGACACCTCGAACGGGATCTCGACCGTCGGGGCGTCGGGGGTCTCGCGGCCGAATCCGAGCTCGGTGGCGGTGGGCCGCCACCCGGCGTCGGCATCGGAGCTGTCCTCGTCGAACCAGCGGCCGAGCTCCGCGGCCAGGAGCATCTGCCGTCGGCGCCACAGCGGGGCGAGGAGCCCGGGGGCGGCGGCCACAGCCTCCTCGCACTCCCGGCGGAGCGCGGACATCAACAGGTCGCGATCGGGGCCGACTCCGCGCTCGAGGCGTTCGGAGACGTAGCGCTGCAGGATCGCGTGGACCAGGTCGCCGTAGTCCCGCAGGTCCATCTCGATGTCGGCCGCGGGGTCCTCGAGCGGCCGGACCGTCAACACGGTGCCGAGGAAGAACAGGTAGGGACTCTGGGCCCAGTCCTCGAGCCGGGTCGGCGAGACCGGGCGGTCGAGGACGGTCACCAGGTCGCTCACCGAGGAGACGTCGCCGGTGAACCGCGAGAAGACGCCGCGCCGCCGGTCGCGGCGCATCTCGTGGGCACGGGCGAGCAGTTCCGGGACGTTCGGACCCACCCGCCAGCCGTGGGCCGCGAGCCCGCGGATGCGTAGCTCGGCGGGGGTCGCCGGGTCGGAGCCGAGTGCGGCCGGCGGGGAGAGGACGCCGTCGACGAACGACGGGACGGCCGTGACGAGCGGGCAGTCCGCGACGTTCTCCAGCCACCTGGTGGCGTGGACTCCTCTACCCGCGAGCCGGGACAGGGAGGGCAGGAGCCACCGGGACGGGATCCGGCTCCCGCCGCCACGCATGGAGCCCCGGGGGAACGAGCACACCCTGTGGGCCGCGCCCGCGGACAGGGCGAGTTGGAGCACCCGGTACCGCTCGTCGAGCAGCTCCGGGGCCGGGGGCTCGACCGCGCCTTCCGGGAGTAGGGGATCGGGTCGGTGGAGAACGGGCATCAAGCCTTCCGCCATCCCCACGACGCACACGGTGTCGAGTCTTCTGCCCACCGCGTCGTTGACGGGACCGAGGGTGACGCCCGCGCCCTCCTCGCCGACCCTGTCGCTGATCGAGTCCAACCGTGTGGTCACCGCACCGACGATCCGGTCGCGGGTGATCGCGGGGGAGATGGTGTCCAGGTCGACGAGCGACGCGACGGCGGCCCGGACGGCGGCCCGGTCGGGGCTCTGCCGGAACAGGGAGGTGAGCAGCGAGTCCACCGTGGCGACGACCTCGGCCCAGGTCCGGGCGGAATCGAGGGCGCCGAGTCCGGTGCGGACCCGGTCGACCAACCGCAGCACCGCCGCGGCCACTGCCCGATCGGCGTCGCGGAGACCCGGGTCGCCGAGCCCGCCGGGGGGCGCGGACCCCGCCGCGTCCGGCTCGGTGGTCAGGTGTTCGGCCAGTCGCTCCCAGTCGGTCCCACCGATCACGGGGAACCGTGTGCGGGTGAGCAGTTCGAGACGACGCGAGGAGACCGGTGTGCCCGTGTCGTCGACGGGGGCCACGGACCCCTCCGCGACGATCGAGAGCAGTTCGGCCCGCGGCATCAGGTCCGTGTCCATCGCGAGCAGGCGGGTGAGGGACCGACCGGCGGGCGTGCGCCCCAGTCCGGTGACGGAGGGCCCGTCGACGGTGATCCCCGCCTCGGAGAACGCGCGCAGGAGCAGGCGGAGATAGGGATCGGGTGACGGGTAGTAGACGCCGATCCGGTGGCCCGGGATCCCCTCCGCCAGGCGGGAGCGGACGAAGCGGACGACGGCCCGGACCTCGTCGTCCGAGTCCGAGGCGTGCAGCACGTGGGTCGCCGTGACGGCGCCCGGGCCGTCCGGTTCCATCGCCGACGCCAGGTGGTCGGAGCCCGTTCCGGGGACCGGCGGGATCCCCCGCGCGTCCAGGGTCTCGCCCAGTCGTCGCTCGGCCATGGTTCCCCGCAGTGGCGCCGCACGGACGATGTGCCCGAGGTCGTCCAGTCGCGTGAGCGCGGCGTCCACCGCCTCCGCCTGGGTGTAGTAGGCGCCGCCGGTGATCGAGTGTGCCTGCCCCGCCAACCTCAGGACCTCCTCGTGTAGCGGGGTCACCGGACGGACCGAGTCGGGCGCGACCGTCCCCAACCGCAGGCAGGCCTGGGCCACCGCCTGCCCGGTCACCGGCTCGGAGGCGACCTCGCGGAGCCTCCCGGGGTCGGCGTCGAGGGCCTTCTCCACCGCGGCCTCCAGGAGGGGGAACGGCAGGGCCGCGCGGGGTGCAAGTGCCGGGCCCGCGGCCTCGGAGATCACCTGGGCGGCCGTCCGCACGGCGACGTTGACCGCGCCGCCGGACAGCGCCAACGCCCGCACGAGGTCTCTCGCCGCGCCGAACGACGCCACGATGACTGTGATGCGACCGAGGGGATCCCGCCCGCGGAGTCGACGGATCTCGGCGACGACCGGGGACCCGAGCCGGCCGCGGTCAGCGGGGGCGGCGGCGGGGCGGAGGTCGAGGTCGAGGTCGAGTGAGGCCTGGGATCCGGTCACAGCGTCATCGTGCCCCACCGGTACGACAGGGGGTCTCAATCGATGTCCACGACGCGGGTCGCGGCCCCGGCCCATCGCGCGGCGTCGATGACCACTCCCGGGTGGTCCTGCCGGTGCGGGATCACCGACTCGACGACCCGGAACGGCAGGTCCAGGGACGGCTCGTCCGGGTCGAGGTCGGGACGACAGCGGGCGACGAGCCGCCGGTAGATCCCCCTCAGTTCGGAGCGGGCGGCCCGGAACCCCTCGAAGTCCTCCCCGGCCACCTCCGGCAGCACGTACAGCATGCCGACGTTCCACCTGGAGGCCAGCAGGCCCTCGACGTCGATCGTCGCCAGGGTCAGCAGGACCTCCCGGGGGTCCCGGCTCCCGTCGTCCAGTCGGCGCGCCTGCTCGAGGGCCGGACCGACCGTCGAGTCCAGGAGGGAGACGAGGATCGCGGACTTGGTCCGGAAGTGCGTGTAGAGCGAGGCCTGACGGATCCCCACCGCGTCGGCGATGGCCCGCGTGGAGGTGGCCGTGTACCCGCGGGTGGTGAACAACTCCGCCGCGGCGTCGAGGATCTCGTCCGCCGGAGTGGCCCCGGGTCGTCTACGGTCCACGAGGCGGGGTCGTCCGGGTGCGGACACGGGTCTCCCTTCCGGCGGCGGCCCCGGGGCCGCCGTTCGTGACTGGCCGCCTCACTCGTCGTGCGTGGCGGCGGACCGGTCCATCGTGACACGGAGGAACTCGAACCGGTGCGCCGTGGGATCGACGTTTCGGCGAGGGGGCACCGGCATGGAGGAGACGGCGGCCTGTACCCACGACTCGCGATCGGTCCGGGTGAAGTCGAGATCCACTCCGTGGGCGCGCGCGGCGAGGAGTGCGGCGACGCCGGCGGCGCGGCCGTTCCCTTCGCGGAAAGGGTGCACGTAGTTGAACCGCGCATACCAGTTGGCCAGGGCGATGGCCACGGTCGTCGCCCTGGTGGCGGTATCGGATGCCGAGGCCAGGGCATCGTCGACGAGGTCCGCGGGGTTCTCGAGTGGAGCGGCCATCATGGCGACGCGAGCTGCGGGCGCGAACGCGGAGCCCTGTTTGGTGAGTCCGACGATCCGGGGCAGGCCGGCCCAGGCGTACACGTCGCCGAACAGTGAGGCGTGCACACCCGAGACCGTCGTCGGTGCGTGGGCCGGGTCCCGGAGCAGCCGCGCCCCTCCGGCCACGACCAGGAGGGCCTCCGCCCGCTCGAGGGCCCGCTCCGAGGTGATGCCGAGGGAGTTCTCCAGGACCCGTGTCCCACGGATCAGGTAGGGCGCGCGGCGGGACAGAATTCCGGGACGGGGTCGCCGCGTGGCCTCCGGCGGTAGCGCCTCCAGGACGTGGAGGCGGATCAGTCGACCGGTGGCGCCCCGGTCGATGAGATCGAGTACCTCGTCGTCGTCACCATCCGGCTCCCACCCCTCCAGCGCCGAGACGGCGAGCATCGCCCTGGTGGCGGGGTGGCGTGTCACCCCGGCTCCCGGAGCTCACCGGACGAGCGCAGGTAGTCGAGGGTGCGCTGTGCGCCGGCGATCTCCCGCGCGGCGGACCGGAGTCCGGCACGCTCGGCCGTGGTGAGAACCGACAGCGGGATCCGGTCTGTTCCGGGGCCGTCGGGGTCGTGGGATCCGGCCCGGAGTCGGACCTCCCACCGCAGGCGGGCGGTGACGCGGGCGGCCGCGCGAAGGGACTCCCACCGGTCGGCCGGCAGGACCCGGGGATCGGCGGCGAGCTCCAGTCGCGACTCGGTGGCGGTGGCGGTCACCCCGACGCGCAGGGCGGCCCACCGGGCGAGTTTGACGACCGGGGTGAGTACCGACGCCTTGAGGTCGACGACCGGGTCCGAGCGGAGGGTTCGGGTGAGACGCGAGGGCACGGAGGCCCGGGTCGAGAGCGCGTCCGCGAGGATGTCGGCGAGTACGCCCGGGTGGGCGCGCACCGCGTGGACGGCGAGGCGGGGCAGGAGTTCCGGGTCACCGTGGTCGTCGGTGAGAGGTCGGGCGTCGGCGAGCAGCCCCAGGTGCACCACCCCCAGGTCCCGGGCGGGGTCGCCGGCCCAGTCGTCGGCGGCGGACGACCATCCGGCACGGGTCCGGACCAGCCGGGGATCGGCGGCCGAGGCGGCGGAGGTCTCGGCGAACCACGGTGCGGGGGAGAGGTCGGTGGAGGCGACGGCGCGGCGCACCACCCGGCCGTCCGGGTCGTCGACGACGGCGACCGATTCCAGGTCGCTCCCGGGGACGGCCTCTCCGCGGCCCACCGAACCGGTCACCCACACCGCGGGCGCCACCTCGGGGCCCAGTCGCACGGCCAGCTCGCCGCGCACCCCGTCCGACCACGCGCGTGCGCGCTCGTCTCGGGGATCACGGGAGGGTGCCATGACGGTATTCGACCACGCGATCAGGCCACCCGGGAGCGGCGGCCAGCGGCGTGCGGGCCTGTTAATCGGATCGAAACACGGTGCAACCCGCAGGTCACACGCTCTAGGAAAACTATCGACAGACAGGAAATGACCCAACTGCACCCCGGGTCCACCGACCCCCACCCCGAGAGGAGTGCCGGATATGAGCGACCCCTCCGGTCTCACCACCCCGGTCCCCGAACGTCGGGGTGATCACGACGATCTCGCCGACCTCGGCTACGAACAACAACTCCACCGCAGCCTCGGCACGTTCGCCTCGTTCGCCGCCGGGTTCTCCTTCGTCTCCATCCTCACGACCATCTTCCAGCTGTTCGGGCTCGGATACGGGTTCGGGGGCCCGGCGTTCTTCTGGACGTGGCCGATCGTGTTCGCCGGCCAGTTCCTGGTGGCGTTGTGCTTCGCCGAACTCGCGGCCCGCTACCCGATCTCGGGAGCGATCTACCAGTGGTCCCGGCGGATGGGAGGGGAGATCGTCGGGTGGTTCGGGGGCTGGTTCATGATCCTCGCCCAGATCGTCACCGCCGCGGCGGCGGCGATCGCCCTGCAGGTCGTCCTGCCGAGCATCTGGTCCGGTTTCCAGATCATCGGCGACGACCCGGCGCTGACCTCGCCCTCCGGTTCGACGAACGCCGTACTGCTCGGATCGGTACTGCTCGTCATCACCACGGTGATCAACTCCATCGGCGTCCGGTGGATGGCCTACGTCAACAACATCGGCGTGACCTGCGAGATCGTCGGCGTCATCGCCGTGGTCCTCGCATTGTTCACCCACGCGGTCCGCGGACCGCAGGTCGTCTTCGACACCGCCGGCATGGGCGATCAACCCGGGTACATCTGGGCCTGGGTCGTCTCAGGACTGATGGCGGCCTACGTCATGGTGGGGTTCGGCTCGGCGGGCGAACTCGCCGAGGAGACCGTCAATCCGCGACGCATCGCGCCCCGGACCATCCGGATGGCACTGACCGTCTCCGCCATCGGCGGCGGCCTGATGATCCTGGGTGCGCTCATGGCCGCGCCCAGCCTCACCGACGGTCGACTGGCGACCGAGGGCCTGCCGTACGTGCTCAACTCGGTGCTCGGCAACTTCTGGGGCAAGGTGCTCCTGGCCGACGTCGTCGTCGCGATCTTCATCTGCACCCTCGCCATCCAGACCGCGGCCACCCGGCTCATGTTCTCCATGGCCCGCGACGGCAGGCTCCCGTTCTCGGCCGCGCTCTCCCGCGTCCACCCGCGGACCGGGACCCCGATCGCGCCGTCCGTACTGATCGGCCTGGCCTGCATGGCCATCCTGCTGGTCAACGTGGGCAACTCCGCGATCTTCGCCACCCTCGCCTCGGTGTGCATCATCCTCATCTACCTCGCCTACCTCTGCGTCACCGGACCGCTGCTCGTGCGTCGGCTCAAGGGGTGGCCGAACGGCCCCCGGATCACCGACGCCGAGGGCAGGCCCCTGTTCTCGCTCGGCCGCTGGGGAATCCCCGTCAACGTCCTCGCGGTGGCGTACGGCCTGCTCATGACCATCAACCTCGCCTGGCCGCGGGCGGAGATCTTCGACCCCTCCGGCGAGACGCCGTGGCTCCGGTGGGCCGGCGTCCTGACCGTCCTCGCCGTGGTGGGCTTCGGCATCCTGTGCTTCCCCCGCGGCAAGACCCACCCCAAGCCCGTCAAGATCGGAGCGTGACCTGAGATGACCAGCACCACCGAACCCGGCGCCACCACCGAACCCGGCGCCACCACCGAACCCGGCACCACCACCGAACCCGGCACCACCACCAGCACGTCCACCACCACCGATGCCCGCGAGCACGCCCGTGCCCAGGCCGGAACGATCACCGACGCGATGCCGGTCGTCCCCGCGACGGACTGGCCCCACCCTCCGGAGGACGTCCCGGTCGACCGCCTGACGTGGGCGGAGTCGATTCCCGGCGGCCGGTACACCGCGGTCACCCTGGCCCGGGGCACCCGGATCCGTCTCACCGACCGGGACGGTACGGCGAGCGCCTCCCTCATGATGTGGCGCGCGGACTCCCCCTGGGAGCGGCTCAACACCGCCGACACGGTGAAGGTCCCGTGGCAGGCCTACCTCGGAACCGGCCATCCGCTGCTGTCGGACCAGGGTCGGGTGCTCGCGACGATCGTCGCGGACACCTCCGGTCACCACGACGCGCTGTGCGGAGCCTCGACCCTGGCCGGGAACATCGCCCGGTACGGGGCCGGAGCGCCGGAATCCGGCTCACCGGCCGGGCGCGAGTTGTTGCTGCTCGCCGGGCTCAAGAACGGGTTGGGGGAACGGGATCTGCCCCACACCGTCTCGTTCTTCCACGGCGTCCGGGTCAGCGACGACGGGGCGCTCGTCTCCACCGGTAACGCCGGCGCGGGGGCGACCGTCGACCTGATCGTGCACCTTCCCGTCGTGCTCGCCGTCGCGGTCGCGGACCATCCGCTGGATCCCTCGCCGGAGTATCACGCCGGGACGGTGGAGCTCCTGGCGTGGAGCGCCCCGCAGGACCTGGACGCCCTCACCGAGGGCGCCCTCCCCGGTGTCGGAGGCGACCTCGAATACGAACGCGCCGTCGCCAACTCCGAGGCCGCCTACCGCGCCCTCACCCCGATCGACTGAGGAGAACGTCCCATGACACGCTCGACCGTCACCGCCGATCCCCGGACCGGCGCCGCCGCAGACCTTCCCCCCGCAGACCTTCCCGCCGCAGACCTCCCCGCCGCAGACCTGGCGCTCGGGGGCGGGGACGTGGTCGCCGACGAGACCGTGGCCGCCAGAGCGTCCTGGTCCCGGGTCCTGCACGCGGGCCAGACCCTGACCATCGTGGACCTCGAGGGCAACCAGGCCGTCGACACCCTGTTCTACGACGCGCACGACCCCACCCGCCGCTACAGCGGCCCCTCGACCGTCGCCGCGCAGGGATCGATCTTCCTGACCACGGGAAGCGTCCTGCGAGACGACTCCGGCGAGCCCCTCGTGACCATCACCGCCGACGAGGTGGGCAACCACGACACCCTCGGCGGCGCGTGCTCGCAGGAGTCCAACACCCTGCGGTACGGCCACCACACCAGGCATCAGCACGCCTGCGTGGAGAACTTCCTCCGGGAGGGCGCACGGCACGGGCTGGGCAAGCGGGACCTGGTCCCCAACGTCAACTTCTTCATGAACGTGCCCGTGGACGCCGACGGCACCCTCGGGATCGTCGACGGGCTCTCCGCGCCCGGCAAACGGCTGGCGCTGCGGGCCGACCGCGACGTGATCGTGCTGGTCTCCAACTGCCCGCAGATCAACAACCCGTGCAACGGTTTCGACCCGACGCCGGTGCGGATGATCGTCACCGACTGAGCCCGGCGTCCACCCCCGCGCACCCGCCACCCGCGCACCGCCACCACAGGAGAAGCCGCCATGACCCGTCTCGAGATCCTCAACCCGGGACTCATCACCACCGTCCAGGACTGGCCCGGCCGCATCGGGTACTGGGGCGTGGGTGTCCCGCCCTCCGGGGCGATGGACGACTGCTCGCTGCGGTTGGTCAACACCGCCGTGGGCAACCCGGAGGGCGCGGCCGGCCTGGAGTGCACGCGCGGGGGCCTGACGATCCGGCCGGACTCCCCGGTGACGGTGTGTGTGGGCGGCGCGCACGTGCGCCCCACCGTGGACGGTCGCCAGGTGGCCCAGTGGAAGCCGGTTCAGCTCGCCGCCGGATCCGTGCTCGACGTCCCGGTGATCGACGGTCCCGGCATGCGCGTCTACGTGGCGATCGGGGGCGGGATCGAGGTGGAGCAGTATCTCGGGTCGTCGTCGACCTTCACCCTGGGGCGGTTCGGGGGGCACGAGGGACGCAACCTGGCGGCGGGGGACTCGCTCGCCGTCGGTGAGCCCGGGCCGGGCGTGCCCCGCAGGATCCTCGCCGAGGAGGTCCCGGCCATCGGGCACCACTGGCACCTCGCCGTGGCCGAGGGGCCGCACGGCGCCCCGGAGTTCCTCACCCGCGCCGGAATGGACGAGCTGTACGCGTCCGACTACACCGTGCACTTCAACTCGGACCGCACCGGCGTGCGCCTGGAGGGGCCGCGACCGAAGTGGGCCAGGCCCGACGGCGGGGAGGCCGGCCTGCACCCGTCCAACCTGCACGACAACGCCTACTCGGTGGGGGCCCTGGACTTCACCGGGGACACTCCGATCCTGCTCGGCCCGGACGGCCCGAGCCTGGGGGGTTTCGTCTGCCCCGTCACGGTGGTCAGCGGCGACCGGTGGAAGCTGGGGCAGCTCGCCCCCGGGGACACCGTGCGGTTCGTCCGCGTCCGGGTGGACGCCGCGCCCGCCCGTGTCGGCGCCGGCGGGGCGCGGGGGGCCGGCCGCCCGTACGTGCTCGGCGACGGCGGCGACCGTGACGACGGCGTGCTGGCCCGCGGGCACACCGCCGACGGCGTGACCGAGGTGACCTACCGCCGCGGTGGGGACGACAACGTCCTGGTCGAGTACGGGCGCATGGAACTCGACCTCGAACTACGTGCCCGCGCGCACGCCCTCTACCTGCACCTGCAGGCGAACCCCGTCCCCGGTCAGCAGGACCTCACGCCCGGGATCCGGTCGCTACAGGTCAAGATCACGCCCGGCCTGAGCACCGTGGCCTCCACCCTGGACGCCCTGCGTGAGGCCGAGACCGCGATGCCCGCCGCCGAGTCCCTGGTGGTGCCGAGCAGGCGCGTCCGGCTGCCGCTGAGCTGGGACGACCCTGCCACCAAGGAGGCCATCGAGCGGTACATGTACGGAGTGCGCGACGACGCCCCGTGGTGCCCGTGGAATATCGAGTTCATCCGCCGGATGAACGGCCTGGAGACCGCCGACGACGTCTACCGCACCGTCTTCGACGCCGAGTACATGGTGCTGGGACTCGGTGACGTCTACCTGGGGGCCCCGGTGGCCACGCCCCTGGACCCGCGGCACCGCCTGGTGACGACGAAGTACAACCCCGCCCGGACGTGGACCGCCGAGAACTCGGTCGGGATCGGCGGCGCCTACCTGTGCATCTACGGGATGGAGGGACCGGGCGGCTACCAGTTCGTGGGGCGCACCACCCAGGTGTGGAACCACCGGCACCCCGAACCGGCGCCGGGCTTCGACGCCGAGCACCCGTGGCTGCTGCGACACTTCGACCGGATCTCCTGGTATCCCGTCTCCTCCGACGAACTAGCCGACCTCAGGGCCGACACCGCCGCCGGCCGGGGACTCGTCGACATCACCGACGACACGTTCTCCCTGGCCGAGCACAACGCGTTCTGCGAGGGGGAAGCCGAGTCGATCGCCTCCGCCAGACGTCGTATGGAGCACGCCCGCGCCGAGGAGTTCGCGCGCTGGGCCGCCAGTGGGGAGCTGAGCGCATGAGCCGCACCGCAACGGGCCCCGACGTGCGGGACACCGCCGAAGCGCTGGTCGACGACGTGTTGGCCCGGCTGGCGGCCGTGGACCGCCCCGAGGTGTTCCTCCACCTGCGCAGCCGCGAGGAGGTGATCGCGGACATGACGGCCTCCCTCGCCGCCGGGGGCCCGCTCGCCGGGAAGATGCTCGCCGTCAAGAACAACGTCGACGTGGCGGGGGTGGCCACGACCGCCGCGTGCCCGGGGTTCGCGTACCCGCCCGATCAGGACGCCGTGGCCGTCGCACGCCTGCGCGCGGCCGGAGCGGTGGTGCTGGGGGCGACGAACCTCGACCAGTTCGCCACCGGGCTCGTCGGCACCCGCAGCCCCTACGGCGCGGTGCGTGCCGCTCACCGCCCGGCCCACATCTCGGGTGGCTCCAGCTCAGGATCCGCAGTGGCGGTGGCACTGGGGATCTGCGACCTGGCCATCGGCACCGACACCGCCGGCTCGGGCCGGATACCCGCCGCGCTCAACGGGATCGTGGGGATCAAACCCACGCTCGGCGTCGTCTCCACCGAGGGGGTCGTCCCGGCCTGCGCGAGCTACGACTGCGTCACGATGTTCGCCCGCGACGTCCACACCGCGGCACGTGCGACAGCGGTGATGGCCGGCGGTGAGGGCACCCGGGCCTGGCCCACGGACACCCCTCTGGAGGCGGGGCCGGCGGCGACGCTGGCCGTCCCCCGCGAGCTGGTGGCGATGGCCCCGAGCTGGGCCGAGGCGTTCACCGACGCGGTCGACCGGGCCCGCGCGCTCGGGTACCGGGTGGTGGAGATCGACCTCGACCCGTTCCTCGCCGCGGCCAGACTGCTCTACGACGGCGCCCTGGTGGCCGAGCGCTACGAGGCGGTCGGTGAATTCCTCGACTCGACCCGGGACCCGGACGCCGGTGTCGATCCGATCGTCGACGGCATCATCGCCCCTGCTCGTGACATCGCGGCCGTGGACCTGCTGCGGGACCGGCGGAAGGTCGAGGCGCTGCGGCGGGAGGCGATCGCCGAGCTCGACCGGCTGGGCGCGACCGCGCTGCTCGTGCCCACCGCGCCGTTCCACCCGACGATCGCCGAGGTGGCCGCCGACCCGATCGCCCTCAACAGCCGGATGGGGACCTATACGAACTTCTGCAACCTCTTCGACATGTGCGCCGTGGCCGTGCCGACGGGCGAGGTCGACGAGGGCGACCGCGGTACCTCGGCGTTCGGGGTCACCGTGGTGGGGCGGCCGTTCCACGACGGGCCGGTGGCCGGCATCGCGGCCGACCTCGCGGTCTACCCGGCGGCCGGCCCCAGAGGGCGGGGGGACTCCGCGACGGGACCCCTCGTGCCGTGGCCGCTGCGCGCGGGAGCGCCGGCGGTCGACCTGGTGGTGTTCGGTGCCCACCGGAGAGGGGGTCCGCTCGAGCATCAACTCACCGCTCGCGGCGCGACCTGGCGTGGGCCGGTGCGCTCCAGCGCGGACTATCGGATGTACCGCCTGGACACCGAGCCACCCAAGCCCGGGGTGCTGCGTCACCCGGACGGTGCCGAGCTGCTCGGTGAGAGGTGGACGATCTCCCCGGCGGCGCTCGGCAGCTTCCTCGACGAGCTCCCCAGACCGATGCAGCTCGGCCGGGTGACCCTCGCGGACGGGACGGAGTCGGTCGGCTTCGGTTGCGAGCCCACCGCCGTCACACCGGGCGCCGACGACCTCACCGACCTCGGGGAGTGGCCGCTCGGGTGAGGACCGCCGCTGACCCGAGTACGCGTGGGCGGTGTCCCCGCGGCGGATACCCTGGGTGTCAGGTCCGCACCCGTCGCGACCTCGAGCAGTGAGGTGAGCGCCCGTGAGTCAGCTCGTGTCGTTCTACGAGACCGCGCCCGTGACCGACAAGCGCGGCCTGCTCACCGACGTGATCCAGCGCCCCATGCAGGTCCGGTCCGGGTACGACGTGGTCGAGGGCGAGGTCGTCCCGCGGGTCGTCTACGTGCAGGCGCCGATCGAGGGCCGTCCGCTGCTCGTGCCGTTCGGGCAGTACGACGCCTGGAGCCTGCGCCAGCGGTTCGAGGAGGCGCTGCGGGTGATGAACACCCTGGGGGCGTGTGAGATCGAGTGCGCGACCTACAGCGCCCGCCGCAACGCCGTCGCCGCCCGGGTGGGGGTGGGGCCGATGGCCGGGTGGGGCAAGGTGACCCGCACCCAGAGCACGGATTTCGACTACTCGTTCTCCGGCACGGGGGCGGCTCCCCGTGACCCCGGGCCGATCCGGTGGACCAACATCCCCGGCCTCGACGCCGCCAAGCAGTCGGTGCTCCTCAACGGTGGGCGCCGGGTGGAGATCACCATCGAGAGCGAATCCGAGTTCGCGGCCGATTCCGACCTGGCCCGGCGTCTGAAGTCCTCGGGCCTGGTGCTGGGTCTGGAAGGGCGGACACAGGCCAAGACCCTGTTGCGAATCAAGGCCGAGTTCCAGCCGGTCTGACGGCGTCGCCCGGCCATGTCACCGGGGCGCGAGGGCAGCGACGTCCTCGACCGCCCGGCGGAGCTCGCGCGAGGCCGCGCAGTCACCGAGACGTTCCTCGACGGTGCCGGCGATGGCCCCGTAGAACCACAACTTCTCCTCCGGCCCGGCGTTGAAGATCCCCCACATGTCGTCGCCCAGTCGCTCGTGGGCGGCGGCCATCGATCGCAGGTTGTGGATCTTGTCCGCCGCCGAGAGGAGCAGGCACTCCGGCGAGTCCTCGGCCAGACGCGCGAGGTAGCCCTCCTTGCGCACCCGCCACGGCGGGGTCTCCTCGCCGGCGGTCTTCTCCTCGGAGACACCGCGGACGAGCCCGGTCACGCGTTCGCCGAACTCGGCTGCCATGTCGTCCGCCGAGTACACGGACGGGGGGACGTCCTCGAGCACGTCGTGGAGCAGGGCGGCTACCGGCACATCCGCATCCTCGGTGAAGTCGGAGACGATCAGCGCCACCGCCACGGGGTGCGAGATGTAGGGCGTCGGATCGTCCTTGCGGGTCTGACCGGCGTGACAGCGGGCGGCGACCGCGAGTGCGCGGTCGATGGTGGGGGTCCAGGTGAGGGCCATGGTGCACTCCTGTGAGGGAGGAGTCCCGGCGCCGGGCGACGTCGCCGGGTCGTGGGAGGAAGGGCCCGGCCGGTGGTCGAGCGTCCCGGTAGTCCTGTCCTCCCACGCCCCGAGTAGACAGCACGGGTACGACACGACGGCCATTCCACGGCCCTGTTCCGGGGCCGGTGGAACCGGTCGGCGTGGTGGGGCCGTCGTACCCCATGACGGCCTCCGTGAGGTCGATGAGGCGACGACGACGAGGTGAGCAGATGCCCGACGGGACGATCAGAGCGGACGCGGACAAGATCGCCGCTGCGGTCTCGGTGTTCCGCGAGGCCGGAGCCCGCGCCTCGGAGGTGACGTTCCCGCACGTCGCTCAGGGCGTGGCGGTCGCGCTTCCCGGGGGCTCGGCGATCGCGTCCGCACTGGACCGGGCCTGTGGCGCTGCTGCGGTGTGCGCCTCGCGCGGTGCGGGCCGACTCGCCGGGCTGGCGGACTTCGCGGCCGAGGCCCACCGGTTCCTGGAGGCGTCGGACGAGGATTTCGCCGGCTTGCTCGCGCAGGTGGCGCCCGGGTGAGCAACGCGGTGAGTCAGGCCGTGAGTCGCACCGGTGAGTCAGAACGTCTTGGCGTCGATCACGAACCGGTAGCGCACGTCTGAACGGACGACGCGGTCGTAGGCCTCGTTGATCTTGTCCGCCGAGATGAGTTCGATCTCGGCGGTGATCCCGTGCTCGGCGCAGAAGTCGAGCATCTCCTGGGTCTCGGGGATGCCGCCGATCATGGACCCGGTCAGGATCTTGCGCCCGGCGGCGACGGACCCGGCCCGCACCGACATCGGCTCGGTCGGGATCCCGATGTTGACCAGCGCCCCGCGCGGCTTGAGCGTGGCGAGGAACCGGTCCAGCGGGAGGTTCGCGGACACCGTGTTGAGGATGACGTCGAAGGTGCCGCGGAGTTCACGCAGCTTCGCCTTGCCCTCGTCGCCGGCGGTCGCGTAGTGCTCGACGGCGCCGTACCGCAGTGAATCGTCCCGCTTGGAGGTGGTCTGCGACAGGACCGTCACCTCGGCGCCCATCGCCACCGCGAGCTTCACACCGACGTGCCCGAGCCCGCCCATGCCGATCACCGCGACAGAAGTGCCCGGGCCGACGTTCCACTGCCGCAGTGGAGAGAACATGGTGATCCCCGCGCACAGCAGCGGCGCCGCCGCGGCCGGGTCGAGCCCGTCCGGGACGGACACCACCATGGGCTCCTCGACCACGATGTGGGTCGAGTACCCGCCCTGGGTGACGGGCCCCTCCGGATGGTCCTCGGGCAGCGGTGAGCCGTAGGTCGCGACGGCCCCGCGCTCGCATTCCTGCTCCTGGCCCGCGGTGCAGGACGAGCACTCGTGGCAGGCTCCCACTAGGCACCCGACGCCCACGCGATCGCCGACCGCGTGCCGGGAGACCTCGGAACCGACTTCCCGGACGATGCCGACGATCTCGTGCCCGGGTGCCACGGGGTAGGCGGTCTGACCCCACTCGCCGCGCACGTGGTGGATGTCGGAATGACAGATGCCGGCGTACTCGATCTCGATGAGCACATCGGCCGGTCCGGTATCCCGACGTCGGATCGTGGTCTTCTCCAGAGGCGCGTCCGGTGCGGTGGCGGCTACGGCGGCGACGTCCATGTGATCTCCCGTGGTTCTGTTCGAGTGCAGTGTGATCGAGTGCAGTGTGAGCGTGCGTGGTTCAACAGGCTCTCGCCACAGTAGAGAAAGACGGCGACCTGCCGCCGGAGCGCGCTCGACGACCCAGGCGTGTACCCGGACGACGTGGCGGAACCGGGGGTCGAATCTGCCGACCCCCGGTTCCGCTCGCCGTGTGCCCGTGTCAGATCAACGGATGAAGGGCAACGGAGGCAGCCTGACGCCGGAGGGCAGGGGCAGCTCGAAGTCGCCCATCGAACCGGTCATGAGGACGGCGGTCCCGGCGGTGCCGGCGGCCACCGGATTGGTGACATCGCCCATGGCACCGGGCTCGCCGCCGCGGCCGTTGGGAGACTCGGGGCCCGGAGCCATCGGCGCGGGGGCGACGGGTAGCACCGGTGCCGGTCCCGGCATGGCCGACCCTGCCAGCGGCGGGAAGCCCGGAAGTTCGGGCAGCGGGAAGCCGAGATCTCCGAGGGACTGTCCGATCATCGGCCCGACTATCGGCGCCGCCGCGACCGAGCCTCCGAGCAGGATGGCCGGGATCAGGAGCGGGAAGAGGGGAATGCCGGACGAGCTGCCGGGGACGCTCGTCGGGGGAGTCGTCGGCACAGAGGTCGGAGGCACGGTGGTCGTCGGCGCAGTGGTCGTCGGCACCGAGGTCGTCGGCTCGGTCGGCTCCGTGGTCGTCGGAGTCGTCGAGTCATCGGGGTCGGTCGTCTCGGTGGTGGTGGGAGTCGTCGAGTCGTCGGGGTCAGTCGTCGGCGTGACCGGAGTCGTCGTCGGGACCGTCGGGGTACCGCAGGGCTCGATATTGATCGTGTTGTTGTCCAACGTGACCGCTCCCGCAGTCTGGGCGAGTAGGCGGCCCTGCACTGTGGCCCCGGTGTTGGCAGAGATATCCAGCGTTGTCATAACGGTGCCGACGAAGCTGGTGCCCGTACCCAGGGTCGCGGAGCTACCCACCTGCCAGAACACGTTGCACGGGTTGGCTCCGTTGATCAATTCGACCCTGCTGTTCGACCCGGTGACCAGGGTCGTCCCCGCCTGGAAGATGAAGATTCCGTCCGAACTGCCTCCCCCGTCCAGGGTCACGGTCCCGGTCAGATTCATAGAGGAAGTCGCGTTGTAGACACCACTCGTCAGGGGATTCTCGAGGTTTCCGATCTGGGAGTAGTTCGCCGGGTCGGTGGGCGGCTGGCTCGCCGCCTCGTTGTACGCGATGGTCAGGTCGGATTGCGCCTGGAGGGCGGCCGCGTTGGCGGCGTTCGTCGCCCCGTTGACCGTTGCCTCGTCCATACCGGTGATGGCGGTCCCCGGAGACACGCCGATGTCTCCGTTGATTGTGGAGGGGCCGGTGTTGGAGATCGCCGCCCCCGCGAGGATCGCGTATGACTGTGCGGTTCCGAGCCCGACCGAGGACTGGGCCGAGGCGACGGTGCCGAGCATCGTCATCGCGGTGACAGTAGTCAGTGCGACGCCCGCCACCAGCCAACGTCGCAGAGAGCGTGAGTGTGTAGGTGCGTGCACCGATATCATGTTTTCCCACTTACGTGTGGTCGTGCTGAGGGGTGTAGCGAGGGTTCTCGCGAGGGGTGGTGCCGAGGGTCGTGCAGGAGGGATCTTCAACGTTGCAAGCGTGGAGGGGCGCTCGAGCAGAATTCCTTATCCCCAGTATGCATTAAGAAAGAGGAATTGCAACGAAGCCACTGATTCTCAAAATCGGTCGAACCTGCGTAATTTCTCTTCCTTGGCAGTGTGTAGGAGTAGCTGAAAACCAAGAATTGATGCGTGATTCGACTACTCGAACAGCAGTGACCAGCACTTTTCTGACTTGTCGCCCGGAGGGTCCGCTGAAAAAAGTGCGGAGTTAATCCACCGCACTACGCGCTGAAAACTATTTCTCCGATGGCGGCGAGGCGGAAACATCAAACCCTTATGTGAGCGACATTCCAGGGCTGCCACGCCATGCATATGAAGAAGCTGTTATGTATCCACGTGGGCAAAACCCAGCGCGAGTGACTGAGAAATCACTGTCCCGCCTGTGGGCGGGTCGGTGTCGACCGTCGCTCAGCTCCGACGGTCGACCACCCGGCCGATGAGGCGGGTCCCGGCCAGGTAGGGAACCCGGCTGAATCGTTTGGAATACCACGTGAAGGTGCTCAGCGCGTCCGGGGTGATGACGAGTCGCCGAGCATTGATCCCACGGATCGACCGGGCGGCCACCTTCTCCGACGTCAGCGGCGTCTTGGCGAGCAGTGTCCGCGCCGCTTGATCGGCCTGCGGGTCGTCGCCGGAGAGCGAGTCGGCGAGGCCGGACCTGAAGAACAGCGGGCAGATGACGGACGTGGAGATCCCGCGGGGCCGCAGCTCCGCGTCGAGGGTTTCCGCCAGCGCGACCGCCGCGGCCTTGGTCGCGTTGTAGGCGCCCATGTGCGGCGCGTGCACCAGACCTGCGGCGGAGGCGGTGATGACCACCCGGCCGCCGCGCCCGAGCTTCGGGACCATCGCCTTGCACCCGCGGACCACGCCGAGCAGGTTGATGTCCACGATGCGCTTCCACGTCTCCATCGAGGTGGAGTCCAGCCGGCCGCCGACCGCGATGCCGGCGTTGTTGATGAGGATGTCGAGGGGGTCGACGACCCGCACGGCGGCGGCCCAGTCGTCGTCGTCGGTCACGTCGAGCTTCAGGTAGCTCCAGTGGCCGGTGAGGCCACTCACGGTGGGTGGGGTCTCCGCGTGGACGTCGGTGAGGATGACCTCGTCCCCGGCCGCGAGGTACTCGCGGGCGAGGGCGAGTCCCAGCCCCGACGCGGCGCCGGTGATGAGGATGCGACGGCTCATCGGACGGCCCCCAGCCTGATCTTGTCGCCGAAGGCCATGTCCCGGCGTTGGTCGCCGAAGGTCAATTCCGGCAGCTCCGTGAGGTAGTTCTGTACGTACGTCCATGGACGGTCGGTGCCCTGCCGGGGGAAGCGGTGTGCGCCCCGCCGGACGTAACCGGCATCGAGGTCCAACAGCGGTCGATTCCCCGGGGTCTCGGGCGGAATCGGCGCATAGATCCGCTCCCCGCTCTTCTCCCCGGCGCGCCAGAGTTTGACCATGTACCGCGACACCATGTCCGCGCGCAGGGTCCAGGAGGCGTTGACGTAGCCCACGGTGAAGCTGAAGTTGGGCACGCCGGCGAGCATCATGCCGCGGTAGGTGGTCTGGTCGCCGGGGGCCAGCTCCCGGCCGTCGATGCTCAGGGTGCCACCGCCGAACGCCTCGAGCTCCAGCCCGGTGGCGGTGACGATGACGTCGGCCTCGAGCTCGGCGCCCGATTCCAGCCGGATGCCGCGGTCGGTGAAGGTGTCGATGTGCCCGGTCACCACACGCGCATTGCGCTGCAGCGCCCGGAAGATGTCACCGTCAGGCGCCTTGCACACCCGCTGGTCCCAGGGCTTGTAGGTCGGTGTGAAGTGCTCGGCGATCTGGTCACTGGAGATGTAGCGGCGCTGCATGGCGCGCAACCCCTGCTTGAAGGCCCAGGGGAGACGTTGCGCGATCAGGAACTGGACCATGTCGCGGGCACCGTGGGTGAACCGGGCGGCCCGGTACGCCGGCGACGACGGGAGGACGCTCTTCCACACCGCGCTGATGATGTCCTTCTCCGGGAGCGGGGCGACATAGCTCGGGGTGCGCTGGAGCATCGTGACGTCGGCACCGAGGTGTTCCAGTGCCGGGACGAGTGTGACGGCGGTGGCACCGGACCCGATCACGATGAACCTGCGTCCCGCGTACTGGACGTCCTCCGGCCAGAGCTGGGGATGGATGATCTCGCCGGTGAACTCCTCCTCGCCGGGGAAGTCGGGCCGGAAGCCCTCCGAGTGGGAGTAGTAGCCGGAGCCGAAGTGGACGCGGCGGGTCCATACCGTGCGCTCGGTGGAGGCCCCGTTCTCGGTCCGGACGCTCGTGACCTGCCACAGGCCCTTCTCGCTGCGCCAGTCCGCGTTACTGATCCACGAACCCAGATGCAGGCGCTCCAGTGCCCCGCAGTCGCGCGCCGTGTCCCGGATGTACTCCTTGATCTCGTCGCCCTGTCCGAGGGTCGACTCGTGGGGCCAGGGGCGGAACGGGAAGCCGAATGTGGCCATGTCCGAGTCCGAGCGGATTCCCGGATACCGGAAGGTGTGCCAGGTGCCGCCCAGGTCGTCATGGGCGTCGTGGATCTCCCACGACCAGCGGGGGAACGCGTTGCGGACGTGGTGGGCCAGGTCGATACCCGAGATGCCGGCGCCGACGATCAGTAGATCCAGCGGGTTCTCGAGGGTGCCGGCCGGAGGGCGGCGGTCAGCAGAGGCTGTCATATGGGCGACGATAGTCCCGATCCCGGCCGAAAAATTGCCGGATCGCGCCAAGAGGTTGCTCTATCGCGCCATCTAGCGAAGGGTTCTGGTGTGGCTTACGTACGTTCGGCAGGTCTGCGAGGTGTCAGGGCGGTGATCGACGCGCTCGGAGGCGACGCTGACGAACTGGCACTGCGCTGTGGCCTGCCGGATGGTGCGCTCGACAGCGACGAGATCCTGGTGCAGGATCTCGCGATCGGTTTACTCCTCGAGACGACGGCCGTCGAGTTGCGCTGCCCCGATTTCGGTCTGCGGGTGGCGCTGCGGCAGGACCTGGGGCTGCTCGGCCCCGTGGCCGCGGCCATCCGGCATGCTCCCACCACCACCCGGGCGTTGGAGATGACCTCCAAGTACCTGTTCTTCCACGCCCGCTCACTCGAGATCACGGTCGTCCCTGATCCGGAGGACGACCCCGGTGTGCTGGGGGTGCGGTTCGGCTACCGTGACGACGCGGCCGCGCTGCCGCCCCAGGCTGTCGACATGGTCCTGCTCTTCCTCCACCGGTCCATGTTCACCCTCCTCGGAGGAGACTACGGACTGTTGTCGGTCGAGCTCCCGAATCCTCTGAGCACCGACCCGGGTCGCTACCGGGCGCTCTTCGGAGCTCCGGCGAGGCCGCTCGCGTCGGCGGCGATGTTGCGCGTGCCCGCCGTGCTCCTCGGCCGGGAGATCACGGGCGGTGACCTGATGGCCCATGAGCTCGCGTTGAGCTATCTGGAGCAGCACGGTCCCTCGCGGGACCAGACCTACGCCGAGAGGACCAGGGCCCTGCTCCTGCGGTCCCTCGACACCGGGACCTCGACGCTCGCCGGGGTCGCCGAACTCCTTTCGGTGTCCCCGCGCACGCTGCAGAGACAGCTGACCGCCGAGAACACGACCTTCTCCTCGATCCGGGACGAGGTGCGTCGCGACGTGGCCGCCCGACTGCTGGCCACCACAGAGATCCCCCTCTATCAGATCGCCTCGGCCCTGGCCCTGGACGATGTGACGACGTTCAGTCAGTACGCCCGCCGCTGGTGGGGGATCACTGCACGGGAATTCAGGTCCGATCGGAAGGGCTCAGCGGTCGCGGGGCGGCCGCCTCTCGAACTTTCCTGACGAGTGTCAGCCTGTCTGGTTATGATCCAGATCACACCACCCCTGCGTCCCCGAGGACCACCATGGCCGACACCGTTCGCGAACAACTCCGCCGTCACGCCGACTCCGACTCGCCGGCGATCCGCTACGACGACCTCACCGTGACCTGGCGCGAGTACGTCTCCGCCGCCGAGCGGCGCGCCGGAGCCCTCGAGGCGATGCTCGACGACTCGCTGCCGCGGCACGTGGGGACGCTCCTGGAGAACACCCCGGAGATGCTCTACGCGCTCGCCGCCGGCGCCTTCGGCGGCTTCGTCGTGGCAGGCATCAATGCCACCCGGCGAGGAGAGGGGCTGGCCCGTGACATCCGTCGCGCGGACTGCCAGGTCCTGCTCACCGACTCGCAACTCGCGCCGCTACTCGACGGGCTGGACCTGGGCGATGTCAGTGTCATCGACACGGACTCTGACGAGTGGGCGGCCACGGTCGCAGAGTCGGAGCCGCCGGCCGATCCTCCGGCGGTCGATGCCGGCGACCCGTTCATGCTCATCTTCACCTCCGGGACCTCCGGGGATCCCAAGGCCGTGCAGGTCGGCAACTTCACGGTCACCATGTCGGGCGAGGCGCTCGCGCCGTCCTTCGAGCTCACTGCCGATGACGTGCTGTACCTGTCCATGCCGCTCTTCCACTCCAACGCCATCATGAGTGGCTTCTCGCCCGCGATCGCCGTGGGCGCCACCATGGTGCTCGCCCGCCGCTTCAGTGCGACCCGCTTCGGCGACGACATCCGCAGGTACGGGGTCACGTACATGAACTACGTCGGTAAACCGCTCGCGTACATACTCGACACCCCGGCTCGCCCGGACGACGCCGAAACCACACTTCGGGCGGCCTTCGGGAACGAGGCCGCGGCCAAGGACATCCCCGCGTTCGCCGAGCGGTTCGGCTGCACCGTGCGGGACGCCTACGGCTCCACGGAACTCGCGATCATCATCGTCCGGACCGAGAACTCGCCACTCGAGTCCATCGGCGAACCGTTCCCGGGGGTCGCGGTGTACGACCCGGTGACGGTGACCGAGTGTCCCCGCGCGATATTCGACGACACCGGAGCGGTGGCCAATCTCGACGAGTGCGTGGGCGAGCTGGTCAACACCGAGGGTGCCGGCTTCTTCGCCGGCTACTACAACAACGAGCAAGCCACATCCGATCGCATGCGGGACGGAATGTACTGGTCCGGCGACCTGGCCTACCGCGACGCGGACGGAAACGTGTACATGGCCGGTCGCAGCGGGGACTGGCTGCGGGTCGACGGGGAGAACATGGCGGCCGGCATCGTCGAGGAGATCCTCCTCCGGCATCCCGCGGTCTCCCGGGTGGCGGTCTACGGACTGCCCGACCCTCGGGGCGTCGGCGACCAGCTCGCCGCGGCCGTGGTGGTCCGGCACGACAGCGAACTCGACCCCGCAGGTCTCGAGGAGTTCCTGGCCTCCCAGCCCGATCTCTCTCCCAAGGCGTGGCCGCGCTGGGTCCGGGTCTCCGAGGCGCTCCCCACCACCGCGACCAACAAGATCCTCAAGCGCGAGCTGATCAAGGACGGCGTGGGCGGCGCCCGTGGCGGCGACGACACCTGGTGGGAGCGGGACGAACGGGGCACGGCGTATTCGGTCCTGGCCGACTCCCGCGCCGGCACGGCCGTCTGATGGCGCGCTGTCTCATGGCGCGCGTCTGATGGCCTACGTCGTCACACGGTTCGACTTCCGGGCGCCCGGGGCGGACGCAGCCGAGCGGAGGGATCGCTACCGGGCGGCGCTCGAGATGGCACGGTACGCCGAGGAGACGGGTCAGGACGCCGTCAACCTCTCCGAACACCACGGTTCCGAGGACGGATATCTCCCGTCGCCGCTCATCGCGGCATCTGCTGTCGCTGCGGTGACCGAGCGGATCCAGATCGCGGTGTGGGCGCTGGTCGCACCGCTGTACGACCCGGTCCGGCTCGCCGAGGACATCGCGGTGCTCGACCACGTGGCGTCGGGGCGGGTGAGCTTCACGTTCGGGCTCGGATACCGACCGGTCGAGTACGCGATGCACTCCCGGGAGTGGCGGGGGCGCGGGATGCGGTTCGAGCGGCAACTGGAGGCGATGCTCTCGGCGTGGGCGGGGGAGCCGGTCGGCGAGGATCCGGCGGACGGTTCGAGTCGGGCATCCGTGACCCCGAGGCCGTTCTCCGATCCGTACCCGTTGGTCTTCCTCGGTGGCGGGGGAGCGGCCGCCAGGCGGGCCGGGCGCCTGGGGATGCACTTCCAGCCGCAGCTCGACGATCCGACGCTCACCGAGCTGTATCGCGCCGAGTGTCGCGCGCACGGGCACGAACCGGGCCTCGTCGTGGCCCCGGTCCCCGGCCCCGCCGCGGTGTTCTGCGCGTGGGACCCCGACGAGTTCTGGGACCGGTACGGCCGGTATCTCCTCGCCGACGCGGAGGCCTATCGTGCCTGGCAGATGGGGCCCGGCCGCAGCTCCTTCGTCCACTCCGACGCCCGATCGGTCGAGCAGTTGCGCGCGGAGGGCGTGTACGTGGTGGCGACCCCTGAGGAACTGGTCCGCCGGGTCCGTGCCGGGGAACTGGGCCTGATCGCCGGCCACCCACTGTGCGGTGGGATGCCGGTGGAGGCCGGGTGGGAGTCGCTGCGGCTTCTCGGGGAGCGGGTGCTACCGCAGATCCGGTGAGGTGCTCGCTACGGCGCGGGGGACCGTAGTCTCGGGCGAATGGGAAACGACACCGCAGAAGTAGTCCGGTACTGGTCCATGCCCGCCGCGCTGGGGGCGATGGGCGCGCTGCACTTCGTGGCGCCCCGTCCGTTCGACGGGCTGATCCCGCCGGAGCTGCCCGGCAGTGCCCGCGCGTGGACCTACGGCTCCGGAGTCGCGGAGATGGCCGTCGCGGGTCTGCTGGCGGTGCCGCGGACCCGGGCCCTCGGTGGAGCGGTGGCTGTGGCGCTGTTCGTGGGCGTCCTGCCGGGGAACCTGCAGATGGTGCGGGCCTGGCGCCGCAAGCCCGTGTGGCCGTACCAGGCGATCGCGTGGGGCCGCCTGCCGTTGCAGGTGCCGATGATCCTCGCCGCGGACAGGATCCGCCGAGGCGCCTGAGCGCGGGGGTTCAGCAGACTCGCGGGGGTTCACCCGAGTCGCTGGGGTTCAGCCGGGTACGGACCGTGCCCAGGCGTCGATCCCCGCCAGGGCGTCGCGCTTGAGTTCGGCGGGCGCGAACGAGGACTCGACCGACGTCCGTGCGACGTCGGCCAAACGCGTGTGGGTGATCCCCATGCGTTCGTGGGCCAACACGTACTCGTCCACCACGTCGACGCCGAAGAGCAGGGGGTCGTCGGCGCCGATCGAGCAGCGGACCCCGGCGTCGAGCAGGGTGGGCAGAGGATGCTCCTCGAGCGAGGGGTACACGCCCAGGATCACATTCGAGCTCGGGCAGACGTCCAGACAGGTACCGCGCTCGGCGAGTAGCCCGACGACACGTGGGTCCTCGATGGCCCGGACGCCGTGCTGGATGCGGTCGGCGCCCAGGTCGAGCGCGGACCGCACCTCCTCCGGCCCGGCCAGCTCGCCGGCGTGCGGAACCACCCCGAGACCGGCGTCGCGGGCGATCGCGAACGCCTCGGCCGCGTCGGCCACGGGATTGCCCCGCTCGTCGGCCACGAGACCCACGGCCACCACCCCGCGGTCGGCGAACCGGGCCGCCAGGCGGGCCGCCTCGATCGCGTGCCCGTGGCCGGCCCCCCGGTCGATGCTCACGATCGCACCCGTCCACACCCCGTGGCGTCGACCGGCGTCGGCGGCGGCGCGGGTGATGAACTCCAGGGCGTCCCCGGCCGTGCCGAAGGCGGCGGCCTTCTCCGGGATGGAGGCGAACTCCAGCGCCACGACTCCCTGGGCCGCGGAATCGGCCACCACCTCGTCGAGCAGCCGCTCGACCCGCTCAGGAGTGCGCAGCAGCGAGATGAGTAGGCCGTAGGCGTCGAGGAAACGGGTGAAGTCGGGGAACTCGACGAGCGGTGGGACCTCCGCTCCGTCCTCGGCGCACCACTGTCGCAGTGTCTCCTCGCGCATCGCCGCCTCGAGGTGCACGTGCAGGTGCGCCTTGGGCAGGGCGGCGAATCGTCGGTGAATCGCCGTCCCCCCGGTCGCGGGGTGCTGCGGCGTCACGCCTCGGGTTCGACGTCACGGGCCTCGTCGGCCACGTGCTGGTGGGTCATCGGGTCGGAGCCGTCCCACGAGGAGACGTTCCGCGCCTGGGGCAGGTCGTCGCGGTGGAACACCGGGTTGTGGCCCTGGGCCCGCTGCTGCAGGTAGTGCCGCAGCAGCGCCACCGCGAGTCCGCCGAGCGGGATGATCGCGATGAGGTTGATGGTGGCCATGACGCCCATGAACAGGTCGGCGAGGTTCCAGATGAGATCGACCGAACCCAGGCTGCCGCCGAGGACGGCGAGTATGACCAGCACGCGGAATGTCCGCAGCGCGGCGGGATTTCCGCGCAGGAAGGTGATGTTGGCCTCGCCGTAGTACGAGTTGCCCAGGATCGAGGAGAACGCGAGGAAGAAGATCACCACCATGAGGAAGGGCACGCCCCAGTCGCCGACCGAGGCGGCCAGCGAGTCCTGGGTGAGCGTGATGCCCTCGCGCTCGCCACCGAAGTCCGGATTGGCCAGCAGGATGATGAACGCCGTGGCCGAACACACGATGAGGGTGTCGAAGTAGACGCCGAGTGCCTGGACCAGGCCCTGCTTGACGGGGTGGGAGACCGACGCGGTGGCCGCGGCGTTGGGAACCGAGCCCATGCCGGCCTCGTTGGAGAACAATCCGCGGCGCATGCCCTGCATGATGGCCGCGCCGACGGCGGCGCCCGCGACCTCGCGCAGGCCGAGCGCGTGCCCCACGATGAGGGAGATCATCCCCGGGACCTCGGAGATGTTGAGGGCGACGACGACGAGGGCGACGAGGATGTACGCCACAGCCATCACCGGGACCAGGATCTCCGTGACCGCGGAGAGCCGCCGGATGCCGCCGAAGATGACGACGCCCACGACGAGGGCGAGCACGATCCCGATGACCAGGCCGGGGCCGAAGCCCTCGAGCGAGAACTGGTTGCGCACGGACTGCGCGATGGAGTTCGCCTGGACCGCGTTGAAGACGAATCCGTAGGTGACGGTGATGATGACGGCGAACGCGACGGCCAGCGGCTTCCAGCCCAGCCCGTCGCGGATGTAGTAGGCGGGGCCACCGACGTAGGAGTCCTTGCCCCTGACCTTGTACAGCTGCGCGAGGGTGGACTCGACGAACGCGGTGGCGCCACCGATGATCGCCAGCAGCCACATCCAGAACACCGCGCCCGGCCCGCCGACCGTGATCGCGATCGCGACGCCCGCGACGTTGCCGGTGCCCACGCGGGACGCGGCGGAGATGGTGAAGGCGCGGAAGGCGGAGATGCCCTTCTTGTCCTTCTCGATGTCCGATGGCTTCTCGAGAATGGCCCTGAACATCTCCGGGAACATCCGGATCTGGACGATCAGGGTGGTGACCGAGAAGTACAGGCCGGCGCCCACCAGGAGCGCGATCACCCCGTACCAGTAGACGTCGTTGATGGACACGATGAAGTCGGTGACGGCGCTCACCCCGGAGACGGTATCCGATCACCGTCGCCGAGGCGATGAGCCCTACCCTGGTGTCGTGACCGATCTGTCCCCCACTGCTCCGGATGTCGCCGTCCTGTTCGAGGGCGGGGGTATGCGGGCGGTGCACACGGCGGGGGTCGTGGAGACCCTGATCGATGCCGGCATCCACGCGGGGATGGCGGCGGGGATCTCGGCGGGCGCCTCTCACGTGGCCAACTACCTCTCCCGTGACGGGGTCCGGGCCCGGAAGAGCTTCGTGGAACTGGCCGCGGATCCCAACTTCGGGGACTGGCGAAGCTTCGCCCGCGGCAAGGGGCTGTTCAACGCGGAGTACATATACGAGCAGACCGGTCTACCGGATCAGGTGTTGCCGTATGACTTCGACACGTTCGCGGGCAGCGGTTCGGCCGCGAGGATCGGGACGTTCCGGTGTTCGGACGGCGCCACCGTGTTCTGGACAGAGGAGGACACCGCTGGCATGCCGGATCTCATGCGGATGGTCAGGTCGTCCTCGACCATGCCCGTGTGGATGCCGCCGGTGTTGATCGACGGCGAGTACTACGTGGACGGGGCCCTGGGCCATGACGGCGGGATCCCGCTCTCGGCGGCGCAGGAGGCCGGCTACGAGAAGTTGCTGGTGGTGCTGACCCAACCGGAGGGCTACCGGAAGATCCCGCCGCGGCGGCTGACGCCGTTCTACCGTTCGTACTTCCGGAGGTTCCCGGCGGTGGGGGAGGCGCTCCAGCACCGGTGGGCGCTCTACAACGAGACCCTCGACGAGATCGAGGCGCTGGAGGAGTCCGGCGACGCGCTGGTCTTCCGCCCGCACCGGGTGATGATCCGCAGCTACGAGCGCAGGGTGGATCGTCTCGCGGAGGCCTACGTCCTCGGGAGGGAACAGGCCCGCCGCGAGGTCGACACCTGGCTCGACTTCTGCGGGATGTGAGACCACCGGCACCCGAGCGCTGTCGCGAAGAGCGCCGTTGGGGTCTCCGTGAAATGCGAGACGCCCCGGTGGCGGACCACCGGGGCGTGCCGAGTCAGGCTCAGGAGCCGAAGAGCGCCGCGCCGCCGGCGAGGGTGCCGAGGACATAGGAGGGCAGGGCGAGGAAGCCGTCGATGGCCGCCGAGCCGGTGCCGGTGTCGGGGAGGAGTTCGGCGGAGCCGGAGGCGAGGTTGGCCCAGAATTCAGAGAACATGGTGTGTCCTTTCGTGTCGGGCACCCCACGGCGTGTGGGGCTACAAGCCCGAAGGTACGGCCGAGTCCGGTAGTGCGCTACCGCAGTGCAGCGGAGAGCGGGGCGTTAAGGGAAAATTGAGCCCGTCAGCACGCATGTCGGGCATTGGTGAAGAAACAACTATCCTCTCTCGGTCGCCGCCCTCGGGAGTCTCCGGACGTCGTGGGCGGGGTTAGGCCCCCCTTGTTAGACAGACTGGTCTGTTTTCACCTATTGTCGCCTCCATGACCGGTACTGACGCCCCCTCCCGCCCCGCCCGTCCCGCGCGCGCCCCCAAGCCGCAGGGCCAGTGGAAGGTCGACGGCAAGCTCACCCTCAACCACAATGAGGAGTTCAAGCTCACCGACGACGCGCTCAACGTGCGTCAGCGGATCCTCGACACCTATTCCAAGGAGGGTTTCGCCTCCATCCCGCCCGACGACCTGTCGGGTCGGATGCGCTGGTGGGGCCTCTACACCCAGCGAAAGCAGGGCCTGGACGGCACCCGGACCTCCAAGCTCGAGGCCGACGAGCTGCAGGACGAGTACTTCATGATGCGCGTGCGTACCGACGGCGGCGCGGTGACCACCGATCAGCTGCGCGTGCTCGCGGGCATCTCGACCGACTTCGCCCGCGGCACCGCGGACATCTCCGACCGGCAGAACATCCAGTACCACTGGATCGCCATCGAGGACGTGCCCGAGGTGTGGCAGCGGCTGGAGGATGTGGGGATCGACACCGTCGAGGCCTGCGGCGACTGCCCGCGCGTGATCCTCGGCAGCCCGGTGGCCGGCGTGGCCGAGTCGGAGATCCTCGACCCGACCCCGGTGATCGAGGAGATCAAGGCCAAGTACATCGGCACGCCGGAGTTCTCCAACCTGCCGCGCAAGTTCAAGTCCGCCATCACGGGCCACCCGAGCCTGGACGTGGTCCACGAGATCAACGACATCTCGCTGGTGGGCGTCGAGCACCCCGAGCTCGGCCCGGGATACGACCTCTGGGTGGGCGGCGGGCTGTCCACCAACCCGCAGCTGGCCACCCGCATCGGCGTGTTCGTCCGCGAGTCCGAGGCCGCCGAGGTCTGGGCCGGGGTGGTGGGCATCTTCCGCGACTACGGCTACCGCCGTATGCGCACCCGCGCCCGGCTCAAGTTCCTCATCAAGGACTGGGGCGCAGAGAAGTTCCGTCAGGTCCTCCAGGACGAGTACCTGGGCCGTGAGCTCCCGGACGGCCCCGCGCCGGAGCGGGGCGTGGGTTCGGGCGACCACGTCGGGATCTTCGAGCAGAAGGACGGCCGCTACTACGTGGGGGCCGCCCCCACCGTCGGCCGGGTGGGCGGCGAGAAGCTGGCGCAGGTCGCCGACCTCGCCGAGGCCGCGGGCTCGCACCGGGTCCGCTTCACCCCGCATCAGAAGCTCCTCGTGCTGGACGTCGAGCCGGCCAAGGTCGACGAGCTGGTCGAGGGACTGGCCGCGATCGGGCTGCACGCCCGCCCCAGCTCGTTCCGCCGCGCCACCATGGCGTGCACCGGCATCGAGTTCTGCAAGCTCGCCTTTGTCGACACCAAGGACACCGCCACCGCGCTGATCGGCGAGCTGGAGCAGCGCTTCGCCGATGACGCGCCGCTGCGCACGCCGCTGTCGATCCACCTCAACGGCTGCCCCAACAGCTGTGCGCGCATCCAGACCGCCGACATCGGGCTCAAGGGTCAGTTGCTGGACGGCGACACCCCGGGGTTCCAGGTCCACCTCGGTGGCGGCCTGGCCTCGGAGGACCAGGAGAACGGCGGGCTCGGCCGCACGGTCCGCGGGCTCCGCGTGCCCTCCGCCGAGCTGCCCGACTACGTGGAGCGCGTGATCCGCAAGTACACGGAGACCGGTGAGAACGGCGAGACCTTCGCCGAGTGGGCGCACCGGGTGGACGAGGAGGTGCTCGTATGACCGCTGTAGCTCTGGATCTGCTGCCCCGCAGCACGGTCCTGACCCCCGGCCCCGGCCGGCGGCGGACCACAGAGGAACTCAAGGCGATCGCCGACGACGCGGCCCACCGCTTCGACGACCGCGGCCTCTACGGCCGTCACGGTGAGATCGACCCCGCCGAGGTCCTGGCCTGGGCGGGCGAGACCTTCGGGGACGCACTGGCCGTGGCCTGCTCCATGGCCAACACCGTGGTGCCGGAGATGACCGCGCAGTACGCGCCGGGCGTCGACGTGCTCTTCCTCGACACCGGCTACCACTTCTCGGAGACCGTCGGGGTCCGGGACGCGCTCGCCTCCACGCCCGGTCTGAACGTGGTGGACGTGCGCAGCCCCGCGAGCCGTGAGGAGCACGAAGCCGCGCTCGGGCCGCGGCCGTTCGAGACGAACCCCGAGCTGTGCTGCCGCCTGCGCAAGGTGGAGCCGCTGGACGCCGCCCTGTCCGGGTACGAGGCGTGGATCACCGGTCTGCGCCGCGTGGACACCGACCATCGTGCCGGTGCGGCGATCGTGGAGTGGGACGAGAAGCACTCGATGATCAAGATCAACCCGCTCGTGGCCTGGACCCTGGAACGTGTCCACGCCTACGCGGAGGAGCACGGCTGCCTGCTCAATCCGTTGCTCGACGACGGCTTCCCGTCGATAGGCTGTGAGCCGTGCACCCACCGCGTCGAAGCCGGAGCGGATCCGCGCTCGGGTCGCTGGGCCGGTTCCTCAAAGACCGAGTGCGGCATCCACCTGTGACCATCGCGTTCGCCGACCCCGCCCCCGCGGTCGAGCGGCCGGCGGCACCCGCGTTGGACGGTCTGCCCCTGACGGTGGGATTGTCCGCTCGCGAGGTGCTGCTGGTGGGCGCGGGCCCCGTCTCGGTCCGCCGTGCCCAGACCTTCCTCGAGGCCGGCGCCCTCGTCCGGGTCGTGGCCCCTCGCGTGGACCCGGCGATGGCGGCCCTCGCGGCGCGGGAGGGTGACCACCTCGTCGTCGTCGACCGGCACTTCCGTCCCGCCGACCTGGACACCCCCTGGATGGTGCACGTCGCCACCGGCGATCCGGCGGTCGACGCCGAGGTGGCCTCGCTGTGCGAGCAGCGGCGGATCTGGTGCGTGACCGCCGGCGACGCCGCGCTCGGCTCGGCCCGGGTCCCCGCACGCACCGCGGTCGCGACGCCGGCCGGATTCGTCCGGATCGCCGTGGACTCCGCGGACCCGCGCCGGTCTGTCCGGGTCGGGCGTCACGTGGCGCGGTCCCTGGCCACCGCGCCGGCCGGACTGCGCGCGCGGCGCCGCCCCGAGGCGGGCTGGGTGGTCCTGGTCGGCGGGAGCGGCGACGGTGACCTGCTCACCGTCCGTGCCCGGCGCCTCGTCCACGCCGCGGACGTGCTGGTGGTGGACGGCGCGGCCGATCCGGGCCTCCTGGCGGAGATCGACGACGACGTCGAGGTGATCGAGGTCGGAGCAGCTCTGCCCGCCGATCGGGTGGCCGGACTGCTGGCCGCCCGCTCCGCCGCCGGTCACGGGGTGGTGCGGATCGCCGCGGCCGACTCGCTGGCGGACCGGGCGCGGGAGCTCGAGGCCGCCGGGGTGACGTTCGAGATCGTCCCCGGGGTGATCGACGGAGGAGCCTGAGCCGCTAGCGCCAGGCCTCGGTGAGAGCGTCGTCGATGCCGTCCCGCACCACGCCGCGCACCTCGTCGACGGTCGGCGCGGGCCCGGGGCCCTCCCACAGTGCGAGCGGGCCCGCGGCCACCACCGGGTGGCGTGGCGGCGTCCGGACGTGCTCCCGGCCCCGGTAGACGAGCCCGATCGGCAGGACCGCCACCGCCCCTGCCGCCTCGCGGACCCCGCGGACCATCTGACCCACCCCCTTCTTGACCGAGTCCAGCCGCAGCGTGCGCAGATCGTCCGCCGAGGAGTTGGTGCCCTCCACGAACGTCAGGACCACCCCGCCCGAGGTCAGCCGGTCCACGCACAGCCCGATGAGCCGGGCCGCCGCCGCGTCGTGCACCTCTCGCGCCGTGCCCACGTAGTTCTTGGCCCGGAACACCGGCACCGTGCCCGTGTACTCGAACACCGGCCGCAGCGGCCCGCGGAAGAGCGGGTCCTTGGTCAGGCCGGTGCCGGCGGCGAGGAAGCGGACCCGCTTGTCGTACACGGCCGAGGCCAACACGAACGGGTCGTGTGTGGACGGATGGTTGGCGGCCACGATGACCCCCACCCCGGCGTTGTGCAGCCGGTGCAGCTCGGTCACGGTCTCGGGCGGGATCCGCAGCCGTGGCCCGTACAGTGCGCCGACGACGGCCAACAGGGGGTGGGTGAAACCGTCCCGTCGCCGGCCGGGGCCGTAGTAGTCGTACACGGCCTCGTAGTTGTCCACGGTCACCTCGGGCCGCGCCCGACGCCGCGGGGAGGGGGAGCGGGACCGCCCGCTGCGTCCGACTGTGGCGTCCATCACCCCAGTCTCGTCGAGGGATCCGAGCGTCGCATCCGGAATCCGGCATGCTCGGGGGATGACGACGAGCGCGCACACCACCGACCCGAGCCGGGAGCGGCCCCGACTGCTGCTGGTGGCACACGGGACCCGCTCGTCGACGGGGCGCCGGGAACTCGGCCGGGTCCTGGTGGAGACCCGCAAGAGGCTCGACGGGGTGGACTGCCGGTTGGCCTGGGTCGACGTCCAGTCGCCGGGGCCGGAACGCATCCTCGCCGACGCCGCCCCCACGGTCGTGGTCCCGGCATTTCTCGCGCGCGGCTTCCACGTGACCCACGACGTCGGCGACGCGTGCGGTGGTGCCCCCGGGCCGGTGGCACTGTCGACCCACCTCGGGGGCCATCCTGAGCTGGTGCGTGCACTGGTGCAGCGGCTCGCCGAGGCCGGCGCCGTGGGGGCGTTCGGCGCCGACGCGGTGGTCCTGGGGGCGGCGGGAAGCCGGGACGAGTCCTCGCGGGCCGAGACGCGCGCCATGGCCTCGGCCCTGGGCCGGGTGCTGGGCGTGCCGGTGGCCGCCGGTTTCGCCTCCGCGGCGAGCCCCACCGTCGCGGAGGCGGTCGCAGGCTTCAGGGAACAGGGTCACCGGCGGGTGGCGGTCGCGACGCACCTGCTGGCCCCCGGGTTCTTCGCCGACAAACTCGCCGCGGCCGGCGCGGACCTGACGTCCCCGCCCCTCGGGGCGCACCCGGAGATCGTCGAGTTGATCGTCCGCCTGTATGCCGAGAATTCTCCTGTAATGGTCTCCTGACCGGCCCGTGAAGAGTCGAATCAGTGGCGCTTAATACACTAACCGGAATGCGCGACGAATGTGATCAGGCATAAGTTGCGAATACTGGTGCATAATGTCGGACAGTAGAAGACGCACCTAGCTAGGGAGAATCAATGGCGCAGCAATTCCAGGTGAGGTACATCGACGACATCGACGGAACGGAACTGGGCGATGAGGCCAATTCCATCTCGTTCGCCTTTGATGGCAAGGAATACTCCATCGATCTGAGCGACGAGAATGCAGAGGCGTTCCGCGAGGTCATGGCCCCGTACATCGACGCCGGTCACCGCGTGACCGGCGGCAAGGGCAAGTCCCCGCGAAAGGCCGCGGCCAAGACCGCCTCGGGCGATACCAAGGCCATTCGTGAATGGGCACGCAACAACAACTTCGATGTCTCCGATCGTGGGCGCATCCCGGCCGACGTGATGGAGGCCTACGCGGCCGCCAACTGAACGACGGTGTGAGGGCCCGCATCCCGGGGAGACGGGGTGCGGGCCCTCGGTCTATTCGCAGGCCCCTCGGTGGGTGGTCATGCCCCCGAGTGTGGCGCCCCAGCCCCCGCCGTCGCCCGATTGGCGGACACCCTCCCCCAGTTGGCGGACACCCCCCGGCAGTTTGGCGGACGGAATTCATCACTAGAGGCATCGAACTCGCGAGAATTGTCCGCCGAATGCCGTTATCGTGTCCGCCAACTGGGGAGGGGTGTCCGCCAACTGGGGGAGGGGTCTGCGAACCGGGTGTCGGTTGATCCCGGGCGTTCAGAGCCGCGTGATCGGCTCGTCGAGGTGCGGGAGGATGCCGGCGACGAGGCCGGTGCGGATGCCCGCGTAGTTCGCGCCCCGCAGCGGGGCCAGCTCCGCCGCCACGGCCACCGCACGGTCGAGTACCGCGTCCGCCTCGGCCGACTCGTGGACGATCCCGGCCGCGATCGCCTCGGCCGCGGGGTAGCGCTTCGAGGTGAGCATGGCCGTGCTCGCGACGGGATGGGCGAGGCGGGTGCTGATGAGGGCGTTCATCCCCGGGGGGAACGGCATGCCGAGCTGCGCCTCGGGCAGATTCCAGAAACCGCGGTCGGCCCGCATGACGCGGTGGTCGTGGGACAGCGCGAACATGGCCCCGGCCCCGAAGGCGTGCCCGTTGACCGCGGCCACCGTCGGCAGCTCCAGACGGAGGATGCGCGCGAACACCCGCTGGACCCGCGAGACGTACGAGGGCAGGCCGGCGGGATCGGAGGCGACCACGCTCAGATCGAGACCGTTGGAATAGAACTTCCCCGCTCCGGTCGTGACGAGGGCGGCCGGGCCCTCGGACGACTCGACCTCGCCCAGGGCGGTATCGAGGGAGTCCAGGAACTCGGGGGCGAAGGCGTTGTCCGGGGCGTCGGCCGGGTCCTCCGGCTCGCTGAAGCGCAGGACGAAGACGGAGTCGTGACGATGCAGAGTGGGCATGGCCCCAGCGTATGTCCTCGAGAACACCGTCATGGCAGGTGGGACACCGTTGTCACGGCGTCCGACGCATTCCGGCGGGCGCGGGCCGTCCCGCGTGATGCCGGTGGGATCACGGCGTTCCGGTGGACACGCCACAGCGCTGTCACGCGATGATCACATCGTCGTCGTACCCTGCCGGGGTGACCCGATCTCCCTCCCGCGCCGCCACCGGCGCCCCGCCCCACGCCCAGTACGACGAGGCCCTGCGGTCGGGGATCCTCCGGGAGGCCACACGCAGGCTCCGGGACTCGGCCCCGGAGAAGCTCGGCTTGCGGCCGTTGGCCGCGTCCCAGGGCACCTCCACCACGGCCATCTACACGATGTTCGGAGGCAAGACCGGACTGCTGGCCGCCGTCGCGGACGAGGCGGACCGCATGCTCGCCGAGGCGCTGCGGGAGGCGCTGCGCCACGACAGCGTGGAGACCGACATGCGGTCCCTATGCCGCGCCTACCGCGGGTGGGCGCTGGACAACCAGGGGCTCTACGCGCTGGTGGTGTCCGAGCCGGTCCGCTCCCCCCGCGTCGATGCGGACCGGGCCGACGCCGACCGCCGCGACCCACAGCGCCGCGACCCACAGTGGCGGGAGCCGTTGCTGGAGATCGTCGACGCGCTGGTGGACGAGGGGATCTTCCGGGCCGCCGACGTGCACGAGGCGGCCACCGCGATCTGGGCCTCGCTGCACGGTGTCGTGTCGCTGGAGCTCAGCGTGTGGCGGGACTCGCCGAGCGCCGAGCAGTACTTCGAGACGCAGCTCGCGGCCGTGCTGCGCTCCTGGTCCGCCGGTGGAGCCCGCAGGACCCCGGCCGGAATGGTGGGTTGAGACGATGAGCGAGCGTTCCTTCTTCACCCTCGACGAGTCCGGGGCGTACATCCCCACCAGGTACGCGCGCAGCGCCTGGTCGGACACCATGGTCAACGGTCCCGCCGTGGTGGTGGCCGCTGCCCGCGCCCTCGAGTCCGAGCACGGGGCGTCAGGCTTCCAGCCCTCCCGGCTCACCGTGGATCTCTTCGCCCCCGTCCGCACCGCACCGCTCGTGGCGGTGACGGAGGAGGTCCGCAGTGGCAACCGCATCCGGGTGGCGGACGTGCGGCTGCTCCAGGAGGAGAAGGTGGTCGCGCGCGCCACCCTCGTGCAGCTGCGCCGTGGAGAGCAACCGCCCGGGCAGGTGTGGCGGTCGAACCGGGTGGTCGAGGCGCCCGCCGACGCGGACCCCGACGAGGCCCGGCCCGGGACCAACGTGTTCTTCGGCAGTGGCGAGGAGCAGCAGTCGTGGAGTCGCGACATGGGAGCGCACCAGAACGACCAGCGCAAGAAGTTCTGGCATCACCCGCTCGACGTGGTCGAGGGTGAGGACGCGACCCCGTTCCAGCGGGCCGCGATCCTGGCCGAGTCCACCAGCCTCATGGCGCACTGGGGCGACGCCGGGATCGGCTTCATCAACGCCGACCTCACCCTGGCCCTGGCCCGTCTGCCCCGGTCGGGCGACCTCGGGATCGAGGCGGACGAACACCTCAGCGACGCCGGTGTGGCGGTGGGGACCGCGTCACTGTTCGACCGCGACGGCGTGTTCGGCACCGGCACGGTGGTGGCGGTGTCCAACGCGGGACGGCAGATCGACTTCACCCGGCGCCGGGCGGGCAGCGGGGACAGCGGAGCCATCGGCTCGAACGAGGCGGCGACGCGCGTATGAGCGCCAGGCTGACGCGGGAGCGGATGCTCGACGCGCTGGAGGCCCAGGCCGGTCTGGTGCGGTTCGCCCTCGCCGGGGGCGGTGACCCGGCGGTCGTCGATCTGGCCGCCCCGGTGGCCTCCTGCCCTGACTGGTCGGTGCACGACCTCGTCGCCCACCTCGGGGCCGTCAACTGGTGGGGTGGACAGACCGTGCGGAGTCCCGACCCCGACGCGCGCGCGGGCGGCAGGCGCGAGGTGCAGGACTCGGCCCCGCCGGTTGCGGCCGGCGCGGCCGCTCTCGCCGACTGGTACGCGGCCATCGCCGGGGAGATGATCGAGACCTTCACGGAGGCCGATCCCGACACCGCCGTCTGGGCCTTCACCGCTCCCGGCCGTCCCGACTTCTGGCTGCGGAGGCAGCTCCACGAGACCGCGGTCCACCGCTGGGACCTCGAGCACGCCCTGGGCGGTCCCGCCGACACCACACCACTGCCCGAGGACGTGGCAGCGGACACCCTCGACGAGTTCTGCACCGCGGTGCACCCGCGGACGGCCCCCACGAGACCCCCGCTCCCGGTGACGATCCGCCTCCACGCCGTCCTCCATGCTCCCGAGGGTCTGGCGACGGGCGCCGAGCCGGTGGGGGCGACCGCCCTCGGTTCCGACCTCGAGTGGCTGCTTCCCGGCGCGGACGGCGCCACGGAGGTCGAGGTGACAGGCTCCGCGGAGACCCTCGCGTTGCTGCTGTGGGGCCGGGTCGGTGCCGACGAAACGGGGCTGGAGATCTCGGGCGACCGCGCCGGTCTCGACGCGGCCCTGGAGGCCGGGCTCTCGGTGTGAGGTTCCCCGGCGCGGTGGCGTTGGTCGCGCTCGTGGGAACAGCGGGCGATCACATGATGTACGCGGCAAGAGCGAGCCCGGCGGCTACTGCTGCGACGACGAGTACTCCTGTGCCCAGGGCGTTGAGTACGGCCTTGCGATAGTCCCCGCCCTGGACCAGGCGCACGGTTTCCACCATGGCGGTGGAGAAGGTGGTGTAGCCGGCGCAGAAGCCGATGGTGGCTGCCTCAAGTCCTCGGCCGCCGACGGCCCCGGCGGCAGCCGCCCCGGTGAGGAAGCCCATCAGTAGTGATCCGGTGATGTTGATGGTGACGGTGCCGATGGGAAACGTGCTGGACCAGCGAGTTCTGATCAGGCCGTCTACCACGAATCGGGTGGCGGCCCCGAACCCGCCGAAAATGGCGATGAGTGCGACGGTCACTGGCGGTCCTTCCCAGGCCGGGTGGGGTCGGAGATGAAACTCTGGTCGGGATCAACGGGTAGACGGCGGGTGCGCCATCGATGATGTCGGCTGGCCACTATGACGCCGAGCAGACAGGTGAGGAAACCGCCGATGAGCGAGATCGCGAAATAGCCGATCGCCTGGCCGCCTTCACCGGAGAAGAGAAGCCTCTCCACCTCGAGGGCGAAGGTGGAGAAGGTGGTGAATCCACCCAGGACGCCGGTGCCGAGCCCGAGTCGGATCATCCGCCGCGGAGGGGTTTCGTCGCCGGCCCGGACGAGGGTCTCCAGTAGCAGTCCGAGTAGGAACGCCCCCACGAGGTTCTCGGTCAGGGTCGCTATCGGCCAGCCGTGATTGGCGGGCGTCGTGGTGGTCATCGCCCATCGTGCCAGGGTTCCGGTGGCTCCGCCGAGAGCGACGAGGGCGATCATCCCAGGGTGCAGATGGAGTGAGCGGCTCATGGACGCTCCCCGCTCTGCCCATCGTCAGGGCGGGGGATCAGGATGACGGGTCGGTGCTGATGGTGGGCCAGGCGCACAGCGACGGACCCGTCGATCTTCTCCGCCGCCCAGTGACCGAACCCGGGTTCGCGGGTACCTATTGCGATCGCGACGGCGTCGAGTTCCTCGGCGGTCTCCTGCAGCGCGCGTGCCGGGGTCCCGTCGGTGTAGTGGGACCGCCACGATACGGGGCTGGTCGCGAGCGCCGTCTCGAGCTGGGCGACGAGGATCTCGTCTCCGGTGGGGCGGTTCGGGTCGTCCACGCCGTCGGGATCCATCGGGACGGTGTCGACGGATCCGTCCCCGTTGCGTCTGATGATGATGTTTGCCGGGTCGGTCCACACGCACACCAGGCTGGTGTGCATCCGGTCGGCCAGTGCTGCGGCAGCTCGAACGACATGGGGGTCCTGGCCGGGTACCGCTCCGAAGACGAGGAACGATCCGGTGGGTACTCCGTGCCAGGGGCGATCCGGGACGCGGCTCACCGCTCGGCCCTTGTCGACCCGTACGGCAGTTCAGGGTGGTTGGCAGCGATCTGGAGGAGACGATTGTACTTGGCGACGCGTTCGCCGCGAGCCGGGGCGCCGGACTTGAGCTGTCCGCACCCTGTAGCAACCGTCAGGTCGGCGATGAAACTGTCCTCTGTCTCTCCGGAGCGGTGGGAAACCATCTGGGTGTAGTCACCGTCCTGGCAGATTCGCATCGCTTCCAAGGTCTCGGAGACGGTACCGATCTGGTTGAGTTTGATCAGCGCCGAGTTGCCTACTCCGCGACTGATCGCTTCGGTAATGATCGTCGGGTTGGTGACGAAGATGTCATCGCCCATCAGCTGCACCCGCTCCCCGAGTCGCCCGGTCAGGTCCGTCCAGCCGTCCCAGTCGCCTTCGGCGAGACCGTCCTCGATAGACCACACCGGAAAATCGGTGACGATCTGCGAGTACCGTTCGATCATCTCCGCACTGGACAGGCTTTCCCCGGCCACCCGGTAGGTGCCGTCGCGGTAGAACTCGCTAGCCGCCGGGTCCAGGGCTATGGCCACCTCGTCGCGGCCCGGGGTGTAGCCGGCGGCCTCGATTGCGCGCACCAGCAGGGTCAACACGTCCTCCGGCCGGTCGATCTGTGGCGCGAACCCGCCCTCGTCGCCCAGGCCGGTAGCGTGCCCGGCCTCCTGGAGGAGTCCGCGCAGCGCGGCATAGACCCCCGCGCCGGCCCGAACCGCCTCCGGGAAGGATGGTGCGCCGATCGGGGCAATCATGAACTCTTGGAAGTCCAGGTTGTTGGCCGCGTGCGCACCGCCGTTGAGGACGTTGAAGTGAGGTACCGGAAGCCGCGGCGACACCCCGGCCGGTCGCAGCGAGGCGAACAGCTCTCCGGGACCGGCCACCGCCCGGGCCACCGCCATCGAGATCCCGACGATCGCATTGGCCCCGAGTCGAGCCTTGTTGTCCGTGCCGTCGGCGGTGGTCATCGCCGCATCCAGCTCTGCCAGCGAGGACCACCGCCTCGAGCAGGCCAGGTCCCGCAACTCCCCGCCGACGTGACCCACCGCCCGTCGGACCCCCTTGCCTCCGAAGCGCTCCGGGTCACCGTCGCGCAGCTCAACCGCTTCCCTCGAGCCTGTGGAAGCTCCTGAAGGGACACCAGCCCAGCCAGTGGCGCCCGAGCCGAGCTGGACGTCCACGCGCAGAGTCGGGTTGCCCCGAGAATCCAAGATCTCGAGGGCTTGCAGGTCCTTGATGGAGAAATCGACGCTCATCATTGCCACTTTCTATCCGTGGGCGTCCAGTGGCGCCCAGCGCGGAGAGGCCCAGCCGAGATGGTCGGAGAGGTGGCTGTCGAGCAGAATCACGGCAGCAACCAGCCTCAAGACTGAAACCAGGGACCGTTGACGGCATCAATGCCGTAGTTGAAGGCGAGCCCCACCGCCGTGATGACCACCATCGTATCCTCTTCGCCGCGCGGCGCCAGCCTGACTCGGGACGCAACGACATGGAGCTCCCCCGGAACAGGAGCGTGACGACCAACCCCACCGCACGACTTCCAGCCGATCAGATCTCAGACCACGATGAACCGCTTCAGATCTCGTGCACGGGGCTTGTGGATAGGGGCGGGGTGGGCCAGCGTGAAGTGAGTACGTCGCGAGGTGAGTAAGTGCCGAGCCGATTGTTGTGCAGGCCGCGCCGTGTGATGCCGAGTGGAGGGGTTCGCGTATGGGTCATCGGATGTTCGTCGCGGTCATGCCGCCGGAGGAGGTGCGCGAGGAACTCGAGCGGTTCCTCGAACCCCGGCCGGGTCTGACGTGGACCGACCCGTCGCAGTGGCACCTCACGCTGACCTTCTGTCCGTCCGTCGACGAGTGGCGCATCGAGGACCTGGTCGACAGGCTCGGGGCGCTCGCCCGCAGGCACGATCCGTTCCGGCTGCGGCTGTCCGGCGCGGGGGCGTTCCCCTCGGTCGAGCGGGCCAAGGTGCTGTGGGCGGGGGTGGATCAGCAGTCCGAGGGCGAGAGTGGGGCACGACAACCGCTGCACGCCCTCGCCGCGGGAGCCCGGTCGGCCGCGAACGCCTCCGGCTGCGGTCCCGACGGAGCACGGTTCCGCCCTCATCTCACGCTCGCGCGGCTCGGCGGCCGGGACGACGCCACCGCGTGGCTGAGGGTTCTCGACACGTTCACCAGCAGCACCTGGACGGTTGGCGAGATCGCGTTGGTCGACTCCTTCCTCGGCGAGGGCCCTCGCGGCCGGGCCCGGCACGAGGTGGTGGAGCGGCTACCGCTCGGCCAGCCGGACCCGCGCTGGTGGGCACCATCGGAGGGACACGGCCGGTGACCTGGCGGGTCACAGACCCGCGCACTGGCCCTGTCGCTCGCCGCTGACCTGGTTGTCGCCGCCGATCGGGGATCGGGTGTTGTCCTGGCATTCGAGGTCGCCGCCGATCGTGTTGCCCTCGACGCGTTGGGTGCCGGAGTTCTGTTCCGATTCCAGGTCGCCGCCGATCCGGACGTTCTCGACGAGCGACTCACCGCCGCGCTCCAGTTCGATCGAGCCCGTCACCTCGCCACCCGAGACCAGGACAAAGGCGTGGCCCTCGGCGTCGATGTCCCCGGTGGCCCGGATGTCGCGGGCCTCGAGGCGGCCGCCGACGTGGACGTCGATATCGCCGGCGACGGTCAGATCGGACAGCACACACGTCTGCCCGTCGCGGACCTGCACCGTGCCGGCGATGGTCTGGTCGGCGATGGCCCGGCCGGAGAGCTCGGTGGCGCAGTTCGAGCGGTCGAATCCGGCAGCCGCGGCGCGCTCGTCCTGCACCGTGTCCTCGGGTTGCCCCTCCCGGGGCAGCTCGAAGGTCTCGACCGGAGGGGTCACGGTGGCCACGATCGTCGGCTCGGCACCGGTGCCCTCGGCGCCGGTCTGCTCGTCCTCGGATCCTGTGCACCCGGCGGCCGCGAGCATGGCCACCACCGGGAAGGTCAGCATCACGCGGCGGGTTGCTGCACGGTGGGCGGCGGGACCCCGCGGCGGGTCCTCCGGGGACGCGGCCCGGAGAGCGGTTGTGGGAGACGGCGCGGGCATCGTCGATCACCTCTGGGCTCGGATCGGATCGGCTCGGGGAGGGTTCGGTGGGCATCTGCTCTCACCGTAGGCGCGGCTCGGGGCCGGGACGGGAAAACCCGGACGACGCGCTCCGACTCCCGGGCGCGGCCCCCTCGCTCGCCCATACGCTCCCGGGGATGCACTCGCGCCTGCACCGCGGCTCACGCGCGAGTGCATCCCCGGGAGCGGGAATTCAGCGGGTGCGCAGGCGCGGGAGCGGATGTCGGGGGGTGCCGTACGCGGTGACTACCGTGGACCCCGTGGAACTCCTCGGAACCGTCGATTCGGCACACCCCCTCGTCGTGGTGGCTCTGGAACAGGAGGCCCGTCACTTCGTCACGGACTTCCCCGTCCTGGTCACCGGCGTCGGCAAGGTGCGGGCGGCACTGGCCGTCGCGCACGCACTCGGCGGTGGGGTCAGGCCGCGCGAGCTCGTCAACGTGGGGACCGCCGGCGGATTACACGAGGGCATGGGGGGCACGCACGAGATCGCGGCGGTGTTCCAGCACGACTTCGACAACCTCGGACTCCACGCGGTCACCGGCCGCCACGACGGGCCGCCGCTGACCCTCTCGGCCGCCCGTGCGGTAAGGCCGGAGCCGTCGCACGCGCTGCTGACTGAACCCGGCGGGAGCGCCGCGCCGGTGCTGGCCTCGGGTGACCGCTTCGTGGCCGGCGGTCCGCTGCGTGACCACCTGGCGTCGATCGCGGACCTGGTGGACATGGAGGGGTACGCGGTGGCCGCGGCGGGGGCGGCGCTGGGCGTGCCGACCCGGCTGGTCAAGCACGTCTCCGACCCGGCCGACGACTCCGCTGGCACCACGTGGGTCGAGGGAGTGGACGCGTGCGCGCGGGTGCTGGCCGACTGGGTCGGCACGCGCCTGGGCTGAGCGGACACGAGCGGCGGACACGAGCGGGGCGCGAGCGATTCGCACTCTTCCCGGACTTGGTTGTCTCCACCGCGCTGATTTCACCCGTTCTCCGTGCTGAGCACGACCAAGTCGGGGCGTACCACCCGCGGTCGACCGGGTCCTTCTGGCGACCGGGTCCTGCTGACGCCCGGGCTCCGTGGCGTGCTCAGCAGTCGCCGACGCCCACCCATTCCGACAGTCCGTCGGAGAAGCGCTGCCGCTTCCAGATGGGTACCCCGTGCTTGAGGCGCTCGATCAGATCCGAACAGGCGGCAAAGGCCTCGGCGCGGTGCGGAGCCACGGCAACAGCGACCACCGCGACCTCGCCCACCGGCAGCTCCCCCACCCGGTGGACGGCCCCCACGCGGACACTGCGCCGGGGGTCGAGTCGTCCGCCCCCCTCGAGTTCCGGCGAGGTGTGCTCGGCCGCGATCTGATCGCAGAGTCGCGCCAGCACGTCCTGCGCGGTGGGGTGGGCCGAGTACTCGATGTGCTGCACGTCGCGGCCCCCGTCGTGGTCGCGCACCACCCCGGAGAACGTGACCATCGCGCCGTCCGCGGTGCTCCAGACGGCGTCCTCGACCTCGCGGGGGTCGATCACTCGGTCGGTGATCCGGGCGAGCGGAGTGAGTTCGGTCATGGGGGAGGGTCCTCTCGCGGGGATCGGGCGGTGGGCGGGTGCGCGATCAGTGGCCGCCGCCGTGGGCGTGGACGTCGAGCAGGTGCTCGAGCAGCTCGTCGAGTACGGCGAGCCCGTCGCGGACCCCGCCCGCGGAGCCCGGCAGGTTCGCCACCAGCGTACGTCCGGCGAAGCCCACCAGGCCGCGGCTCATGGCGGCGGTGGGGGTCGCGGCCAGTCCCCGCGCGCGCATCGCCTCGGCGACCCCGGGCAACTCGAGCTCCAGGTGCGGCGCGGTGGCCTCGGGGGTGCGATCGTCGGGGGAGACGCCGGTGCCGCCGGTGGTCAGCAGCACCGCCGGCGACCGGCGGGCCTGCTCGGTCAGGGCCACAGAGATGTCCGCGTCGGCCACGACGTGCACCTCGACGGGGGAGAAACCGCGTTCTGAGAGCCAGGACTCGATGGCGGGGCCGGTGGTATCGGCGCGGTCACCGCGCGCGGCGGCGGTGGAGGAGACGACGACGACGCCACTTCGGCCGGCATCGAGTGCCGCGGGCCCGGTGTGCGGACGGGCGTTGTCGTCGTCGGACTCCCTGGTCCAGTCCCCGCGCTTGCCGCCGGTCTTGGCGGCGAGGCGGACACCGTCCATCGTGGCGAGGGGATCGACGGCCTTGACCATGTCGTGCAGCGTCAGCCCGGCTATGGAGACGGCGGTGAGCGCCTCCATCTCCACCCCCGTGCGGCCGGTCGTCCTGGCGGTGGCCTCCACCCGGATCTCGCCGGCCGCCTCGTCGAGGTCGAAGTGCACCTTGACCGAGTTCAACGGGATCTGGTGGCACAGCGGGATCAGCTCGGAGGTCTTCTTGGCGGCGCCGATACCGGCGAGCCGGGCGGTGGCCAGCACGTCGGCCTTTCCCAGGTCATCGCCAGCGACCTTGCGGACCACGTCCGGGCGGGTCCGGAAGACACCCTCGGCGGTCGCGGTGCGGGTGGTGACGGCCTTGTCGCCCACGTCGACCATCCGGACCCGGCCCCCGTCGTCGAGGTGGGTCAGCTGCGGCTCTGGTGAGGGGCTCTGCCCGGCCTGCGCGTCTGTCATGGTGCCCACGCTAGTCGGCCATCGCGGGTGAGTGAGCGCCCGTCCGGGGGTGGTCCCCGGCGAACCGGGCCCGGGCGGCGGGGGTTTAATCGGTGCAATGCCGCTCCTCTTCGACCCGATCCGCATCCGCGACCTCGAGATCCGCAACCGCGCCTGGCTCTCGCCGATGTGCCAGTACTCGTGCGACGCTCGGGACGGCGTCCCCACCCCGTGGCATCTCGTGCACCTGGGGGCGCGGGCCCAGGGCGGGTTCGGCCTCATCGTCGCGGAGGCGTCCGCCGTGGTGCCGGAGGGCCGCATCAGCCCACAGGACGCCGGGCTGTGGAACGACGCCCAGCGTGACGCATGGGCTCCCATCGTCGACTTCGTGCACTCGCAGGGGCGGCGATCGGCATCCAGCTGGCACACGCCGGCCGCAAGGCGTCTACCTACCGGGCGTTCCCGGGAGAGCCCACCGGTTCGCTGCCCGTGGAGGACGGCGGGTGGAGCACTGTCGCGCCGTCGGCGATCCCGTTCGGCGACATGGCGACTCCGGTGGCGTTGGACCCCGAGGGGATCCGCGGCGTGGTGGCCGCGTTCGGTGACGCCGCCCGCCGCGCCGACCAGGCCGGATTCGACGTCGTGGAGATCCACGCCGCCCACGGCTATCTCCTCCACGAGTTCCTCTCGCCGCTGTCCAACGAGCGGACCGACGAGTACGGCGGGTCGCGGGAGAACCGTTCGCGGCTGCTGCTGGAGACCTGTGACGAGGTCCGGCGGGTCTGGCCCGGGGGTAAGCCGCTGTTCGTCCGCATCTCGGCGACGGACTGGGTGAGCGGCGGCTGGACCCCGGAGGACTCGCGGTGGTTGGCCAGCAGGCTCGCGGAGCACGGTGTGGATCTGGTCGACGTCTCGTCGGCCGCCAACACCCCCACGATCCCGCCGGTACCGCTCGAACAGGGCTACCAGGTGCCGCTGACCGAGGAGGTCCGGGCGTCCGGCGTCGTGTTGGCCGGCGCGGTGGGGCTCATCAGTGACCCGGAGTACGCCGAGCAACTGCTGGTCGACGAGCGTGCCGACGTCGTGTTCCTCGGTCGCGCCGCGTTGCGTGAGCCCGCCTGGCCCCAGCGCGCGGCCGCCGAACTCGGGCTGGACTGGCGCGATGCCCCGTACCCGCCGCAGTACACCCGGGGGAAGTGGTGACGACGGGGTAGAGGCACGGTGCCTTTCAGAGACCGGGTGCCGTTGAGAGACCGGGTGCCGTTTAGAGACCGGGTCGTCTAGAGGTCCAGCTCGATGTCCGAGCTGGCCGTGCTGGTACAGACGGTGATGCGCTCCTGCAGTGGGCCGTCACCCTCTGCACGGGTCGTGCCGCTGAGCTTGCCGGTCACACACGCCTTGCACAGGCCACGCTCGCATCCGGTGGGGACCGCGATTCCGGCGCGACCCGCAGCCTCGAGCAACGTGGTGGCGCCGTCGATCTCGACGGCTGTGCCGGTGCGGTGGAAGCGCACCGTATAGCGGCTGCCGTCGTCGGCGGGCCGGTCGAGCTCGGGGGCGGTGAACGCTTCCGCGTGGAAACGCTCGGACGGTTGGCCGAGGTCGCGCAGCCAGCCGCGGGCCAGGTCGATGAGCGCGGCCGGTGCGCACACGTAGGTCTCGCGCTGGGCGGCGTCCGGGACCAGCCGCTGTAGCAATTCCGGGCTGAGCCGGCCGGTGCCTACGTCCGCGCGGTCGGCCGGGGTGCTGGTGTACAGGTGCAGGGTGATACCCGAGTTCCGTGCGAGCTCGCGGAGTTCGGCCTCGTAGATCACCGAGCGGTCGTCCCGGTTGAGGTAGATCAGGGTGGCGTCGGCGCCGGTCCCGGCGTCGCGGGCGATCTTGCGCAGCAGGCTGATGATCGGCGTGATGCCCACTCCGCCGGCAATGTGCAGCGACGGCGTCTCCGGCGTCGGGATCGCGAAGTCGCCCGACGACTGCGGCGTCCCGACCAGTGTCACGTACGCCCCGGCGCGGAGTTCGTCGCCCAGTTGGTTGGAGACCCGGCCGCCGTCGACGCGCTTGACGCACAGCTCCATGTCGTTCTCGGCGAGAGCGTGCGAGTCCGCACTGTCACGGACGAGGCTGTACTGGCGGACCAACTCCTCGCCGTCGACCGCGACCCGCACGGACACGTACGCGCCGGCGTCCCAGTGGACTTCCTCCCACCCACGTGGCCGCGCCAGACGCACCGAGAGGGCCTGCCCGTCCGCGACCGGCGTAGCGGACAGGACCTTGACCGGAACGTTGTAGAACCTCGGCTTGTCCAGGTACGGCGATTCGGGCAGGGCCCGGTAGGACAACCCGTACGTCAGGCGACGCACCAGCGAGGCCGGGTTGCGCAGCAGGTCCGTCGGTCGCCCGAACTCCCGCTCGCCGAACGGCACCGACAGGCCCGTGAGCGTCTTGGCGATGAGCGGGACGGTCTCCAGCAACGGGGTCTCGTGGTACGGCAGCCCGAACTCGGCCGCGAGGGCGCGCACCTCCGGCGCCACCTTCCGCTGCATGGACGGCGGCAGGTCGGGGAAGAGGTGGTGCTCGACGTGAGTGTCCAGGCCGCCGTAGAAGATCCGCAGGTCGGGGCGGCCCTCGAACGGGACCTCCTCCTCGAGGATCCGGGTCAGGGCCTCGTCCATCTTCGGACTGGGCAGGAAATTGCGGGTCGCGCGGATCTGCCGCTCGTAGTACTGGTCGGCGGTCTCGTCGGGGCCGGGGTCGGTGAACAGCTCCAACTCGCCCGCGTGGTGCTCGATGAGCACCAGGAACAACACGGACATGTACCCGGTGACGCCGCCGAGGTAGTTGGCGACCAGCGTCGGCAGCGGCTTCCACCCGGAGCGCAGCGGCTCGTCCACGAATCGGCGACGCGCGTCCCGGCGGGCGATCCTGGTGGGGGAGGACAGGGTGTACGAACTGAAGAACCGGCGGCCCTCGACCTTGCGAGCGATGTTGGCCAGGAAGAACGGCGCGGCGATCGGGGCCATGACGGCCAGCGCGGAGATGAACGCCACCTGGCCGAGGTGGTGGCCGTACCAGTCCTGGCCGGCGCTGCCCCGGAAGACGCTGTAACCGAGGTCGTGGTCCTTGCCGACGATGTTGGTGTTGGGGTGGTGGCCCGCGTGGTGCATCGTCTTCCAGTGGTCCACATCGACGTTGAAGTCCCAGTCGTACCGGTCGGAGTGGTACTCACCGTTGCCCGGCAGATGGTCGTAGCTGCCGTGGACGATGTTGTGGCCCAGCTCGGAGAACTGCATGAGCCGGTACATCATCTCCAGCGCGGTGGCCCTGCGGATGGCGCGCGGGCCCCCTTCGCGCAGCAGCTCACGGCGGCGCGCGTCGATCGCCTGCCCGTAGGCGGTGACCTTGCGGATGTGGTCGAGATCCTCCTGGCCCACCTCGGCCTTGGCCCGGGCGTAGAGCTCCTGGATCGCGTCGGCCAGCCCGGTCGGTCCTGCCGATCCGCGCCCGGCGTCTCCCGGCCGGGATCCCTGGGAGCCCGTACCGGTGTTGATGTCGCTGGCGAGAGTCATGACTGTGACGGTAGACACTCTCGGGGGCCGGCGACAGGGCGTGAGCGGTCGGGGATTTGGCATTTTCGGTCAGGGGGAGTCCCGCGTTGATAGGTTCGGGCGATGACCTCGTCGTCGGGCCCGGTGTCCCCCGTGTGGGCGGTGCCGCGCGGCACCGAGGGGATCCGCATCATGGTGGACGGCGGCGTCGATCACGGGATGACGACGAGGGAGTGCCTGGCCGGCACCGGGCTCGACCCCCGGGATCTCGACGACGAGACCGCGCAGATCTGGGCGCATCAGGAGTTCGTGGTGATCCGCAACATCCTGGGCAGGCTCGGTGACCGGCCGGGTCTGGGGGCCGGGATCGGCGCCCATTCGACCATCGGGCGGACCGGCATCTTCGGCTTCATGATGCTGGCGGGGCCGACCATCCGGACAGCGCTCGACCGGGCCATCCCGTATCTCGCGCTCTCGCCCACGCACCTGCGGTTCTCGCTCGAGGAGGAGGAGGAGGCGGAGGACGACACCGCAGACGCAGAGGCCCACAGCGCCGCCCCGGTGCTCGCCGACCCCGTGATCGCCGCTTCTGTGATCGCCGCGGACGACGAGATCCCGGCGGACGTGCGGACGTTCGTGGTCGAACGGGACCTGGCCGGGTTCGCGGTCGCGTTCCGCGGTGCCCAGATCGACGTGGGAGTCACCTCGCTCGAGACGACTCTCGGGCCCGAGAGCGCCGTGATCCTAGGCAGGACGTGGGGTCTGGCCCCCGAAGAGGTGCGGCCCCACGCCGAGCGCAACCGCCTGATCATCACCCGCGGGCGACTCGACGAGAGACTGCCGCAGGGCGACGAGAACACGGCGAAGCTGTTCGAGCGTCAGTGTCGTGAGCTGCTCGACAGTCGGTTGGCTCGCGTGGGCGTGGCGGGTCAGGTTCGGAGCCGACTGCAGCACGAGCGCGAGAGCTGGCCGTCGATGGCGGAGGTGGCCGGTGAGCTGCACGTCGACGTCCGCACCCTGCGCCGCCGCCTGGCCGAGGAGGGGGCGTCCTTCCGGCGGGTGCTCGACGAGGTACGGCATCATCGGGCGCTGGAGCTGCTGGCCCAGGATGTGTCGGTGACGGCGATCGCGGGCGAGCTCGGATATTCCGAGACCGCCACCTTCACCCGGAGCTTCACCCGCTGGGAGGGCGTCCCGCCGAGTCGCCGGCGGGGGCGGTCGCAGTGACCGGGGAGGTGAGAGTGGCGTACTCGCGCCGTGCACAGGAGTACATCGACCACCTCGGCTCCCTCGCGTCGGTCCACCCCTCCGACCTCGAACTCGTGACGCGGTGGGCGGACCAGCTCGGCGGGCAGGTGATCGATGCCGGGTGCGGCCCCGGACACTGGACCGGTCATCTCGCCGCCCGGGGTGTCGACGTGCGGGGAGTCGACCGCGTTCCGGAGTTCGTGGATCATGCCCGGCGCGCTCATCCCGGGTGTCGCTTCGACGTCGGCGACCTCGACGCACTCACCGGCCCGCCCGGCGGGGCCGCCGGAATCCTCGCCTGGTACTCGCTCATCCACCATGAGCCCACCACCGTCCGGCGCACGCTCGCGCGATTCGCCCGCGTCCTGCGCCCCGGCGGTGGTCTGCTGCTCGGCTTCTTCCACGGCGCGGAGGTGGAGCGGTTCGATCACGCTGTGACCGATGCCTACCGATGGCCGATCGAGGCGCTGGCCGGCGAAGTCGGAATGGCAGACTTCGAGGTGATCGAGACCTACACGCGGACCGGGCCGGGGGCCAGACCACACGGAGCGATCGTCGCCCGCCTGATGTCCGCCCACACCAGGAGGCGCGAGTGACCCTGTTCGAGACCCTCAAGGAGCGCTGCCGCCCCGAGTGGGAGGCGTACACGCGACACGAGTTCGTGGAGGAGCTCGGGCAGGGAACGCTGCCGCTGCCGGTGTTCCGCGACTATCTGGTCCAGGACTTCCACTTTCTGGTGCAGTTCGCCCGCGCCAACGCGTTGGCCGCGTTCAAGAGCCGCACCCTCGCCGACATCACCGCCGCCCACGAGGCGACAGGTGCGATCCTCGCCGAGACCCGGCTGCACCTGAGGTTGACCGAGCGCTGGGGCATCCCGCGCGCCGAGCTCGAGGCCGCCGCCGAGAAACAGGCCACGGTGGCCTATACCCGCTACGTGCTGGACTGCGGGATGGCCGGCGATCTTCTGGATCTGCACGTGGCCCTGGCGCCGTGCTCGATCGGTTATGCCGAGATCGGGGCCCGGCTGCAGCCCCGGCTCGCCGAGCGTGGAGGCCAGGGCGGTCATCCCTACGGCGAGTGGATCGCCGAGTACTCGGGCGAGGAGTTCGCCGCCGCCTCCCGTGCCGCAGTCGCCCAGCTCGACGGGCTGTCCGAGGGCGGTCTCGCCGAGCGCAGGATGGCCGAACTCGCCGAGGTTTTCCGCACGGCCACCCGCCTGGAGGCCGATTTCTGGCAGCAGGCCCTCGACAGCGCGGACTGACGTCGGTCATCGGTCGTGGCCCGGACCCGACCTATGTACGCTCAGCTCACCCTCAACCCCCTTATTGAAAGGACGAGAACATGATCATCCTTGGCGCGATTCTGCTGATCCTCGGATTCCTCCTGGACATCCCGATTCTCTGGACGATCGGTCTGGTGCTCCTGGTGATCGGCATCATTCTTGCTGTGCTCGGCGCAGCCGGCCGTGCGGTCGGTGGGCGCAAGCACTGGTTCTGACCACCGGGCCCGCTTTCCCTCTGAGTCCGGGCCCGTCTACACGAGCGTTCCGCACATCGCCCGAGTGGTGATGCGCGGAACGCTTTTGTCGTTGACGGTCGACAGAGGCGCGGAATGCCTCCGTTCGGTATCTACCGAGTGCGGCCGACGCCACGGCGCTCGAAAGCCCGAGTCCCTGGCCCGGTCCGAATCACGTCACCGGCGCGGGATCTCGACGAGAGTCCTGCCGTGTCCGGAGGACGGTGTGCGCGGCGATTAACGCCGCGGCGAGCAGCGTGTTGCCGGCTGCGATGAGTACTGCGTTGGTCCAGCCCTCAGTGATGTCGGCTCCGGTGTTGGTCGCGATCACGGCGAACAGCGTGATTCCGCACGCGGCGCCGAGATAGCGGGCCGTGCTGTTGGCACCGCTGGCCAGGGCCGCGTGGTCGGGTGGCACGCTGGCCACCGCCTCGCGTCCCAGGATGGCGGTGAGGCGGCGGCCGCCGAGCTCCGGGCGTTGCCGCCAGGCCTCACCGCAATTGTGGCTTTCGACCGGCGGACCCATGCACCGTGATCGGAACCCGTGGCGTCCACGGTGAGTGGTCGCACCGCCGTACTCGCCGCCAGCGTCACGGCGTTGAGTCGGATCGTTTCCGACGACGTCACCGTGAAGCCTCCTGCCAGTGCAACCGCAGTCCGCCCGCGAGCTCCAACTCGTTCGTGCGCATAGCGTCCGCCATCGTCACGGGGCCACGCAACCCGAGTGTGACGAGGCGCTCCGCCGCGAGCGCGGCGAGCCGGCCGGTCGCGTCGGACTGCCCGGTGCCGGTGGCGGCGAGCACCCGTCCAGAGCCTCGGTGGATCGCACTCACGCTCCATGCGAGGCCGCCGAAGTGAGGTGCGCTGCGCAGCAGCGGAGCGAGCGCGGGCAGCACGCCCACGAGGCCGAGCGCGGCGGTCGCCGAGCGGCTGTCCATCGCGAGCCAACTGCGTACGTCGACACCCGAGGGGCGCCCGATGAGCAGATCATCGGGGAAGTCCGCCCGCAAGTGAGTGCGCGGCTTCGCACCGGGCAGCGGTAGCTGTCGGCGCGTACGGAAATTCACGACCGGATTGGTCTCCGGCGCCGCGTGCAGCGTGGCGCCCGCCAGCCGGACAGTCCAGTCCAAGGCCGCAGCGCCGTGCGCCTCACCCGCCCCGAGCACCACGGCCAGGTCGATCTCGTCTCCGGGCGCAGGGTTCAGTGCCCGGATCAACACGGTGCTCAGGCCCGGCGCAATCCCCGCCCCGAGTAGGGTGGCGCCGCCGGCCGGCACTCCTTCCGCCAGTCGCTCAAGGTGTGCGGCGGTGGCCGAGACGTCTACGAGTGGCGTGGAGCCGACCGCGGCCTGCACGCTGGCGAGCTCCAAGCCGCTCGCGTCGAGCACGACATCCACACGCCGTGCCTCCTCAGCGAGTCGTGTCAGTCCCGCCGAGGTCCTCGCATCGATTCTCACGCCGTCGTCGAGCGCTCGCCGTCCCGCACCGATCACTTCGTGCCCCTGACCGCGCAGTGCGGCTGAGGCGGCGGCTCCGACGGCGCCCCGCGCGCCGAGCACGAGCGCCCTCATCGCCGGACCGTGTTTATGCTGCGCCGAGCGGCACGGTTCTCGCCGACGGCCCGGCGCGTCCTCTGGGCCGCCCTCGCCAGCAACGGGACGAACCAGAACACCGCTAGCGGTACGACGACGGTGATGACGAGGGCGGTGCGCAACGGGTTGGGCCAACCGACGGTCAGCGGCGCGACGAGTGCCGAGACGGCAAGCACCAGCGGCAAGATCGCGGTCCAGGTGACTAGGGCCTGCAGAGATCGGGGCAGGGGGTTCATAAGGTTCATAGAAACTCCAAATGATTGGTTGGAGATCGACAGTAGCAGGAGCAACCGAACAGTTGGATTATCATCTGTGCATGGCATGGGACACAGAGGCGACGCGACGCAAGCTCCTCGAGGCTGCTACCGGGCAGTTCGCCGCTCTGGGCCTGGCGGGCTCGCGCGTCGACGCGATCGCCCGTGCGGCCGGTGTCAACAAGGAGCGCATCTACCAGTACTTCGGCGACAAGGCCGGGCTCTTCGGCGCGGTGCTCGCCGCCGAGGTCGAGCGCCTGCTCAGCGGCATCGTCATCGTGGGGGAGGGAGCGGATGCCCTCGGCCGTCTCGCCGGCGATCTCCACGACCGCGCCGCGCAGGATCCGCAGCTCGCCCGCCTGCTGGCCTGGGAGGGCCTCGAACTCGACGAGCCGGTATCGGCCGAGGCGCGCGCTTCCGGCTGCGCCTCGATGGTCGGGGAACTCAACAGGGCGCTGCCCGACCGTGACCGGGAGTACTCCGCTGAGCTACTGCTGAGTCTCGTCGCCATCACCACGGCGGACGGCTGCCTTCCACACCTCGCCAGGCTCATCTCGCCGGCTTCGACCCGCGAGTCCCGCCGGGTCGCGATCGTCGCGCAGGCCCGCACTCTCGCCTGATGGGCGGCGTCGGCTTACGGAACCGCATCACGACCCTGATCTCGTGGGGGGTGCACATCGACGATCGCCGATGACACCGACCTCGATGACCATTCCGACCAGGGCGGTTGTGATGGTGGCGGCGTAGGCGAAGGAGCCATTGAGTGCCGTTCAGCTCGCCCATCGCGACCGACAGAACGGTTGTGACAACGAAGGACTCGCCGCCCGAAAGATCACAACGACGCTCTATGGGCCGAAGGCCGAGGCTGCCTGCAGGAGGTCGTGAGCGACGGCCCCCGGCCGCTCTGTCGCCGCGAAGTGTCCGCCTCGCTCGTGTGTGTTCCACTGCACGACGTCGTAGAAGCGACTCGCCAGCGACTCCGGCGGCACTCCGATGTCCCGAGGGAAGATCGAGAACGCGGCCCGGGGTTTCTCGCCATCAGCGGCAGGGCCCGCGTGCTGGTCGTTTTCGGCGGCCGCGTCGGTGGTGGCCTGTGCCCAGTTGCCGGCAGCGTCCTCCGGGTCCCAGTCCGAGTCGTCTAGGTTCGAGTCGTCCCACTCGGTGTGGTCGTCGGCATATAGCCGGAGACCTGACCACGCGGTTCCCGTGAGCCAGGTGAGCGCTGTGAGTCCTACGACGTCTTCGGGGTCGACCTCATCGCTGAGCGCATCGAACTTGTCTGCGATCCACGCCAGGAGCCCGACGGGTGAGTCGGTGAGGCCGTAGGCCAGGGTGAGCGGTTCGACGGTCTGCACCGTGAAGTAGGCGGCCTTCTCCATCCACGCGTCCGACGCCTCGTAGAAGGTGCGTTCTTCGGCATCGAGCGAACCCCGGTCCACCGTGAACTGCTTGGGGAAGGGGATATCTGTGAGGTGGAGGCCGGCTACCTCGTCGGGGTGGGAACCGGCGAGTTCGTCCGCGATGATGCCGCCGAAGTCGCCGCCGTGCAGCACATATCGGGTGAGCCCCAACTCAGCCAGTGCGGAGTGGACCCGCTCCGCAGCAGTCGCCGCGGTCAGCGGTTCGGTGGGCTGCCCCGAGAACGCGAAACCGGGCAGGGACGGCACGACGACGTCGTGGCCGGCCTTCGCGAGTAGAGGGATCAGCTTCCGGTAGCGCAAGAAGGCGTCGGGCCATCCGTGCAGCAGGACGATGGGAAGGCCAGTCGGTTGCTCTGCCCGCGCGCGCACCAGGTGCAGAGGAAAGTCACCGTCGTCGTGGATCAGGTGCTCGAACTGATCGAGTGACCCGGCGAATCCGCTCCACCGGAAAGTCTCGCGCCAGTAGGTGACGAGTTCTCGTACGCGGTCAACGGCGATGCCGTGGCCGTCGAGGCCGGCCGGGACATTGGGCCAGAGTGTGATTTCCAGGCGCTCATCGAGTAAGGCCAGGCGTGCGGGATCGACGCGAATGCGGAACGGGGTGAGGGACACGGTGAACTCCTTTGGTGTGTCCCCAGTTTCTCCACACGGCCCCACCCCGGTCTTGAACGATGTGGCCACCCGGACTCACCGCCCGGACAGAATCTCCCGCGGTGTGCGGCCGGCCAGGGCTCGCAGTGAGCGGGTGAGGTGCGCCTGATCGCTGTATCCCACCAGCTCCACGACGTCACTGATCCCGATCCCTTCGCTGAGCAGTCTGAACGCCGCTCGGGCTCGTTCGATGCCCGCGATCTGTTGACGATTGAGCCCGGTGACTCCACGCACCTGTCGGCGTAGCGTCCGGCCACCCTGGTGTCCTCTCCCGGAAAGCGCGAGTGCCACTATCGGGTCCGTCGACAGCACGCCGTCCGCGACCAGCTCGTCGATGAGATCCCCGAGGTGGTGTTGGAGCGGGATCGCGTAGTTTCGCTCTCCGAGCCGAAAGCCTACGGAGTTCGACGGAAGGACCTGCACCAGCTCGAATGAGACTTTCGAGAGCATGCGCAGGAACACGTGTGCGTGCAGCTCCACGCCCCAGGCTCGATCGCCGGCCCTCATCTCGAAGCGCTGCGGGTGAGAAGCCGGACCGATCAGTTCGACCCTCACGCCTTCTGTCGTCGAGCTGAATCCGAGCCCCCAGAACTCCGTGGCCGGTTGGGTCCACCACCCACCCGTCGTTGCTTCGACCGACCAGGCGCACCGGACCTCAGTCTGAGGTAGCTCCCACTCCCGATACATGCCTCGATCCTCGTCGAGCCACACGGTGGCCATCAGGCTGACGGGAGGCCGGAGAGGAATGTGAGGAGCCGGGCGTTGAAATCTCCAGGATTGTCCTGGTTGGCGTTGTGACGTGCGTGGGGGATGACGTGGTACTCGAGCTTGGGTAGGTCCTGTTCCAGAATTGCGGGGATGTCCCGAACTATGTTGCCGGCTCTGTCGTGGTCCCCGTGGGTCCAGAGAATCGCCAATTCGGGAGGCAGGGCGGGGAAGCCGGCGGTGGACACGGCGGTGTTGACCGCATGCCAGATGCGCAGGAACTCGTGTTTCCCGAGAGAGTTCAGGCACTCGGCCATGTAGGCCCGGGCGTCCGATTGTCGTGCGGTGCTCGTGGACGTGAGTCGGGTGAGATGTGTCCAGGGCCAGAGCCGGAAGGCCGTGATGCTGGCGCGAAGGCCGATCGAATCCACTCGGGAGACAGGAATGCTGATGAGAGTGCTGCCTACCACCACCAGGGCCAGGCATCGTTCAGGAGCGCGAGTGACGGCGTGTTGTGCGACGTAGGCGCCCAGGGATTGGCCCAGGTAGACGGCGCGTTCGATGCTGCGATCGTCCAGAATTGCGAGGTAGTCGCTGACATAATCGTCGATAGTCGGTGTGGAGAGCATCGGCCGCGATTGACCGTGGCCCCGTCCGTCGATCGTCAGGACGCGGAACCCGGCCCGGAGCAGAGGCTCCACTTGTGCGTTGAACATCCGGTGATCTGCTGTGGCGCCGTGATGCATGATCACAGTAGTGGCGGTGGTAGGCCCTGCGTCCCAACCATGAATCTCGCATCCAGGGCGGGTGACGAGGAAGGGACGTAGCGCCGGGTGAGTGATGGTGTAGTCAGTCTCGGGCACCGGGATTCTCTTCTCTGAGTTCGTCGAGCAGTTCGGAATATGCTTCGTGAATCCCGGGGTCGGCGGGGTTGTCGCGCTCCAACGCTCGTATGAGATCTGCCATCGTGTTGAGGCTCGACTTGAGATCGTCGGCAGTAAGGGGACCAAGCGTCCGAGCTGCGGTGAGAAGACCGATGGTGTAGCTCGACATCGTCAGTGCCAGGCCGTCGAGGTCGATACCGGGAGCCAAGCGGCCCGCTTCCGAGAGCTTCTTCAGATAGTCACGGAGGCCGTAGTGCCGCCTCTTGTAGCGCTCCTGGTGCAAGGATGCGACGACGTCTCCGAGTACGCCGTCGGGGTCCAGGAATGCTGCGGTGTAGAACGGGTCCGCCAACAGGACCTCAGAGCCCACCAGGTACACGTCGGAGAGCCGTGTCGGATCGTGCTCTCCTCGGGACAGCCGTTCGGCAACCTCGTGGGCCATCGTCTTGGTGCCGTGGCGAAGTAGCTCCTCGACGAGTGTCGACTTGCTCTCGAACTCCAGGTACAACGCTCCAGTACTGATCCCGACGCGTCGAGCGAGCGTGGTCATGGTCATTGCTTTGAAACCGCCGCTCAACAACAGATCCCGGGCCTCGTCGAGGATCCGGCGGCGACGGTCTGTGATTGTTGGTCGCGGCATTCGACGCTCTCCTCGGACCGTAGTGAACATCGAGTCTTTGCGTTCACTATGTCACGAGGGGCTGGCCGTGCGCGATCGGCGATGTCGCATGGTTCCGCAATGTCGCCGGATTCGGTCTCACTTGTGCCATCGGGCCCCGGCGCGTCCGAGGAATGTCGGAAGCCAGCACGCCATCTCCTGCACCTTGACAGGTTGGCGAGAACTGTCTAGTTTCACCCGAGGTGAGTGGCGCTCGTCACTGCCGACGAGGATTCGAGGATCGAATGCAGTTGATTTCCCGCCGGGGTTTCCTGGGCTCGGTGGCCGCGGCCGGCCTCGCGGCGGCCGCGACCGCGCACACCGCGACGGCCCGGGCGGATGACGCTGCGAACTCCGCGTCTGCCACCGGACGGATTCCCCATGAGGTCGAGGAACACCGTGTCCTGGTGGTGGGCAGCGGGTTCGGCGGCGGCGTCTCCGCCCTGCGACTGGCCCAGGCAGGGGTACCCGTCGTGGTACTCGAACGTGGAAGGCGTTGGCCGGCCGGTCCGAACTCCGATACCTTCCCGAGTGCGACCTCCCCCGATGAGCGCGCGCTCTGGTTCGGCGGCGCCGCAGAGGTGTTCGGTCGTCCCGTCGAGCTCCCTCGTTACACCGGCCTGCTCGAGGCGTCGGTGGGCCACAATATGACGGCGGTCCTGCCCACGGGAGTGGGCGGCGGATCATTGATCTATCAGGGCATGGCCCTTCAGCCCACCGAAGAGCTCTTCTACGACTGGTTTCCCGGCGCGATCGACTGGCGCGAGATGGACCACGAGTACTACCCGCGTGTCGCCCGGATGCTCCGGCTCGCCGAGGCGCCGGACGTACTCATCGAGTCACCCCAGTACGCGGCCTCCCGGTACTTCGCCCAGCGGGTCCGCGACACCGGCCTGCCACTGAGCAAGATCCCCATGCCGATCGACTGGGACTACGCCCTGGCCGAACTGCGGGGTGAGATGAGGCCGTCGTACACCAACGGCGACAGTTCCCTCGGCGTCAACAACGGGGGCAAGAACTCCGTCGACGTCACCTACCTGGCTCAGGCGGAGGCGACCGGACTGGTCGACGTGCGGCCGCTTCACGATGTCCGCGCGATGCGCCGCACACCGGACGGTTCCTGGGAACTCGACGTGGATGTGCTCGACGTCGGCGGAAATCTACTCAAGACGCTCACCCTGCGCGCACCGGCGCTGATCCTGGCCGCCGGGTCGGTCAATACCGCCACCCTTCTCGGCCGGGCCGAGGCGAACGATGCGGTGACCGACCTGCCCGGCGCGATCGGTGAAGGGTGGGGCACCAACGCTGATCGGATCTATATCTGGACCGATCCCACCGCCGGTTTCCCCGCCGAGCAAGGAGGCCCCGTTGTCTACGGCAGCCTCAACTGGAAGGATCCGGCCTCGGCTCACACCGTCATCCAGGCTTCGCTGCCCTCCGTCGGGGTACCCATCCACAGCACTGTGCTGGTGGGTTACGGCGTGAGCGCCGACCGCGGCCGGATCGTGTACGACTCCGCCCAGGACCGTGGAGTCATCGAGTGGCCCGCCGGAGGCGACGGTCACATCGTCCAGCAGCACATCTCGCGTACTGCGAACGCGATCGCCGGAGCGACCGGCCACCTGACCGACACCAACGAGATCCTCAACTCCACCTGGCATCCCCTCGGCGGGGCCGCCATGGACCGGGTCTGTGACCTGGAGGGACGCGTCTTCGGTCAACGGGGCCTGTACGTGATCGACGGTGCCCTCATCCCCGGCACGACGGCCGCCTGCAACCCGTCGCTCACCATCGCGGCGATCGCCGAACGCGCTCTCGACAGGATCGTCAGACACGACGTCGGCCACGTTTTCTAGATGCGACACCAGAGAAAGGCCGACATGCGACGACTCAGAGCCTTCGCCACCGCCACCGCCACCGCTGCCCTCGTCGTCGTCGGGCTCGCGATTTCGCCCGTCGCGCACGCCGATCCTCTCGGTTCCGCGGACACCCGCGCGTACATGTCCGACATGGTCGCCGATCCGTTCTACGAGCCGCCGGCTGATCTGCCGGCGCAGCCCGGTGCGGTGGTGCGCACCCAGCCCGTCACCATCCCGGCCACCCTTCCCGGAGCCGACGGCGCGTGGCCGGCCGCGGCGACACGCATGATGTTCACCTCTCGCGACGTCCACGACGCCCCTGCCGCTGTCACCGCCATGGTGATCGAGGAATCGGGTCCGTGGCGCGGGCCCGGTGAACGGCCGACCGTCGTCATCGCCCCCGGCACCACCGGCCAGGGCAACCACTGCGCCATCTCGCTCGCCGCCCCGAGTGGACTGTGGGCGGGCGTCTACCCGGACGCGTTCCTCTCCGCCAACCAGGAGATCGTCTCGGCCGCGAAGTGGCACGCGATGGGCGCTCGTGTGGTGGTGACCGACTACATCGGCCTGGGCACCCCCCGGATCCACAGCTACGTCGACCGGGTCGAGACCGGCCGGGCTGTGTTGGACGCTGCTCGCGCCGCCCGCGCACTGGCCGGGGTCAACTCTCCTCTACTCCTGTCGGGTTATTCGCAGGGTGGAGGCGCCACCGCATCGGCCGCTGAACTCCAGCCCGACTACGCGCCCGAACTCGACCTACGCGGTACCTGGGCCGGGGCGCCGGTGGCAGACCTCCAGCAGGTCCTGCGGAAGATCGACGGAACCCTCATCGGCGGAGTGATCGGATGGTCCGTCAACGGGATGGTCGATCGCTATCCCGAGCTGCGCACTCTGGTCGACGTGGCCGTCTCCGATCGCGGTCGCGCCACTCTGGCCTCGCTGGAGTCCAAGTGCATCGCGGACGTGATACTCAAGAGCCCCTTCCTGCGGACCTCCGACCTCACCACTGACGGACGCAGCCTGGACCAGTGGATCGCCGGCGACCCCTTGGCGCAAGCGGTGCTCGATGACCAGAAGCTCGGCCGACTCACCCCCACCTCGCCGGTACTCATCACGTCCTCACCGAACGACGACACCGTTCCCTACGGCCAGGCCCGAGCCCTCGCCGGCGACTGGTGCGCTGCCGGCGGCGACGTGACGTTCCGCTCCACCCCACTGCCCGCCATGGCACCCGGCTGGACACTCCCGGACCACTTCGGACCGCTCATCCACGACACGATGATCGACGACGAGGTGACGCCCTGGCTGATCTCCACCCTCGAGGGCGGGAGCAGGTCCGGCTGCAGCATCGCATGACGCTGACCGATACTGGACGGGTGCGATCCCGGGCGATCATCCTCGAGGCCACCCGAGCCGTGATCGGGGAGGCGGGCTTCCCTGCCGTGAGCGTCGCCGGCGTGGCCCGACGTGCGGGAGTCAGCCGGCAGACCGTCCACTCGATCTTCGGCACCCGTGAAGAACTGGTGTCCCAGGCCGTCTCTGACCGGCTGACCTCGCTGATCGGGGCATTCACCGAACTGTTCGAGTCGACCGGGTCGCCACTGGAGCTGTTCGTGGAGATGATGATCGAGGCACGCCACCACGTCCTCGGAGATCCGCTGCTCCGGGAACTCACGCGCTCCGGAACGGCCAACCCGATCTTCGACCCGGGGGCAGCCCGCCGCGCACTCGACTACGCGGTGGCCCTGCTCTCTCCCGCCGTCGACCGATTCCCTGAGCTCGAGGGCAGGGTCGAATTCCTGGCTGACATCGCCGTGCACGTCGGCTGGTCGGTGCTCTGCCTGGACGACCCCGCTTCTCGGCCCGATGACGAGCTGCGAGCCTTCATCTCCGGTTGGATGGCGCCGATCTTGGAGCCAACGCACCCGTAACCCGGCTCTTCCAGTTTTAGAGTGCGTTGATTCGTGCCTGGAGTTGGCCGGAGTGGATGAGTGACCTGAGGATGTAGTGGCCGAGGTTGCGGAAGCCGAGGGCGATTCCGCGGAGGTGCTCGAGGCGTCCGTTGATGGCCTCGACTGGCCCGTTGGAGGCGCCCACGTCGAAGTACGCCAGGATCTCGCGGCGCCGTTTCCATAGCGAGCGGCCGAACTGCGCGAGCTCGAGCAGTTCCTTGGGCACGCCGGACCGGATCGACTTGAGGAGCTTGTACATTGCGACCTTGCCCTCGCGGCGGCCAGACTGCTCGTAGGCATCGATGAGCTGCTGGTAGATGCTGTAGCTGACTTCCACGGCGACGTGGGCGTCATCGGCCACGAACGCCGTCCACAGGCGAATTTTCTGTTTGCCGGTCAGCAAGTCTTGCCTGCTCAGCAAGGCGCGGCGGATCTTGTAGAGCGGATCGCCGGCCCGGCCCCGGTGCCCGGTGGTGGCCTGCTGGACCCGTTGGCGGCACAGGGTGAGCTTGTCGGCGGCCAGGTGCACGACGTGGAACGTGTCCATCACGGTCCGTGCGGCGGGCACAGCCTTGGCGGCGGCGGTGTGGTAGCCGGCGAACCCGTCCATGGTGACGACCTTGACCCGGTCACGGAACGCCTGGTCACGGTCATCGAGCCAATCGGTCAGTACTTTCGCCGACCGCCCTTGAACCATGTCCAGCAGGCGGGCAGGGCCGGTGCCGTCCACCACCGGAGTGAGGTCCACCAGCACCGTGACGAATGAGGAGGTCCCGTCGCCGCGGACGTGCTTCCACTTGTGCTCATCGACCCCGAGCACGCGTACGCGGTCGAAGTGCCCGGGCTGGTCGTAGACCAAGGTGCGGACCTTGGATATCGCCAGGTCATTGACCAAATCCCAGCCCGAGCGCTTTGGCGGCAGTCGACACGCTGGTGCGGTCGATCGCCAGCCGTTGCAGAATCCAGCGGGTGCACCGCCAGGTGGTCTTGCCTGTGGCTCAGCCAATGACGGCATGGGCTGCTGGAGAATTCGGGTCTCGCACTCGCTGTGGTCGCCGGTGAAGCGCGGCACCCGCACATGCAGCCTCCCGGGATGCCCCACGATCGGCAGATCAGTCACCTTTCGCTTGACATGATCCCGGAGCCGGCCAGCAGTGCCGCAGTCGGCGCACACCAGGTCCAGGCTCACCGGCGAGCAGAAAAGGTGCGTGAACTCCCCGGCTACGGCGGCGTCGGTGATGGTCACACCGAGTTCAACGGTGCGGCAGATGGTGTCGGCGAGCAAGCTGGCGGTAGCGCTCAAAACTGGGTCCTGGGGCGCTGGATGCAAGCCGTGAAAACCAACATCTTCACACGCCCCGGGTCCCCTCATCTGCGCCTCGCCCCGTCAGCCGCGAACACCCGCTACGCACTCCGGATCCGGAAGGGCCATGTCGGCTCTTCCCAGATGAGGGTGTAGGTCGGTCGGGCGCGTCGGTCCGCAGATAGACGTCGAGGTCTCCCGACGATGGAGGTTCCTACGCCATCCATCCGAAAGACCTCGACGTGACCGACACAACCCC
>NZ_JAMYEI010000007.1:0-276500 GCF_033790845.1 Dietzia sp. PP-33
ACGCCATCCCCCCCGCCGTCCCCCATCCCCATGCCATCCCCCCGCCGTCCCCCATCCCGGTTGGCGGACATCGCCCCGCGCCTGGCGGACTTCTCGCGCGAGATCCGGCCCGAGAATCAGCGAGGAGTCCGCCAACTAGGTGGGGCTGTCCGCCAACCGGGGTGACGTGGGATTCGCGGGATGCCGGATGGGCGCGGATAATCGACGCCCGTGACCACTTCATCGCAACAGAACCCTGACCTGCGCGGGCCTGGGCGGCCGGACGGGACCACCCCCGAGCCGGCGCGCAGCACCCCGAACCCCACAGACTCGACCACTACCGATACGACCACCTCCGATCCCCGCTCCGGCGCCGACTCCGGCACCGGCACCGGCACCGGAACAGCGACCGACCGCAGCAGGACCGACCGCGCGGTCTTCGCCACCGTCGCCAGCCCGTACTTCGGCTACCTGATCGCCCTGTTCGTGGGCGTCATGCTCATCAGCAACGTCTCCGGCACCAAGGGCGTCCTCCTCTTTCCCGGCCTGAGCTTCGAGCTGGGGTTTCTCAGCCTCGACGGGCTCGTGACCGACGGCGCCTTCCTGCTCTTCCCGCTGGCCTACGTGCTGGGCGACGTGATCAGCGAGGTGTACGGCTTCAAGGCGATGCGCCGGGTCGTACTCTCCGGCTTCGCCGTCCTGGCGCTGGCCGCGCTGAGCTTCACGTTCACCGTCCACCTGCCGGCGGCCCCGTTCTACGAGAACCAGGACGCGTTCGAGGCCGTCGCCGGCGTGATCCCGCAGTTCTTCCTCGCCGGCCTGGCCGGGTACGTGGTCGGCGAGCTGCTCAACTCCTACGTCCTGGTGTGGATGAAGCGCCGCACCGGCGAGCGGACCCTGTGGGCGCGGCTGCTCGGCTCGACCGTGGTGGGCCAGCTCGCGGACACGATCGTCTTCTGCACCATCGCCGCCCCGGCCCTGGGCATGGTGCTCGGGTCCGGTGACTACTGGAACTACGTGGTGATCGGGTTCGTCTGGAAGACCCTCGTGGAGGCCGTCCTGCTCCCGGTCACCTACGTCGTGATCGCGTGGATCAAGAAGCGCGAGCCGAGCTACCAGACCGCCCTGGCCGGCTCGACCACGGCGGGATCACCAGTGCCGGGATCGCCAGTGGCGGGATCGCCCCCGTCGGACCCGAGGGCATGACATCCCACCACGAGGGCTCGGGCGACGAGGGCTCGGGCGGCGGGGACGGCGCCGGCGCATCGATACCGGTGCTCGGCGCCACCGTCGACGACCAGACCCGCTGCGTGCACTACCGCGGGCCCCTGGACGTGGTGGCGATCCGGTTCCACTGCTGCCTGGACTTCTATCCCTGTTTCCGCTGCCACGCCGACGCCACCGACCACGCGCTGTCGGTGTGGCCGCGGGACGAGTTCGACTCCCACGCCCTCCTCTGCGGCGCCTGCCGGACCACGTTGTCGATCACCGAGTACCAGTCCACAGACGCCTGCCCGGCCTGCGGCACGGCGTTCAACCCGGGCTGTTCCCTGCATTACCCGCTCTACTTCGAGTCCTAGACCGGGCGCAGCGACCGCCGGCGCTCCTCAGGCCACCCAGGATTCATGTAGATCCCCCGTTCACCCGGGTTGCGACCTCATAGTGAGGTATGGCCTCACAACGAGTATCCGGCACACTCGCACTACTGTCCGCCGCCCTGCTTCTGGCGGGGTGCGCGGGTTCGGGCGAGGACCCGCCGGTCATCAGCACGCAGGGCACCGGCATCGTCAACGGCTCCCCCGATACCGTCAACATCGTGCTCGGTGTCGAAACCCGGGCATCTGAGGCCAGCACCGCGCTGAACGACAACGCGGAACGCGCCCGATCCCTGATCGAGACCATCAGAGCCCAGGGGGTCGAAGAGCAGGACATCACCACCGAGAACCTGTCGGTGCGACCCGATTTCCAGCCCGACGGCGGCATCGACGGATACATCGTCACCAACCAGGTGACAGCGACCTTGCGCGACGTCGACAAGAGTGGCGAACTCATCGATGCAGCCGCCGGAGCCGCCGGCGATGCGATCCGGATCGAGCAGCTGACGTTCTCCATCGACGACGACAGCGATCTCAGGGCACAGGCCCGGGCCCGGGCAGTCACCCGTGCGCAGGAGCAGGCCGAACAGATCGCCGACGCGGCAGGCGCGGAGCTGGGGGCGGTGCGATCGATAGCCGAGGTCCCGGAGACCGACGCGACGCCGTTCCCGGCGTCGCGGTCGTTGGCGGACGGTGCATCGTCCACGCCGATCGAGGCCGGTAGCCAGGAACTCACGGTATCGGTCTCCGTGACCTACGAGATCAACTAGACGACTCCGCCGAGGAGACCGGGCGCGGTCCGGCCGGTCAGCCGACGATCACCGTCCCGAGTAGTACCGCCCGAGGAACTGCTCCTTGTACGCCAGGTACTCGTCGGGCCCGGCGTCCATCGCGGCGCGCACCTCGTCGACCAGCCGCACCACGAAGGCCAGATTGTGCATCGTCAGCAGGGTGGAGCCGAGGAACTCCTTGGCTTTGAACAGGTGGTGGAGGTAGGCGCGGCTGTACTCCTGCGAGACCTCGGAGGGCTCCTCGGGGTCGAGCGGGGTGTGGTCGTGCCGGAACTGGGCGCGGGTGACGTTGACCCGTCCGTCCAGGGTGTAGATGCCGCCGTGGCGGGCCAGTCGGGTGGGGGCGACGCAGTCGAAGGTGTCGGCGCCGTTCTCCACGGCGGTGAAGATGTCGTCGGGCTCGCTGATCCCCAGCAGGTGTCGCGGCCGGTCCTCGGGCAGTTCCTCGGTGCACCAGCCCACGATCGTGCCGAGGTTCTCCTTCTCCAGCGCCCCGCCGATCCCGTAGCCGCCGAACCCGCGCCGCCCCTGCGCCTCGGCGCGGTCGCTCATCTCCACCAGGCCGCGCACCGCCTGGCGCCGCAGGTCCTCGAACTGGGCCCCCTGGATCACGCCCCACAGTGACTGGCCGGGCCGGTGGGCACGCTGCTCGGACAGCTTCTGGTGCTCGTCGAGGCAGCGCTGCGCCCAGCGGCGGGTCCGCTCGACGGAGCTCTCCTGGTAGACGCGGGTGTTCATCAGGGTGGTGAGTTCGTCGAACGCGAACAGGATGTCGGCGCCCAGCCCGTGCTGGATCTGCATGGAGACCTCGGGCGAGAAGCGGTGGCGGGAGCCGTCGAGGTGCGAGGTGAAGGTGACCCCGTCCTCGTCGACTTTGGCCAGTCTTCCTTGGCTTTTGTTGGTGGCGGAGTCGTCGGGGGCCTTGGCCGCGCCCGCGGACATCTCGATGACCTTCTTGAACCCCACCCCCAGGCTCATCACCTGGAAGCCGCCGGAGTCGGTGTAGGTGGGCCCGGGCCAGCGCATGAAATCACCCAGACCCCCGGCGGCGTCAACCACGTCGTGTCCGGGCTGGAGATACAGGTGGTAGGCGTTGGCCAGGACTGCCTGCGCACCGGTGGAGCGGATCTGCCCGGGCGTGAGCGTCTTGACCGTCGCCTTGGTGCCGACGGGGATGAACGCCGGGGTGGCGATGTCGCCGTGCGGGGTGTGGATGACGCCGGTGCGGCCCCCCGCGGCGCCGTCGAGGACCATCCGTGACCCCACGTCGAACGTGGTCGCGCGCGGGGTGGCGGGTGCGTGGTCCGACATGGGTTCCATCGTGGCACGCACGGCCCGGGGGGTCGGCCGTGGCCCTACGATGGGAGGGATCGACGACGGCAGGGATCGACGACGACGAGGTGGGCGATGACCGGTACGAGCGGCCGACGGCTCCCCCGGCACGAGCGCCGCGACCAGCTGATCGGCCTGGGAGTGAGGCTCCTGGAGACGGTGCCCTTCCACGCGCTCTCGATGGATGATGTCGCGGAGCGGGCCGGGGTCTCGCGCAGTCTGCTGTTCCACTACTTCCCCACCAAGCTGACCTACCTCACGGCGGTGGTCAACGCGGCCGCCGAGCACGTCCTGTCACTCACCAGGGTGCCCGAGGGGACGAGCGCGGAGGACGTCACCCGCGCGATCATCACGGCGCTCGTGCGCTACATCCAGCGGCGGCGCGACAACTACGTGGCGGTCCTGCGCTCGGGCAGGTCCGTGGACCCGGTGTTGGAACAGGTCGTCGACGGCATGCACCGCACCATCAGCCTCCGCATCCTCCACAGCATCGGGATCGCCGGGCCCGGCCCCATGGCTCTGGTGCTCACACGCGCCTGGTTGGCCGGAGTCGAGGAGTTGGCGCTGCTGGGCGAGGAGTCCGGGGTGCCACAGGAGACCGTGATCGAGTCTGCGCTGACCACTCTCCAGGCGGTCGCGACCCTGCCGGAATTCGTCGCGGACGCGATCACGGACGGGCACCTGCCCGGCCCGGACGACAGGGGTTGACGACGACAAGAGTTGACGACGACAGGGGGTGACCCTGCCCCACCCGGGCAGCGGGTGCACAGATGAGAGAACCCCGGACCTCGACTCGAGATCCGGGGTTCTCCCGTGGCGGTGGCGGTGGGATTTGAACCCACGGTTGGGGGTTACCCAACACAGCATTTCGAGTGCTGCACCTTCGGCCGCTCGGACACGCCACCGCCGATCAGGCTACTTCACATGCGGCCGCAGGCGGAAATCGCCTGGTCGCACGGGAAGGTCAGCTCACTTGTCGTGGCCGGTGAGCTTGCCCGCGGCCTCGTTGGCCTTGTCCTTGAGCTTCTCGGCACCCTGCTTGATGCCGGCCGAGCCCTGGTCGGCCTGGCCCTCGGCCTGGAGGTCACGGTCGCCGGACGCGGCGCCCGCCGACTCCTTGGCGCGGCCGCCGAGCTCCTCGGCCTTGTTCGAGAACTTGTCTCCCACACCCATGCGGTGCTCCTCTCGATCACGGCGCCGGTGCCCGGCGCCTGTCCCCGTCCACGGTACGGAGATGCCCGGCGGGCCTCCACCGGTCGGCGGTCACGGTCGCCGTCACCGCAGGTACCGACGGCGGGCGGGAGCATCGTCAGCGCCGCGCCCGGAAGAACTCCTCCACCAGCCCGGCGCACTCGGCCTCGAGCACCCCGCCGCGGACCTCGGGACGGTGGACCAGTCGCCGGTCGCGCACGACGTCCCACAGCGACCCGCACGCGCCGGTGCGGGGCTCCCACGCGCCGAAGACCACCCGACCGACGCGCGCGGCGACCGCGGCGCCCGCGCACATGGTGCACGGTTCGAGGGTCACCACGAGGGTGCAGTCCTCCAGTCGCCAACCGTCACCCAGGACCCGGGCGGCCTCACGCAGCGCGAGCACCTCCGCGTGGGCGAGGGGGTCCCCGTCCGCCTCCCGGCGGTTGGTGGCGGCCGCCAGCTCCCGGCCGTCCGGACCCACCACGAGGGCGCCGACGGGCACGTCCTGCCCGGGGGTCCCGGCCGCGACCACCAGGGCCCGCCGGACCAGCTCCTCGTCGGCGGCCCGGGGCGATATCAGGGGCATCGACGCCACGGGGACGACCGCCTCACGAGTCGGGCAGGTGCCGCTCGAGCTCCTCGCCGAAGCCCATCCGCTCGGCCACCGACTGCAGCTGCTCGTCGGCGTAGAGGTCGGTCTCGGACACGATGATCTCCAGGACCCCGGGCGGCAGCCCCAGGTCCTCGAGGATCGCCATGTCCCCCTCACCCCAGGGGTCGGTGTCCTCGAGCTCCTCATCCGACATGTCGGGCACGTCCACGTTCAGCTCGTCCAGCACGTCGGCGGCCAGGTCGTAGTCCAGTGACGCGGTCGCGTCGGACAGCATGAGCCGCATCCCGGACGGGCCGGGGCGCAGGATCACGAAGAACTCGTGGTCCACGTCCACCAGACCGAACGACGCCCCCTCGGTGCGGAGTGAGCGGACCTGCCGGGCGGCGTCGTCGAGACTGGACAGCGCGGAGTCGTCCAGCCGGGTGATCTGCCAGGAGCCGCCCTCCTGCAACACCCCGAGTGCGGAACCGGTGACCCGGTCGCTGTCGTTGCCGGTGCTGCCGCTGTCGCGGGAGCGTTGGTCGGAGGTGCTGGCCATGGGCCCAACCGTAGTCTGCTGTGAGAACCTTGTCAGGTGGCGGCGGTGACGGACGTGTGCGTGCTCGGGGTGGGCCTGATCGGCGGTTCGATGCTGCGGGCCCTGGGGCCGGACCGGGCGTTCGGGTGGAACCGCTCGACAGCGGGCGCGGGAGCGGCCTCGGCGGCGGGTTTCGACGTCTCCACGGACCTCGCGCACACGCTCCGCCGGGCCGGGCGGACGGATGCCCTCGTCGTCGTCGGAGTCCCCCTCCCCGCCCTCGGCGCCGTCCTGGACGCGGTGGCCGACCACGCGCCCACCGTCGCCCTCACCGACGTGGTGAGCGTCAAGGGGCCGGTCCTGGCCGCGGTGCGCGAGCGCGGCCTGGGCGCGCGGTTCGTCGGCGGACACCCCATGGCCGGCACCGCGCACTCCGGATGGGACGCCACCGACCCTGACCTCTTCCGCGGGGCGACGTGGCTGGTGGCCGCGGACGACGACGCCGACCCCGACACCTGGTCCCGGGTGGCCCGGACGGCACTGGACTGCGGCGCCCGGATCATCTCGTCCACCTCCGCCGACCACGACGCGGCCGTGGCGCGGATCTCCCACCTCGGGCACGTGCTGGCCGAGGCGCTGGCGCTGGCCGGGGGCCGGGGCGGAGACCTCGCTCTGGCGTTGGCCGCCGGGTCGTTCCGCGACGGCACCCGCGTGGCGGGCAGCGCGCCGGACCTCGTCCGTGCCATCTGCGAGCCAAACCGCGACGCGCTGCTGGCCGTGCTTGACGAGTGCCTGGGCGACCTGGGCGCGGCGCGGGAGGCGCTGGCCGAGCGGGGCACCCTGGGGCCGCTGATCGACGAGGGACATCGCGCGCGAGGAGCCTACGAGGCCGTTCAGGCGGGGCGCGCGGACGCGGTCGTGACGGTGACGCCGGGCGCGCCCGGCTGGCTGGAGGCCCTGCGCCGGGCGGGGGCGGACGGGACGGAGGTCAGGCCCGCCGGCTGAGTCCGGCCACGTCGATGATGAACCCGTCGGGGTCGACCGTCGCGCTCGTGGCCGCGGTGGCCGTGATCCCGTGGACCTTCTCGTCGTCGCTGGAGAAGGTGACCGAGTCCTCGGTGACGTCGAGCGTCAGGGAGTCCACCGAGAGCACCCGCTGCTCGACCGAAGCGGGCTGCGAGTGCAGGCCGAGCCGTCGGCTGATGACGCTGGCGAAGAACACGCTGTACGTCACGTCCACGTCGACCACACCGTCACCCCCCATGCGGGAGCGCGTGTCGGCGGGATCGTCGAGCAGCCAGGATCCGTCGTCGTCGCACACCAGGTCGATCGTGCGCTCGTACTCCTCCGTGGAGACGGTGAGCTGCACCCGGTGCGGCGCCAGGTCCGTGCCGATCTCGACCTGGTACTCCAGCGTGAACGCGGCGTGGTCGGGATGCGCGGCGGAGACGATTCGGCCGCGGGCGCGGGAGGAATCGCCCTTCCGGACGATTCTCACCTGCTCGATCACCCTGCCGGTCTCGGAGATCCACGTGTACACGCGGGGAGCGGAGGCGCGCGGCGCTTCGGCCTGCGGCGAGGGCGACTGAGAAGCGTTCACATCTCCTACGGTAGGAAAATCTCCACCGAAACGCACATCGGTGGCCCCTCGCGGCGGCACGGTGCTCACCTCGGGCGCAGTTCGAGACGGGCGCGCCGCCAGGGGTACAACGTCACATTCCGCGACCTCGGCCACTCCCGGCCGCTACCCACGGGGGCGAGCCGATAGCGCTCCAGCACCTGTCGGAGGATCACCTCGCCCTCCATCATCGCGAAGGACGCCCCGATGCACCGCCGGGCGCCGCCGCCGAAGGGAAGCCAGGTGGTGGGGGTCGGGATGTCGCCGAGGAAGCGCTCCGGATCGAAGTCCTTCGGCGCCGGGTAGGCGGCGGGGGCGCGGTGGGCCAGGACGATCGACGGCGAGATGGTCAGCCCCCGCGGATAGGTGCGGCCGCCGACGGTGGCGGGCTCCTGCAGCTCCCGCATGACCATCGGCACCACGGGGTGTAGTCGGAGGGCCTCCTTCAGTACGGCGTCGAGATAGTCCGTCTCCCCGCCCCGTGTGATCTCGTCGACGCACCGGTCCTGGATCCGCGGGTGCCGGGCCAGCTCGAGCATCGACCAGGCCATCGCCGTGGCGGTGGTCTCGTGTCCGGCCGCCAGGAGGGTCATCAGCTGATCGCGCAGTTCGGCGTCCGACAGGCCCTGTGTGTCGTCCGGGCCCTTTTCGTCGTCCGGGCCCTGTGCGTCATCCGCCGAGGCCCGGACCAGGAGCGCCAGCAGGTCCTTCCGCTCGGCGAGTGCGGGATCGCGGCGCGCGGCGGCGATCTGCTCGTCCAGGAACTCGTGGATGCTCGCGAGATCGCGGATCTCCCGGGTCCAGGGCCAGAGACGGCGCAGAGCGGGAATCGCCAGCCCGATCATCATCACCGGCCCGGCGTCCACGGTGCGGGCCACCACCGGGCGCATCTGGTCCAGCCGCTCGGAGTCGGTCACCCCGAACACCACGCGCAGGATCACCTCGAGGGTCAGCTCGTTGAGCAGGACGTGGGCGCGGATCCGACCCGAGCGCGGCCACCGGCTCAGCTGCTGCGCCGTGACCTCCTCGACCAACGAGCGGTAGCCGGAGATCTCGCGCCGTCCGAACGCGGGCGCCAGGAGGCGACGGGCCCGGGCGTGCGCGTCGCCGTCCTGCAGGAGCAGCGAGTCCTCCCCGAGCAGAGGTCGGAGCAGTTCGTTGCCCTTGCCGGCGTGGAAGACCGACGGCGATCCGGCGAACACGTCCTTGATGTCCGCGGGATCAGCGACCGCGACGATTCTCCGCCCCTTGGGCATCAGGTCGAGCCTGAACGGCACCCCGTATCTCCGGGCCGCCGCCGGGAAGACGGCCGCGGGGGCCGACAGGGTGAGCAGGGCCTGCACCAGAGTGGGGAGGCGGGGGCCGGGGGGAAGACCGTTGTCCGTGGTCACACTGTCCATGGTCACACCGTAGGAGGCGGCGGGTGTCGCCGCAGCCGGTCCGGCCAAGACGGCCGACCGCGCCGACACCTCCCCGGCTGGGAGGTGTCGGCGCGGGTCCGCGATGCGACAGGTGTCAGTGTCCCAGGCCCGCACTGCCGAGGGAGCCGGTGCCGACACCTGCACTCCCCGCGAGACGTGCCCACGGGCCGGTGACCGCGAAGGTGATGCCGTCGCCCTGGATCGAGACGAACATCACCGACCCGTCCTCGTTGAACACCGGGCCGGCGAACTCCGAGTTGCTCACGCGGTTGCGGGCGATGGGGTACGCCTGACCCCGGTCGTTGACGCCCACGACGTGCTGGATTCCGGAGCCGTCCTCGGAGATCACCACGCCGCCGTGGGGCGAGACCGTGATGTTGTCCGGACCGTCGAAGCTCCCGCCGTCCGCGAGCTCGACGGACGTGTCCGGGTTCTTCCCGAAGATCGAGTACAGCGTGATGGACGCACCGTCCGGCGCGATGCGCCAGACCTGGCCGTCGTGCTCGGCCGCCGAACCGTCCCCCATCCGGGCGAACGAGGCCACGATGTACGCGCCCTCCTTCCACCACGCGCCCTCGAGCTTGCGGGAGCGGGTTCCGCGCTCGCCGTAGGACTGCCTACGGATCGAGGTGGTCTCGGCGAGGCGGTCGCGGCCCGGAACCTCGACCCATTCGACCTGGTAGGTCGTCCCGACGGTGGTGGCCACCGACAGGTCCGGGACGTGCGCACCACCGGAAACGCAGCGCATCATCTCGAAGGTCCCGGCCGTGTCGCCGCCCTCCGAGCGGGCGAGCTCGGCGAGCGCACCGGTGCCGGGACGGAAGCCCGCAGGCGGGGTCCAGCGGTACACGTGGCCATTGGGATTGCCGGCGTCCTCGGTGAGGTAGATGACGCCCGTCGTGGGATGCACCGCGACGGCCTCGTGGGCGAAGCGCCCGAGGAATTTGAGGGGCACCGCGGCCTGGGCCTGGTTGAGCGCCGTGTCCGGCGAGACCTCGAACACCCAGCCGTGGTCCATCGACGCGGTCTTTCCCGCGAGCGACCTGCCGCCGGCCTGGACGTCGGTCTCCTCGCAGGTGAGCCACGAGCCCCACGGGGTGACGCCGCCCGCGCAGTTGTTCACCGTGCCGGCCACGCCCACGTACTGTGCTTTGCGCTGCCCCTGGGCGTCGACGGCGATGACCGTGCAGCCCCCGCCCGCCTGGTCGTCGAAGGTGACGCCATCGGTCACCGGCACGACATGAGGCTCATTGTTACTGATCTCGTGGTTCAGGATGAGGAACCCGCCCCCCGCGCCCACTCCGAGCGAACCGAGTGCTCCGGAGAGCGAACCGAGGAACCCGGAGGCCTCGAAGTACCCGGCGCCGTCGGGGTCGGACGGGGACTTCGCGCCGCCCTCCATGGTGGTCTCACCGGCGTGGGTGACCACCGAGTAGGTGAATCCCTCGGGCAGATCGAGCAGGCCGTTCGGGTCCGGCACCAGGTCCCCGTAGCCCTCGGTCCCGACACCCGTGGCGCTCGCGATGGCACCGGAGCCCGTGAAGGTGCCGGTGAGGTTGCCCGCGACGTAGACTCCCGCGCCGACGGCGGCCGCGCCGGCCAGGAATCGACGGCGATCGATGCTGATTTCTGCCATGGTTCCGGTGTCCTCTCCCCGCGTCCGGCCGTTCCGGTGCGCGGGCTCCGACGCTAGGACCCGGTGGAGACGGCAACGCGCCGTTGAGGTGTCGCGCCAGTGAACGCACGGCGGAGACCCGGTGCGGGCGGCCGAGGACCCGCCACACGGGTCCGGCCGTCCATCCACGGCTCGCCGACTGTTCACCGACGAGCAATCGACCGAACCCTCGACTTGGCCTAATGTGACCGGCATGGCCCTGCTCCCCGTGGACCTGGACTCGACGCCCGACGACATCGTCTCCCTCCTCGCCGTGGACGCCGCGGTGCGGGTGGCGGTGGGCCTGGAGCACTGCCCACCGTCCACCTCCGCCCTGCACTGGAGCGGGGAGGAGGGCATGTGGATGGCCCTCGTCCGGCCCGGTGAGGGACGCGCGCTCCTGGCCGGCTGGCACCACGAGTTCTCACTCACCGAGGGCAGCGGCCGCGCCGGCGAGGCCGGGACCGATCTCGTCGGGGACGCCCCGGGCTGGTGGCGCCGTGGCGTCGAGCACGCCCGCTCGAGGGGCGCCTACCTGGGGTTCCTGTACGGCTGGGACGGCGACGGGTGGTGGCGGTTGGACCAGCCGGTGGACGACGGCTTCGATCCGGAGATCTTCCCCGTGACCACCGCGGCCGTGCGGGACATCATCGACGAGCTGGCCGACGACACCCTGCTCGACGCTCCCGCCGCCGGGGCGGTGGACGCGCTCCTGGGAGCCGGTGCGCGGCTGTCCGCGCCGGATCTGGCGGCCGTCCTGCACTCCCCCGACGGGTGGCCGGAGGTCGACCTCGAGGCGGGTGTCCGCGCCGCCCGGGAGTTCGGCTCGCCGGTCCCGGCCTGAGCCCAATCCACCCACGGATCCGACGAATCCGCTGGTAAGGATAGCCTTTCGAGGCTTGCCGGTCCGCGCGGCTGCTCCTACGGTGATCGTGTGGCCCCCACCCCGCGCCCGACCCCTCACCTCGCCGTCGAACCGCACGCGGTGTCGTTCTCCGACAAGCTCAACCGCCTGCGGGCGGCGGTCCTGGGCGCCAACGACGGCCTGCTCTCGACCGCCGGGTTGGTCATGGGCGTGGCCGCCGCGACCACCGACCGTTCGGCGATCTGGATCGCGGGGATCGCCGGACTCTCCGCCGGCGCGATCTCCATGGCGATCGGCGAGTACGTCTCGGTGAGCACGCAGCGCGACACCGAGAAGTCGCTCATCGCCAAGGAGGCGCGCGAACTCGCGGAGGATCCCGAGGCCGAGTTCACCGAGCTCGTCGATCTCTACACCGCCAAGGGGCTCAGCGAGGAGACCGCCCGGCGGGTGGCCACCGAACTCCATGCCGTGGACCCGCTCGCCGCCCACCTCGACGCCGAGCTGGGGTTGGACGCGGACGAACTCACCAACCCCGTCCACGCCGCGGTCTCGTCCGCCGTCGCCTTCGCGCTCGGAGCGCTCCTGCCCCTGCTCGCGATCGTCGCGCCGGCCACCGTCCGGGTTCCGGTGATCGCGGTTCTCACCGTGGTCGGTCTCGCGCTCGCGGGTTACGTCTCGGCCCGGCTGGGTGACGCGGACCGGAGGAAGGCGGTCCGCAGGCTCGTGCTGGGAGGGCTCGCCGCCATGGTCGTGACCTACGGGATCGGCCTGCTCCTGGGCACCACCGTCGCCTGACCGGCCCGGCACATCCGCGCCCGATGCCGGAATTCTGCCACCATGGTCTGGTGCGAAGACTCGGTTACGTCGCGGCGAAGCGCCTCGCGCTCGAGACTCTCGGGTGGACCCTCGTGGTGCTGGGCATCGCGGCGCTGTTCCTCCCGGGCCCCGGACTGCTCATGCTCTTCTCCGGGATGGTGGTGCTCTCCCAGCAGTACGAGTGGTTCGAGAAGCGGGTCGACCCCGTCAAACGCCTGGCGATGGAGGGCGCCTCCCGCGGGGTTCAGACCTGGCCCCGGATCGCGGCGTCGATCCTCGGGGTGACGTGGCTCGTGGGACTGGGCGTCTTCTGGGGAGAGCACCCCCCGGCGCCCGGGTGGTGGCCCTTCGACCCCGACTGGTGGTTCATCGGCGGCTGGGGCACCGGGACCAGCCTGATCGTCTCCGGACTGATCGGCCTGGCGCTGCTGGTCTACTCGATCCGGCGCTTCCGGGGGAACCCGTACGACCACCACGTTGAGACCGAGCGGGAGCGGGAGCGTCACGCCGCCCGGCACCGCGAGAGGGAGGAGCGGCACCGCTCTCCCAGCGGCGTCACCCGGGCCTGATCCTCACCCTGGCCTGATCCTCATCCCGGCCTGACTTCACCCCGGCCTGATCTTCACCCCAGGCTGAACGTCTCCTCGCCACCCACCGCGACCAGCCGCTCCTGCCCGGCCACCCGAACCCGGACGGGGGTCGCGTCGATCACCCCGTCGTGGTGCTGCACCGTGACGCTGTCCCTCATCACCGTCACCGTCAGCGGGGAACGCAGGTAGGTCATGTTGAACGAGACCCCGTCGATCCCGCGGGGCAGATTGGGGTCGAGCCGCAGCATCCCGCCCCGGACCCGCATGCCGGCGTAGAACCGCTGCACCAGATCGACCGTCCCGGACATCACCCCCATGTGGATCCCCTCACGCGTGGTGCCGCCCTGGATGTCACCCACATCGCTGGCCAGCGCGATCTTGAACCGCTCCCACGAGGCGTCGGGGTCGAAGCGCGCCAACACCCCGGCGTGGGTGATGTAGGAGAGCGTCGAGCCGTGCGAGGTCCGCTGGTCGTAGTACTCGATGGTCCTCCGGGCGGCGTCGGGGGGGAAGTCGTATCCGAGCCTCTCGACGACCCGCCTGAGCTCGGAGTCGCTGAACAGGAAGAACAGCATCACCGCGTCCGCCTGTTTGGCGAGCTTGTACCGGTCCGGCGTGTCCCCCTCGGCCTTGAGGATCCGGTCCAGCCGCTGGATGTCGCCGTACTCGGCGCGGTAGGAGTCCCAGTCCAGCTCCTCGAGGTCCTCGTAGCCCTCGAACTGGCTGATGATCCCGTCATGGAACGGGACGAACATCTTCCGGCTCATGTCCTTCCACCGGGTGATCTCCTCGTCGCGCAGTTCTAGCCGGGCGCGCACCGCGTCGGCCCGGGGCTCCGGGAGGAGGTCGAGCAGACTCGCGGCGATGTCGCAGATCCAGGCCACGAAGACGTTGGTGTAGGCGTTGTTGCGCAGGCCCCCCTCGGAGGCACCGGGGTACTTCTCGTGGTACTCGTCCGGCCCCATGACCCCGTGGATCTCGTAGCGGTCCCGCTCCGGCACGTACCGGGCGATCGACGACCAGAAGCGGGCGATCCCCAGCATCATCTCCGCCCCCCGGAACTCGAGGAACATGGTGTCCTCGGTGAGCGTGACGTACTGCCAGACGTTGTAGAAGATGGCCGCGCTGACGTGGCGCTGGTGATGCGAGAGGTCCTGGTCCCACTGCCCGGACATCGGGTTGAGGTGGACCTCCTGTGTCTCCTCGGTCCCCAGGGAGGCGCTCTGCCACGGGAACATGAAGCCCTCGTAACCTGCGGCCTCGGCCGCCGCCCGCGCCTCCGACAACCGGCGGTAGCGGTACATCAGCAGGCCCCGAGTGACGTCCGGGGTCCGGAAGGTCAGGAACGGCAGGACGAACAGCTCGTCCCAGAAGATGTGTCCGCGGTAGGCCTCCCCGTTGATCCCGCGGGCGGGCACCCCGGCGTCCAGGTCCGCGGTGTGGTGGGAGCACGTCTGCAGGATGTGGCTGATGTGGACCCGCAGCAGGTGCTGGGCCTCGTCGTCGCCGAACACCCGCACGTCACACGCCTGCCACTGTCGGTCCCACGCCTGACGGTGGTGCGCGTGCGCGGACTCGAAGGACCGGCTGCGCACGACCGACCGGTGCGCGCGAGTCAGCGTGTTCCCGGTGGCGGGGTCACGTGAGGTGAACAGCGACACCGACTTCTCGATGGTCACCGGGACCCCGCGCTCGAGGTCCAACCCCAGTGTCTGCTGGATGTAGTCCGAGGTCCGGAAGTCCGCGCGCGGGACGTCGAGCTCCTCCCCGCCCGAGTGCACCAGGGTGCGCGCGGCCAGGCTGATGACGACCTCGGACTGCCTCGTCTGCGACTTGAGGGCGATGACCTTCGGCTCCGGGAACACGGTGCTCCCGGGGCGCAGATGGTCGCTCTCGAGCTGCCGGTAGCGGGGCACCCCGTCATTGGTGACCCGTCCGTCGATCGCGGTGACCACCTCTGCCGGACCCGACCAGTTCAGTGGCGTGATGGTCCACTCGAGGTAGGCGTGGTGGAGCGCGGCCATCGAGACGAACCGCCTGCTGACCAGCTCGGTCTCCCGGCCCTGCTTGTCCCGGAACCGCAGGCGCCGGGTGAGCGTGGCGGACCGCAGATCGAGTGTGTGGTCGTAGTCGAGCAGTTCCACCTCGGCGAGCCGCAACACCTCCGCGCCTCCGATACGGAGCTTGAGGGGCAGCCAGTTGGGGAGGTTGACCAGGTCCTCGTTGTGCACGGGGACCCCGCCGAGCATCGTGGTCGCGCGGTTGTACACGCCGTGGACGTACGTCCCGGGGTAGTGGACCCCGTCGGCGTCCTCCCACTCGGCGGCGCCCCGGGTGGCCATGTAGCCGTTCCCCGTCGAGGAGAGGGTCTCGCGCAGTCCCTCCACGGCGGGATCGAACCCGGTATAGGCCAGCGTGAAGGCGTCGGTCTGCTCCGTCATGGCGTCCTTCGCGGGTCCGGGGTGCGGGTGTTCACCCCTGCGACCCTATCCACCGACCTGCGGTGTCGACCCTCTTCCGGAGTGGGTGTTCCCGCGATCGTCATCTCACCGAGATGCTCGGGTCACGGCCTTGGGGTATGATCTACGTCACAGTCGGGACGGCCGGGGCCGCGCCGCGTGCCCTGTCGTCGACCGTTCCGCCGGAACAGGGGTTCGCCATGACCGTCCAGCTCATCGAGATCACGGAGGACGTGGCCGACAGGCTGCAGGTCCTCACCACACCGACGGCCTGCCAGGTCGGCGATGCGCGCATGATCATCATCGATCTGCTCGGTTCGGGGCCGTCCTGGCCGCTGTCGGTGCTGGTCGACCAGGTCTGTACCGCGTACGAGGCCCCGGACGGGGAACGCCTCATGGTCGATCTCCGGGACCGCGAGCACATGGCGGAGAGCGACCTCCGCGACGAACCGGCGCTGCGGCACGTGACGTGGGTGCGCGCCACCCGCCGCGCTCTACGGGACCTCACCGACTCCGGCGAGGTGGTCTGGAGTCTGCTGTCCGACGATCCGGACGAGGTGGACCATCCCGAGGTCGAGATCCTGATGTCCGGCGCCGAGCCGCGCGCCTTCCGCGTCTACGTGGGGGAGCCGCTCCCCGACGGTTCGGTGTCCCTGCGGTAGCGGACGGCCACGGCGAGCATCACCGCGCCCACCGCGATGAAGGACAGGACCCGCAGCAGTCCGGGCAACGTCGCCAGGTCCAGGAAGAGCAGTTTGGCCAGCGCGAGCGCACCCAGCACGAAACCCATCCTGCGCGCGTCCTTCAGTCGGGGGCTCGGGGAGAGGATCAGCCGGGCCGCGCAGCTGATCCACAGCACGGTGACCACCAGGTGCGCGACGAGGAAGCCGTTCCGGGGTGCCCCGGCCAGGTCCCCGATCACCACGCCCGTGGCCACGACCATGACCGAGAAGGTCAGCAGCGCGACGACCGCGCCCGCCATCACCACCCGGGCCGCGTCGTGCGGGAGTCGGCGGGAGGCCCACCACGTGGCGGCGACGGCCAGGACCGTGATCGCGAACGCCGCCACCACGTCCTGGTAGGAGAGCTCCAGGACCGCCATCTGCTCGTCGAGCGCGAACAGTGGCCGGTTGACGACCGAGTACACGGTCAGCGCGACCACACCGCCGATGCCCGCCACCCAGTCCATCCATCGCCGGCCCCACAGCCCGGCGGCCACCAGGTAGGCGGTGGAGCTCAGGGTCAGGGCCAGGCTCGTCGACTCCCCGCCACCCAGCTCCACCCACGCGCCGACCAGCAGCGCACTCCCCACGATTCCGGTGACCGCGGACAACAGGACCGGTCCCGGTTCCTGGGGGCGGCGTCCGGCCAGGACCGCGACCGTGAGGTAGGCGGCGGCCAGGACCACCCCGACCGGCCACCCCGGCTGCAGGAGGTAGAGGCTCGGGACGAGGAGCAGGGGGGCGGCGGTGGGGACGACGACGAGAGCCGCGTTCGGCGGCGCCGGGCTGCGGCGGACGGAGTCGTACCAGGCGATCCCGACGCCCACCCCGGCGAGGACGAGCGCGGCCACGATGAGCGCGATCTGTTCGCCGCGGCCGTGAAGATGCGTCTGCGACAGGTAACCCGCCAGGACCGGCGCCGGGAACACCGACCACACCACCCTCACCGCGACACCGAGATCGGCGGCAAGGACGGCGGTGGCGGTCGCCAGGATCACCAGGAACACCGGCAACTCGACGCCGGTGGAGATGAGCGGGGCCAGCAGCATCGTGCCGGCCGAGACCAGGCAGGCCAGTAGTCCGGAGGACCACCGTTGTGCGAGAGCCATGCCTCCCAGCGCCAGTCCGCCGACGAACATGTACGCCGCCGGCACCGGGATCCACTGGTACAGGGTGGTGGAGGCGATCACGTCGAGCATCGCCGCCGCCAGGCCGGTGCCGACCAGGGCCAGCGCGCCGGGGTTGAGAGGACGCTCCGTTGTGGCCTCGTGCCGGGACTGGAGCCACAGCCCCAGACCGAGAAGCACGGCCGCCAGCACCGCCGCGGCGACCACCCGTGCGATCGGCGGGAACAGTCCGGCCTGGATGGCCACGACCAGCAGGAACGCGATACCGGCGAGCATCACCGAACCGCCGATCGCGGCGATCACCGTGGCCGCGGTGATGCGCGGGGTCCGGCGGGGGCGTGGCTCGACCGGGCCCACTGGGCGGAATCCGCCGGGGGCCGGAGCACCTGCCTGCCGCGCCCCCGCGCGCCACACCGAGTCCCCGCCGGGGCGCTGCGGATGCACTCGCGAAGGGGCCTGGGACTGGTGCTGGGGAGAGCGCTCGGGCTGGGGCGGGTGTTGGTGCGTCGGGTCTGTTGAGGCCTCGGTGGACCGCAACTGCCCGGCCGCCGCCGCCAGCCCGGCCCGGACCTCGGCGACCTCCGCGGTGATGCGCCCCAGCCGGGCGTCGAGGTCCGCGAGCGTGCGCTGGACGTGGTCGGGCTGCTGCGGGTTCACCCGTGAATTCTCCCCCGCCCGGTCCACCGGCGTCCACAGTCTCCCCGCGGACGCGCTGCGCGCTACCGGCGCTCGTGGTGAGCTTGTGCCCTGGCCCGGGACCGCAGCACCAGGATCACGCCGACCGCGCTGACGGCCATCCCCACCACCGCGAGGAGGGTGATCGGCACGCCGAACATCAGCCACACCCAGATCATCGTGGTGGGCGGCGTCAGATAGAGCAGCACGCTGGCGACGGTGGCACCCCGGGTGCGGGTGACGAACACGTACAGGACGTACCCACAGAGCGTCGACAGGAACACCAGCCAGGCCACCGCGGCCCAGAACTCGGGTTCGACCGGCACCCTGCCCTGCCCCGCCAGTAGCATCGCCGCCACCAGGGCCACCGCCGCCACGACGGACTGCATGGTGATGGCCTGCAGCAGGGTCTCCTTCGGCCGCAGACGCTGGGTGAGGACCGTTCCCGTGGCGAGGCTGAGCATCCCGGCCACCGGGAACAGATACGCCCACCACGGGGCGATCCCGGCGCCCAGGCCCCCCGAGACCACCACCACGACGCCCGCCATCCCGAGGAGCATGCCGATCCACATGACCGGCGTGGTCCGCTCGCCGAGGAACCTGCCCGCGACGGTCGCCACGAGCAGGGGTTGCAGCGCCGCGATCAGCGCCGCCGTCCCGCCGTCGACGCCGCGGGCGACCCCTTCGAAGATCATGAACAGGAACACGGCCTGGCTGAACAGTCCCAACACCGCCTGCCGTGTCCACGCCCTCCGGTCGGCCAGCCGCACCCCCAGCACCAGGCAGACCGCCACCAGCAGTACGCCCAGGATCGAGAACCGCCAGCCCAACAGCTGCAGCGGGGTCCCGCCGGTCCGGGTCCCCAGCTCCGCGCCGACGTAGCCCGAGCTCCACATGATCACCAGTGCCACCGACGCCAGATGGCCGGCGTTGCGGCGGAGCGCGTCTCGGGCGGGCGTGGTCATCGTCACAGCCTACGAAGGGGCCGACCTCGTCGTCGTACGGAACGGGCACCCCACCCCCGTCCCGGCCGCGGGGCGCGGCACCGGGCGGACAGGCGGGCAGGCGGGCAGGCGGGCACCCACCCCACGGTCATCCCTCCGCGTCGACGATGACCGCCCCCGCTTCGAGCCGGGTGTCCGTGGGACCGGAGACCGTCCGATCGTCGTAGTCGACCTCCAGCGCCTGCACCGAGCCGAAGAGCCCTCCCGGAGATTGCGACACCTGCCACCCCAGTGCACCGACCCCCTGGGCCGCCGGTGATCCCACCAGCGCGGGTTCCACGACGAGGGTCTGCGAGGCGGAATCGAACCGGAACCGCGGAGCGGCCACCGCCTCCTCCAGCGACTGACCCATGAGGGCCCACCGGGTGAGCGTGACGGCGAGGATACTGACGATGTTCGCCCCACCCGGCGTACCGATCCCCAGAACCGGCCGACCCTCGTCGTCCAGGACCATGGTCGGGTTGGACCACGTCACCGATCGTCTGCCCGGCTCAGGCTGGTTCCGGGGGGAGTCCACGGTGTCGAACCTGCTGAGCTGATCGTTGAGGAAGAACCCGCCGACCTCGGTCCCCGAACCCCAGAACTGGGTGAGCGTGTTGGTCATCGACACCACCGTGCCGTCCTTGTCGACGACGGTGAGGTGCGTCGTGTTCCCGGGGGTCTCCAGGTTCTCGCCCGTCGTGTTCCCGCCCGGGCCGGCCGGAGCGTCTCCGGTCGGCACCGAGGGCGCGGGGCCGCCTGCGAGTTCGGCATTCCTGACCGGGTCGACGAGTTCGTCGACGGGCACCTCGGTGAAGTCCGGGTCGCCCAGCTCCGTGCGGACGGTCTGCTCGGCCAGGGCCCAGGCCTCGGAGACGAGCCGGAGATACTCCGTCGACTCCGGGTCCACCCCGGAGATCCCCTGGCTCTCGAGCACCTGCAGCATCTGGATGAGCGCGACACCCGGAAGCGCCGGAGCCCCCGAGACCACGTGGTAGTCCCCCACCGGGCCCTGCGGGGGTTCGCTCTGCTGTACCTCGTACCGCTCCAGTGACGCGGGGTCGATGCCCTCGACAGCCGTGAGCTGCCCGGCGACCTCGCCGGTGTAGAAACTCTCCGGCCCCTCGGTCTGGAGGGTCCGGAGGGTGGCGCCGAGCTCGGTCTGGACGAGTGGCGCGCCCACCTGCAGTGGTGCCCCGCCCGGAGAGAACTGCTCGAGACCCGCGACCGCGTCCGCGCCGCCCACGGCGATCCTCTCGACGAGCGTCCCGGTGGCGGGGACACCACCCTCGGCCATCCGCGCGGCAGGCTCCAGCAACTCGGCCCACTCGAGACGTCCGTGCCGGTCGTGGAGTTCCGCCATGCCGGCGACGAAACCCGGGATCCCCGTCTCGGACGGCGGGATGACCCCGTCCCGGGCGACGACCTCGCGGTAGTCGAACGCCTCCGGAGCCCCCTCCCGGGTCGCGACCAGCGCCGAACCGCCGCCTCCCACTCCGGAGGCGTAGGGCTCCACCACCGAGACCGCGAACGCGGCGGCGATCGCCGCGTCCACCGCTGTCCCGCCCGACTCGAGCATCTCCATCCCGGCCTCGGCCGCGAGTGGGTGTGCGGCGTTCACGCCCTGCTGGGCCAGCACCGCCGACGGTTCCGGGGCGGGTTCCGGTTCCGTGGTGGCCGGGTCCCGGGGATCATCAGCGGGGCTGTCACCGGTCCCGGCGCACCCCGCGAGAGTCAGCACGGCGGCGAGCAGGGCCCCCACGACGCCCCGGTGCCCGAGTCGCGTGCGACGTTCCGGAACGCTGTTACGCATACACTCTGCCCCACACTTCGCCCTCGATCATCACCCTGGGACGCCGCCCACGCTAGACCACCCCTCACCTGGCGACCACCGTGACCGCGATGCCTCCCGCGGTGGGCGCCGCCCTACGTGGGAGGCCGATCCGGGGAGAGGAGGACACGTGAAGGAGAGCGAACAGCCTGAGTCGTCCACGTCGTACACAGACGTCGTCAAGTCACGAATCAGACGACTGGAGCCACCGACTCGTCTACCCGGGGTCGACCTGGCGCGGGGAGCCGCCGTGCTCGGCATGTTCGCCGCCCATCTCGTCGTCACCACGCCGCTCCGGTGGGGTTCACCCGCGACGTGGACCGGAATGGTCGACGGGCGATCGTCGATCCTGTTCGCCACACTGGCCGGAGTCTCTCTCGGTCTGTCCCACCCGGACTCGGCGGACCGAGGCGGTCGACGGCTGGCCACATACCGTCGACGGCTCGCCGGCAGGGCGGCGATCATCTGGGCACTCGGCATCGCTCTCGTCGCGCTCGCCGTTCCCGTCAACGTGATCCTCCCGGCCTACGGAGTGTTGTTCGCCATCGCGATCGCCCTGGTCGCGTTCTCCACACGCGCCCTCGTCGCGATCGCGGCCGTGCTGGCCGTCTCGATGCCTTTCGCGGTCGGGGCGGTCAATGCCGTCACAGGTGGTGGAGTAGACGACGAGAGCACCAGCACTCTCGCCGTCATCGTGGGCTGGCCCTACCCGTTCCCGCTGTGGGCGGCGTTCCTCGCTGCGGGGATGGCCGCCGGCCGGTCGTTCGTCGTCTCGTCCCGGTGGGTGTTCGGCCTCGTCGGCATCGGCACGGCGCTCGCCGTCATCGGCTACGCCGGACTGGGCCCCGTCGGCAACCGCGCCGCCGATGCCCTCGGGGACGGAGCACAGGGGGATGTCGGACTCTGGCTGTTGTCGCGCCTCGGAGACGAACCCCACTCGTCCGGTATGGGCGAAGCGATCGGCTCCGGAGGGTTCGCACTCGCGGTGATCGGAGTGTGCGTACTGGTCGGCGGGACACGACTGCGGTGGCTCTTCTGGCCGGTGCGGGTGCTGGGGTCGATGCCGCTCACCGCGTACACCGCGCATCTGGTCGTCTGGGCGGTGTGGATCGCGACGCATCGCGACGACGGCGGAGAGCTCGACCCGACGACTGACTTTCATGCCCTGGAGCCGTTCTGGCCGATGGCTCTCGGGGTGATGGCCGGGTGTGTGCTCTGGGCGGTGTTCGTCGGACGAGGTCCGCTCGAGACCGCCGTGTCACGGCTCGCGGCCGGAGTGACGGACCGGGAGCCACCCTCCTCGCACGGTGCACCGGGGACGTGACGTGGTTCGTTGAAATAGTGTGTGACACACACTAATGTGTCCAGCATGGACGACGAGTCGCCGGCGGTTCTGAACACCCACCTGCAGGAGATCCGGCGGGGCTCGGTGGTCCTGGCGAGTCTGCTGGCCTGCCGGAGCCCGCGCTACGGATACGCCCTGCTCACCACACTGGCCGAGGCGGGCATCGCCACCGAGGCCAACACCCTGTACCCGCTCCTGCGCCGCCTGGAGAGCCAGGGCCTGCTCACCTCGACCTGGCACACCGACGATCCCCGGCCCCGCAAGTACTACGAGACCACCGAACTCGGCACCCGGACCGCCGAGCGACTCCATTCCGACTGGCTGGCGCTGGGCGCCGGCTTCGCCGAACTACGGAAGGCGGACGCATGATGTCCACGCTCACCGATCGCTACATCTCGCAGGTGGTGCGCCGCCTGCCGGAGCACCACCGGGACGACATCGCCTCGGAGATCGCCGCGACCATCGACGACATGGTGGCCGCGGAAGCCGAGCCCGCCGGCGACGGCACAGGGGCGCCCGGGCCCGACTCGGCCGAACGCAGGGTGCTCGGCCGACTGGGCGATCCCGCCGAACTCGCCCGCCGCTACTCGGGGGCACGCCACTATCTGGTCGGGCCGGAGATCTACCCGGTCTGGCTGCGGGTACTGCGGTGGCTCATGCCGATCGTCGGCGTGATCGCAGCCGTCGCCGGAGGGGTCCTCTACCTCTCCACCACCCCGGAGGCCGGACTCGGCGGGCTCATCGGCGAGGTCGTGACCGCGGTGGCCTCCGCACTGCTGTGGCTGTTCGCCGCCTGGACACTCCTCGTGGTGATCGTCGAGAGGACGACCCCCGAGGGAGACCGCAATCCCCTCGCGACGGCCGCCTCCTGGGACCCGGCCGAGTTGGACCGCGCGCCCGCCCCGGCCGACTCCCGGGTGGACGCGATCGTCTCGCTGGTGCTGCTCGCACTTCTGGCCGCGGTGCCGTTCGTGCCGTCGACTTTCCTCTACATCGGTCACCTCAACGGCGGTGAGCCGCTGGTGGACCCCGCCATCCCCACCGCCTGGATCGCGGGCTACCTGGCGCTGATCGGCACGCTCGCGCTGGTGCAGGTGTGGCACCTGGCGCGACCTGCCACGTCCCGGGTCCGGTTGGCCGTCGAGGTGCTCGCCGACATCGTGTTCGGCGTATTCCTCACGGCTCTCGTGCTGAGCCAGGACTCTGTGATCCACCCGGAGATCGTGTCGGCGGGCGGGAACGACCTGGCGACCACGACGGTCCGCTGGGGGGTCATCGCCAGCATCTGGGTGATCGTGGTGTGGGACCAGATCGAGACCCTCCGGGCATATCGGCGGGACGCGGCCGAGGCGGGGTGAACGACGAACGCCCCCGTCCGAACGGACGGGGGCGTTCCTGCTGTGCGCCCGAAGGGACTCGAACCCCTAACCTCCTGATCCGTAGTCAGGTGCTCTATCCATTGAGCTACGGGCGCATATTCTTCTGTCGTGCCAGTTCAGCCGGTTTCCCGGTGCTCCGGCATGGCGGAGGCGAGAGGATTTGAACCTCCGGTCCCCTTTGGAGGGACAACTCATTAGCAGTGAGTCCCATTCGGCCGCTCTGGCACGCCTCCTGGAGGCTCTGCTGAGCCAACGAGGGATAACAGTACACACCGGTCTGCGCGGTGCGCAAAACGCCCGGACACCCCGCCGTCATCCGGTGGTCCTACTCTGTACGTATGGCCCCCGACGTGCGCAGCGACCTTCACGCGATCCCCTCCTACGTCCCCGGGGCGACCGTCCCGGGAGCGGTCAAGCTCGCCTCCAACGAGACCACCGCGGGACCTCTGCCGAGCGTGGCGGCGGCCATCGCGCAGGCGGCGGCCGGGGCAAACCGCTACCCGGACATCACCGCCGGCACGCTGGTGGCCAGGTTGGCGGAGCATCTCGGCGTCCCGGCCCGGAACGTCACGGCGGGCTGCGGCTCGGTGGCCCTGTGCCAGCAACTCGTCCAGGCGGTGTGCGCCCCCGGTGACGAGGTCCTCTACGGCTGGCGCTCCTTCGAGGCCTACCCGATCATCGCCCGGATCGCCCACGCCGTGCCGGTACCCGTCCCCAACCGGGCCGACGGCGCGCTGGACCTCGACGCGCTCGCGGATGCCGTCACGGACCGGACCCGCCTGATCTTCGTCTGTACCCCCAACAACCCCACCGGCCCGGCCGTGTCCCGGTCCGAGCTCACGGCGTTCCTCGACCGGATCCCCGAGCGCATCACCGTCGCCCTGGACGAGGCGTATTTCGAGTACGTGCGCTCGGCGGACGCGGTGGACGGCGTTGCCGAGGCGATGGCCCGGCCCAACGTCGTGGCACTGCGCACGTTCTCCAAGGCGTACGGCCTGGCGGGTCTGCGCGTGGGATACCTCGTCGGGCCCGTCGACCTCGTGGTGCCCGTGGCCAAGATGGTCGTCCCCTTCTCGGTGAGCTCGCTCGCCCAGGCCGCGGGCATCGCCTGTCTCGAGGCGGGAGACGAGCTCCGCGCCCGCACGGACGCGGTGGTGGCCGAACGCCGGAGAGTGCGGGACTCCCTCCTCGACCTCGGGCTGGAGGTGCCCGAGAGCCAGGCCAACTTCGTGTGGCTGCCCCTCGGCGACGCCGCGGCCGCGTTCGACTCACACTGCCGTGACCGCCTCGTCGTCACCCGGTGTTTCGCCGGCGACGGGGTGAGGGTGACGATCGGGGACAGGTCGGAGAACGACCGCCTCCTCGAGGCCGCCCGGACTTTTGTGACCCGAACGTGACCCTTCCGGCGGGCTCCCGTGACCTCCCACCGGCACAGTGGGCGGGGTTGACTCGGGCGGAATCCTTCCACCCGTGATCCGAACATGCCCGCGCGCGACTGAAACCGAAGGAGCCGGATGCCACAGCAGAGCTCACGTGACGATGTGAGCTTTTCCGGCACCTACTCGCTGCACCGGGGCGCACTCCTCGCGGTGGTGGTCGCGGTGATCGGCGCGTTGACCGCCACCCTCGCCGGCCCTCCGCCCGCGGCGGCCCGCACCGGCGACTCGAGTCGGTCGTGGGCTCCCGGGGACGAGACACAGTCGGTGCGCATCCTCGGCATCGGTGAGTTCTCCGGAGCGCTGACCCGGCCGGTGGGATTCCAGGGTGAGCTCCGTGACGGTTCGGGGAACGTCCGGCCGGCGGGTGGCGGGGCACATCTGGCGGCGACGGTGGGCAAACTCCGCGACCAGGCCGGGGACGCGGTGCTGCTGGCCACCGGCGACTCGATCGGGGGGACCGCACCGGAGGCGGCGCTGCTGGGCGACCGTCCGACCATCGAGTTCTTCAACCGGCTCGGGGTGGACGGTGCAGGCGTCGGACGACGCGAGCTGGAAAAGGGTGCCGACCACACCCGCGCGCTGGTCAGGCCGGAGTGCCGGACCGAGCAGGACTGCCGTGTGGACCCGCCCCTGCCGCCGTTCCGCGGTGCCACGTTCCCGTTCCTGGCCTCCAATGTCATCCCCTCCCCCAACTCCGCGCCGACCTTCCCGTTCTCGATCCACCGCGTCGGTGACGTCCGGGTGGGGGTCGTGGCGGTCACTCTCCCCTCCGAGAGCGTCCCCGAGACCACGACCCGGCTGGACGACCCCGTGAGAGCGGTCAGCGAGGCCGTCGACTCGCTGCAGTTCCTCGGCGTCGAGGCCATCGTGGGTGTGGTGCAGTCCACCACCGTCCACGGGAACCTCGACCCCGGCGACTGTCCGGAGGAACTCACCGAACTTGACCTGGTCAAGCGCCTGGATCCCGATGTGGACGCCCTGATCGTCGGCGCCTCGGGTGGGCCCGCCACCTGCCGGGTACTCGACTCGGAGAACGACGAGCGGGTGGTGGTGGCGCCCGCGTCCCACGGCCGGTCGGTCACGGTCGTCGACCTTGCCGTCGATGCCACCACCGGAGACGTCATCCGCCCCCAGACGTCGGCCTTCAACCAGACCGTCAACCTCGACATCGAACCCGACCCCGGCACGGAGGAACTCGTACGCCAGGCCGAAGCCGCCGCGGCGCCGGAGGCCCGCAGGCCCCTCGGCTCAGCCGCCGAGACGATCCCCCTGGCCATGGACACCAACGGCGAGTCCCCGCTGGCGAACCTCATCGCCGACTGCCAGCTCTACGCCACCCGCGGCCGGGGCGCGCAGCTCGCGCTCTCCAACCCGGATTCGCTGCGCACCGATCTACCGCTGGGGCCCCTCGACTACGCCGCCCTGCACACGGTCCAGCCCTACGGCGACCGCCTGTACCTGGTGACGGTGACGGGCCGGGAACTGCAGGACGCGTTCGACCACTTCGCCGACGACATCGGCGACAACGGACCGGCGGTCTCGTCCAACGTGCGCTACACCGTGGACACCCGGCTCCCGGTCGGCTCGCGGGTGACCGAGCTGGTGATCGACGACGAACCGGTCGATCCCGGTCGGGACTACACCGTCGTGGTCAACGAGTTCCTCGCCTCCCCCGAGTTCAACGGCTCCCCCCTCGCCGAGCAAGGCGAACGCCGGGAAGCCGGCCTCACGGACCTCGACGCCCTGATCCGGTACGTCACCGAGGAGGGGCCGCTGAGCGCGCCGGACCTCGGACGCGTGCGGGTCATCAGATAGCACCCGGACCCACCGGGGCCGTGACCCCCCTACCCTCGGGTATCTTCGCGTTCTGGCGCCGTGCATTCTAAGATTGAGTTCACCACACGGTCCGGCAGCCACTCGCCGGGCCGTCATTATTTGCTGACGCGTCCACCACGGGCGCACCGGTGGCTAAACCTGATAGATACCTGAGAAATGGGTGCGCATGCCACAGCGACGACGGTCCTGCCTACCGACGCGGATCGCGCGGATCGGCCTGGGCCTGACGACCGTCCTGGCGCTCGGCGCCGGATGCGTGACCACCGGCGCCGCCCCGCGCGTCGACCTCAACTTCGCGTCCCCGCCCAGACTCGACGAGGTCACCGTCCAGCGGTTCGAGTACCCCACTCACGACACCCCGGACCCGGAACAGAACTGGGCGGACCTCTACCTCCCGGCCGGCGAACAGCGGATCGACACCATCCCCCTGGCGATCCTCATCCACGGCGGGGCGTGGCAGAGCCAGATGGGGGCTGACGTCTTCGACCCCCTCGCCCGCAAGCTCGCCAGCCGCGGGATGGCCGTCTACAACATCGAGTATCGACGTGGTGGTGCCGGCGGCGGATGGCCCACCACGTTCCGCGACGTGGCGAGCGCCCTGGACCACGTGGTCGAGGTGGACAAGCGGTTCCCACAGATCACCACCGACGACGAACTGGTGGTGGGTCACAGCGCGGGAGCCCAGCTCGCCGTCTGGGGCGGCACCCGGCACCTGCTGGACGACGGCGAGGTCGGGGCCGAGCCGGCGTTCCGCCCGACGCGGGTGGTCTCGATCGCCGGGCCACTGGACATGGTCTACGCCGCGAACAACGGCGACGACAGGATCGTCACGGCGCTCGGCGGGACCCCGTCGGAGGTGCCGAACCGCTACGCGATGGTCGATCCCATCCAGAACATCGACCCCTCGACCCCGGTGGTCGCCATGCACGGAGCCCGCGACGTGACCGTGGGACCCGAGAACTCCCGGCGTTACGTTGACGCGGTCGTCCGGGCCGGGGGCAAGGCCAAGATGGTCCTGTTCAACGAGGAGGACCATGTCTCCCTCGTGTCCGGGGACTCCCGCGCCTACCCGCGGGTGCTCGAGATCATCCGCTACGTGTCGGAGGCGGATCTCGACGAGGCGACCGCCTGACAAGGCCGAGTGGTCGAGCGGGGCGATGTGGCCCGCACGATCGCCCGGAACGGCGGTCAGGGCAGCACGGCGTCGAGCCAGCCGAACATCCGCGCGTCGGTGAGCTGTCTCGCCAGCGGCTGGCAGTGGAAGTTTGCGCCCTCGGCCGCCGTGAACCGCGCCAGATGGGTGGGACCGCCCGCCCCGGCGGCGAGTTGCTCGGACTGGCCGGGCCAGAACTGCTCGTCCTCGGGATCGGTCACCAGTAGGGGCGTGCTGATACCCGCCATCTCGTCCGCGGTCAGCGCGTACCTGTGTACCTGCGTGAGGGTGTCGAAGTACCCGGCCTCGCCGTACGGACGGGCCCGGAACGTCCACGTCCGCGCGGTCGTGGACGAGAACTTCATCCCCAGGGACATGTCACGGTCGAACGCCTCCTTCTTGCCCGCCCGGAACAGCGTCAGCAGACTGGACGGGATGTTGGCTCCCCACGACGCCGCCACGTCGACAACCCCGGGGTCCGCGACCGCGGCGGCGAACCGGTGTTCGTACGCCAGAGCCCGGGCCACCCAGTAGCCGCCCTGGCTGATGCCGTAGACGGCCAGTCTGGCGGGGTCGACGTCGGCGCGGCCCAGGAGGAAGTCGACGACGGGGGTGAGGACCGACTCCCAGTCCGGGCGGAATCCGATTCCGCGCTGAAAGAGCATCGACTGCTGCCCCGGCCCGTCGAACAGCAGCACGTTGTATCCGCGCGCCAGGGCTCCGGCAGCCCCGTTGTGCCACAACCCGCTGGTCGCCCCGTCACTGCCGTTGACCATCACCAGTGTCCGACGGGGGTCCGTATCGGTGGACGGACGGAGGAACCACCCGGGCATCGCGTCGTGTTCCCAGGGGATCGACACGCGCTCCACGACCCGGTCGGTGGTGTCCACGAAACCCTCCCAGCTCGACCTCTGGAGGCGGAAGGTGGACGTCAACTGGTCGTCGGACTGCAGCCCGCTCGCCGCGTTCACCGCCACGGCGAAGTAGGTGGCCGCCCGCAGGTAGGCCATGGACGCGGTCACCGTCCTCCCCGCCGCCGCCTCCTGCTCGGCCGCTGCGCGGACACTGCTCCCGAGGTCGTGCCAGGCCTGGAACCAGTGGTCGTGATCGCCGTCGCCGACACCGTCCACGGTCGCCAGGACCTCACCGGCCTCGGCGGAGCCGTAGGCGACGGCGCCGAGAAGACACCGCACCTCGTAGTCGAAGTCGGGGTTCTTGTAGAAGCCCTTGCTCAGGGCGCGGTGGGGGCGGGCGGAGAAGAAGGTCGACATGGTCATGTCCCCTGACAGTTGGAGGTGGGGGCGGCTCCGGCGAACCGGTCGGTGAGGAACTGGGCTGTCTGCGCCTGGAAGGGCACGAAGGCCTCGGAGTGGCCGAGGCGGTCGTACTGCGCGTAGGTGACGGCGACTCCGCGGGTGCAGTACTCGTGCGCCAGGCCGGCGACGTCCGCGGTCACCATGACCGAGTCGCCGATCCCGTCGACGTTGCCCACGGCGAGCAGCATCGGAACCCGTGGCGTGCCCGTCGTGCCCATCACATTGTCCCCGATCGCGCTCACCACCGCCGGGATGTCCAGCAGGGAGGTGTACGGGGCGCGGACCATCTGGGCGTCGGTGAGTCCGGGGTAGTCGGCGGCGAAGGCGTTGATGCACTGCGAGCTGACGGTGTCGACGAGCTGTCGGCCGTAGTCGGACAGGAAACTGTCGGTGTCGATTCCATATGCGCGCTGATAGGACACGACGAGTGCGGGGATGACCCCGGCCCATGTGGCGCTCCCGCTCACATACGGGAGGTTATGTGCGACGTTCACGGGGAGCCCCCCGGCGGCCGCGCCGACGATGTTCAATTCCGGCGCGTACGTCGGCGCCATCTCGGCACCCCACTGGGTGGGCACGGACCCACCGGAGTATCCGGCCAGCCCGACCGGGGTCGAGGCGGGCAGACCGAGGTGGCTGATCGTCGCACGGACGCCGTCCAGCGCCGCATAGGCGGACTGGCGTCCGATGGTCCACTCCAGGTCGGGGCCCTCGTAGTCGGGGACGACGACGGTGAAGCCGGCGGCGAGGTACCCGGCGATGACGCCCTGCTCGGCGATGCCCGCGTGGCTGGGCGCGCCGTTGCCCGTCAGGGTGTACGAGGGGTCGCATTCGGACCCCAGGGCGTCGTAGGCCATGTGGTACGAGATGAGCTTCGGCGGACCGGGGACCAGCGGCCGGAGGATCGTCGCGACCGTGGTGCTGGGCCCACCCGCCTGGTCGGTGGTCCGGTACAGCACCTGGGTACTCGAGAGCGGTGTGGCGTGCTCGAGAGATCCGTAGGGCATCGATCTGCTCGCGATCACCGATCCCGGCGCGAGATGCCCGACCGGCCCGTCGGGGGTGTAGAACGGGTCGGCGGACGGCAGCGGCACGGGGGGTGGGGCGGCGGACTGCCCCGCCGCCGATCCCGCGCCCAGGACGGCGCCCGCACAGAACATCAGGAGCGCGGCGAGAGTGGATGCGGCGCCCCGCCGCAGGGCCCGCGCGTGAGGACTGGTCCCGGCCATGGTGATCTCCCGGTGTCTGGTCGCCTCTGGCCGGTGAGGTGGTGGGGACCACATCACCGATCGCGAACGGCGGGAGGGCCCGCACGCCCACCATGATGATGACGCAGATCACCGCATCCGGGGCCCGGTTTCACACACAGGTCGGCCTACGCCGGTGCGCCCGTGCCCGTGCCCGTGGACACTCACCGGTCCAGTTCGTCCAACAGGTTCACCGCCGCCCGGGCGTAGTCACCGATCCACCGGTCGTGGATCCGCTTGATCGGCAGCGGCGCGAGAGACAGGTGGCGCTCGCGTCCGATCCTGCGCCCCGTCACCAGGTCGGCCCCCTCGAGCACGCGCAGGTGCTGCAACACCGTGGTGCGGTCGTTCTCGGGGAACAGGGCGCAGAGCTCGCCTGTCGTACGCGGTGAATCCTTGAGTGCGTCCAACATGCGCCGCCGTATCGGGGCGGCGAGTGCCTTGAACACGGCGTCGTCATCACTCGAACCCTTGCCCTCGGTGGCTGACATGTTGTAAATATACAACATGTCAAATGAGTTGAGAGAACTGTCCTTCACGGTGTCGGGGCGCGTGGGGCGGCCCGTCGACGAGGTGTACGAGGCCGTGGCCGACCCGGAGCAGTTGACCCGCTACTTCACGACGGGGGGCGCTCGTGGCCGGCTCGAACCGGGCGCGGAGGTGTCGTGGGAATTCGCCGACTTCCCGGGAGCCTTTCCGGTGACAGTGGTCGAGGCCGACGCGCCGCGACGTCTGGTCATCAGGTGGGAGGGTGTCGATTCCATCGATCCCGACACCACCACGATCTTCGAGTTCGAGCCGGTGGACGACGGCGCGCGAACCCTGGTCACGATCACCGAGCGGTCCTGGCGACCGACGCCCGGCGGAGCGGAGAACGCCTTCGGCAACTGCGAGGGGTGGACGATGATGCTCACCGCACTCAAGGCGTGGGTCGAGCACGGCATCAACCTGCGGGAGGGGTTCTACGCCTGAACGTACGCACGATGACGTCCTGTGCGGAAGTGGAGGGATTTGAACCCCCGGTGCTGTTTAGGCACGCTCGCTTTCAAGGCGAGTGCATTCGGCCGCTCTGCCACACTTCCTCGTCGTCACCCGCGACACGCTCGGGCGCGTGGTTCCACGTGGAACCCGCGTCGACGACGTCGCTCATCGTAGTGGACCCACACGATCACACGCAGCCCGGCTGCCGTCGGGCGCTCCTCGCGGCTACGGTCGAGAGCATGAAGGCGATCGAGTATGACAACGGCCCGGATTCCGTGCGGCTGACCGAGGTCGACGACCCCGTCGCGGGCCCCGGCGAGGTGCTCATCGACGTGGCGGCCACCGCCGTCAACCGCGCCGATCTCCTGCAGTCGAAGGGTCACTACCCGCCGCCCCCCGGCGCTTCGGAGATCCTCGGCCTCGAGTGCTCGGGGCGCATCTCGGCCGTGGGCGAGGGGGTCGAGGGCCTGGCGGTCGGCGACGAGGTGTGCGCCCTCCTGGCCGGCGGTGGGTACGCCGAGAAGGTCGCCGTACCGGCCGGGCAGGTGATGCCGGTCCCGGTGGGCGTGTCTCTGCACGAGGCCGCGACACTGCCCGAGGTGGCCTGCACGGTGTGGTCGAACCTCGTCATGACGGGCGGGCTCGGCCGTGGCGTCCTGGCCGCGCACTCCCGCTGGGGCGACACCGAACTCGGAGCTCCCCGGGTGTTGATCCACGGTGGTGCCGGCGGCATCGGTTCCCACGCCATCCAGGTCTGCCGCGCGCTCGGCGCCCGCGTGGCCACCACCGCCGGCGGGCCCGAGAAAGTACAGAAGTGCCGCGACCTCGGTGCGGATCTGGTGATCGACTACCGCGACGAGGATTTTGTCGACCGGGTGAAGGACTGGACCGACGACGACGAGAGGGGCCGTGGCGTCGATCTGATCCTCGACGTGATGGGCGCGAAGTACCTCGAGCCCAACATCGCCTCTCTCGCCCCGGACGGCCGGCTGATCGTGATCGGCATGCAGGGCGGGGTGAAGGGTGAGCTGAACCTGGGAGCCCTGCTCCCGCGCCGCGCCGGCGTGCTGGCCACCAACCTCAGGGCCCGCCCGGTGGACGGTCCCGGCGGCAAGACCGGCATCTGCCGGGAGGTGGTGGACAACGTGTGGCCGATGGTCGCCGCGGGCGACGTGACCACCCGCGTCTCCCGGGAGATCCCGTTGGAGCGGGCTGCCGAGGCGTTGACCCTGCTCGAGTCGGGCGAGAGCCACGGCAAGATCCTGCTCACGGTCGACTGATCGTCACGCCCCGGGAGAAGCCGCCGGCAGTCGGTCCATCACCTCGAGCGTCTCGTCACACCAGGTCACCCACGCCTGCTCCACCTGGATCCCCAGTGTGAGGATCTGGTGCTGGAGCGCGTTCCGCGCGTCGGCCGGGTCGACCGTCGCGAAGTCACGTTCCTCGATGTCGCGGTACCGCTCCAGGTTCGCGAGGCGCTGTCGGCGGTGGTGCTCGAGAGCGTGCCGGACCTCGTGCGTGTTCCCGGTGGCGGCCGCCGCCCGCACCCGCACCGCCGTGGTGGAGCGGATCGGCTCCGGCTCGTCGACCTCGCGGATCCACTCGACGAGTAGCCGCCCGCCGTCCTCGGTGACCTCGAACCGGCGGGGATTGCCGCGCGAGGGGGCGCCCTCGCGCGGCAGTTCGCGGATCAGGCCCGCCTCCCCCAGCCGGTCGAGCTCCCGGTAGATCTGCTGGTGGGTGGCGGGCCAGAAGTACCCGATGGACTTGTCGAACCGCCGTGCCAGTTCGATTCCGCTCCCGGCCCGCTCGGTCAGGGAGGTGAGGATCGCGAACTTCAGCGACACGGGCTCAGCGCGCTGCCAGGGCGGAGGCCGCCTCATCGTACTCCCGGCGAAGGCGCTCCACCAGGTCACGGACGGTGCCGGTGGAGGTGACCGCGCCGACGCCCTGGCCCGCTCCCCAGATGTCGCGCCACGCCTTGGAGTCCTCGCCCCCGCCGGAGCCGAAGTCCATCGCGGTCGGGTCCGAGACGGGGAGGTCGTCCGGGTCCAGACCGGCGGCCTCGATGCTGCCGCGGAGGTAGTTCCCGTGGATCCCGGTGAACAGGTTGCTGTAGACGATGTCCTCGGCCCTGCTCTGCACGATCATCTGCTTGTAGTCGTCGGTCGCCCGGGACTCCTCGGTCGCCAGGAACGCCGACCCCACGTACGCCAGGTCCGCACCCGCGGCCCGGGCGGCGAGGATCGACCGACCGTGGGCGATCGCCCCGGACAGCAGCAGCGGTCCGTCGAACCACTCGCGGATCTCCTGCAGCAGCGCGAACGGCGACTGGGTCCCGGCGTGACCACCGGCTCCGGCGGCCACCGCCACCAGTCCGTCCGCACCCTTCTCGATCGCCTTGCGGGCGAACTTGTCGTTGATCACGTCGTGCAACACGATGCCGCCGTAGGAGTGGACGGCCTCGTTGACCTCGGTGCGGGCGCCCAGGGAGGTGATGACGATCGGCACCTCGTGCTCGACGATCGTCGCCAGGTCCTGCTCGAGCCGGTCGTTGGACCGGTGGACGATCTGGTTGACCGCGAACGGGGCCACGTACTGCTCGGGGTTCGCCGCCGCGTAGGCCGCGTTGCTCTCGGTGATCTGGTCGAGCCACTCGCCCAGCACCGACTGGGGGCGGGCGTTGAGGGCGGGAAACGCTCCGATCACACCCGCCTGGCACTGCGCGGCCACCAGCTCGGGGCCGGAGTAGATGAACATCGGCGAGGCGACCAGGGGGACGGTCAGGGGGCCGGAGAGAACGGAGGGAAGCGGCATCGGGTCTCCTGTCGAGCAATCTGCGACGGGTGTCGCAGTCTGCTCTGACCGTACGTGCGGAGGAGCACCTATGCAACAAGTTGCACAAAGCACTCGCGGCGGAGCGTCGGGCGCCTCCGGTGTGGGTTTCAGCGCAGTGGGCCTCAGCGCAGTGGGCCTCAGCGCAGTGGGTATATCTCGCCCGCCAACGCCTCGGCGGCGCCGACCCGTTCGGAGACGACCGCCGGGTCGAAGCCCCCGGCTGTGGGGACGCCGGGGACATGTCCGTCCCCGGTGGCGACCGCCGTCCAGGCTGATCCGGCGGCACGGAGCGAGTGGTGTTTGACGTCGTAGTACGCGGACCCGGTACTCAGGGCCACCCCGGAGGCGCCGCAGGCCGCCGCGAACAGATGCGGATGGAAACGGGTCGTCAACCAGACCTGCCCGGGTCGAGCGGGCAGGCCCGCGGACCACAACTCCTGGAAGGGGACGAACCGCGCACGCGGCAGATCGAGTCCGGCGAGCGCCGGTCCCACCTCGTCGTCGTCCTCGCCCGTGGCGGTGGTGGCGGCGGCAGCAGTGGCGGCGGCGGCGCGCTCACACACCATGTCCCACACCACCCGGTCACCCCCGGGGATGGACTCGATCACCGTGATCCGCTCGCCGGGCACAGCCCAGTCCGCCAGGACGCGGGCCACGGCGTCGGCGATCTCCGCCGGTTCGCCCAGGTCGGACTGGGCGCAGACCACGAGATCGCGGCAGGTGTCGGGTTCGGCGGAGTAGACCGGGTGGTCACCGGCCTCCACACTGCCCGCCGTGGACAGGGCCAACCAGCCGTCATCGGCGACGTGGCGGACGGGCACGCCGGTGCGGACGAGGAGGTCGTGAGAGGCCTCGTCGCGGACGGCGACCAGTTCGAAGCCGGAGAACGCCTCGGCCAGTACCGCCACGTCTGCGCACGGCACCAGGCCCTGGCCGGTGGCGACCACCCGAGAGCCGGACACGCGGCCGACCTCCCCCGCCGCGGCCGCCACCCCGAGGTGGTGCGGCCACAGGTCGTTGACGTACCCGCCGCCGATCAGGTGCACCACCGGGGCGCTGAGCAGCAGATCGACCCCCGACGCCACCGCCGGCCGCATCCCGGGGTCCCGGACGGCGCGCCGGGTGAACCCGATCGCGGACCGGGCGTCGCCGCACTCCCCCGCCAGCCGCCACAGGGTGTCGGTGAACAGCACGTCCGGGTGTTCGCCGTGGTGCAGGACCGCCGCCTGCCCCGGGGTGTGACAGTCGACCACCACGGGCGTACCCGGCAGTCGATGCCGGAGATGCCGCAGCCAGCCCGCCAGGAGCTGCTCGTCACCGTGGTTGGGGTGCCCGGCGGGAGCGACCAGATAGATCGGCCGATGGTCCTCGCGGGGCCTGCCCCACCGGGCGTCCGCGGCGGACCGGGCCCCGTCGACCTGCTCGCGGGCGCGGCGGCGGAGACCCCCGGCGATCCGGCCGGGCAGATCCCTCGCGGACGCGGTGGCGGCGGACACGACTCGGCGGGGCGGCGGGATCATGTGTCCACCCTGCCCCACCGCCGGGCCGACCCCCGGCCCACCCCCGCGGCTCTAGATCTTGACGAGCATCTTCCCGACGTTGGCGCCACGCATGAGGTCGAGGAACGCGTCGACCGAGTTGTCGATGCCCTCCACCACGGTCTCGTCGAAGACGATCTCGCCCGAGGCCACCCACGGCCCGACCTTCTCCGCGAACTCCTTGAACACGTGCATGTACTTGTTGACGGTGAACCCCTGCAGCGTGAGCCCGCGGGTGATCGCGTGCCACATGTTGTCCGGGCCGGGCGTGCGCTCGGTGGCGTTGTACGAGCTGATCGCGCCGCACAGGGCCAGGCGGCCGTCGTCGTTCATCAGGTCCAGCGCGGCCTCGAGGTGGTCACCTCCGACGTTGTCGAAGTAGACGTCGATGCCCTGGCCGTTCTCGTTGCCGAAGTGCTCGCGCAGGAGCGTGCGGACCGGACCGTCCTTGTAATTGAGGGCGGCGTCGAAGCCGTAGCTGCTGGTGGCCTTCTCGACCTTCTCCGCGCTGCCGGCCGAACCGACGACCTTCGAGGCGCCCATGAGCCGGGCGATCTGCCCGACGGCCGAACCGACCGACCCGGCGGCACCGGAGACGAAGACGGACTCGCCCTTCTGGAACCGCCCGATGTGCAGGAGCCCCACGTACGCCGTGAGGCCCGTGGTCCCGAGGATCCCCAGGTACGCGGAGACCGGGACGCCCTCGATCTCCTGCACCACCCGGAACTGCCGGCCGTCGCCCTGGGCGACGTCCCGCCAGCCGAGGTCGTGCATCACGACCGCCCCGACCGGGTGGGCGTCGGAGCGGGACTCCACGACACGTCCGACGGCGCCGCCGGTCATCGTCTCGTTCAGCTCGAACGGCGGGATGTAGGACCGGCCCTCGTTCATCCGGCCGCGCATGTAGGGGTCGACGGAGAGGTACTCGTTGGCCACGCGCACCTCGCCCTCGGCGAGGTCGGGGAGGTCGACGACGACGGTGCGGAAGTCGTCATGGGTCGGCCAGCCGCGGGGACGGCTGACGAGCTGGATCTGGGTGCTGGTCGTCATGACACATGTGTACGCGCCCTGTCTGCGGGGCTGCCACCGCCCACACCTCTAGTAGGCTTCGCCTTCGTGCAGGACCAGCCCACTCCCGACCCCGCTGCGGCGACGCTCCCCGACGAGCGCGTCCGCGGCGAGATCGTCAACGACTCCCACACCTTCCGCCGGGCCGTGGCCGACCTGCGTCAGGGGCTGAGCCAGCGGGAACTGTGGCTCTCCCTGGGCTGGCAGGACATCAAACAGCGCTACCGCCGCTCCACCCTGGGCCCGCTGTGGATCACCATCGCCACCGGTGTCATGGCCGTGGCGCTGGGCCTGCTGTACTCGATCCTCTTCCAGATCCCGTTGGCCCAGTTCCTGCCGCACGTCACCGTGGGGCTGATCCTCTGGGGTTTCATCTCCGGCTGCATCAAAGAGGGCTCCGAGGTCTTCATCTCCAACGAGGGCCTGATCAAGCAGCTGCCCAGCGCGCTGAGCGTCCACGTCTACCGGCTGGTGTGGCGGCAGTTCCTGTTCCTGTGCCACAACCTGGGCATCTGGGTGGTGCTCATGCTGATCTACCCGCGGCCACTGGGCTGGGATCTGTTGCTGGCCGTCCTGGGGCTGGTGGTCCTGATGGTCAACGGGGTCTGGGTGGCCATGCTCTTCGGCATCCTCGCCACCCGCTTCCGCGACATCGCGCCCCTGCTGGACTCCATGGTGCAGCTGCTGTTCTACATGACCCCCATCGTGTGGACCACGCAGACGCTGTACGAGCAGGGCGGGGAGATCGCCGACCGCGCCCGCATCGCCGAGCTCAACCCGCTGTACCACTACCTGGAGATCGTCCGCGCCCCCATGCTCGGCGAACCCACCGCCCCCTACCACTGGTGGATCGTCCTGGCCTGCACGGCCGTGGGCCTCGTCCTGGCCTTCGCTGCACTGCGGAAGTTCCGCTCCCGAGTCCCGTACTGGGTATAGGAGAGTCATCCCATGAGCCCCGCAGCCCCCACCCCTGGCGGCGTGTCCATCGACTGTGTGGACGCGTGCGTCGACTTTCCGATCTTCGACGCCAAATCGCGCTCCCTCAAGAAGGCGGTCCTCGGCTCGGCGGGTGGCGCCATCGGTCGGAACGCGTCCAACGTCGTCGTCGTCGAGGCCCTCAAGGACATCACCCTCTCCCTCCGGGAGGGGGACCGCATCGGCCTGGTCGGGCACAACGGTGCCGGCAAATCCACCCTCCTACGGCTGCTGTCCGGCATCTACGAGCCCACCCGCGGCGCCGCCCGGATCCGTGGCCGCGTGGCGCCGGTGTTCGACCTGGGCGTGGGCATGGACCCGGAGATCTCGGGCTACGAGAACATCATCATCCGCGGCCTGTTCCTGGGGCAGAGCCGCAAGCAGATGAAGGCCAAGATCGAGGAGATCGCGGACTTCACCGAGCTCGGCGACTACCTGGACATGCCACTGCGCACCTACTCGACCGGCATGCGCGTGCGGCTGGCGATGGGCGTGGTGACCTCGATCGACCCGGAGATCCTCCTGCTCGACGAGGGCATCGGCGCCGTGGACGCCGAGTTCATGAAGAAGGCACGGATCAAGCTCGCCGACCTCGTCTCGCGGTCCGGCATGCTGGTGTTCGCCTCCCACTCCAACGAATTCCTGGCCCAGCTGTGCGACTCGGCCATGTGGATCGACCACGGGCGAATCCGGCAACGCGGGAGCATCGAGGAGATCGTCACCGCCTACGAGGGCCCCGAGGCCGGGCGATCGATCTCCGAGTACATGGAGAGGATGACGCGTGAGGGCTGAGTCGACCGGTGCGCACGGCGCTCCCGATGGGGACGCACGGCGGGTCGTGGCCGTGGTGGTCACCCACCGCAGGCTCGAGCAGCTCCGCGCCTCGCTGGAGGTGGTGTGCGGGCAGACCCGCCCCGTCGACCACCTGGTGGTGGTGGACAACGCCGACGAGCAGGACGTGCGCGAGCTGGTCGAATCGCAACCCGTGGAGGCCACCTACCTGGGCTCCAGGCACAACCTCGGTGGCGCGGGCGGGTTCGCGTTGGGCATGCTGCACGCCCTGGCGGCGGGCGCCGACCTGGTGTGGTGCGCCGACGACGACGGCCGACCCGAGGGCCCGGAGGTCCTGGCCACGCTGATGGGCTGCATGGACCGGCACGGGCTGGCGGAGGTCTCGCCGGTGGTGTGCGACCTGGCCGAGCCCGATCGGCTGGCCTTCCCACTGCGGCGCGGTGTGGTGTGGCGGCGCTGGCGCAGTGAGCTGGTCGCCGACGGCACGGGAGAGCCCCAGACGGATCTGTTGCCCGGCATCGCCTCGCTCTTCAACGGCGCACTGTTCACCTCCGATTGTCTAGACCGCGTGGGGGTCCCGGACCTGCGGCTGTTCATCCGCGGCGACGAGGTGGAGATGCACCGCCGCCTGGTGCGCTCCGGACTGTCCTTCGGCACCTGTCTGACCACCGCGTACCTGCACCCACAGGGCTCTGACGAGTTCAAGCCGATCCTCGGTGGGCGCATGCACACCCAGTTCCCCGACGATCCGGTCAAGCGGCACTTCACCTACCGCAACCGCGGCTACGTCCTCACCCAGCCCGGGAACCGGCGGCTCATCCCGCAGGAGATCCTGCGCTTCGGCTGGTACTTCCTGGTGACCCGGCGCGATCCGGCCGGCCTGCGCGAGTGGATGCGCCTCCAGCGCCTGGGGGCGGGCGAGCGCTTCGACAAGCCCTGACCGGTGCCGGGTCGCCCCGAAGGTCGACGCCGCCGGGCCAGCGGGCGCACCATGGACACATGACCGACTGGATCGCCCTGCAGGCCCTCGCCGCCGACCTCTACGACGAGCTGCTGCCCGCCGTGACCGACTGGGATGCGGCCACCCCGTGCAGCGACTGGACCGCGCGCGAGGTCCTGGCCCACGTGGTGGACGAACAGCTGTGGGTGCCGGGCCTGCTGGCCGGCGGCACCGTCGAGGAGGTGGCGGACGACCTCTCCGACCGCCTGCGACGCCTCCACGACGCCTCCGGCCCCGACCTGGTGGAGGAGTGGCGCTCGGTACGGGCGCCGGTCGCGGCGGCCTGGCGCGGGACGGACGCCGACGACGAGGTCCAGCTCTCGTACGGGCAGGCCCCGATGGGGCACTACCTCGCCCAACAGACCTTCGACCTGGCCGTTCACGCGTGGGACCTGGCCGTCTCCCAGCGGATCGACCTGCGGTGGGGCGAGGAGCTCGACCGGGCCGTACTGGAGTTCGTCCGGGCCGACCTCGCCGACGACCCGGCCCCGCAGCTGTTCGACCCGCCGGTGCCCGGCTACGACGACCCGGACGTGTCAGACCGGGACACGGCGCTGGCGCTGACCGGCCGCGACCCGGGAGCGTGGCCCGTCAGGCCTCTGTGAGCGCCGCCATCGGGCACTTCTGGACGGCCTTGCGGGCGCGCTTCTCGTGCTCCGGGGGGACGTCGTCCACGAGCAGGCGCACCACCTCGTCGTCGTCCCCCAGGGCGAACACCGCCGGAGCCAGGCCCACACACACGGCCTGTCCCTCACAGCGGTCCGGATCCACGATGATCTTCATGTCACGCCTCCTGCTCGATGGTTACCACCCCGAAAGTAGACAAATTGCGGCCTTTTGTCCAGGGGCGGGGCAGCGTGCGCGCCCGTCCGGCCAGAACTGACCCGCGAGTAAGTTAGGATCGGTGGGTGCCCAAGACGATGCTGCACCGCTACACCTCCAGCCCCCGCGCGTTCCCACTCCTGGCCTCGCTCTATCCCCCACTGCTCGGCTCGGGGATCCGGATCCGGCACATCGCTCCCGACTGGAGCCGCGGGGAACTGAGCATGCACGTGGCCCCCTGGACCGCCAACACCAACGGCACCGCGTTCGGCGGAGCCCTGTTCGCCGCGACCGACGTGCTCTACGGGGCCCTGTTGTCCGGACGCCTCGGCGGCGGGTACCAGGTCTGGACCAAGAGCGCGACGATCGACTTCCGGTCCCCCGGCCGGGGCCGGCTGCGCTGCGTGGTGGAGGTCCCGGACCAGGAAGCGGACGCCATCCGGGAGCAGCTCGAGACCCGGCCCAGTACCAGCGTCCTCCACACCGCGGTGGTCACGGACAGTCGGGGCACGACGGTCGTCGAGGCGCAGCACACGATGTTCATCCGGCGCAGGGACTGACGGAGGACGTCGGCTCCGCCGGAGACGCGTAGGATTGTCCGGTCCCCGGCCCTCCTCGGAAAGGATCCCCGTTGGGAGCCACCCCGCTCGCCTGGTCGCTGTCCGTCGGTCTGATCATCGGACTGCTGCTGTTCGACTACTTCTTCCATGTGCGAAAAGAGCACATCCCAACGCTCAGGGAGTCGGCCATCTGGTCCGCCCTGTACGTGGGCATCGCCATCGTCTTCGGTTTCCTGGTCTGGATCTTCGGCGGCACCGACATGGGCGTGGAGTACTTCGCGGGGTACATCACCGAGAAGGCCCTGTCGGTGGACAACCTCTTCGTCTTCCTGCTGCTGCTGACCAGCTTCAAGGTGCCGCGGGCCGGGCAGCAGAAGGCGCTGCTGTTCGGCATCGTCTTCTCGATCATCGCGCGGACCGGCTTCATCTTCGTGGGTGCGGCGCTGCTCAACCAGTTCGCGGCACTGTTCTACGTCTTCGGCCTGTTCCTGCTCATCACCGCGGGCCGTCTCCTGGCGGAGGACGACGAGGACGACGACGCGGACAACGTCGTGGTGCGCCTGGCCAAGAAGTTCATCCCGGCCACCGACCACTACGACCACGACAAGCTGTTCACCATCGAGAACGGCAAGCGCGTCATGACGCCGATGATGATCGTCATGGTGGCCATCGGCGGCACCGACATCATGTTCGCGCTCGACTCGATCCCCGCGATCTTCGGTCTCACCCAGAACGTCTTCATCGTGTTCACCGCCACCACGTTCTCGCTGCTCGGACTGCGCCAGCTGTACTTCCTCCTGGACGGACTGCTCGACCGCCTCGTCTACCTCAAGTACGGCCTGGCCGCGATCCTCGGCTTCATCGGCGTCAAGCTCATCCTCCACGCGCTGCACGAGAACAACCTGCCGTTCATCAACGAGGGCGAGCACGTCAACGTGGTGGAGGTGCCCACCTTCCTCTCTCTCGGCATCATCATCGGCGTGCTGGTCGTCACCATCGTGGCCTCGCTCGTGAGCCCGGCGGGCAAGGCGCTCACCGTCCTGGGCAACCTCAAGCGGTACTCGTACGAGTTCGTCAACAAGGACTTCGCCGACGACCCGGTCGAGCGGGCCCGGCTGTGGAGCAGGATCCTCGAGAACGAGGACAAGCTCAAGACGATCGACCGGAAGTACTTCGGCTCCGAGGGCGACGTCTGGGAGCTCGAGCAGCTCCTCCGCCGGGTCTGGGACGAGCAGGCGCGCTACGAGCGGGCCACCGACTACACCCGCTGACACCGCCCCCGGGCGAAAGACCCGGTCACGGGCATCGGGTCTCCCACATCCCGAGCGGGTCGGCGGCGGGCTCCCCGATCAGCGGAGGGAGCATCACCGCTGCCGGCCAGCGCGACCTGAGGACCTCGAACGCCCGGCTCCCGGCGTCGTCGTCCGCCGCCGCGCGGTGCGGGACCACGACGCCGCTGTGGGGGTCGGAGCGGGGGTGGGTCTCGGAGCCGGCGGGCCCGCGCACCACCAGGACGGCCCAGCCCGCGCGCCGCAGCCCCGTCCGGAGGCGGTCGGAGCCCGGCCCGTCCAGCGGGCCCGTCGTCCCACCCGGGGTGAGCACCACGCACCTGGCCGCCGGGTCGGCCAGTGGGAGGAGCACGTCGCGCCCGCCGATCCTCGCGCGGTGCCCCTCGGAGAACCCGCCGGATCCCGCCGCCGCCAGCAGGATCCGGGCGCGGGTGGACTCGGCGGACCCCGCTCGCGGGTCCACCGCCGCGACCACGGCCGCGAATCGTCGGGCGCCCCGTCCGGTCGGGTGTGCGGCCGCCGCCCGGAGGCACCCGGCCAGCCCCGGGACCGCCGCACACACCCGCTCCACCGCCACCACCGCGTCCTCCGTCTCCAGATCGCAGGCCAGGTCCCGGCACGTGCGCAGCGGGGTGGTGACGCGGAGCCCTCCGAGTTCGGTGACGGCGGACCCGGACATCGCCCCGTAGCGGTACACCCGTCCCTCACGGGATCGACGGGTGGAGGGCAGCCAGATCTCCGGCAGGGTGTCGGCCGGGGCGGAGTCGTCGCCCCACAACAGAGCGGCGCTGCGACCGCGCAGGACCCCCTCGGGCCAGGTCCGGGCCAGCGCCACGCTGCGCAGTCGCAGGTCGTCGACCTGGTCCTCCCTGCGGTAGAGCCCGTGCCAGATCCGCAGGTAGCGGCCGCGGTCCCGGGGGTCGGGAACGGCGGTGGCGAGCTGGGCGGTGGTCAAGGGTCCCGGCGGTAGCTCGTCCGCGTAGTGCTCCGCGAGGCCCCCCGAGCCGAGGGTCCGCAGGTGGACAGAAGTGGAGGTGTTCATGCCACACACTCTGCGGCCCCGATTCGCCCCACCGGGAGGTAGGACCGCTTCAAGGCGACCACCTGTGGATCAACCGAGCTTGTGGATGACGACCGGGCACGCGGAGACGATCACGCCTGCGATGCCGCTGCAGTACGCGGACAGCGGGATGCCCGACCTCCTCTGAGGAATCCTCTCGCGACGAGCTCGCGGTCCCCGCTGGGGTCAGGGACGGGCACTGGGCCCGAAGCGCCAGACGAGGAGCGCGAGGAACGACAGGGCGGTAACTTCCACAGCCACTGCGGAGATGCCTCCCATCGTGAAAGTCAGCGGGCCGACGACTCCGCCGAATCCGCCGATGAAGAAGACGATGAAACTGAAAGCGGTATTGAGTTGAGCCGAGTGCTCGGGCGACGTGGATAGCGCCTGCACCTGGTTCCCGGACAACGCAGACTGGGTCGCCCACGTCGAGAAGAAGAGCACCAGACCGAAAAGCACCGGTGCACTGTGGGTGAAATAGATCGACGCAGACGAGAGCAGGAGGACCATCAGGAACAAGCCGGTCATCCGGCGGGCTCCGTACTCGTCGATCAGTCGGCCCGACCACGGGGTCAGCAGACCTGCCAGGAGTCCGACGAGACCCAACAGCCCGGCCTGCGTCACCGACCACGAGAGCGGACGGCCGGTGAGGTGCAGGACCATGACCGCCCATACCGAATTGAACGCTCCGAGAACGAGTGACTGGGTTAGGGCGGCACGGAGCAGAACCGGGTTCCCGCATGCTCCCCTGAGCGCTGCGGACATCAGGGAGAAGTGCGACAGCGCGCTGCCGACGGGTGGGACAGCACGGCGCAGCGCCCAGAGTGTCGTGGGGAGGGTCAGTGCGACCAGGAGTGCGCACGCGCCGATGGTCCCCCGCCAGCCGATCCAGTCCGCGGACACGCTGGCCAACGCCCTGCCACCGAACAATCCGATGAGCAGGGCGCCGACGAGGACGGAGTTGGTGGCCCCACGCTTCTCGGGGGCACACATTCTGTTCGCCGCCGGGATGATGACCTGCGACAGGTTTCCCACCAACCCGACGGCGAAGAACGCAAGTGTCGCCGCGACAACGTTCTGGGACAGTGCGGCGAGGAGAAGAGCCACGGCGAGGACAGTCCCCTGAACGGCTACCTGCGCTGAGGACCGGACACGGGTACCGAACGGAACGAGAAAGGGGATGCCGATGGCATATCCCAGCAGCGTGCTCGCCGCGATCACACTGGAAGCCTGATGCGACACGTCGAAATCCGTCGAGATGTTGGTGAGCAGAGCCTGCGGTATATAGACGGTGCTTGCGGATATCCCACAGAACACTGCGAGAGCGAGAAGATGACGAGGCGCCATTCGCTCATAGGCTTGTGGGGACATGTTCCGATTCATCTCGTGGATCTACCCGGCGACATCTACGACCTTCTCGTTGCCGCGATGTGTTCAGGGCGCACTGCCTCGCCGGAAGAACCAGGACGGGCTTCGCCAGAAGACCGTTGGCGACGATCCGCCACGAGGGACGGTCACGCCGGCACCGTGGCCTTCTCCAGTACCGGGTGCTTCTTGTGGTAGTCGGTCACCGACTGGAATGCATGCGCGGCGCGGACGAGCAACTGCTCGGAGAAGTCGCTGCCGCACAACTGGAATCCGATCGGCGTGCCCCTCTCGGTGACGCCGCCGGGGAGTGTGATCGTCGGAGTACCACTGATATCCAGCGGAGCCGTCGGCACCAGAAGGCCCGCCAACAGTTCGGGCGAGGTGCCGAGCGACGCCATCGTCTCGGTGGTCGGCGACGCGAGGCCCGCCCCGGGGAGCAGCACGAGATCAACGTCGTGGAAAACCCGCTTCAACCGCCCGGTGAATGCCCGTCGCCGCGACAACAACGCCTGGTAGTCGACCGCGCTGAGCCCGAGCCCGATGTCGATGAGATGCGCCAGTGCCGGACCGTACTCGCTCGCGCGAGACGGATACGTCGCGGAATGCGCGGCTGCGGTCTCCACCGCGCACATGCTCTCCCATTCCGCACTGATGCTCGGGAAATCCGGAAGCTCGATGGGGTAGACGCGCCAGCCCAGGGACTCCACGATCCTGACGACCTCTGTCAGCATCGCCTGTGTCGGCTCGTCGAATGTCGCCGTGAGGTCCCAGTCGATGCCCACACTGGGGGCATGGTCGAGTCGCAGGTATCCGGCGTAGTCCGGCACCGGTACCGGCGCTGCGGTCGGGTCGTGCGGGTCCTCACCGGCGATAGCTGACAGCACCACTCCCGCATCCCGCGCGCTGCGGGTCATCGGGCCGATGTGGTCGAGGCTCTCGGCAAGCTCAAAGACGCCGTACCGGCTCACGCGCCCCCAGGTGGGCTTGATGCCCGTCACGCCGTTCTGCGCGGACGGCAGTCGGATCGACCCGCCGGTGTCCGAGCCGAGCGACGCATAGCAGAGCCCCGCCGCGGTGGCGACGCCCGAACCGCTCGAACTCGACCCGGTCCAGGTGTCGGCGTCCCACGGGTTCACCGGACTCGGCAGCGACGGATGATGTTCGGCGTAGGCGCCCTCGGTCATCCGCAACTTTCCGGTGATGACGGCTCCCGCCGCTTTCAGCCGTCGCACCACGGTGGCATCACACGGCGGCACGAAGTCGGCGAATATCGTCCCGCCGGCCGCGGTCGGAGTGTCGGCTGTGTGGCAGAGGTCCTTCACCGCCACCGGTATCCCGTGCAGCGGGCCGCGGTATCGTCCCAGCGCGATATCGGCATCTGCGGTGCGCGCCGCCTCGAGGGCGGCGTCACCGGTGACCGTCGCGTAGCTCCGGAGCTGGTCGTCACACGCGTCGATGCGCTCGAGGATCGCCTCGGTGAGCTCCACCGAACTGACCTGCCGGCCGCGGACGAGCTCCGCGACCTCGGTGAGCTCGAGGAACGCCAGATCTCCGCCGGCACTCATACCGCCGCCTTCAGCGGCGCCAGGGTTCCGATGTGGTCGGTCGCGCCTTCGTAGACCGAGGCCACGCGCAGCACGTCGCCTTCATGGAACGGCCTGCCGATCAACTGGGCGCCGAGCGGCAATCCGCCCTCGTCCGAGTATCCGACGGGCATCGAGATGGCTGGGAGGCCGGTGAGGTTCGCAGGCGCGCAGACGCGGCTGTAACCGGTCGTCGCGCCCTCGATGTCCTCGGGCCCCCACTCGAAGAACGGGTGCTCGGCACTCACGGCCGGGCCGGGGAGGGTCGGCGCCAGGAGGACGTCGATGTCGGAGTACATGTCGCGCCAGCCCTGCTGCATGAGGGTCCTGGTTCGCAATGCGTTGATGTAGCTCGTCGCCAGGACGCCCTCGCCGACCTCGAGGAGAGTCCGGACCTCGTCGGTGAAGAGGTCCGGGGTGGTGCGGAGCGCCTCCTGGTGATACGCGCTCGCCTCGGCCAGCATGATGGTCCACGCGGTGGACAGCACCTTGTCCGCGAGGGGGATCTCGACCTCGACCAGCTCCGCGCCGAGCTCTTCCAGCACGCTCGCAGCGGACATCGAGGCGTCCCAGATCTCGGACTGCACGCGCTCGTTGTAGAAGTTCTTCGGAATACCGATCCGGGTACCCTTCACCGATCCGGCGAGGTCAGTTGTCCAGTCGGGCACCGGCTTGGCGACGCTTGCGGGATCGCGCCTGTCGTAGCCGGACATCGCTGCCATCACGAGCGCGGCCTCCCGGACGTTTCGGGTGAGCGGCCCGACATGATCGAGGGACCAGGAAAGGGACGCGACTCCTACGCGCGGGGCGCGTCCGTACGTCGGCTTGATGCCCACCGTGCCGCAGACCGAAGCGGGGATGCGGATCGATCCGCCGGTGTCCGAGCCGAGAGCCACGGTCACACCACCGGAGGCGACAGTGGCTCCCGACCCTCCACTCGATCCACCGGGGACTGTCGAGGTGTCCCACGGATTTCGGGTGGTGGGTGTGGTCGCACCGAACGCGAACTCGTGAGTCTGGGTCTTGCCGACGACCACCATGCCGGCTGCGGTGAGCTTCTGCACGCTGACGCTGTCGGCGTCGGGCACGTGGCCGGCGCGGACCTGCGAGCTCGAGGTGGTGAGGATCCCCTCGGTGTCGTAGAGGTCCTTGACCCCGAGCGGGATACCGTGGAGAGGGCCTTTGTAATTCCCGGCGGCGATCTCCTTCTCAGCCACTCTGGCCTGCGCGAGCGCCAACTCTTCGGTGACCGTGACGTAGGCGTGGATATCCGGTTCGACCTCGCGGATCCGCTTGAGTGAGGATTCCGTGAGTTCGACCGGGGACAGCTCCCGTGCGGCGATCTTGTCTGACGCCTCGATAAAGCTGAGTTCATACGGTTCCATGGTCGTCACTCCCACCCTGCGTTGAAGGCGGTCGCGGGCGCGGTGTCACCGAGTGGCTGGAACGGCTCGGTGTTCGCGATCTCCAGGAGCGGTGCGTAGTCGGCGAGCTTGGCGGACAAGCGCTCATCGGTCACTTTGCTGTCGGCGTAGTCGAACAGTGCTCTGACTGCCACTTCCGTGAATACCTTCGGCGTTCCTGACATGGGATCTCTCCTTCTGAAATGTGTTCTCGGGGGTTCTTCCAGACGCCGGTGATGCTCCGGAGTCGGTGAGCGTGGGGTGTCGGGCGGACCAGGAGCGATGTCCCGGTCCGGCAGCTAGCGCGCCGCGAGCGGCGGGACCAACGAACCCCAGTCGGTTCGTTTCTCGTATGCCCGGCCTATGGCGAGCGCGAGCGCGTCGGCGCCGGGCGCGGTCATGATGTGCATGCTCACCGGCATTCCTCCGCGAGTGAGCCCGGCGGGCACGGCGAGCCCTGGCGCACCGAGGAGATTGGCCTGGACGGTGTAGGCGTTGAGCCCCGAGAGGGTGGACATCTCCTGGCCGCCGAGCACCATCGACGTCGCACCGAACGGCGGCGGTTCCGTGCCGACGGTGGGCGTGATCACGGCGTCGACCTCGGCAAACATGGCGTTGCACGCCTTCTTGAGCGCCGCCTGGAACTCGAGCGCCTCGAGGAGATCGACGGCACTCAGGTCGAGACCCGCGTCGAGAGCTGCCGCGACATCGGGTTCGAAGTCCACACGACGCGTGGCGAACCGCTCGCGATGGTAGAGAGCCGCCTCGGCTGCCGCGATCGCCACCACGGCGTCGCCGCACTCCTCAGGAGTGGGGAAGACGATGGGCACGAGCCGCGCACCCGCCGCCTCGAGCTCGCGCGCCGCCGTGTGGACGGCCTCCGCGATATCCGTGTCCGAGGTGTCGAAGAAGTAGTTCTCAGGGATACCGAACGTCAGTCCTTCCACGCCCCGGTCCAGCGAGGCCACCGCTTCGGGGGCAGGGAACCGTCGGCTCCCGGGATCGGTCGGATCGAATCCGGCGAGGGCGTCGACGACAGCCGCGGCGAGCGAGACGTTCGCGGCCAGTGGACCGGCGTGGTCGAGCCTCGGGCTGCAGGGGGTGATGCCTGTCCGGCTGATGAGCCCGAAGCTGGGCTTGAATCCGACCACGCCGCACACCGCCGCCGGCATCCGGATCGACCCTCCGGTGTCGGTGCCCATGCCGACCGGGACTATGCCTGCGGATACTGCCGCGCCCGATCCACCGCTGGACCCTGCCGGCACACGGTTGAGGTTCCACGGGTTTCGGGTGGGAGGCGACATGGCTCCGAATGCATACTCGTGTGTCACCGTCTTGCCGACGATGACGGCCCCTGCCTCACGGAGCTTCCTGACTGCCGCGGAGTCCGCGCCCATCGGGGTGACCGCGGCCGCCCTGGAGCCGCTGAGTGTGGCGCGGCCCGCGACGTCATAGAGATCTTTGACGGCGACAGGGACCCCGGCGAGCGGGCCGGTGAGCCCCCTCGCGATCACGGCGTCGGCCTCTGCCCGTGCGTCGGCCTCGAACACCTCCACGAATGCCTTGATCTTCGGGTCGAGCTCGGCGTACCGCGCCACGACATCGGCGACGGTGTGCGATGGACCCACGATCGCGTCGGGACTCATCGCCATCACGCCGCCTTCGGTTCGAGCACGGCGTCGAGAAGCTTCCGCGTGACCTCGCTCTTCGGGTTGCGGAACACCGTGTCGACGGGGCCCACCTCGGCGAACCTCCCTTGGTCGAGCACCCCGGCGGAGTCGCACATGTGTTCCACCAAAGCGAGGTGGTGGGTGATGAGCAACATCGTGAGGCCTCGTTCAGCCTGCAGATCCTTGAGGAGGTTCAACACCTGCGCCTGCACCGACACGTCGAGCGCCGCGGTGGGTTCGTCGAGGACGAGGAACTCGGGATCGGTGGTGAGTGCGCGCGCGATGCCGAGCCGCTGCCGCTGCCCCCCGGAGAACTCGTGGATGTACCGGCCGTAGTGACTCTCGTCGAGTCCCACCTTCTCGAGCAGCTCCAGCACCCGCCGGGTGGCTTCCTTCCCGTCGCACAGACCGAAGCGACGCAGGGGCGCGCCGACCTGCGGTCCCACCGGAAGGCGCGGGTTGAACGCCGAGCCGGAATCCTGAAAGACGACCTGGACCTTCTGTCGGACCCGTCGCATGCGCTCGCCCGTCAGGTTGGTCGTCTCGTGACCGTCCACCACGACGTGCCCGGAGGTGGCGTCCTCGAGGCCCAGGATCATCCGACCGGTGGTGGTCTTTCCGGAACCGGATTCACCGATCAACCCCCACGACTCACCCCTTCGGATATGGAACGAGATGTCGTCGACGGCCACGACTTCCCGGCTCTTCTTGCCGAAGCCACCCGAGACATTGAAGACTTTGCGCAGGTTGATCACTTCTACGAATTTGGTGTCGCTGGCAGACATGTTCAGGCCTCCTGAAAGACGTGGAGTCGGCGCTCCGCGCGGGGAATTGTCCGGACCGAATCATCGAGGTGGAGCTTCGGAACAGAGCTGATGAGTGACTGGGTGTAGGGATGCTCCGGCGCACTGAGGACCTGGTGGGCGGTGCCCTGCTCGACGATGCTGCCTTTGCGCATCACGGCGACCGTGTCGCACATGTGCGACACCACGCCGAAGTCGTGCGTCACCATGAGGATCGCGGTACCGAGTTCGCTGTTGATCTGGAGTAGCAGGTCGAGTATCTGCTTCTGCACGGTCGCATCGAGAGCCGTGGTCGGTTCGTCGGCGAGCAGGAGTTTCGGGCGGGCAGCGAGAGCGATGGCGATGACTACGCGCTGGCGCTGACCGCCGGAGAGCTGGTGCTGGTACGCCCGCAGTTTCTGTTCGGGATCCGGCATCGCCACGCCTTCAAGCGCCCGGACCGCCTCCTTGTAGGCGTCGGCTTTCGACAGCCTCTGGTGTAGGCGGATCACCTCCACCATCTGGGCCCCGATGGTGAACGACGGGTCCAGGGCACTGAGCGCGTTCTGGGAGACCAGGCCGATCTCCTTGCCCCGGATCTTGACGAGCTCCCGCTGTGACATCTGCAGGAGGTTCGAGCCGTTGAGGAGGATCTCGCCGGACGAGATCGTCGCTCGCCGCGTCCCGAGCAATCCCAGGATCGTCATCGAGGTGACCGATTTTCCTGAACCGGACTCTCCGACCAGTCCTCGGATCTCCCCCTCTCCCACGGACAGGTTCACGTTCTTCACCGCATGGACGACGCCGCCGTCAGTGTGGAAGTCGACGCTGAGATCGTTGATTTCTAGCATGGGGTCTCACACTCACTTTCTTGAATACGCGGATTTTCCTGAGTACGCGGATCAGGTGGTCTGCTTACGGGGATCGAGGGCGTCGCGGACGCCGTCACCCAGCAGGTTGAACGAGAGAGCGACCACGAGGATGGCGAGACCCGGAATGGTGGCCACGTGCGCGTAGCCCTCCAGCAGGACTCCGGCGCCGTCGGCGGTCATGATCCCCCAGTCGGGAGTCGGCGGGATGATGCCGACACCCAGGAAGCTCAGGCCCGCGGCGAGGACGACCATGAGACCGCACAGCGTGGTCGCGTAGACCACCAGGGGCGAGACGACGTTCGGGAGCAGCTCCTTGAAGAGGATCTCCGGGGTCCGTGCTCCACCCGCCCTGGCGGCCTCGATGTACTCCCTGGACGATTCCTGGACCGTCGACGTATACGCCACCCGGGCCATGTAGGGGATGAGGCTGATGCTGATCGCGAGCATCACGTTGCCGAGCCCTGCCCCGAGCACCGCGGCCAGCGCGATGGCCAACAGTACGAGTGGAAAGGCGAAGAGGACGTCGAGTAGTCGCATGAGCGTCTCACCGACCCGGCCCTTCGCGTAGCCGGCCACCAGTCCGATGAGTAGCGCGACGGGGAGGACGACGAGGACCGGGAACACCGCGACCGACAACGAATACCGGGTACCCCAGATCAGCCGGGACAGGATGTCACGGCCCTGGCCGTCCAGTCCGAGAACGTGCCCCTCCGTTCCGATCCCTTCCAGTCGCCGCCCCGAGTCTCCGATGGTCGGATCGTCGGGACTGAGTACCGGTGCGAAGATCGCCACCGCGATCGTGAGTAGCAGGATGACGGCCGCGACAGCGGCCATCCTGTCCCTCATGAACGCGCGGAACGCGAGCATCACCCTCGAGGGCCGCTGTGCAGGTTCTCCAGACTGAGGATCGGCCTCACTTGTCGGCCTTCCTTTTTTTCCGTTGCCGTCTGGCGAATCCACAGCCGGGGACGTGCCGAGAATCGAACTCATGCCGTGACCTTTCTGCGGGTGCGGGGATCGAGCACACCGACTGCCGCGTCGGTCACCAGATTGACGAGGACAAAGACGAGCGCGATGAACAGGACGCCGGCCTGGACGAGCGGCATGTCGTTCTGCGTGATCGAGGTGTAGAGCTGATACCCGAGTCCCGGCCAGGAGAACACCACCTCGACGAAGATCACTCCGCCGAGGAGATAGCCGATCTGGAGACCGATGACCGTGACTATCGGAGGAAGCGCGTTCCTGAAGCAGTGTCTCCAGAGAATGGAGCGCTCAGAGATGCCCGAGGCCCGCAGGGTGCGGATGTACTCCTGCTCCATCGTGTCAACCATCACGCTGCGCGTCATACGGGCGATGACAGCCAGCGGCACGGTTGCAGCGGCGATCGCGGGAAGCACGAGGTGCAGCAAGAGATCACCCGGTCCTCCGTCGGGATTGCGCGGATTCGACATACCGGACGTCGGAAACCATCCGAGCTGAAGGGCGAAGAGCCCGATCAGCATGAGACCGAACCAGTAGACCGGGACACTCGCTCCGGCCAGCGACACGAACATCGAGACGCGGTCGAAGATGCCGTACTGCTTGCGGGCGGCGGTGATTCCGAGCGGAACACCGATGACGATGCAGAGCACGAGTGCCGCGAACGACAGCACCATCGTGTTCTGGAACCGCGGCACGATGATGTCGAGGACCGGCTGGTTGATGGTCAGCGAGCGACCGAAGTCGCCGGTCAGCAACCCGCCCAGATAGCTGAAGAACTGCATGACCACCGGCTGGTCGAGACCGAGGTCCCGGCGGACGGCCTCAACAGCATCCTCCGTCGCACCTGCGCCCAGAATCGTCCGGGCCGGATCACCGGGCACCAGTTGCAACAGCAGGAAGACGATCAGCACGACGCCGAACAGGACGAAGACGGTCGACGCGAGGCGCTTTCCAATCACGAGCAGCATGGCCTAGTCCTCGAAGTTCAGGCTGACGCCGGTGAGGTCGTACCACTCCTGGCTCGCCGAGACCCAGCCCTCGACCTCCGGTGCCAGAATGTACGGAGCGCGGTCGTTGACGATCGGTGCGAGTGCTGCATCCTCCGTGGCGATCTGGTTGGCCTGCTGCCAGTACTCGATGGACTCCTCCTCCGTCGCCGCCGTGATCGCCTGCTCCATGACGGCGTCGAGTTCGGGGTTGTCGTAGTACCCGACATTCGGCCCGTTCGGGGCGATCATGGCCTGCGAGGTGACGATGTACAGCCAATACGGGGTGTCCATGCCCCAGGACATCTGCATCATTCCGACATCGCCGGCGCCTTCGCCCCAGCGCCCGAGGTAGGAGATCCACTCCATGGTCTCGATCTCAACGTCGATGTTGATCTCGGCGAGATTCTGCTGGATGAACACGGCCATCGGCGCCGGAACAATCTGACCGGATCCGTCGACCGAGGTTGCAAGGCTGGTCGAGAAGCCGTCTTCAAGCCCGACCTCCGCGAGGAGAGCACGCGCCTGTTCCAGGTCACGGGCGTACGCGTCGGTTCTCTCGACGTAGGCGTCGTTCGCTGGTGCCTGGATGTCATACGCGGGTTCGGCCGTGCCCTGGAGGAGGTCGCTGGCCATCCCTTCGCGGTCAATGGCCAGGTTGATGGCCTGCCGGACCTCCGGCATCGACATGTACTCGTCCTGCATGTTGAAGGAGAGGTACCAGACGTGGGGCGGCGCACCGTCTGACAGTTGGAACCCTTCGTCGACGAGCTGTTCGACCGAGTCCGGGGAGGGCACTGCGATCACGTCCACTTCACCGTTGCGGATCGCGGCCGAGCGGCCGGCGGGATCCGGGATCGGGCGGAAGATGACGCTGTCGAGTTCTGGCACGTCGCCCCAGTAGTCGTCATTGCGCAGCAGCGTGATCCGTTCGCCGCGAACGCGCTCGTCGAACAAGAACGGCCCGGTGCCGGACGGATTCTCGGCGATATCCTCGCCGTGCTCCTCCAGCGCAGCGGGGCTGATGATGCCGGTGGAGCCGTTTCCGCCCTGCGCCAGCATGCGGAGGAACGGGGAGAACGGCTGGGTCATCCGGACGACGACCGTGTGCTCGTCGACGGTCTCGACGTCCTCGACGAATTGCCACACGTAGACCGTCTGACCGGCAGCGGTGGCGTTGTACTGCGGCGCCGACTCATCCCACATGCGCCGGATGTTGTACTCGACCGCCTCGGCGTCAAGTTCGGTGCCGTCGTGGAAGGTGACGCCCTGGCGAATGTTGAACGTGTACTCGAGACCGTCGTCGGAGACTTCCCACGACTCTGCGAGACCGGGGCGTAGTTCGGGGACGGGCGCCTCCTCGGAGGGGGTCTGAAGATCGTGCATCACGAGAGGCTCGTACATCTGGGAGTTGATGCGCCACGTCACCCAGCCGCCGGCGACCTGCGGGTCGAGGACGTCTGCCTCGGACTCGATTCCGATGATGAGCGTCTGGTTGTCACCGCCTCCAGACCCGCCGCTACACGCGGCGAGGGCCAGGGACAACGTGAGCCCCGCGGCAAGCGCTTTGGTCCGACGCTTCCACCCAAGGGATTTAGCCGATTTCTGCATGAGATGCGTGCCCTTTCCTTGAGCCACCGGCCGCCAAGGGGTTGGCCGCCAATCTGAAATTGAATGCGAGGTGAACAGTAGAAAGGGTCGCTAGGCTCTGGGAATACGTCATAGTGCGTATTTCACCGGGGCCACTGCCAACCCGCAGGTGCCCCGTGGCCGAGTGTGATCCAGCTCATTACCAGGCACATTCGAGGCCGCCGGAAATGACACACGGAAAACCCCTCGGGTGGGAATTCAACAAGTCGCAACCAACGTTACGAACTATTAACACAGCGTCGACACGGTTGGCAGTAGCCGGTGGCCATACTTCAGTGCATCGGTGCCCGCCACGGCTGGAGGCCGGATCGGTACCCGTGGACGAGAGTTTTGGAGAGAACGATGAAAGCGACGACGATTCTCGACGCAACATTCAACGCGGTGCGCGTGACTCAGGCGGACGTGGTTCCGCCGATCGCCGCTGCAGACGAGGCCCTCTCGGAACTCAACAGATTCGTAAAGTACCCATCGTTGGAGATCGCGGAGTGGGATCCGGAGCGTGGGATTCACCAGCCGCTGCACACCAAGCGGTTCCCGCAGAAATTGCTGGACGCGCTCAACGGGCAGGTGTTCCTGGACGACCTGTGCTGGCCCGCACTCCACAGGGACAGGCGGCCCAAGGGGTGGGCCGATACCGACGCCCACATCAACCGCGCGGACTCGTGCCTCTACCAGGAGTTCATCCTTCCACTGGGGTACCGGGAGGGCATCTATCTGCCGCTCTTCCATCAGGAGCGCTACGTGGGGATGGTCACCGGGAATACTGACGCACCTCGGCCACCCGGGGAAGCGGAGAAAGCGGCACTATCGGCTGCGGCTCCGGCGTTGGGCGAGTTCCTCTTCCGCACCCGTGAGCGACGCACCAGGAGCGAAGCGGATGGCGCGCTCCTGGTCGACCTCGGGCTCAACCTGACGAGCTTCGAACCAGAACACAGTCACGAGGTCGCGGAGCTCATCCGTTCCGTACTTCTGCGGACATGGCCGACACGGGGTCAGGTCACGCGTTTCGCGATCTGGCCCGACGACGCCGAGGTGCCGCTGCATGTCCGGGTGGAGGGCGCACGGCGAGGGATCGGCGGGTTCTACGTGTCGTGGCGAGAAGGGCCGATGCCGGCCGGACTCTCCCGGCGGCAGGCGGAGGTCGTCACCGGAATCGTCGAGGGGTGTTCTAATACGGAGATCGGGGAGCGCCTGTTCACCAGCCCACGGACGATATCGAAACACGTGGAGCACATTCTCGTGAAGCTGGGTGTGCCGAATCGCAGTTCCGTGACACGGATGGCGATGATAGATGGGCTATACCTGCTCGGACATCCGGCTTTCTCCCGATAAGAATAGCTATTCAGGTTCTGCCACCTCGTCTGCTTCCACTGGGCTTCGAAATCCACGGTGCACTGAATTCCACGATGCTTCGCGGGTGACGGTTTCGCCACAACCCGGTTGCCATGAGATAGGCAGCGATGAGGGAAATGGGTCGAATGACGTATTCCTAGTCCGGACTCACCACTCTAGGCTTGGACAATGGAGACGTTCCGCAATGTCATCGGACATCGATTCGATTCGGAGATCCGCAGCTCATTGCTGCCACTGGAGGACGCCGGACGCATTATCCGGCTCAAGGTGCCGCAGGCAGAGCTAGGACGTAGGCGCTTCAAGGCTGTCGATCAACACGGTATCGAATACGGAATCGCACTTTCCAGAAATGTGAGGATCACCAACGGGGCGGTCCTGGAGCTCACCGGGTCCCGCGCGGTGGTCATCGACGCGCAGGAGAGCGAGAGGCTGCACCTCAAGGCGCGCGACGCGGAGGGGGGTATCCAGCTGGGTTGGCACGCGGGTCACCTTCACTGGAGGGTCCGCATGTCGGGTGCATACGCGACGGTGCTTCTCGACGGGCCCCGTGACGACTATCTCGTACGCATAGAGAGATTCCTCGACAGCGGCGTGATCGAGGTCGTGGATTCCGCCCCGGGGACCGATGGCGCGGACGCCGCCACACCCGAATCGCTCACCCACAGTCACGGTGCACACGGCCACGTCCACGTCCACGGCCAGGAGCTCGAGCACGCGCACGAGGCGGCCCCGGCGGGTGAGCGATGAAGGCGATCGCGTCACGCACCGAGCTCCTACTCCACGCCGACCCGGCGTTCGCGGCGGGGTCCGGCTCGTTCTCGTCCGGGTTGGAGACGCTGGCGGAGGAGGGGTGGGTCACCTCGGTGGACGCTCTGGAAGACCTCCTCGACGAGGCACTCGTCTACCGCTGGAACTCCTTCGATCGCGTGTTCCTTGTCCGGGCCTACCAGTGCAGCGACACCGACGGGCTTTCCCTTCTCGACGACCAGGTCGACGTTCACCTCCTCGGAGAGTCCGTACGGAAATCGTCGCGTCGTGCGGGCCACGCGCTTCTCGGGGTGTGGGCACGACTCGGCGACATGCAGCTCGCCCGACTCCGGGAGGCGATCCCGGCGGGGGCCCACCTGCCGGTGGCACAGGCCGCCGTCGCACAGACCCGGGGGATGTCTCTCGCGGACATCGAGGCGCTCTACGGCTGGCAGGTCATCTCGACCTACTCGAGCAGCGCCCTGCGACTGGGATTGTGCGGGCATCGCAGCATCCAACAGCTCATGACCCGTGCGTCCGCACGTCTCGGTGAGCTCCTGGCCAACCCGGTCCCCGACGGCGCCCTCCCGAGGGCCTGGACCCCGAAACACGACATCGCCGCGGAGCGTCACCGCCATTCCGATATGCGGCTGTTCGCGTCATGAGTGAACCGGAAGTCACACGAAACGAGAAGAGATGATGAGTATCCCGAAGCAGTTGGCCACGACGCGCAGGAGGTGTCCGGTATGAACCTGACACCCACGGAATCGGAACGACTCACCATATTCGCCGCGGCCGAGTTCGCGCGGCGCAACCTGCGGGAAGGTATCCCACTGAGCCACCCCGAGGCTATCGCGTACCTCACCGATGAGGCGATGGTGATGGCGCGCTCGAACATGCCCTTCCCGGAGGTCCGCGAACGGGCCGGCCAACTCCTCACGCCGGACCAGGTGGAACCGGGGGTGCCGAGCATGATCTCGTACATCATGCTCGAGCTGCCGACTCCCGCGGGCAGCAAGCTGCTCACCATCTATTCGCCGATCGCGGAGACGGCCGATGGTCCCGTACCCGGAGAGGTCTTCGCCGTCACCCACGCGGAAATGGCATTCGATCCGGCCGAACTCATCGAACTCGAGGTCGTCAACTCCGGTGATCGCGACATCCAGGTCCGGAGCATGACCCACTTCTTCGAGGTCAACAAGGCCCTGAAGTTCGATCGTGTGGCTGCCTACGGCTACAAACTCGCGATCAACGCCGGCGGCGGAACACGGTTCGAACCCGGCATCCCCAAGGTCGTCACACTGACGCCGTTCGCCGGCGGGCGGTTCATTCACGGTCAGGCGGGTCTCGTCAACGGACATCTCGATGACCCAGGAATCACTACCCGGGCCTTTGAGAAGGCCCGCCGGCTCGGCTACATCCAGGAGGAATCGTGACACCGCGTAGTACGTTCCTGACCCCTGCGGCCCGCGCCCAGCTCTACGGCCCGACCACGGGCGACCTCGTTCGTCTCGGCGACACCTCACTGCTCGCCGAGGTGGAGAAGGACTTCACCCGACACGGCTATGAACTCACCGTCGGCGCGGGAAAGAACATGCGCGACGGTGAGGCGCTGTCGGCGACGGTGACATCCGACGACGGCGCGCTGGACGTCGTGATCCAGAACGCTCTGATCATCGATGCCGTCCAGGGCATCGTCAAGGCGGATATCGGTATCAGGGACGGCCGGATAGTCGGCATCGGCAAGGCGGGCAACCCGGCGACCATGCCGGGTGTCGACGACAACCTCGTGTGCGGTCAGAACACGACCTCGGTGTCGGCGCAGGGCTGCATCGTCACCGCCGGGGCGATCGAATCGCACGGGCACATGTTCTCCGCCGACCAGTCGGAACACGCGCTGGCCGGCGGCACCACGACGTTGATCGGAAGCTCACCGGGCCCGGTGTTCGACGTCGGCTCCGGTACGGCCCACGTCATGGGCCGCTACCTGCAGGGGACGGAGAGTTCACCGGTCAACTTCGGGTTACTCGCCCGCGGCGGATCGGACCCTGGCGCCGTGGTCCACGCCGTGAAAGCCGGGGCGATCGCCGTCAAGGTCCACGAGGATTTCGGGGCATCGCCCGAGACGATAAACGGTTCGCTCATCGCAGCGGACAAGCACGACTTCGCAGTGCATCTACACACGGACTCGATCAACGAATTCGGCTTCGCCGAGGACACGATGGCCGCGATCGGCGACCGGACGATTCACATGTACCACGTGGAAGGCGCAGGCGGTGGGCACGCACCGGACATCTTGAGCGTGGTGTCCTACCCGAACGTCATCCCTGGATCGACCAATCCGACGAACCCGTTCGCGTGGTCCGCACTTGAGGAGGGCGTCCCGATGACCCTCATCGGACATCAGATGGACCCCCGGTCGGAGGCTGATGTCGCGTTTGCCGAGGGCCGGATCCGACCGCAGACGATGTCCGCCGAGGACCTGTTGCACGACATCGGTGCGATCTCCATCTTCGGCTCGGACACCCAGGGCATGGGACGACTCGCGGAGAACGTGGCGAACTCGTGGCAGTTGGCGAGCGTGATGAGGGACTACCGCGGGCGCCTTCCCGAGGAGACGACCGGGCGCGCCGACAACGAACGGATCAAGCGCTACGTCGCCAAGACCACCCTGAACCCCGCGATCGCGGTGGGAATCGACCAGCACGTCGGCTCCATCCAGCCGGGCCGCATGGCGGACCTCGTCCTGTGGCCGTTCGAGTCGTTCGGGGTGAAGCCGACCCAGGTGATCAAAGCCGGGATGATCGTCTGGGCCACGATGGGTGACGCCGCGGGCAGCCTGATGATGACCGAGCCCATGGTCCAGCGGCGGATGTGGGGCGGCCGCGGCACCGCTAAAAAGCATGTCAGCGCAGTGTTCGTGTCCGACATCGTGGCGCGGTCCGGCTCGTTGGAAGGCTTGGGGCTCACCAAGTCCGTTCTTCCGATCACGTCTACGCGCAACCTCCGCAAGAGCGACATGGTTCGCAACGACGCGCTGCCCGACGTGCGCGTAGACCCGCGCACATTCGAGGTGACCGTTGACGGCGAGAAGCTCACGGTGCACTCGTTCGACGAGCGGCCCTTGACCAGGAAGTACATGCTGCGATGACCAGCGGGAGGACGAGTTCTGTGACGCAGACGGACACCACGGCGCCGCAGGGCCCGGCGGCACGTGTGGGTATCGGCGGGCCGGTGGGGTCGGGCAAGACCGCGCTGGTGGAGAGGCTGATTCCGGAGCTGGAGATGATCGGTAAATCCGTCTCCGTCATCACCAACGACCTGGTGACGTCAGAGGATGCGGAGCGGCTGCGTCGCTCGAACATCATCGACGCGAACCGGGTGCTCGCGGTGGAAGCGGGAGCCTGTCCACACACCGTGATCCGCGAGGACCCCACCATGAACATGGAGGCCGCCGAACAGCTCGATCTCGCCTTCCCCGGAACCGACGTGATTCTCCTCGAAAGCGGGGGCGACAACCTGGCATCGACGTTCTCCGACGATCTCGTGGACTTCTGGGCGTTCGTAATAGATGTCTCCGGAGGCGGCGACATCCCGCGCAAACGTGGGCCGGGAGTACTGCGAGCGGACGTGCTCATCATCAACAAGGCAGATCTGGCGCCGCACGTCGGGGTGGACCTCGAGTTGATGATCGCGGAGGCCCGAGAGGTGAGAAGGGGAAAACCGGTCTTCGTGACGAACTGCTCCACTGGAGAGGGCGTAGCCGAGGTGGCCCGGTTCATTTCCGATGAGGTGCTTTTCTGAACGCGCCGACGACCCCGTCGTCACCTGCCTATTCACTCGACCTGGAGATCTCCCGCCAGGGAACCCGCAGCTTTCTCACCCGGAGGAACTTCCGCTGGCCGTACGAGATCGGCATCCTGACGCATGGCCACAACCGGGGAGCCGCCGACGACATGGCCTCACTCGTCGTGCAGTCGGCGACCAGCGGATTGATCACCGGCGAGCACCTCAGACAGCGCATCGTGGTGCGCGACGGTGGTCGGGTGCGGGTAGTGGGCCAGGGCGCGATGCCTGTCCAGAAGGCGCAGAGCCAGCAGGGGTCCGCGGAGGACCTCCAGTTGAACGTGGTCTCCGGCTCGCGCCTCGAATTCTTCGCGGAGCCCCGGTTGCTCTTTCCCGGTTCGGAGTTCAGCCAGGTCACGAAGGTTGCCCTGGACTGCTCTTCAGACATGGTCCTGGTGGACGCTGTGGTGCGCCACCCCGAGCCCGGCGCGGTGTCGTACTCCTCCGAGATCCGACTCGAGTTCGACGGGACGGTGGTCGCGGTGGAACGCATGGGTTTCGCGAGCGTGCCGGAGGACCGCTTCGGGGCGACGGCGCTCATACTCGCGGTGGGTGGGTTCGTCGCCGGGCTCGACTGGAAGCCATGGTTGGAGAAGCACAGCACGCCGACGAGTTACGGCGCGGTATCACCCCTTCGAGAATGCACTGGGGCAAGCGTTCGTATCGTGGCCGACGACGGGCGCCACCTGAGGGCGGCGATCGACGATGCGCTCGCGATCCTCTCGTGAGCCCGCCGACGGTCGACGGGATGGCCAGCGCGGTCCGGGGCACGTCTGGCCCGACCCGGCGAAGCCGCTGCTACACCCCGTACAACCGCGCCCAGTTCTCGCGCGTGGTGAGCCGGGTCTGCGCCCGCCGCCACCTCTCCTGGGCGGCGGGGGCCTCGCGGATGAACCGCGCCAACAGCGCGACCAGGCGTTTCTGCAGCTCCGAGGCCCGCGCGGGGTCGACCTTGCGGTGGTGCACGCCGGTCTGCGAGGCGTCTGTCACGTACACCTCGTCGAACAGCGAGACGTGCCACCAGGCCGCGTCCTCGTACGGGATCGCCACGACGCCCCGGCGCTGACGGCCGAGCTTCTGGACGAGCAGCCGCTTGGCCAACACCTGGTCCTCGCGGTCCTCACGGGGGATGCCCACCTTGCGCTCCACCCCGATCCCCGCGGGCAGCGCGCCCACGTCGAGCCTGGCCGTCTCGGGGTACCCGGCGCGCTCGACGCGGACGGCGGCCAACGCCGCCTGCCCGCCGTCGCCCATGCCGAGGGCGCCGTCGGGCCCGTCCAGGAACGCCTCGATCCCGCGCATCCGGGTGGCGGCGAGCCCGTACTGCATGGCCACCAGCGCCCGGAGGACGCTCCGGCCCAGGTTCTTGGCCATGTCCTTCGGCTCGATCCCGTGTCGGATCGCGGCGGTGACCAGTGAGTTCCGGTGGGAGAAGAACTGGCCGAAGTCATCGCCGTCCTTCCAGTAGAAATCGGCGTGCCACACGGCCGCCCCCTGCAGGGTGCAGGTGGGGATCCCGGCCTGACGGCAGCGCAGCCCGTACTCGATGTCGTCCCACTGGAAGAAATAGGGCAGGGGCAGCCCGACCTCCGCCACGGCCTCCCCGGGGATCAGGCAGGACCACCATGCGTTGTACTCGGCGTCGATCCGGCGCTCCTGCCGGCCGTCCACGACGGACTCGTCCCGCAGCGCGAACTCGTCGGCGTCGAGCCCGCCCTTGAGCTGGTCGAGCCGCGTCCGTTCGGCGGAGACCAACAGGTAGTCGGGGTTGAACAGGTAGAGCATCTGCGCGCCCACGAGCATCGGTTCGCGCGTCACGGCGGCGAAGGCGAACAGTCGCAGCACGGTCTCCGGTTCGACCCGCACGTCGTCGTCCATCAGCAGCACATCCACCGGCCCCGGAGCGCCGGGCGCGGTGGCCTCGAACATCCCGCGGCTGAAGCCCCCCGCGCCGCCGAGGTTGGGCTGACGCAGATAGTGCAGCCGGTCGCCGAACTCCCCCGCCGCACGCCGGAACGGCTCGCGGGTCTCCACGAGGTCGGTGCCCTGGTCCGTCACGTAGAGGTCGTCGATGAGCTCGGCGACCAACGGATCGGAGGCCAACGACTCGACGGTGGCCGCGCAGTCGTCGGCCCTGTTGAACGTGCAGATGGCCACCGCGGCGCGCCGGGCCGGGATCGTCGTCGTGGCTCCCCACGTCACCTCGGACACCGACACCGCGGCGTCCACGGCGTGGAACTCCAGCCACATCGCCCCGCCGTCGACGAAGGTGTCCACCGGCACGTGCAGCACCGCCATGCCGTCCCCGTGGTGGTGGACCACGTCCACGGTCCGCACGTGGGAACCGATGTCGGAGGCGCGGACCAGCACGTCCACCTGCCCGCCGGTCTCGATCGACACCCGCACGGTCAGCTCGGTCACGGACGTCCAGCGCTGCCAGTAGGAGGCCTCGAACCGCCCGAAGTAGGTGTTGGTGTCCACGATCGCGCCGGCGTCCAGGTGCAACTCTCCGCGGGTGCGGCGGACCACGCCGCGCACGATCCGCGAGTACAGGTCGTCGTTGACCCACCTGCGCGGACCCGAGAACAGGGTGCGCTGGAGCAGCAGGTCACGCTCTGCCCGGGCGGAGCCGGCGTCGGGACCGGCGGCGGTCACGGTGGTGGCGTCCATGTGGCGGGTGCTCCTGGGGTTTCGGGGCGGGGATCGACTCACGCCCGGGCCACATCAGGGTCCGGTCGCGCCGTCCAGGCTAGTCCCCGGCCCGGCGGGGGCGGCGGCGACCAGCGGCGAGTCGGTGTTCGGCGGCTGCACCGGCGGCACCTCCACCGGGATGCCGGGCGGGGGCGGCAGCGGTGCGTGGTCGGCGGGTACCGGCAGCACCTCGTACAACCGGGCGCCCGTGGTCTCCTCCACCAGCCGCAGGTGCGGATTGAACTGCAGACCGATGAAACCGGTGGGGCGACCGGGCCCGCCCACGACGCCCGTGCCGACGACGACCCAGCGCACGTCGAGGTCGCGTGCGACGCGGGTGACGCCCGGGTCGAAGCCGTACCGGTTGAACGAGGTGTAGAGGGTCATGCGGTCGGCGCCGACCTGCGCCACCGGGTCGTCGGCCAGGGGTGCGCCGAACACCACGGGCACGCCGTGCAGTGCGTACACCCAGGCGGTGCCGTCGAACGGGTCGTTCACCACCGACCCCCCTTCGTAGCGGGCGTCCAGTGCGTCCAGGACCACCCGCTCCTGCGCGGTGACCGCCGGCCCGTCGCCGTAACCCCACACCCGCAGATGCTCTGCGAGCACGACGTGGCCGGAGGCGACCACCAACCCCAGCACCACCGCCACGGCGATGCCGCCCCGGGCCGCGGGCCGTCGGAGCGAACCCCGCGGTACCAGCGCGCGCACGCCCGCACCGGCGAGCACCGCCGAGGGCAACACCAGCAACGAGGCGAAACGGTAGTAGTCGTCCCACCAGAACCCGGTGAACGTCCGGACCCAGTCGCCCTCCACCGCGGCCGCCAGCACGTACAGCCCGCCGTAGACCGCGAGTGCGACGACGGGTGCCGCGAGCGGGCGTCTGCGCGCCGGGTCCGCCACCGCGGAACCGAGTCCCACCAGCACCGCCACCGCGATCCCCACCGACGCCACGGCGATCGGTCCGAGGTCCAGCACGCCCGCCACGGCCCGCCAGACGCTCATCTCGCGCGGCCAGGAGAACTCCGCGAGGGCCCCGGTCGTACTGGAGGAGACCATGGACACCGACCACACGACGTACGGCGCCGCGATCGCGCCGGCCAGGGCGAACGCTCCCGCCACGACCAGACGGGGTCGCGCGGCCGGGGCGGCCAGCACACCGGCCGCGGCCTGCGCGGCGAGCGGCACCGCCGCCGCCAACGCCACCGACGGGTGCACCGACCACGCCCCCGCCATCCCGGCGCCCAGCAGCAGCCCGTGGCCCACGAGCCACGGGCGCCGCGCGGCGAGGTGGTCACCCAGCAGGACGAGCCCCGGGATCACCGCGATCCCGAGCGCGAACGGCAACACCGGGCCACGCCCGAGCGGCAGGTAGGGGAACGCCCACGCCGACGCCGCCACGAGGGCTGCAGCACCCGCGGCGAGGCGGGACCCACCACACAACCGTCCCGTCAGCACCGCCGCACCCAACACAAACACCGTGCCGGTCGCGGCGGAGACCGCGTTCAGCGCTCCGGGCGGCACGCCCCCCGGGAGCCCGACCAGCAACGCGGCCAGCGCGTGGTAGGTGTCGGGGTAGAAGTAGTTCTCGTTGGCGGGTTGACCCACCGGGGCGAGGTCGGCGACCCCGGCCCGCCCGGTCTCGGCGATGAACCGCGTGGCGCCGCCGTGGAAGATCGCGTCCCAGCCCTGGGGGATGGCCGTGAGACCGCGGGTGGCGAGGAGGATCTGGACGGTCGGGACCGCGGCCAGGACGACGACGACGACGAGGTCGGCCAGCGTCGGGCCCGGCCCGCGACCGCGGGGCTCGTCGTCGTCGCCGTCCCCCTCCCCGCTCCGACCCGCGCGCCGGTCCGCCACCCGGTCCGGCACCCGACCCGCCACCCGGGCGGCGATACCGAACGCGACAGCGCCCAACAGCGCCACCACCAGCGCCACACCCGCGGACACCGGGCCCCAGCGGACGTCGACCGCGGCGGTGACCGTGGTGCCCACCGCCACGACGGCCAGTGTGAGCGCCGGACCGGCCGCCACCGCGTCCCGCCACCGGGTGCCCACGGCCAGGCAGATCGCCGCGCCGGGCGCCACCAGCAGGGCCACCGCGGCCGCGATGAGCATCAGGGCGGCCACGCGATCAGCGCACCCGGAAGATCACGGTCCGCTGGACGATGAAGTTGGTGACGGTGGCCACTCCCTGGGCGATGACGTAGCCGACCGTCGTGGCCCAGAACGTGCTCCAGCCCAGGTCATGGAACCACGGCACCAGCAGCATGAACAGGCCCCACTGCACCCCGAACATCAGCGCGTACAGGCCCATCGTGGCGACGAAGCGGGCCCGAGAGGGCTCGGCCTGGAAGGTCCACCGGCGGTTGAGCGAGTACGCGGTGAGCGTGCCGGCCACGAAGGACAACGCCTTGGCCGGGCCGTAGCCCAGGCCGAGGAGCATGAACAGTTGGAGCAGCCCGTAGTCGACGACCGCCGAGAGGACGCCGGTCAGGAAGAACCTGGTGACCTGGGTCCTGAAGTCCGTCGGTCGCGTGGGGTCGGATTCGTGTCGGGCCTCGAGCGGGTCGACGGCCCCACGGAGGGAGTCGAGGACGGAATCGTCCGGGAGGTCCGCTCTGGCTCCGTCGGATGCTGCGCCGCTGGGTGAAGTCACTCGACCAGGGTAGTTCCCGGGCGATCCCGACCGCGTCGCGCACCGCCGAGGAGGACACTGGGAGTGTGTCCTCTCCCAACCCAGTCAGCCGCCGCCGCGTCCTCGTGGTGGACGACGAACCGCACATCCGCCGGGTCCTGGTCGGCTATCTGGAGGCGGACGGATTCCGCGTCGTCGAGGCGGGCACCGCCGCCCAGGCGCGGGACCTGGTCGGTTCCGCCGATCTGGTCCTGTTGGACATCGGACTACCCGACGGCAACGGGCTGGACCTCCTGCGCGACCTGCGGTCGGTCTCCCCGGTGTACGTGATCCTGGTGACCGCCCGCGCGGAGGAGGTCGACCGACTGATCGGCCTCGAGGCGGGGGCGGACGACTACGTGGTCAAACCCTTCAGCCCCCGCGAGGTCAGCGCCCGCGTCCGGGCCGTCCTGCGACGGGCGCGCGAGGTCGGACCGGTCGGGGCGCCGCCACTCACCGTCGGCGGGCTCTCCGTGGACGTCGGGGCCCGTGAGGTCACCGTCGACGGGGTGGGGGTGCCGCTCACCCCGATCGAGTTCGACCTGCTGGCCACCATGGCGGCCGCGCCGGGCCAGGTGTTCTCCCGCCGGCAGCTCCTCGACGCGGTGTGGGAGGGCGGGCACTTCGGAGACGAACGCGTGGTCGACGTCCATGTTCGTGGACTACGGCGGGCCCTGGCCGACGATCCGGCGACGCCCCGGTTCGTCGCCACCGTCCGGGGCGCGGGGTACAAGGTCCTCCGACCCGGGGGCCACGGGGGTGCGCGATGATCCGCACCCTGCGCGGCCGGTTGTTCCTGTCCCACCTCGCGGTGGCGGTCACCGGCGTCGCCGTGGTCCTGCTCGTGGTGCGGCTGACGGCGCCGATGCTGTTCGACGAGTCCCTCCGGCCCGGCGGCCCCGGCTCAGACGGTGCCCGCGGGGCCGGGGCAGGCCTGCGGGCGACCGTCGCCGACGCCGTCACGGCAGCCACCGTGTGGGGCGCGGTCGCCGGCGTGACGGTCGCCCTCCTCGCGGCCGGGATCGTGGGCCGCCGTCTGCTCCGCTCCCTCGCGGAGGTGGGTGCCGCCACCACGGCGATCGCGGCCGGGGACTACACCCGTCGGATCACCCGTCCCCCCGAGCGCGAGATCGCCGCACTCGCGGACGACGTGACCACCCTCGCCCGGACGATCGCCGAGACCGAGGCGCGCCGGATGCGCCTCATCTCCGAGGTCGCGCACGAGATGCGGACTCCGCTGACCGTGGTGGACGGGTACGTGGAGGGCATCGCCGACGGCGTGTTCGGAATCGAGGAGCTGCGTCACGTCCGCGCCGAGAGCGCCCGGCTCAGGCGACTGTCCGAGGACCTGTCGACGCTGTCACGGGGCGCGGAAGGCAGGATCGAGCTCGCGCTGACGGAGACCGATCTCGCCGTGCTCGTGCGCGGCACCGTCGACCGGCTGCGACCGCAGTTCACCGCGACGGACGTCGAGCTCCGACTGGTCCCACCGGAGGGGGCGGTCCCCCTCGTCGTGGACCCCGACCGCGTCGCACAGGTGCTGGAGAACCTCGTCGTCAACGCACTGGCCGCCACCGGGCACGGCCAGGTCACGGTCTCGGTCCGACGTACCCCGGGCGGGGCGGAGATCTCAGTCGCCGACACCGGCATGGGCCTGGACGCCGAGTCGGCGGAGCGGATTTTCGAGCGTTTCCACCGCGGCCCCGGCGGACACGCAGGCGGGTCGGGTCTCGGGCTCACCATCGGACGGCAGCTGGCCCGGGCCCACGGGGGCGACCTCACGGTCACCTCCCGGGGCCCGGGTCAGGGATCCACCTTCGTGGTCAGCCTCGCTCGAACGCCCGTAGGTGCTTCTCCGACCCGGCCCTGAGGTGGTCGTAGACGGCGTCCAGATCGGGCTGCTCGGTGGCCTCCATCGCGGCCTCCAGGCCGGCGATGTCGAGCTGCTCGAGTTCCGCGCCCACGGCGAGCGCCTCGGACTTCGAGGTCAGGCCCCGCTCCAGCCAGCCATCGTAGAGCTCCTGGAGCTCCGGGTAGGCGTAGACGCCCGGCGTGGAACCGATGGACGGATCGGGTAGGTCGTGGTTGGCGAGCACCGTGGCCGTCGCGTCACCGTGCCTGGTCTCCGCGGCAGAGATGTTGTCGAACCGGCGGTCCGGCCACGCCTCGCCCAGCGCCACGTACAGATCGCGGGCGAGACGCTCCTCCTCGCGCATCATCGACAGCGTCTCGGACTCCTCCGCGGACAGGGTGCCGGCGGAGGCGGGGATCTCGAGCTGGTGGTCCTGCTGGTCGTGACCCTCCTGGCCCGGCTCGTGGCCCTGCCGGCCCTGCCCGGGACCGCCCTCTCCGGGCGCACCGTGACCCCGCGGACCCCTTCCCTGCTGTCCCCCGGCGGCGACCTGCTCCTGGGCGGCGACCGTCGCGACCCGGGCGTCCTCGGTGGGCCCGTCGTTCCCGGCCAACGCATATCCTCCGGCAACGGCGACCGCCACCGCCCCGGCCGCGGCGACTGCCGCCACCGTCCGACGGATGGTCCTGTTCACGTTCGTCCTCATCGTCCTCACCTCGTCCCGGCCCCACCGTGGGGGCCTCGCGTGCTGGTTCCTCCAGCACCTCGATTCCACCGCCCGGGCGTGAAGCATCCGCGGGCGAATCGTGTGGATACCGTGAGGATCGTCACGAGGCTTGCCCTCCCGGCCGCGGCGTGCCATTCTCATGAGATCGCGCGCATACCAGCGCGCTTCTGGTCGAACTGACGGGCGGCACATCCGCCGAGTGCGTTCGATTCCGCGGGAGCGATCCGTTCCGGCCACCCCATCTCCACCTCGGCGTCCACACCACAAGGTCCGCGCCATCCCCCGGGTGAGTCGTCATCGCCTCCGCAACGCATCGCCAGCAGGACGCGTCAGCGCCGCCCCGGGCGGCCTGTCGTCGATCCTTCTCTCGCCGACCAGGAGGAATCCCATGTCCCAGTACCGCAACTCCGCCATGAACAACGCGCCGACCGCGTTCTCGTACACGCCGACCGGCCGCGCCATCCCGCCGTCGTCGCCGCTGCCCACGCCGGGCCGTCGCCCGGCCGCGCCGTCGTGCACGCCCACCGGCCGCATCGTCCTGTCGACACCGACCACCCGCGGCTCCGCCTGAGCGACACCCGTTCACCGGCACCTACACCCGGTCGGCGGCCACCAGCAGGGTGGTCACGACCAAGGCGATCGCGCCGCAGGCGAGGATCCCGGTCGAGACGAACAGTTGCATGACGCCGGCCTGCCACGGCTCGGCGCCACCGAGGACCATGCCCACGAACGCGCCCGGGATGGTCACGAGGCCGATGGTCCGGGTCTGGTCCAGCGACGGGGAGAGCGCGGTCGCGGCCGCCTCCCGGCAGACCATCATCCGCGCCGGGTAGTCGGTGAACCCGAGCGACAGCGCGGCCTCCACCTCGCCGTGGCGCACGTCCAACTCGTCGTGCGCCCGCCGCCCGGCCAACCCGACGATCGCCATCGCGTTGCCCATGAAGATGCCCACCACGGGGATGATCGACAGACCGTCAGGACGTACGACCCCCGCGGCGAGCAGGCCACCCACCACGACGACGGGCGGCACAGCGACGGGGAGCGCGCACCACAGCGCGTCCCGCACCGTGGCCCGGGGTGTGTCCGCCCGCGGAGCGCTGCGACGGGCCAACCGCCTCGCCGCCGCCCACGAGGCCGTCGTCGCCATCACGACCACGAACACGCCGACCAGCCACACCCGATCGGCGACGTAGCCGATCACGAGTGCGAGCACGATGAGTTGCAGGGCGGCGCGGATCGACGCCCACGGGACCTCGCGCTCCAGCCCCGTCCGACCCAGCCAGGCCACCACCGCCCCGATGACGACGAACAGGACCACGGCCACCGCGAGGGCGGGGCCGATCTCGATCATCGTGGAGCCCACGAGAGCGAGCGTACGTCGCGACGGGGCATCCGTCGCACACCCGACACACGTATCACGCGTCGTCCCCGGGCGGCCGCGATACCGTACGCGCATGATCACGCGACGCCCCTTCCGTACCGGAACCGCGGTCGCCGCGATGGCCCTGGCCGTGGCCTGTGCGGTCTCGGGCTCCCCCGCCCTCGCCCAGTCCGACCCCCTGTCCGCGTTCCGGCCGGCCCCGCCCGAACAGCGCACGCCGGAGCGGTACCTGCCGAGTCCCTCGCCCGACCCCTGGTACTCCTCGCCCCCCACGGTCGACCCCGCCACCGCTCCCGGCACCGTCCTGGCCACACGCCCGGTGACGATCCCCCCGCACAACGTCCGCAACTTCGGTCGCGGGTGGCAGGTCCTGGTCCAGAGTTCCGACTCGCACGACCGTCCGCAGCAGATCGTGTCCACGATCATCGAACCGCGCACACCCTGGCCCGGCCCGGGTGCGCGGCCGCTGGTCTCGTTCAACGTCACCATCGACTCGCTGGGGCTCGAGTGCATGCCGTCGCACGTCCTGCCCCACAAGTTCAACCTGGAGCTGCCTCCCTTCCTGCAGATCCTCGCCGATCGCGGTTACGGGCTCGTCCTCACCGACTTCCAGGGCCCCAGGGCCGCGTACGCGGCGGGGCGGGCCAACGGGCGGGCCGTCCTGGACGGGATCCGTGCGGCCCGCGAGTTCATCCCGGCGGCCGATCCGGGCCCGTTGTTCTCCGACTCGCGCGTGGTCCAGGTGGGCTACTCCGGCGGGGGGATCGCCACGGGCTGGGCCGCCCAACTGCAGCCGGTGTACGCGCCCGAGCTCACCGGGGTGCTCGTCGGATCCTCGGTGGGCGGGGTCCCCGCGGACTACGCGGACCTGTTCGACACGATGGACGGCACGCTCGCCTCCGGCCTCTACCGCGCGGCCGTGCTGGGGTTGGCCCGCGAGTACCCGCAGCTGTACCCGCTGCTCAACGACACCGGCGACGTGGTGGCACATCAGCTCCGGGACGCCTGCGCCTCGGCCAACACCGTCGGGGGACTCGCGCCCTTCCCGCTGTCGACACTCACCGACGTCGACCCCCGTACCGACCCCACGGTGCAGGCGGTGATGGCGCGGAACCGGCTGGGGCGGGCCGATCCCACCCACGGAGCGGATCCACGTGAGGTCCCCTCCGGGCCGGTGCAGGTGTGGCACGCCGACGCGACCGTCCCGATGGGCCCCGGTCCGGGCTCGTCACAGGGCCCCGGGGACACCTTCGTCCCGGAGTGGACCGCCCACAGGCTGGTCGAGGAGTGGTGCGCCGCGGGTGCGGACGTGGAGTACACGCCCGTGGCCGGTGAACACGTGACCGGCGCCTACACCGCCGTCGGCCCCGTGATGGACTGGGTCGACGCCCGCGCCCGCGGGCAGGCGTTCACCAGCGGCTGCGGCTGACCCACACCTGTACACCCGCCGCCCCGACCCGACCGCCCGACCTCGCCGACTTGTGCGGCCCCTCCGGCCTGCGCGGCCCGAATGCCCGGATCGGCCCGGTTCACGCTGCCGGAATGGACCCGACAGGCAGCGCACGTCGGGCAAGCAGCGCGAGTGGGGAAGGCAGCGCACCCGGGCGTCGCGTCGGCGGCTCACCGACGACGAACGGTAACCTCGACCGCGTGAGCACCACGCGAAGCACCACCCCGGCCCAGTCCTCCCTGGACACCGAACTCAAGCGTCTCACCGGCTGGGGACGCACCTCACCGGCGATGAGCCACGTACTCACCCCGCGCTCGGTCGAGGAGATCTCCGCAGCCGTCGCAGCGGTCAACGACGCCAACGCCTCCGGGCCGGCACACCTGCAGCGCGGAGTGGTCGCACGGGGGTTGGGCCGGTCCTACGGGGACAGCGCCCAGAACTCCGGCGGCCTCGTGCTGGACATGAGCCGCTTCAACCGCATCCACGAGCTGAGTGCCGAGAGGGCGCTGGCCGTGGTCGACGCCGGCGTGAACCTGGACCAGCTCATGCGTGCCGCGTTGCCGTTCGGCCTGTGGGTGCCGGTCCTGCCGGGCACACGCCAGGTCACGGTGGGCGGTGCCATCGGTCACGACATCCACGGCAAGAACCACCACTCGGCCGGGTCGTTCGGCAACCACGTCACGCGGATGGAACTGCTCGTCGCGGACGGCCGGGTCCTCACCCTCGAGCCCGGCGGGACCGTCGATGACCCGGAGGGCACCCTCTTCTGGGCCACCGTCGGCGGCAACGGGCTGACGGGCATCATCCTCAAGGTGTGGATCGCGATGACCCGCACCGAGACCGCGTTCTTCCTGGCCGACTCCGACCAGACCTCCTCGCTCGAGGAGACCATCGCGCTGCACACCGACGGCTCCGAGTCGAAGTACACCTACTCCTCCGCCTGGTTCGACGCGATCAGCGCGCCGCCGAAGCTCGGCCGGGCCGCCGTGTCCCGCGGGTCGCTGGCCACTCTGGCCCAGCTCGAGGAGTACGCGCCCGAGTTGGCGAAGAACCCGCTGGCGATGGACGCCAAACCTCTGGTGACGTTCCCCGACGTGTTCCCGAACGGCCTGGCCAACAAGTACACCTTCGGCCCGATCGGCGAGGTGTACTACCGCCTCGGCGGCACCTCGCGGAACAAGATCAAGACACTGCCCGCTTTCTATCACATGCTCGATCTGTTCTCGGAGTGGAACCGGGCCTACGGATCCAAGGGTTTCCTGCAGTACCAGTTCATCGTCCCGCCCGGCGCGGTCGAGGGCTTCAAGGAGATCATCGGCGACATCCAGCGCTCCGGGCACTACTCCTTCCTCAACGTCTTCAAGCTCTTCGGACCCGGCAACCAGGCCCCGCTGTCGTTCCCGATGGAGGGGTGGAACGTGTGCGTGGACTTCCCCATCAACGACCGGCTGAACGCGTTCGTCAACCATCTCGACGCCAAGGTCCTGTCGATGGGCGGCCGGTTGTACACGGCCAAGGACTCCCGAGTCCCGGCCGAGCGTTTCCACGCGATGTACCCGCAGATCGACTCGTGGATCGCCACCCGCCGCGGCATCGACCCCAACGGGGTGTTCGTGTCCGACATGGGGCGTCGACTCGAGCTGCTCTGACCCGCTCCGACCGGCGCGGCGGGCGCGATGAGCGCCCGTGACCCGTGAGCGGCGCGGCCGTCTCAGGGGGCCTCGGTAGACTCCTGCGCATGATCAATGCCGTCGGCGTCCCCCAGACACTGCTCCTGCTCGGAGGAACCTCCGAGATCGGCCTGGCCATCTGCGGGGAGTACCTCCAGCAGGGCCCGATGCGAGTGGTGCTCGCCTGCCTGCCCGGCGACCCGGCGATCGATGACGCGCGGGCGGAGATGACGGCAGCCGGGGCCACCGCCGTCGACGTGGTGGACTTCGACGCCGCCGCCACCGACACCCATCCGGCCGCGTTCGAGCAGATCTTCGCGGGGGGCGACGTGGACGTGGCGATCGTCGCGTTCGGCCTCCTCGGGGAGAACGAGGAACTCTGGTCCGACCAGCGCAAGGCCGTGCAGATCGCGCAGGTCAACTACACCGGCGCGGTCTCGGTCGGCGTGCTGCTCGCCGAGCGGATGAAGGCGCAGGGGTACGGCCGGATCATCGCCATGAGCTCGGCCGCCGGGCTCCGTGCCCGCCGCTCCAACTTCGTCTACGGCTCCACCAAGGCCGGGCTCGACTCGTTCTACACCGGCCTCGGGTACGCGCTCGCCGAACACGGGGTGGATGTGCTGGTGATCCGTCCGGGCCAGGTGCGCACGCGCATGTCGGCGCACGTCAAGGAGGCGCCGCTGACCGTCAACAAGGACGACGTGGCCCGCATCGCGGTGAAGAACGCCGGGGCCGGCAAGGGCGCGGTCTTCGCCCCCGCCGCGTTCGGCGGGGTGATGGCCGTGCTCACCCACGTGCCGCGACCGATCTTCCGCAAGCTCCCCTTCTGAGCATGCCGGTGGCGCTCCGGGGGCCGGGCCTGGCGGCCGCGGCGACGCTGCTGGCCGCGGCCGTCACCGCCGTCGTCCTTCTCGGCACCTCCCTCGTCTCGTTCCCCGCCTACGGCAACTCCAACGTCCTGCGCGCCCTGACCGTGGTGGGGCAGGCAGCCGCCTTCGCCCTGGTGGTCGCCGGCGTGCTGTGCGCGCGCGCCGGCGAGCGGCCGGGCGGGCGGCCCGCGCTGGTGCGGGTGGGCAAACTCGCCGCCCCCACCGGGTCGGCCCTGCTCGTGGCGTCGACGCTCGGCATCCCGCTCGCCGCGTCCCGGTTGTACCTGCACGGGGTGAGCGTCGACCAGGAGTTCCGCACCCAGTTCCTCGGCCGCTCGGCCACCTCGCTCGGACTGCCCGACATGGCCTACGCCGACCTGCCGTCCTTCTATCCCTCGGGCTGGTTCTGGCTCGGTGGGCGGTTCGCGAACCTCGCCGGCCTCGAGGGGTGGGCGGCCTACAAGCCGTGGTCGATCCTGTCGCTGGCGGTCGCCGCGGCGCTCGTCACCGTGTTGTGGACCCGCCTGCTGCGCACGGACCTCGGCGCGGTGGTGGGCGTGATCTCGACGTCGGTGATGCTGGCGTACGGCAGCCCGGAGCCCTACGGCGCGGTGGTGGCGCTGTTCCTGCCGCCCGTGCTGATCCTCGCGTGGCACGCCGTGGCACCCACCTCGCGTCACGGGGGTCGCGGCGCGACCGTGGCCACGACCCTGTTCCTGGGTGCCTCTGCCAGCACGTACACGCTGTACACAGGGCTGGCGGCGGGCACGGTGGTGCTCATGGCCGCGGTCTCCACTGTCCTGGCCGCGCTCGCGCACCGCAGCGGCGGCGACGGGCGGCCACGCCCGTTCCCACCGCGTTCGTTCCCACCGCATCCGTTCCCGCTGTGGCTGCCCGCGGCCCGGCTCGCGGTCATCGGGGTCGGGTCGATCCTCGTCGCACTCGTGGTGTGGGCGCCCTATCTGCTGGCCGCGCTCGGCGGCGCCCCGGCCGACTCGGGAACGGCCCTGCACTACCTGCCCGACGCCGGCGCCCGCCTGCCGCTGCCCATGACCGCCGGCGGACTCACCGGCTGGGTGTGCCTGGTCGGCCTGGTGTGGATCGTGGCGCGCGCGTGGACCTCGCGGCGCGCGCAGGCACTGGGGCTGGGAGTGGTCGCCGTGTACCTGTGGAGCCTGGCCTCGATGGCGGTCACGGCCCTGGGGACCACCATGCTGGGCTTCCGGCTCGAGCCCGTACTCATCCTGCTCCTGGTGGTGGCCGGCGTGTTCGCGATCGTCGAGCTGGCCGGCCTCATGGTGCGCGCAGCCGGGCGTCAGGGCGGCGAGGACAGGCCCGCCGCCGAGGCCCGCGACCGGCGTCGACGCGCCACCGCCGTCGTGGGGGTCCTGGCCACCCTCGCCGGCCTCGCCCATGCCCAGGGGATCCCCGATCACCTGCACGAGGAGATCCGGTTGGCCTACACCGACACCGACGGCCACGGCACCCGCGCCGATCGCTACCCGCCCGGGCCCGAGTCCCACTACGCCGAGGTCGACCGGGTCATCCTGGAGGCGTTCCCGGACCGCGAGAGGACCGAGCTCGTCGTCGCCAGCACCGCCGACGCCTTCCTCGCCTACCACCCGTACCTGGCCTACCAGGCCGTCACCTCCCACTACGCCAACCCGCTGGGCAGGTACGCCGAGCGCAACGAGGCGATGACCGGCTGGGAGGACGCCACCAGCGGCGACGAGCTGTACGCCATGATGAACGACACCCCGTGGCGGCGCCCGGACGCCATCGTCGCCCGGCCCTCGGGCTCCGGGTACGCCCTGCGCCTGGCCGAGGACACCTACCCCAACGACCCCAACGTGCGCCGCTTCGGCGTCACGATCCCCGCCGAGGCCGTCACCGGCCCCCACTTCGAGGTCCACGACGTCGGCCCGTTCGCCGTGATCGTGGTGCGATGAGGTGAGTGGACGGTGACGGCGAGCGGCGGGGGTGACGGCCCGGGGACCGGGGCGGTGAGACCGGACGACGACGTCCGCGATCGCGATGGCGGGCGCCCCCTCGGGTTGCACCCGTACCCGGGCATGGACCGGGATCGCCGACTCGCCGTGATCACCGGTTTCCTCGGTGCCTTCCTGGCGATCCTGGCCGGGTTCCTGCCCGTCCACCAGGACACCACCGAGGTGCGCTGGACCGCCGGGCCCGACTACGCCTCGGTCACCGCCCCGCTGGTCTCCGGGCGACCGCTCGACCTGACGATCACCGCGCCCTGTGGCCCGCTGGCGCAGGTGCCCGCCGACACCATCGTGTTCTCGACCCTGCCGGAGGACGCCCCGGGGCGGATCTCCGACGGGCTCGTGGTGCAGCGCTCCACCGACGCCGCCGGGGACCCGGCGATAGAGGTGGCGGTCCGCAACATCACCCTGCTCTCGGTCCCGCTGTCCACGTTGCGGGACCCGTCGTGCGAGTCGCTCCGCGTCCGGGCGGAGGTCGGGGTGTTGACGGCCGAGTTCACGGGACTCGACCGGGGCCCGGACGACACCGACGACCCGGTCAGCGCCGCCGTCCCCGGCACCATGCGCCCGCAGGTCACGGGAGTGTTCACCGATCTGACACCCGCGACCGCCCCGGACGGCCTCGGCGCCTCCACGGTGGAGATCACCGTCGACTCCCGCTACTCGTCCAGCCCCACCGTCCTCAAACAGGTGCTGATGGTCCTGGGCGTCCTGGCCACCCTCGCCTCGGTGGTGTTCCTGCACCGCCTCGACGGGATCGACGGGCGGTCCGGGCGGCGGTTCGTACCCCGCTCGTGGACCCGGTTGTCGGCCGTGGACGCCGTGGTGGTGGGCGTGCTGGGTTTCTGGCACCTCGTGGGTGCCAACACCTCCGACGACGGCTACCTGCTCACCATGGCCCGGTCGGCCGGCCCCAGTGGGTACATGGCCAACTACTACCGCTGGCTCGGCTCCCCCGAGTCGCCCGTGGGGTGGTACTACGAGATCCTGCGCGTGTTCGCGGAGGTCTCCACCGCGAGCCCGTGGATGCGCCTGCCCACCCTGGCGTGCGGGATCCTGGCCTGGCTGATCATCAGTCGGGAGGTGGTCCCCCGGCTGGGCAGGCTCGCGCGCACCTGGCACCGGCCGCGCTGGACGGGCGCCGCGCTGTTCCTGGCGTTCTGGATGGCGTTCAACAACGGGCTGCGCCCCGAACCCGTGATCGCGCTGGGCGCGCTGCTGACCTGGTCGCTGGTCGAGCGGTCCATCGCCACGCGCAGGCTCGTACCGGGGGTCGCCGCGATCGGGGTGGCGGCGTTCTCCCTCGGTGCGGGACCCACCGGGCTCATGTGCGTGGCCGCGCTGGCCGCGGGAGCGCGGGAGTTCGTCCGCATGGTCCGCCGACGCGCCCTGGTGATCGGCTGGGCACCCATCGCCGGCCCGGTCCTGGCGGTGGGACTGGCCCTGCTCTACACCGTGTTCGCCGACCAGACCGGCGCCGCGGTGCTCGAGGCCACGCGCCTGCGCACCGAGCTCGGCCCCAACCTGCCCTGGTACGGCGAGAAGGACCGGTGGGAGGCACTGTTCGGGGTGTCCGCCGACGGCGGGGTGGCCCGCCGCTTCCCCGTCCTGCTCATGCTGATGTGCCTGGCGCTCGTCTCGGCCGTGATGCTGCGCCGCGGCCGGATCCCCGGAGCCGCCGCGGGGCCCTCCCGCCGCCTCATCGGCGTGATCGCCGGCTCCCTGTTGTTCCTGGTGTTCACGCCCACCAAGTGGACGCACCACTTCGGCGTGTTCGCCGGGCTCGCCGGGGCGCTGGCCGTCCTCGCCGTGATCGCCCTGAGGTCCTCGACCGTCTCGCTGCGCCGCAGTCGATGGCTCGTCGGTGCCGCGCTGTGCCTCGTCGTGGGTCTGTCCACCGCCACCAACAACACGTGGTGGTACGTCTCCGACTACGGCATCCCGTTCTCCGACACGTTCCCCGAGTTCCTGGGGGTGCAGGTCCAGTACGTGGCGTTCGTCGGCGGTTTCGTGTGTCTGCTGATGGCCGGGCTCATCCACGCCGGGATCCTGCCCGAATCGCCCGACGGCGCGGTCGCCCGCACGCTCGCCCGCGTCCTGCCCTTCCGCAGGTCCGCCCCCGACACGCCCGCGGCCCGGAACCGCGATCGCCGCCGGATCCGCGCCGGACGGGGACCCGGCATCGACGGCGCCCCGCTGACGATCGTGGCGTTCTCCGTGGTGATCTTCGAACTCTTCTCCGCCGTGACCGCGGTGTTCGTCCAGACCCCGGCCTACACGGTCGGCCGGGCCAATCTGCGCGCGCTCACCGGCGAACCGTGTTCCCTCGCCGACTCGGTGCTCGTGGAGGAGGACTCCAACGACGGCCTGCTCCGGGCCGTGGGCGCCGGACCGGAGATCTCCCTGGGTGCGGGAGTGGTCAACGGCTTCGCGCCCAACGGCCTGCCCGACACGATCACGGTCGACAGTGAGGAGTCCTCCGGGTCGCTGGCGCTGTCCGACTCCGGTGAGCGCGAGCCGGGGGACGGCGTGGACGCCGGCACCACCGGCGGCCGGGGCGAGGTCACCGTCAACGGCTCCACCGTCGCGTTGCCCTTCGGCCTCGACCCCGAGACCACCCCGGTCCTGGGTTCCTACCGTCGCGGCCCCCAGGTCGCGGCCGAACTCACCTCGGCCTGGTACCAACTGCCCGCCCGTCGACCCAACAGTCCGCTGCTGGTCATGGCCGCCGCCGGACGCATCGGCTCGGGCGACCTGAGGATCGAGTACGGCAGGCCCGGCCGGGTCGGCGCCTCGGGCCCCACCGACTTCGAGGTCATGGGGTCCATGGCGCCCATCGACATCGGCCCCGCCCCCGCCTGGCGCAACCTCAGGATCCCACTGGAGTCGATTCCCGAGGATGCCCAGGTCGTGCGGGTGGTGGCCACCGACGGCAACCTGGACCCCGACCAGTGGCTCGCCGTGACCCCGCCCCGGAACCCGCGACTGCGCACCCTCGACGAGGTCGTCGGCCACACCGACCCGGTCCTCGTCGACTGGGTGGTGGCCCTCGCCTTCCCGTGCCAGCGCCCGTTCGTGCACAACGGCGGAGTGGCCGAGATCCCCCGCTACCGGATCCTCGCCGACCGCGAGTCCTCGGCCGCCGCCAACTGGTGGCAGAGCTCCGGCGGCGGCGGGCCGCTCCTGTGGACGGGCCAGACCGTGGAGCCCGTGACCGTCCCCACCTACCTCGACCACGACTGGTCGAGGGACTGGGGTTCGCTCCAGCGCTTCGAGCCCCTCGACCCCGGGGCGGCGCCCGCTGAGCTCGTACGCACCAGTTCCGTGCAGTGGGGCTGGACCACGCCGGGTCCCATGAACTGATCGTCGCCTAGAATCGGGCGTCGTGTCAGATTCCACCGCAGCCTCCGGCCCGGTCGCCGCCGACGCCCGTGTCGCGAGGCTCCGCCTCGTCGCCATCGTCAGCGGCCTCCTGGGCACCCTGTGCTTCCTGTGCCTGCCGTTCCTGCCGGTCTCCCAGACCACCTCGACCGTGCAGTGGCCGCAGAACGGCACGGTCGACTCGGTGACCGCGCCGCTGATGGCGCACTCGCCCCAGCGGTTCACCGCCACCGTGCCCTGCACCCTGGCGGCGGACCTGCCGGCCGACGGCGGGATCCTGCTGTCCACCGCCCCGGCGGGCGGCGAGGAGGCGGGCGACCGGGCGCTGTTCGTCCGCGCCTCCCAGGACACCGTCGACGTGGTCTCGCGCAACCGGGTGATCGTCTCCGCACCGCGCGACCAGGTCGCGGGCGGCGAGTGCACCCAGCTCAGCGTGGTGGCGGCGCCGACCTACGTCGAGGCAGACTTCGAGGGGATAGACGGGGCGGCCCGACGCGTCGACGCCGACGACCTCCGGCCGATGGTCGTGGGCGTCTACACCGACCTGCCCTCCGACACCGCGGTCCCCGAGGGCCTCGATGTGGCCGTCGAGGTCGACTCCCGCTTCACCACCGACCCCACCGCCCTGAAGTGGACCGCGATCGTGGTCGGGCTGATCGCCACCGCGGTGGCCCTGTGGGCACTGCACGCCCTCGACCAGACCGACTGTCGACGGTCCCGCCGCTTCCTGCCCCGGGGTTGGTTCAGGATCCGCCCGCCCGACGTCGCGGTGATCGGCACACTGGGGCTGTGGCACGTCGTCGGCGGCAACACCTCCGACGACGGCTACATCCTCACCATGGCCCGGGCCGCCGATCCCGCCGGGTACATGGCCAACTACTACCGCTGGTACGGGGTCCCGGAATCGCCGTTCGGCTCCCCGTACTACGACCTGCTCACGCTGTTCTCCCACGTCTCCACGGCCAGCCCGTGGATGCGGCTTCCCGCGCTCATCGCCGCCGTCCTGTGTTGGCTGGTGATCAGTCGCGAGGTCCTGCCCCGACTCGGGCGCGCCGCGCGCACCACCCCGGTGGTCGTGTGGAGCGCCGCCGCCGTGTTCCTGGCCTTCTGGATGGCCTTCAACAACGGCCTGCGACCCGAGCCGGTGATCGCGCTGGGAGCGCTGCTGACCTGGGTCTCCGTCGAACGGGCCATAGCCACGCGGCGAATGCTGCCGTACGCGATAGCGGTGATCCTGGCCTCCTTCTCGCTGGCCACCGGCCCCACCGGCCTGATGGCCGTGGCGGCCCTCGTCATGGGGATCCGCCCGGTCCTGCGCACCGTCGTGGTGCGTGGACGCGAGATCGGCTCCCGCCTCGCGCTGATCGCACCAATCCTGGCCTCCGGGACGATGGTCCTCATCAGCGTGTTCGGCGTGCAGACCCTGGCCTCGGTCCTCGAGGCCATCCGGGTACGTGGCGAGATCGGCCCCAACCTCAACTGGTTCGAGGAGTTCGTCCGCTACTACTACCTGATGATCCCGACGGTCGACGGATCGCTCTCGCGCCGACTGCCGGTGCTGCTGGTCCTGTTGTGCCTGGTCGTGGTGATCGCCAGCCTGCTGCGCCGCGGCAAGGTCCCCGGCGCGGCCTCCGGCCCGGTGTGGCGTCTGGTCGGCGTCGTCGTGGGAACCGCGTTCTTCATGATGTTCTCCCCCACCAAGTGGACCCACCACTTCGGTGTCTACGCGGGGATCGGTGCCGCGATCGCCGCACTGGGCGCGTTGGCCATCTCCGCCTCCGCGGTCCGGACCGCCCGGAACCGGACGGTGTTCCTGGGCGTCGTCCTGGTGGTGCTCGCGCTGGCCTTCGCCGGCCCCAACGGCTGGTGGTACGTCTCCAGCTACGGCATCCCCTGGTGGGACAAGGCCCCCAGTGTCCGCGGGATCGACGCCGCCACCGTCCTCCTGGCGCTGGCGGTGCTCACCTTCGCCTATGCGGGCTGGCAGCACCTGCGGCAGGACTACATCGGCACCCAGGCGCCCCGGACCACCGAGGGCCGCCGCCGGATGCGGACCATCGCCGCAGCCCCCATCGCGGTGGTCGCGGGTCTGCTCGTGGTGTTCTCCCTGGCCTCGTTCGCCAAGGGCCTCCACAAGCAGTACCCGGCGTACACGATCGCCGCCGGCAACGTCTCCGCGCTCGCGGGGAACCCGTGCATGCTCGCCGACCGCGTCCTGGTGGAACCCGACGCCAACAGCGGCATGCTCACCCCGCTCGCCGCCACCCCGCGGCCAGATGGTTCCGTCGACCCCCAGGACCGTGCCACCGCCATCGACGCCGGCGGGGCCACCGGCTTCACCCCGGACGGTGTCGCCCCGGACCTGTCCGCCGACGCGGTGGTCTCCGATCCCGGCGCCGCCAACACCACCCAGGAGCCCGGTGGCGGCCCGTCGGTCAACACCGGTGAGAGCGCCGGCACCGGCGGCGGCAGCGGCGTCGAGGGCGTGAACGAGTCCACGGTGGCCCTGCCGTTCGGTCTCGATCCCGCCACCACGCCGGTCCTCGGCTCGTTCCTCGTCGGCCCCCAGCGTGAGGCCGACCTGGAGACCGGCTGGTACCGCCTGCCGGAGAACCGCGAGACCCACCCGCTGCTCGTCATCTCCGCCGCCGGTCGGATCGGCCGCTACGACGCCGACGGGATCTACGAGTACGGCCAGGAGGTCGTCGTGGAGTTCGGGCGGTCCACCGAGGGGGGCGCCGAGATGATCGGTGAGCCCGTCGTGCCGTTCGACGTCGGCCCCGCCCCCACGTGGCGGAACCTCCGGGTGGACATGCAGGACGTGCCCGCCGACGCCGACGTGATGCGGATCAAGGTCGACGACAACGACCTCACCCCCGAGCAGTGGGCCGCCATCACCCCGCCCCGTGCTCCCGAACTCGTCACGGTGCAGGAGATGGTCGGGTCGGACTCACCCGTCATGCTGGACTGGGCGGTGAGCCTGCAGTTCCCGTGCCAGCGTCCGTTCGCGCACTACGCCGGCGTGGCCGAGCTGCCGGAGTTCCGGATCCTGCCGGACCGCCCGCTCGCCGTGAGCGCCACCAGCACGTGGCAGTCGTACGAGTCGGGAGGTCCGCTCGGGTGGATCGAGGTCGCCGAGCGCGCCCGCACGATCCCCTCGTACCTGCGGCACGACTGGAACCGGGACTGGGGTTCGATCGAGGCCTACACCCCGCTGGGCACCTACCAGGACGAGCCACCGGCGCCCGCCGAGGTGACCACCGGGACCCAGACCAGGTGGGGCTGGTGGCAGCCCGAGGGGCCGATCCTGGTGACCGACCCCGAATAGGCCGGCTCACCGCCCGTGCTGGTGCTCCCGGGCATCGCTGCGCTCGCCGTCGTCATCGTCGTTATCGTCGTCGTCGTCGTCATCGTCGTCATCGTCGGAGCGGTGTCGCACGGTGAACCACTGCGCGACGACGATGACCAGGGCCACGACGGCGGTGACGCCCAGCGTGAACGGGTCGGACTGCGCCTTGAGGATGAGGAAGGGCACGAGCACCGCGACGTCGAGGACGATCGCGACCCACGGGATCCACGCCGTGGCGTCGACCTCGTCCCTGAGACGTCGGACGATCCCGAAGTGGATGGCGATGTCCATGGCCAGGTACAGGATCGCGCCCAGGGAGGCGATCTGTGACAGGTCGAAGAAGGCCGCCATGAGGATCGCCAGGCCGGCGGTGATGTAGAGCGACTGGTGTCCCCCGGCCCCGGGCAGCCCCGGCACCTGGCCCATGTCGCGGAGCATGTCGTAGAGCTTCGAGACCGAGAACAGGCTCGCGATCAGTCCCGACAGCGTGGCCACGACCGCGATGATCACGGTCAGCGTCACACCCCAGGAGCCGAACATCGGCTCGGCCGCCTCGGCGAGGGCGTAGTCGCGGGCCCCGACGATCTGCGGCACGGTCAGGCTGGCGGTCACCGCGACGGTGATCAGCAGGTAGAGCACCGTGCACAGGGCGATCGAGATCATGATGGAGCGACCGATGTTGCGCTCCGGGTCCCGCAGGTCCGCACCCTGGTTGGTGATCGTGGTGAATCCCTTGTACGCCAGGATGCACAGGGTGACCCCGGCCAGGAATCCCAGCCAGCCGTGGTCCGGTGGGGTGCGGTCGGCGACGGTGAACAGCCGGCCCAGCGAGGACACGCCCGCGGCCAGGATGCCGGCGATCGCCAACACCGCGATCCCCACGATCTTGAGCGCGGCGGTCGCCGTGGCCGAGCGCTCGACCCACCGGTTGCCCACCAGGTTGACCAGCGCTGTGGCCGCGATGGCGAGCACCGCCAGTACCGGCACCCACAGGGAGGAGTCCTGCATCCCGAACGGCCGCAGGACGTAGGTGCCGAAGGTCCGCCCCAGCAGGGACTCGGCGAGGATCATCGACACATACATGAACAGGGAAAACGAGCCGGCGACCACACCCGGCCCGTAGGCGGCCTTGAGCAGCATCGCGATCCCGCCCGAGGACGGGTTGGTGGCCGAGTACCGGATGTACGAGTAGGAGCTGAACGCCACCACCACGGCGCCGGCGAGGAACGCCCACGGCATCCACCCGCCGGCCAGCTCCGCGACCTGCCCCACCAGGGCGAAGATGCCCGCCCCGATCATGACCCCGGTACCCAGGGCGACGGAACCGGTCAGCGTGATCTTCTTCCGGTCGTCGTTCCGGCCCTGCTCGTTCCGGCCCTGCTCGTTGTGGTCCATGCGACGGCTTCTCCTTCGCGGTTGGCGGGCTGGGTGGTTGGCCTGGATGGTTGAACTGGATGGCCGGCCTGGTGGTGGTCAGTAGTCGTAGGAGGACTGCTCCGTGTGGGTGTCCGAACCGAGGCGCCGCAGATGGATGCGGCGGGCGAGCCGGATGGCGGGTCGGGCGAGGAATTCCAGCGAACCGAGCAGGAACAGCCAGGTGCCGATGGTCTGGGTGTCCTCCGAGAAGAAGAAGATGCTGCCGACCAGGAAGAACAGCGCGATGAGGACGTCGTTCACGATCGACAGCGTCTCGTATCTGTCGTTGATGACGACCTCGGTCGGTCCGACCGCCAGACGCAGCGGCGACGCGGTCCCGGTGCCATCTCTCGTCGTGGTGCTCATACCAGCGAACCCTAGCGACGACCACGGGGGGGTGCGCAACCGTACGGCCCCGCGTCCGGGCTCGACGATGAGCTGGTCGACGTGCCAACCGGTGACGTGCCAACCGGTGACGCCGACGGCCGGATGTGTCTACCCTGTCGGGCATGACAACCACCCCTACCCGATACTCCGCGACCGCCACGATGATCCTCGCCCTCGGGCTCTCGGCCGCATGCGGTTCCGATGAGCCGGATGCGGAGCCGAGCAACCGGGGTGGAGGCGAGTCGACGGGGCAGACCTCGGTGAGGAACGTCTTCATCGAGCCCTCGTACGCGAGCGACTGCACGGTCCAGGTCGACGCGCCCGCGCAGCTGAGCTTCACGGCGATCAACGACAGTTCGACCGAGGACGAGACGTTGTCGGAGATCTCGACGCCGGCGGCGTCCCGCGTCGAGATCGACGCGCCGCCCGAGGCCCTGACCCTCTCCCCGGAGTCGTCGATCGCCGCCGGACAGCCAGTGGCGAACCCTGACGACGCGGACGCCCCCGCCCAGTCGTTCTCCGTGTGGATGGTCGACCTGGACCCCGGCGTCGAGCCCGGTCAGTCGGTCCCGGTCACCTTCACGTTCGAGCGCGCGGGGGAGATCACGCTCCCGGTCTCCGTGGACGGGTGCCCGACCCAGTCGAACTAGGACCGGGCGCCCCCCCTACATCGGCGCGATCGGGTGTTTGCGGGGCGGCTCGTTGCTGATCTTGTCCCGCAGCTGGGCGAGCGCGCCGCGGAGGATCAGCCGGGTCTCCGACGGCCGGATCACGGCGTCGATGTAGCCCCGCTCGGCGGCCGAGTAGGGCGTCGCGATGAACTCGTTGTACATGTCGATCAGCTGCCTGCGGAGCTTGGGCCCCTCTTCCGGGCCGGCCTCCTCGATCTGGCGACGCTGCAGCAGGTCCACCGCGCCCTCGGCCCCCATCACCGCGATGCGCGCGGTGGGCCAGGCGAAGTTGAGGTCGCCGCCGAGGTTCTTGGACCCCATCACCGCGTACGCGCCGCCGTAGGCCTTGCGGACCACGAAGGTCACCTTGGGCACGGAGGTCGCGGCCACCGCGTAGCCCATCTTGGCGCCACGGTGGATGATGCCGAGCTTCTCCTGCTGCACGCCGGGGAGGTATCCCGGGGTGTCGACCAGGTAGACCAGAGGGATGGAGTACGCGTCGCACAGCATCATGTGCCGCGTGGCCTTCTCCGAGGCGTCGATGTCCAGCGAGCCCGACAGATGTAGAGGCTGGTTGGCGACCACGCCCACCGACTCGCCGTCGACCCGCGCGAATCCGGTGATGATGTTCGGGGCGAACTGCCCGGAGGTCTCGACGAACTCGCCGTCGTCGAACATCCGGATGAGCACGTCGTGCATGTCGTACGCCGCGTTGTCCGAGTCCGGGATGATCGAGTCGAGCTCCAGGTCGGACGCGGTGGGTGCCGGTTCGAGACCCGGGTTGATCCGCGGCGCCTTCTCCGCCGCCGAGGAGGGCAGGTAGCTGAGCAGGTTCCTCACGTACATGAACGCGTCGTGCTCGCTCACGGCCACGTGGTTGACGTTGCCGTTCTTGGCCTGCTGCAGGGCGGAGCCGAGGTCCTCCATGGAGATGTCCTCGCCGGTGACCTTCTTGATGACGTCCGGTCCGGTGATGAACATGTACGCCTGGTCCTGGACCGCCACCACGAAGTCGGTGGTCACGGGAGCGTAGACGGCACCGCCGGCGCACTTGCCCAACATGATGGAGATCTGCGGGATGTACCCCGACGCCGGGTACTGGCGCTTGGAGATCTCCGAGTAGTAGGCCAGCGAGGTGACGGCGTCCTGGACGCGGGCGCCACCGGAGTCGTTGATGCCGATGATCGGGCACCCCACCTTGAGGGCGAAGTCCATGATCGCGCAGACCTTCTTGCCGAAGCCCTCTCCGACGGACCCGCCGAACACCGTGTTGTCGTGCGCGTAGACCACCACGGGTCGACCGTCGATGGTGCCGCGGCCGGTCACGACGCCGTCGCCGAACGGATTGTCCGGGCTCCCCGGGGCCTTGGCCAGCTGGCCCATCTCCACGAAGCTGCCCGCGTCGAGCAGCTCCGCGATGCGCTCCCGCGGTGGCGTGAATCCCGCCGCGTCACGACGGGCCCTGGCCCGTTCACTGCCCGGGTCCCGGGCCTGCTCGGTCTTGACCCGCAGTTCAGCGAGCTTCTCCGCGGTGGTCCTAGCCGTCACGCGTCCGATCCCTTCAGTACTCCCGCGTCGATCTCGACGAGTCGACGCGCCAGGTGCTTTCCGACCGTACCGACCACCGGCTCGTCGACCACCGCGAGGTGGTCACCCTTGAGCTGGACCACCTCCAGATCGGAGACGATCCGGGCCCAGCCACCGTCGCGGTCGACGTGGGCGTAGCGGGGTTCGAGCTCGATGGCGCCCTCGTGCATACGCTCCGCACGGTAGAGCACGAACGGCACCTCCGCGCCCACTCCCGACCACGTGGACAGGTCCGCGCTCTGGAGGATGCGGTTGTCCACGAAGCTGGCCCGCTGGTGCTCGATGACCCCGCCGCCCATGGCGTTCGCCTCCGCACCGAGTCCCTCGAGGAGCATTCCCAGTACGCCGTCCTCGCCGTGCTCGGCGAGGAACTCGCGCGGCACCTCGACGTCCAGACCGTAGGTCCGCTTGGCGAACTCGGAGTAGCGCTTCCACCGGGCCTCGGCCTCGTCGAGCGTGTCCGGGATCGGCTCGGACGGCTGCACGGTGTCCAGCAGCACGACCAACGCCACCTCGTCGCCGGCGGCCCGCAGCTGGCGGGCGACCTCGACGGCAAGTGCTCCACCGAACGACCAGCCGCCCAGGGCGACGGGTCGCCCCGCGGCGATCTCCCGGATCCTGTCCAGGTACCCGGCGGCCCGCTCCCCCAGCGGCCCCTCGGTCCGCTCGACGCCGTACACCGGGTTGTCCCCGCCGAGACTGTCGACCAGCGGCTCGTACACGAACGAGGACCCGCCGGCGGCGTGGAACAGCAGAAGCGGGGTGCGGTCCGCGGAGCCCTCGCGCAGGACCCGGATGTTGCCCTCGACCGCGACCTCGGTGAACGGGCGGAGCAGGTCCGCGACCTCCGCGATCGTCCCGGCCCCGGCCAACTGCTCGGCGGAGATCTCGCCCCCGCAACGCTCCGACAGGCGGGCGGCCAGCGCCGCGCGGGTGTCGTCGTCGAGCGCGGGCAGGGTCCCGGTCACGCCGGGGGCCGCCGCGCCGGTCACCACGGCCCACGCGCCGAACGCCATCCGTTCGGTGTCGTCCCGGGGCGCGATGGCGACCTCGGACGCGGCGGCGTCACCACCATCGCCGCCCCCGGCCCCGGCCCCACGCAACGAGGCCACGTCGACCGCGCCCTCGCCGCGTGACTGCTGGTCGGCGAGCTCGCCGACCTCGTCCGGGTGCTCGACGGCATAGGTGACCATCTGCGCGACATCGTTCATCGACGCGTCCCGCATGGCCTGCAGCTCCATCGGCGGGATCGAGAACTCGTGTTCCACACGGTTCTTGATGCGCACCGCCATGAGCGAATCCAGGCCCAGGTCCAGCAGGGGAAGTTCCCGCGGCAGGTCGTCGGGGCTGTACCCCATCGACGAACCGACGATCCGGGCCAGGCGATCGCTGATCGACTCTCCACTGTCCGCGTTCCAGCGGGTGTCCACCTCGTCGTCGTCGTCATCGGTGTCCACCACCGGCGCGTCGGACTCGGCCGAGACGTAGTGCGGTCCCGGCTGGTCCTCCGGATCGATCGGCGTGCCGCCGCTCACCGCACATTCGGCCACCAGGACGAAGGACTGCGCGGCCCCGTCGCCGGTCTGCGCGTGCACCTGGAGCGAGGCACCGCCGGGGTGCGGGGTCATGGTGGTGGTGACCGCGCCCGCCACCGGCAGCACGCCGGGGCGGTGGACGGCGGTGACGACGGCGCCCTCGAGGACGGACGCGGCCGCGGAGCCCATCAGCGCGTCGACACTGGGGACGACCTCGGCCCGGACCTGCCACGCGTGGCGACCGTCCGGCAGCGCGACGTGCGAGCCCGGCATGCGGCCCTCGCCCGAGCCGCCGCCGGCGGTGACCGTCGGCCACAGGGTCCGGCGCTTCCACGCCGTCCCCGGCACGGCGGCGTAGCGCCCGGGGCCGGTGACGTAGCCGTGCAGCATCTCCACGACCTGGTCCATGTTGACCTCGTGGCCGTGGACGTACAGCTGGGCGATCGCATGGAGCAGGGTGTCCGCCTCGGACTCCTTGCGCTTGAGCGTGTGGAGCAGGTTGGGCTCCATCAGTCCGGCGTCGAAGCAGGTCGCCGCGACCGACATCGCGGCGACGGGGTTGGGCGCGAACTCCAGGAACGTCACGTACCCGGCCTCGACGGCCTTGCGCACGGCATGGGTGAACCACACCGAGTGGCGCATGCCCTTGACCCAGTACTCCTCGGCGTGGATCGGCTCGTGCCCGGCGCGGTAGAAGGTCTCGCGGTCCACCGAGGAGAACAGCCCGGAGGTGAGCTCTCGCGGCTCCAGGCCGGCGATCTCGGCGGCGAGCTCGCCCAGCAGCATGTCGACGTCCGAGGTGTGCCCGGCGCCGCGCACCTGCAGCTGGCGGGCGAACTTGCCCTGCTCCTCGACCCAGGCGACGAAGTCGGCGACGGGCTTGGCGCGGCCCCCGACCGTGGTGTGGGTGGGCGCCGCGTAGACCGCGGGCTCGATCGAGGCGAACTGCGGGTTGTCGGCGATGATCTGCGCGATCTCCTCGGCCGAGTATTCGACCAGCGCCATGGCGCCGGCGTCCTCGTCGGAGACCTGCTGCTCGGCGTCGCCCATGAGGCGCGAGCGCACACAGATCACGCGCACCGCGTCCTCCAGGCTCAGCCCGCCGGCCGCGTAGGCGGCGGCGACCTCACCCATGGAATGGCCGACGACGGCCTCCGGCTTGGCGCCCAGGGCCTTGAGGGTGTCGATCAGCGCGACCTGGACGGCGAAGATGCCGACCTGGGCGTTCTCCACCTCGTAGGTGACCGAGTCGTCGAGGAACATCTCGACCATCCGGTATCCGGCCTCGAAGTCGATCAGCTCGTCCACCGCGTCCAGGCACGAGGCGAACAGCGGGTTGGACAGGTACAACTCCTTGGCCATCTTCCGGTGCTGGGCACCGAAGCCCGAGAACACCCAGACGTCACCGGTGCCGGCGGGGGCGTCCGCGCTGAAGACGCCGGGGCCGGGATCGCCGGCCGCCAGGGCTCGCAGTCCGGCCACCAGCTCGGCGCGTGTGTGGCCGACCACGGCACCGCGGGAGCGGCCGTGGTTGCGCGTGGCCAGGGTGCGCGCGACGGCACCCAGATCCACGGAGTCGTCCTGCGCCTCGAGCCAGTCGGCGAGCTGCCCGGCGGTGGACTTGCGGCGCGAGGGCAACGAACCGGACACCACGAGTATCGTCGCCGCCGCACCGGGGGCGGAGGTGCCGGTCGTGGCGAGTTCCCCGGCGTTGCGCCGGACCGCCTCGGCGACGCTCCGGGCCACGTCGTCCCGGGGAGCGTCCCCGGTCACGGTGGCCTCTGATGCCGTGTCCTCGGAGGAGTCGGTCCCTGCGGTGCTGACGCCCGGCTCGACGGCGCCCGGCGCGACGGCGTCCGGCGCGACGGCGTCCGGCGCGACGGCGTCCGGCGCGGGCACGACCCGTACGGGGGCGGGCTGGTACTCGGCCACCACGACGTGCGCGTTGGTACCGCCGAAGCCGAAGCCGGATACGCCGGCCAGCGCGCGACCGCTGTAGCGCGGCCACGGTCGGGTTTCGGTGACCACGCTCAGACGGGCGGCGTCGAAGTCGATGTACGGGTTGGGGCCGGCGAAGTTGAGCGTGGGTGGGAGTGCGTCGTGGCCCATGCCGAGGATGATCTTGGCCAGGCCCGCGGCGCCGGCCGCCGACTCCATGTGTCCGAAGTTGGTCTTGGCCGAACCCAGCAGGGTCGGCCGGTCGGCGTCACGGCCGCGGCCGAGCACCTGGCCGATCGCGGTGGCCTCGATGGGGTCACCGAGGATCGTTCCCGTGCCGTGGGCCTCGATGTAGTCGACGTCCTTCGGGTCCACGCCGGCATCGGCGTAGGCCTGGCGCAGGACCGCGACCTGGGCGTCCGGGTTGGGCGCGGTCATCCCGTTGGAACGACCGTCGGAGTTGACGGCGGACCCCTTGATGACGGCGAGGACCTGGTCCCCGTCCCGTTCGGCCTCGGACAGGCGCTTCAGGATGAACAGTCCCCCGCCCTCGGCGCGGCAGATGCCGTTGGCGTCGGAGGAGAAGGCCTTGATGCGACCGTCAGGGCTCAGCGCGGCGCCGGTCTTGGCGAAGCCCATCGTGGCGGCGGGCGCCAGCATCATGTTGACGCCCCCGGCCACGGCGAGGTCGGACTCGTGCAGTCGCAGGGAGTTGACGGCCTCGTGGAGCGCGACCAAGGAGGTCGAGCAGGCCGTGTCCAGCGTCATCGAGGGGCCGCGGAAGTCGAACGTGTACGAGACACGGTTGGAGATGATCGAGTTGGACGCACCGGTCACCGCGTACGGGGAGGCGGCGGCGGAGTCGGAGGTGAGGAAGACCTGGTAGTCGCTGGACGATGAGCCGATGAACACTCCCACCTCACGGCCCTTGAGGTCGCTCGCGGGCAGATGCGCGTGCTCGAGGGCCTCCCAGGTGAGCTCCAGCGCCAGGCGCTGCTGCGGGTCCACCATCTCGGCCTCACGGGGGCTCATGCCGAAGAACTCCGCGTCGAAGTCCCGCACCTCGGAGTCGTCGAGCCACCCGCCCCGGTCCGGGGCCTCGGCCAGGACCTGCTGGACATAGGCGTCGCCCGCCCACTCGGACCAGCGGGTCGCCGGGCGGGGGCTGGTCGCGTCCCGGCCCTCGGACAGCAGGTCCCACGTGGCCTCGGGCGAGTCCGCACCCCCGGGGAACCGGGTGGCGAACCCGATCACGGCGACATCGAACTCCATCCCGGCCCCGCGGTGACGGAAGGTGTGCAGGTCGGCGGGCTCGTCGAGCTCGGCGGGCCCGTTGACCACGAATTCGGCGAGCGAGGCGATGGTGGGGTGCTGGTAGGCGACCGTGGCGTCCAGGGGCCGGCCGAGCAGGTCCTCGAGGTCCGCCGAGAGGGTCACGGCGTCGCGGGAGGACAGTCCGAACTCCTCGAGGGAGCGGTCGTCCGACACCTTGGCGACGTCGAGCCCGGTGGCCCGGGAGACCCAGCCCCGCAGCCAGTCGCGGAGCTCCACTACCGTCATCTCGCTCTGTGCCATCCTGGGGCTCGCCTTTCGATCGGGTCTCGTCCGGGGTGCCCGCCCGTCGCCGCGGGGCACTGGTGGTGCCGTGAACCGGCCGGGGGCCTACTCCGTCGGCTCGTCCGGGAACGCGGTCTGCTGGTGACCTCCCCGGAGCGTGCCGTCGACGTAGGCGGTCTTGCAGGCGCGGCGGGCGATCTTGCCGCTGGAGGTCCGGGGGATCGACCCGGCGGGTACCAGGATCACGTCCTGGGCGGTGACCCCGTGTCGCGCGGAGATGGCCGAGCGGACGGCGTCCGCGACGGGCCCGGGATCCGCCTTACCCGCGCCGGGGGCGCGCTCGCCCACCACCACGAGGGTCTCCGAGGAGTCATCGGCGGCGATCTCGGCGCCGTTACGGGCGTCGATCGGGAGCTGGTTGGCGGGCACCGAGAACGCGGCGACGAAGCCCGGGCGCAGCGAGGCGGAGGCGTCCTGCGCGGTGTTCTCCAGGTCCTGCGGGTAGTGGTTCCGTCCGGCGACTATCACCAGGTCCTTGACCCGCCCGGTGATGTAGAGCTGACCGTCGACGTAGGCACCGTAGTCGCCCGTGCGCAACCACCGCGCGTCCTCGGGGACGGTCCCGAACTCCCGGACGGACCGGGAGTCCTCGGGGAGTCGCTCCGAGAGCACGTTGCCGAAGGTGGCCTCGGTCTCCCCGGGCCGACCCCAGTAGGCGCGGCCGACGTTGGTGCCGTACAGCCAGATCTCGCCGACCCGCCCCTCGGGGAGTTCGCGGCCCGTGCCGTCATGCTCCCCGGTGGACCCGTCGACGCCGGGCTCGACGATCACCGCCCACTGACTGGGTGCGACGTACCCGCAGGCGACCTGTGGAATGGCGTCCTCGTTGCCCTCCACGCGGTCGGGCCCGAGGACGGTCATGACGCCCTTGTTGAGGTCGCCGCGGTCCACGTGGATGACGATCGCCTCGTCGTCCTTGCGCGGCGAGGAGACGAAGAGCGTCGCCTCTGCCATGCCGTACGAGGGTTTGATGACCGTCGGCGCCAGGCCGTACGGGGCGAACGCCTCGTTGAACGCGCGCATCGAGGCGGGGGTGACGGGCTCGGACCCGTTGATGATGCTGGTGACGCCCGACAGGTCGAGAGACTCGCCCTCACGGGGCAGGCCGCGGCGGGCAGCGTGCTCGAACGCGAAGTTGGGGGCTGCGGCGAAGACACCGTCGCCGTCGGCCATGGCGCCGAGCTGGGTGACCCAGCGGCCGGGTCGCTGCACGAAGGCGCGGGGGCTCATCACGGTGATGGCGGCACCGCCCATCGCGGGCAGGATCACGGTGAGCAGACCCATGTCGTGGAACAACGGCAACCAGGTGACGCCCCGGGAGGCGCGGGTGATGCCGAGACCGTCGAAGAGCTGCATGACGTTGGTGACGACGTTGCGGTGCGTGATCTCCACGCCCGCCGGGACGCGTGTCGAACCGGAGGTGTACTGCAGGTAGGCGATGTCGTCCGCGCCCAGCTCGGGGCGTGACCAGCCCGAACCCAGCTCGGCCGGGATCGCGTCGACGGCGACGGTGCGCGGCCGGTCCCGGGCCGGCAGCTCGCGGAAGAGCTTGCGCACCCCCGCCGCTGATTCGGTGGAGGTGAGGATGACGGACGGCGAGCAGTCGCCCAGAACCGCGTGGAGACGATCGTGATGGCCCGGCTCGTCGGGGTCGAACAGTGGGACCGCGATGAGCCCGGCGTGGATCGCGGCGAAGAACGAGACGATGTAGTCGAGCCCCTGGGGCGCGAGGATGGCGACGCGGTCCCCCGGGGCCGCCACCTGCTGGAGTCGCGCCGCGATCGCGTAGAGCCGGTCGCCGAAGTCCGACCATGAGAGTTCGTGTACCTCACCCTGGCGCGACGTCGAGTAGTCGATGTAGCGGTAGATCAGTCCGTCGTCCGCGGGATCCCGGCGCGCGGCGCAGACGTTGGCCTCGACGAAGTCGACCAGGGTGGTGCGATCAGGGATGACGATCGCCCCGCTGGCGTCGTGGTACTGCTCGAACTCCACGTTGCTCCGTTCCGAACCGATGACTGGATGGTCGACGTCGCCGACCTCGGACATACCGGGCGACAAGCTTGGTCGATCTTACAGCGTGCCCCAGCGCGCATCCGAACTCCGAATCTTCGGTCCGTTCAGGCGTGTCGCGACGTGCGGATCCCGCGTGGTCGGCCCCTCAGCCGTGCGCGATCTCCGGTGCGGCGTCGACGAGCTCGCGTACGTGTCCGATGGTCCACTCCGGGACCGTGGTTCCCGCGATGACGTCCGGGTTGGTGGCGTACATCGCGTGGATGGCGTTGTTGGCGACGAACTCCTGGAACCGTGCCGCCCCGTCCACCACGTTGAGCGGCGCATTGCAGATGAGGTCCCGCGAGTCGCAGATCTGGGCGGTCCGGTCGTCGAGCTCACCGAAGCCCCCGGGGCGGGGGCCGGTCATGGTGGCACCGGCGATGAGCTGGGTGAAGCCGGTCACCGGCTGTAGCGAGATCTCCATACCCTGACCGTTCCCGGACGACAGCCCCGGTGACTGGCCCTGCCCGGGGAGGCGCCGACCGTCGGCGATCAGGACCGATCCCCGCACCAGCTCGGCCGGGACCGGCCCGTTGCCGGTACCGATCTCGCTGGTGAGATCCCCGGCGATCACCGCCCCCTGGGAGAATCCCAGCAGGATGAACGAGGTGTACGGGCAGCGCTCGTGCACGGCGGCGAGCTCGGCACGCGCGCGTTGCGTGCCCTCGGCCCGGCTCTGGTCGTAGGTGATCTCCTCGGGCGCCTGCGGGTTCCGGAACTGCGCCACGTACGGGACCGTGAAGACCTCGAGACGCTCGGCGGGGTACTGCTGCCCCAACGGGTCCGTGATCGTCCTGAGCAGTGCGTTGGGCAGGAACGTGGGCTCGTAGGGGTCGTCAGTGGGGCTGCTCTCCCAGGTCCCCGGCACGGCGATCATCTCCACGTCGGGGCAGTCGGCGGGCTGCGTCACCTCGGGCACGTCCGGGCCCGGACGGGGTCCGTCGGGACCCGTGGGCAGACCCCGGTTACCGATCCACCAGCCGATCCCCAACACCAACAGGACCACCAGCACGAGTGCTCCGAGCGAGCACCCGAGACGGCGGCCGCCTCCACGACGCGATCCACGAGCCACGATCCGAACTCCTTTCCGGCACCCGACGCGAGTCCGCGGGCAGCCGACGACACATCCAACGCACCACGGGGCCACCGGGTTCCACAGGGTCCGCCCCGGTGTCACGACTCACCCGAACCGCCTCACGGGCAGAGCTGGATCACGGGCGGAGCTGGATCACGGGCAGAGCTGGGTCACGGGCAGAGCTGCCCCGCCGCGGCGTCGATGATGATGCCGGAGAGCTCGTCGACGTCACGGTCCGAGTACCCGCCCACCGAGATCTGGCCGGCCACGGCGTCGGCGATCGTCGTGGTCTCCCCCGCGGCCCCGCCGGTCGTCCGGATGCGGCAGATCGTGTTGCCCGCGGCCACGAGGGAGTCCGACATTTCCGCTGTGTCGATGTCGCCCGCCTCGAGCTCCGCGAGGTACCCGCGTTCCCGCGCGCCCACGACCGGGGCGGTGTACCCAGGGGCGTCCGAGACCACCGGCGCGGGCGCCTCGGTGAAGCGGCCGGAGTCCTCGGTGGCGGGAACACGTGCCGGTGAGGTGGCGGTGCCGCCGGGGGGCGGTGCCAGCGTCTCGGAATCGGGGACGCCCGACACCGTGGAGTCACCACCGCCGCACGCGGTCAGCATGCCGCCGACCACGACCAGTGCCGCTCCGATCGCCGCGGCCCTGCCCGTCACGAGATCCCTGCTCGTCACGAGATCTCCGCCCGACCACCGGTCACCGTGATCCGACCGCCCTCGAACTCCATGACCTGACCGTTCTGGGTGCTGCGCAGCGCACTCGTGGGGTACCCGAGTCGTCCGCGTTCGTAGTCGACCGTGCCCCAGGCGTCGAACACCGGCCCACGGGGGACGACGTGCGCCCCTGTGAGCGGCGCCCAGTAGATCGCGCCGCCCTGGAAGCGACTGAACGCGCCGCCCCGGGTGCTGAGCGAGATCTCGTCGGTGGTCGGGTATCCGAGCTCCGAGTTCTCCGCACCCGCCTCCCGGTAGGCGCTGAGGATGGCGCCCTCGACCACCTTGGGGCCCGTGTCCGAGGACCAGTAGACGGTTCCGCCCTGGAAGCCCTGGACCACGCCGGGCTTGTTCGGATTGGTGATCTCGTCGGTGGTCGGGTAGCCGAGGTCACCGCGCTCGGCTCCGCGGTCCTGCCACATCGACCGGATCGCCCCGCGGATCGCGTGGGCCCCGGTGGTCGGCGACCAGTAGATGACCCCACCCTGGAACTGGGTGAACCGGCCCTTGCCGTCGGGTGTGGTGGTCTCCCCGGAGGTGGGCAACCCGAGCGGCCCCTCGGGCCCGCCCTCGGCCTGGTAGGCGGCGCCGATGGCACCGAGCACCGCGTGGGCACCGGTCGGCTGCGACCAGAAGACGCGACCGAAGCGGAAATCGGTGGCCTTGCCGCCCCTGACGTCGTACTCGCCCGTCAGACAGGGCCCGAGGCCGGGCTGACGCTCGGCGACGCGGGCGATCTCCCCCTCCGCCGCGCACGGGGCCTCGACGTTCTCGATCCCGACCGCGTTCGCGAACTGCGGCCAGGCCTGCATCATCTCGAACTGCCAGTAGGGCCAGGTGTGGGTGCCCGAGGGCCGGAAGTTGGCCGTGACCTCGACGTCGTTCCCGCGGGCCTTGTTGACGAAGGTCTGCGTGGTCATCCGCGACAGCAGCTCGAGTCCGTAGCCCGGGAAGTTGGTGGGGATGTCGGGCAGGCCCGAGGGCTGGTCCCACGGCCCGGTGTTGCCGCTACCGGCGGAGACGTAGAGACTCTGGCCGCGCAACTTGTCGGTGTGGAGCTTGGGGTCCTGCTCCTGCCAGCGGGCCGAACCGAGAGGTCCCCACATGCGCTCGGCCTGGTATCCGCCGGCGTCCTGCATGGCGACCTTGATGGCCTCGGGCATACCGAAGCTGGTGGTGTCGAGGAACCCCGAGAAACTGCCGGCGAACCGGAAGTGCTCCGGGTAGCGCTGGGAGAGCATCATCGCGGCGGTGCCGCCCATGGACAGGCCGGCCACACCGTGCTCGTCGCCGACCCGCCAGTCCCGCGCGAGCAGCGGCGGCAGCTCCTCCATGAGGAACGTCTCCCACTGGTACGCCGAACCGTTGGCGTCGGAGACCCAGTCCGTGTAGAAACTCGACTCACCGCCGACGGGGAGCACCACAACCGCGTTCTTGGCGTCGAAGAACTGGGAGATCTTGGTCTCGAGGGTCCACCCGCTGGCGTCGCTGCGCGCCCGCAGCCCGTCGAGGAGCAGCAGCGACGGGTAGGTGCGCTCGGGCTCCGAGTTCCAGCTGGCCGGGAGCATGAGCTGCACCTGGATCGCCTGTTCCATGGCCGGCGACTGCACCCACAGCGCCACGCGGTTGGCCGCTTTCCACTCCACCTTGTCCAACCGCACGCCCGTGGGCACGGTCGCGGGCACGCGGAGGGACGGGGAGTCCACCCCACCCTCGGGGGTCGACGGCGTCGGGCCCGCCTGACCGGAGGTGGACGGTGACGGGGAGCCCTGGGTCGGACTCTCCGGGGCCGGGCTCTCCTGGGTCGGGCTCACCGGCGTCTCCTGGGCGGCCGCGACCGGGGGGACGAGGAGACCGGAGCCCACCACGCCCGCCACGAGTGGAGCCGCCAGGAGGGACGCCCACCGGGTGCGGGGGCTCGCGTGCGCGCTGGGGGTCGCCATGTGTTGTTCTCTTCCTTGCCGCGTCGTCGCCGAACGTCTCGTGGAACGGGTCGCGGATGCGACCCGGACAGCTGGTGCCCGGGGGCCCTGTTCTCCGTGGCACGTCCGCGGGTTCCCCTCCCGCGGCCGGTCCCGGTGGTCACACAGACGACCGGGGCCCCGCACGAGAATCTACGCACGGGGCCCCGGTGTGACGGGTGAGGACTCGCTGAGCGGAGCCCGATTCGTCGGCTATCCGGCCGAGATCACCACGCCTGCGCGTTCATCACGGGCAGGATCTGCGCCGAGCGGGCCGCGATGAGGTCGTCGTTCCAGTAACCCCAGCCGTGGATCCCGGTGTTGCGGTAGTCGAACGTCGCCTGGTTGGGCTCCGCGTTGAGGGTGTTCTGGAACGCGATGGTCGACCCGCGAGACAGGCCCTCGAGGATGATCCCGTTGAAGGTGTTGAACACCGACTGCAGACTGGTGGGCTGGTCGTACCGGCCGGGGATGGCCGAGCCCGCCGTGATGTACATCGGGATGTCGCGCAGCTTGTCCGCGTTGAGCAGCGGGTCGTTCTGCCCCCAGCGCGGGGAGCCCGGCAGGCCCCACATGGCGAACGGGTCGCACTTGCACTGGTCGAACATCGCGAGCGGGATCATGGTGTACATGCCCGGCGCGGTGGGGTTCATGTAGCCGGAGAACACCGAAACCTGCTTGAACTGGTCGCGGTTCTTGGCGGCGAGCATTGCGGCCGCGGACCCGCCCATGGACAGGCCGGCGATGGCGTTGTTGTCCGTGCGCACGCCGAAGTGCTGCTGCAGGTACCCGGGCAGCTCGTCGGTCAGGAAGGTCTCGTACTTGTACTCGACGAGGTTGCCGCCCAGGTTGATGGGCCGATCCCAGTCGGTGTAGAAGGAGACCTGACCGCCGACCGGCATGACCAGGGTGATGTTGTCCTGCAGGAAGATGCGCTGGGCCTGGGCGTCGCGCGTCCACGCGTTCCAGTCGTCGCGCGCGCGCAGTCCGTCGAGGAGGTACAGACCGGCGTTGCCGCCGAAGCGGGCGGGCTGGACCTGGACCTTGATGTGGCGGTTCATAGCCGGCGACCAGACGTCGCACAGCTGGACCCACGAGGCGACCGGGTCCCAGCTGCAGCCGGGGCGCAGCCAGTTACGGAAACCCACCGGGTTCTCGTCGCCGGCGACCGGTTGGAAGGCGGGGGCCGGCGGCGCACCGGCGGAACCGGCGGAACCGGCCGAACCGGCGGAGCCGAGGCTGGCCGACGAGCCCTGCTCGGTGGCCTGGGCGCCGACGAGAGCCGGGGCGCCGACGACGAGGCCTGCAGCCGTCGCCAGGGCGGTGAGCCCGGCGGCGAACTTGCGCCGGAGGGTGGTCTGGGACATTCGTGGGTTCCTTTGTTCGTTCCTGGTGCCCCCAGGGGATCCGGGGCATCGGTGACGTCCATCGGACCGGCCCCACCAGGGGAGGACCGGAACTGCGACATCGTTACTGTCGCGCATTCTGGGACAGGTGTTACAGGTCAGAGGTCGAATCGACCCCCGACTGTTACCGATTCGAGATAACAGTAGGCGCCACCCTACCGAGTGCCCTGGTACTTCTCCACTTTCTCCGGCATGGGCAGTCCGCACCTCTGCACCTCGTACGCAGGGATTCTGTTGATCCGGTACTCGGCGAATGAGAATGCATTTACCAGGTTGGACCAGCGCTTCTCCAGTGTCAACGGGCCCGTGTAGGAGTCGATCAACGCCTGCGTGGCAGGGCACTGGAGCGCCACCTCGGCCTGGTTCACCCAGTTGACGTCGATCCACCGCGGGAAGTTGACCGGGTCCTCGACCACTCCGGTGCGCGCCAGGACCCAGTCGTACGGCAGGAACTTGTCGTGTCCGATCCGCCCGTCCTCCATGCGGTCGGTGTGGGCGGCCAGGGGCGACGCCAAACCCACGGTGTCGTAGACGTCCACGTCGAGCGGGAGATTCATGCTGGTCATTCCCAGGTTGAGGAACACGACCGTCTTGAAGGGATCGACGGGCAGCTCGAACGGCGCCAGACCCGGCATCGGGCGGTCGTAGGACACCACGTCCCACCGGTCCTGGACGCCCGGGACGGGCAGGAACACCGCCCCCGTCCGGTTGGACGAGACGTCCCGCACCAGCGCCCGCATCCGCGGGAAGTCCAGGTAGTCGTCGGCCAGCAGCGGGTGCTTGTGGCCCGTGCGCTGGATGTAGAACTGCCGCTCGTCGACGATCCCCGCGGACGTGATGGACTCCGGCTCGGCGCGGAACGGGTCCTGGACCACCTCGACGGTCACCGCCCACCCGACGACGACGAGCCACGCACCGGCGACCACCGGGACGGTCACCCGCCGCACACGGGCCTCGTCCGCCCCCCGAGCGGGCCCGAGCGGGAGCGGGACCACCGAGACCGGCAGGAGGAACAGGAACAGGGACGGCAGCAGCACGCGGCCGTGCATGAAGTCCCCGCCCACGCGGGTGACGTAGGCCAACATGATCACCGCGACCAACAGGAAGGCGATCGTGACGACCGGGGTCGAGCGGACCCGGCTGCGCAGGCGGAGCAGCCGGCCCACCTCGTCGTCGTCGTCATGCGGTCCCGTGGCCTGGACCCGCGCGGCGGCGGTGCGTCGCGCCGCCCACAGTGACACCAGCCCCGCGGCCAGGATCATCACCAGCGGCAGCAGCAACACGTACGGCGACAGCAGGTCCCACAGGTATTCGACGCCCTTGTCCCACTTGGAACCGCCCGCGTCCTTGGCGACGGCGGTCAACGGATAGGGCAGGGCGTAGTAGGACATCCGCCAGATCTGGTACACCACCGGGGCGGTCCCCGCGATCACCACCAGCCAGCCCAGGTGCCGCCACGACTGCCCGGCCGCCGCCAACAGTGCCAGGAACACGACCGATGCCAGCGCCAGTTCCGGCCGCACCAGGGGCCCCAGCCCGGCGACCAGGGCGACGAGGGCCGTTCCCGCCGTGGGCAGGCCGGCCCGACCCTCGCGGTGCGAGGCCCGCGCCCACCGCTGCATGCCCAGCCACATGACGCCGATCCAGCAGATCACCAGCCCCGTCTCCAGGCCGGAGGTGGCGAAGTCCCGGGCGGGCGGCAGCATGATGTAGACCACCACGCCCAGCGGGAGCAACAGCACCGGCCCGCCCACGCGGGCGTGCCGGGTCCCGCGGTACATCACGCGGGTCCCGAGCATCGCGCACGCGACCGCGACCATGCTCAGCGTCAGCGCCAGGCCCAGCGCCACCAGCTCGAGCCGGTAGCCCACCACCTCGTGGGTGAGGTAGACGAGATAGGTCCACAGGGTGGAGGTGTTGGACTCGACCCGCTCCCCCGCGTTGAAGACGGGACCGTTGCCGGCGATGAGGTTGCGGACCGTGCGCAGGACGATCAGCCCGTCGTCGGCGATCCACCGCCGCTGCCAGGCACCGGCCAGGAAGACCGCCACCACCACGACGAGACCGGTCCAGAAGACCGCCGGCTCGATCCTCGGCCGCGTCGTGGCCGGTGCGGACCCGGTCGACGAGGTCGGCTCCGCTGCCGAACGCTCCCCGGTCACCTCCGACATCGCCCGCCCTTCCCGGTCAGGCGATGGACGGCACGATGTAGACGCCGATCACCACGGTCAGGACCCACAGCGCGGCCAGCACCTGCAGGACGCGGTCCCCGAGCGCGATGTCCTCGGGCTCACCGGCCTGGGCGGCGTCGACGTCGACCGCGTAGCGCAGCACCGCGATGGTGAACGGCACGATCGAGATCTGCAGCCACACGGCGGACCCGGACGGCTGCGTGGGGTCGGAACCGCGGTCGTACGCCCAGAGGGCGTAGCAGAGCACGAGGACGGTGGCCGAGAGCGTCCAGACGAACCGCAGGTAGGTGGGCGTGTAGCTCTCCAGCGCCTTGCGGATCTTGGCCCCGGTCTTCAGGTGCAGGCTGAGCTCGGCGTATCGCTTGCCGGCCGCCATGAACAGCGAACCGAACGCCATGACCAGCAGGAACCACTGGGAGATCTCGACCTCGGCCGCCGCACCGCCGGCCACCGCGCGCAGCAGGAAACCGGAGGAGACGAAGGCGATGTCGAGGACCGGCTGGTGCTTGAGACCGAAGCAGTACATCAGTTGCAGCACGATGTACACGGCCACGACGATCGCCAGCGCCGGGTGCGTGAACAGCAGCGAGATGCCGATCGACGCGATGATCAGCAACACGGCCATGCCGTAGGCCAGACCCACCGGGAGCACCCCGGCGGCGATGGGCCGGAAGCGCTTGGTGGGGTGCGCGCGGTCCGCCTCGACGTCCATCGCGTCATTGATCAGGTAGACGCTGGAGGCGGCCATGCAGAACGCCACGAACGCGATGAAGACCGAGAACAGCACGTTCGTGTCGGTGAGCGTCTGCGAACCGGCGGCGGCGGGCGCCGCGACGACCAGGACGTTCTTGACCCACTGGCGCGGCCTGAGGGCCTTGACCATGCCGTCGAGCAGGTTCTTGGGCGGGGAGCCCTTGGCCTCCTCCTCCGCCTCCGCGAGGTCGATCTCGTTGGCGGTGTGCGGCTCCGAGCCGAGGAGGTGGTGGTGATCGCCCCCGCCCCGGGCGGCCGGGACTCCGGTCTGATCGGTCATCGATTCTCCTCGGGGGTCAGGGTGGTGCGCGGTCCGCGTGCGCCGTCACGGAGCGCCTCCGGCAGTGCGCGTTGGACGGCGTCGGTGGGCCAGACGGCTCGGGTGAGCGCCGCGCAGCCCGCGCCGACAGCGGCGCCGGCGAACACATCCGAAGGGTAGTGGACGCCCAGCACGAGCCTGGACGCCAGCATCACCGGAACGAGGGCGGGCGCCACGGGGACGCCGCTCACCGCTCCGGCGAGCAGGGCGAACGCGGTGGTCGAGGTGGCGTGGGAGGAGGGAAAGCTCAGCGACGAGGGCGTACCCACGCCGACGGTGACCAGGGGGTGGTCGGGGCGCCGGCGTCGGACGACCCTCTTGACGACGACGGAGACCGCGTGCGCCCCGAAGCTGCCGACCCCGACCATCGCCCATCCGCCCCGGCGGGCCGGATCCGCCACCACGCCGACGGCGGAGATCGCCACCCAGCCCAGCGCGTGCTCCCCGACGTGGGAGAGCGACAGGGCCGCCCCACGCGAACCGGGCACCGCCAGGAGCCTGCGCTGGATGCCGGCCAGCAGCCTGACCTCTCCGCCGGGCACGGGGATCTCCACCGTCGGAGCCGCGCCACCGGCGCCATCGGGGTCGGCCGGCCCGCGTGCGGTCTCAGGCGTCGAAGACACGGCTCCAGGCCTCCTTGGTCACGAGTTCGGTGTGCGCGTCACGGTAGCGCCGGCGCATCTCCGGGAACCGGCGGTAGAGCTCGCGGTGCACGGCCACCGACTCCTTGAACAGGGACCCGGCCAGGTCGCGGTCGCGTTTGCGGTAGACCACACCGCGCCCGTCGGCGGTGGTGACGGTGGCGCCGTCGACCCTGCTCAGCGAGTACCAGCGCGCCTCGACGGGCGGGAAGTTGGCCTGGGGCACCGCGTGGTGCACCTTGTCGTCGCGACTCAGGGTGTGGGTGAGGCCCTTGGCCAGGGCGAGGACCTTGCCTGCCCTACCCCTGGGCTCGGAGTGGATCCCGGCCGGTCCCCCGGAGGGGGCGGGCAGGTCCACCGCCGAGGGGATGACGACCGCGTCGGAGAACTGCGCGCGCATCGCCCGCACCTTGGGAAGCGCGGCCGGCAGCAGTTCGTAGAGCGCCTCCGGTCCGCGCAGGAAGTCACGGATGGCCTCGATCTGGATGGCCACCGTCGAGTACTCCAGGCACACCAGGTGCTTGACCAGCGCCTTGAGGCTGGACTGCATGATCCCCTTGTGGTCGCCGTCGTGGTAGAGCGAGGCCACCACCAGGCGGTTGCGCAGGTGGAAGTAGGCCTGCCAGTCGATCGCGTCGTCCTTGTCCGACCACGCCATGTGCCAGATCGCCACGCCCGGCATCGACACCGTGGGGTGGCCGGCGCGCCGCGCCCGGAGTCCGTACTCCGCGTCGTCCCACTTGATGAACAGCGGCAGCGGCTGACCGATCTTCTCGGCGACCACGCGCGGGATCAGGCACATCCACCAGCCGTTGTAGTCCACGTCGATCCGGCGGTGGAGTTCCTTGGGGTTCTCCCGGTCCGTGAGGGGGTACCGGGAGAAGTCGTAGTCGTAGTCCGCGTGCGGGGCCGCGGTCCACATGAAGTCGTGGGCCCCCACCACCTCGCCCATGGTGTGGAGGTGGCTGCGCTCCTGCAGGTTGAGCATCTGGCCGCCGACCAGCATCGGGACGGTGGAGAAGCGCGCGAAGGCCAGGGCCCGCAGGATCGAGTCGGGCTCGATCTCGATGTCGTCGTCCATGTACAGGATGTACGGCGAGTCCGTGAGCCGCCGGGCCTCGTACATGATGCGGCTGTAGCCACCCGATCCGCCCAGGTTGGGCTGGTCGAAGATCCGCAGGCGCTCGCCCAGGTACTCGGCCGCCTCGGCGAACCCCGGCTCGTCACGCACCTTCTTCTCGCCCTGGTCCGGCATGAGCACCGCGTCCAGGACCGCGTCCACCTCGGGATCGGAGGTCAGTGCCCGGAGAGCGGCCACGGCGTCCCCGGGGCGGTTGAAGGTGGGGATCCCCACGGTCACCCGACGGTCGTTGGGCACCTGCACCGACGGGTCGGGAGCGCCGTCCGGACCCGCGTCGGGGCGGGTGGCCGGCGCGTCCACGGCCGAGTACCAGCCGCCGGCGAGCAGCTCCACGTCCGTGTCGGAGGTGAGGTCGAACCAGATCCAGCCGCCGTCCTCGAACGGGCCCAGGTCACAGGCGAACTCGACCGTCGTCACCCGGTCCGCGCCCGCCTCGCCCGGCTCACCGACCACGTCGCCGGTGACCGCGATGCGGGAACCGTCGATCTTGGACCGGTAGAGGTCCACGCGACCGGCGCCGCGGATCGTCAGACGCAGGATCACCTTCTCCAACACGGTCCACCGCCGCCAGTAGGCCGCCGCGAAGGCGTTGAAGTAGGTGGCGAAGGAGACCTCGGAGTCCGCGCCGACGCCCAGCGTGGTCCGGCCGGTCGAATGCGCGCGGCGGGCGTTGGTGGGGGCCTCGGCGAGGTAGAGGGACCTCACGTCGAGGGGCTCACCCGCCCGGGGCAGGATGATCCGCTGGAGGCATTCCCGCCCGAGCGGATCCGCGAGCCCGGCGACCGACCGCTCGACCTCGTCGACCAGTTCGTGGTGGCCGTGGTGTTGCATGTGGATGAGTCCCCGTCCCGACGGCCGTTCACTGTCCGCCCTTTGTGCACGTCGCGCGTCGCGCCGACGCTAGTCGAAAGCCGGGTCGATCGTACCCGGCGGGCCGGGCCGACCCCGCCCACCACGCGGAACCGGGGGCCACCCGTGTGGACCCGGCACGCGTGGACGCGGCCGATCCCGTCGATACCTCTAGTCTCGAGCCATGCACCTCACCGCTGCCACCCGTCCCCGTCCGACTGTCCGCTCCGCTCTCGGGGTCCTGGCGCTGTCAGTGCCCCTGGTGCTCGCCGGGTGCGGATCCGACGAGCCGACCACCGAGGACACGGCGGCCACCGGCACGAGCGCGGCGGCGCAGTCCGGGAGCGCCTCGTCCGACGGCGACACGTCCGAGGCAACCGCGGTCGAGTGCCCGCCCACCGAGGGCACGGCCGAAAGCACCACCTCGTTCGAGTCGGCCCCGCCGATGTGTCTGACCCCCGGCGTCGACTATTCCGCCGTCATCACCACCGACGCCGGTCCGGTCACCGTGGACCTTCTCGAGGAGAAGGCCCCGGAGACCGTCAACAACTTCGTGTTCCTGGCCCGCAACAAGTACTACGAGGGCGTCACCTTCCATCGCGTGATCCCCGGTTTCATGATCCAGGGCGGCGACCCGCAGGGCACCGGCAGCGGCGGCCCGGGCTACCAGTTCGCCGACGAGCTCCCCGCGGACGGCGAGTACGAGGTCGGATCGATGGCCATGGCGAACGCCGGCCCGGACACCAACGGCTCGCAGTTCTTCATCGTCACCGGCGACTCGGGTGTCTCCCTGCCGCCGGACTACAGCCTCTTCGGCACCGTCACCGAGGGGATGGAGACGGTCACGGCGATCGAGGACGACGGCAGCGCGCAGGGGGCCCCGCAGACGCTGCACACGATCGAGTCGGTGGAGATCCGGGAGAGCTGACCGCCCCCGCGGGTCAGTACCCGCTCGACCCGCCGCCGCCGGAGAACGAGGCGTTCGAGTAGCTCGTGTTGGTGGAACTCGCCGCCGCGGCCGCCTGCACGTCCTGGGCGTGCCAACTGGAGACCACGTAGAAGGGCACGAAGCCGTTGTAGCCGTACCCGGCTCGCCAGTCGCGGTCGTACAACCTCGGCGCGTGGCGGTCGTCCGCGTCGTCCGCCGCCTCGACGTCCGACATCTCGCGGGCCCGGATCGCCTCGACCACTAGACGGTAATCGACCACGAGCCTCGCGTAGCGGTCCATGAAGTCGGCCGCCCGCGTGTCCCGGGAGAGCTCGTCCGCACGTGCGTCCAGGGCCCTGGCCTCGGCGGCAAGCCTCTCGTCCTCCGTTCCCAGCGCGGCGGCGAGCATGTCCTCGTGGAGTTCACCGAGCTGGCGACGGCGCACGTCGGCGTCACCCTGCTCCATACGGAAGAGCTGGTCGATGTTCCTCTCTGCGGTCTCCATCTGATCGACCGTGGTGTGCGCGGTCTCGATGTCGTCGGCCTTGTCGCGGAACTCGGAATCCTTCGACTCCGGCCGCAGCTCACCGATCCGGCCCATGACCGTGTCCAGCGCGAGGAACCGGTCCCGCACGTCCGCCCACTGCGACCGCAGCTCGTCGTCGGCCAGCGGGGAGGTCAGTGAATTAGCGCGGATGTCCAGACCGTCCAGCTCCCCCGCGACCCGCCCGTACTCGCGGGAGACCCGGTCGTAGCGCTCCCTCGCCGTCGTCGCCTTCTTCTTCCGGCTCGCCGCGACGGCGGCACCGATCGCGCCCGCGGCCACGACCCCCACTCCGCCGAGAGCCCACGGCAGCCAGGCCGGCGCGCCCTCGGGCTCCGCGGCCACGACCGTGGGGTCGGCCGCCGCCTGCGCACCCGCCAGCAGCCCCACCGCGTGGTTGTCGCGCCGCATCGGGTCCTTCATCGCCTCGAGTGACCCGTCGAGATGCGGGCCCTCGAAGACGTCGAGCGCCGCGCACACGTCGTCCCCGCAGTAGATGCCGACCTGTCGCGCCTCCGCGTCGTTAGCCACGATCAGGGTCCCGGGCGCCCACTTCTCCCTGTCCTCCGACACGAGATCCGGCCGCTCGTCCTGCGCGAAACGCTCGGTCGTGTCATTGAGGTTGTCGTCCCCGTCGTCGAAGACCAGGTACTCGACCTGCCGCACCTGCGGCGGGAACGCGATGCGTCCGGTCTCGGTGCGGAGGAGTTCCTTGTCCCCGTCCGAGAGCACCCCGGCGCGGTCGTCGACGCCGACGCTGACCAGCTGAGACTCGGCGGGTGCGGGTGCGGGGGCCTGGGCGCGGGCCGGAGCGAACGGCATCAGGAGCAACAGAAGGGCCGCGGCGCCGAGCAGCACCACGAGCAGGAGGCGGGGGACGCGGGACACCGAGCTGGTCATGCGTCCACTCTAGGTGCGGAGCTTCGTCGTCGTCTCGCCCATTCCGGCAGGCCTGCAGATCGACCGACAAGAGTGCCGGGCAACGGGTCGGGTGCTCCCGCTCCCCCCGATGCTCGCCGGCCCGCCCCGCGGCGCGCGCGCGAGTTCATGCCCGGGAGCGCCTGTGGTCGGTGCGGACAGGCGCTCCTGCGGATGCCGGCCGGTGGTACGCACGCAGCGCATCCCGCTAGCCTCTTCCAGTGTTCATCCTGGAAACCCTCATCGCCATCACGGTCGCCCTGACCACCGCGTTCGGCGGTCTGGTCGCGGAGGATCTCATCACCCGCGACGCGGCCTGCAGCATCTCGGCGGTGCCGGATCTGTGGTCGCAGGAGTGCACCTCCCCCTCCCGCCTCGCCTGGTTCGTCGGGACCCTGGCGGTGCTCATCACGGCGATGGCCGTCCGCGCCTGGATGATCGCCCACAACGGCACCCTCTACTACCTGCGGCTGCTCCCGGCCGAGACCGCGGACCGGATGCGCGCCGCCGTGGACGTGGCCAACGCCCGGAGTCTGGACTTCCGTTCCGCGACCGGGTGGTTCGGCACCGACTACGAGGTCGTGGACCTGCGGCGCGAGGTCGACCACATCTCGGACGAGCTCGAACGTGCGATGAACGACGACGACGACGCGACCGGCTACGTCCTGGCCCCCAACCTGGCGTTCCCCGCCGCCCTGGCAGTGGGGTACGACACCCTCCTGCGCGAGCGCACCCACCTTGCGGAGCTGCCCACGAGCGCACGTCGGCGGCGACTACCCGGAGGGGATACCGGCGTGCGGACGGTGTACTTCGACGACGGCGACGACATGTGGGCCGAGCGCCGGTGGCGATCCCGCCGCAGCCGACCGGATTCGGAGCTGTCCATGGTCACGCTCGGCGCCGTGCCCCCTGAAGTCGGCGCGCCCTCGAATGCCGTCCCCGGGGACCGGGCGGCCGTGGGTCGCGTCTGGCTCTCGCTCCAGCTCGACGGCGGGGCAGCCGTATCCGAGGTCGATGCGCAGCATCCCCTGCGCGCGACGGCGGACCTCGTCGTCGTCGTGGGTCCCACCGCCACGACCGACGGCGTCGAGACCCTCCGGCCCTGGTCCCTCCCGGCGGGCCGGTGGTACCCGGGGGCGAGCGGTCGGCAGATCGACCGTCGGGCGTTCGCGCGGATCGTGGAGGAGCTCTCCGGCGCGGTAGAGCAGGTGCTGGACGACTATCCCGAGGCCGACGTGCTCCTGTCCGGACGGATGCCACGGAGTGTGGCGTTCGCGCTCGGCTACGTGATCTCCCAGCGCAAGGACGACAAGATCGAGGGCAAGCGCTCCGCCCACCACCCGACCCGCTCCGACGACACCCGAGCCGAGCGCGCGCAGGCCCTCGCGGAGAACGACGGCCTGAGTTCGCTGAGTCGATTCTGGTCCTCGGTCACCCCGGTGCTCGAGCACCTGGGCGAGGCCAAGCCGGCGCTGGTGCACGCCGCCCAGCGACCGGAGACGGTCCGCGCGCTGGTCGGGCACGACTCGGAGGTTCGCGACCCGCGGTGACGGCTCGTATCACGGCAGCCGGGACGACACGGGCACTCCCCGCTGTCTCACTTCCGACAAGAACCGACGGGCAGCAGGTGCGAGCCCGGGCATCGGAGTAGCTTCCCGGATACTGCCGTCGGTCGACGCCGGATGAGGAGCACAGATGTTCACCAAGGTCCTGGTCGCCAATCGCGGAGAGATCGCGATCCGCGCGTTCCGTGCGGCATACGAGTTGGGCGCGGGCACGGTGGCGGTGTTCCCCTACGAGGACCGCAACTCGGTGCACCGGTTGAAGGCGGACGAGTCGTATCAGATCGGCGAGATCGGCCATCCCGTCCGGGCGTACCTCTCGGTGGAGGAGATCGTCCGAACCGCTCGTCACGCGGGCGCGGACGCGGTGTACCCCGGCTACGGCTTCCTGTCCGAGAACCCGGATCTCGCGGCGGCGTGTGAGGACGCGGGGATCACCTTCATCGGACCGCGTACGGGGGTACTGGAGCTGGTGGGTGACAAATCCCGGGCGGTCGCCGCCGCACATGAGGCCGGCCTGCCCGTACTGGCGTCCTCGCCACCGTCGACCGATCCCGGGGAGTTGCTGAGGGCCGCGGCGGAGATGACGTTCCCCCTCTTCGTCAAAGCCGTCGCCGGTGGTGGCGGCCGGGGAATGCGCCGCGTCGAGCGGGAAGAGGATCTCGCGGAGGCGATCAGTGCAGCGGCGCGGGAGGCGGAGTCCGCGTTCGGCGATCCGACGGTGTTCCTCGAGCAGGCGGTGATCGATCCACGGCACATCGAGGTCCAGATCCTGGCTGACGCCCGGGGGGATGTGGTGCACCTCTACGAGCGGGACTGCAGTCTTCAGCGGCGGCACCAGAAGGTCGTGGAACTGGCGCCGGCCCCCAACCTGGCGACGGAGTTGCGCGACCGGATGTGCTCGGACGCCGTGGCCTTCGCCCGCCACATCGGTTACTCGTGTGCGGGAACGGTGGAATTCCTCGTCGATGAGCTCGGCCGGCATGTGTTCATCGAGATGAATCCGCGCATCCAGGTCGAGCACACGGTGACCGAGGAAATCACCGACGTCGACCTGGTGGGGGCGCAGCTGCGGATCGCCGCCGGGGAGACGCTCGAGGACCTCGGGCTGAGCCAGGAGCGGATCACTATCCGCGGGACCGCACTGCAGTGCCGCATCACAACCGAGGACCCCGGAAACGGTTTCCGTCCCGGCACCGGCCGGATCACGGCCTACCGTTCCCCCGGCGGGGCCGGGGTGAGACTCGACGGCGGGGCCACACTCGGTGCCGAGGTGACCGGCCATTTCGACTCGATGCTGGTCAAACTCACCTGCCGCGGCCCCGAGCTCGAGGTCGCGATGGCCAGGGCGCGGCGGGCACTCGCCGAGTTCCGGATCCGCGGCGTGGCCACCAACGTGTCGTTCCTCCAGGCGGTACTGGACGATCCCGACTTCCGGGCAGGCCTTGCGACCACCTCCTTCATCGAGGAGCGCCCGCAGTTGTTGAGAGCGCGCCCCTCAGCCGATCGTGGCACCCGGATCCTCACCTACCTCGCGGACGTGACGGTGAACAAGCCCCATGGCGAGCGCCCGGCGTCGGTTTACCCGCGGGACAAGTTGCCCGACCTCGGTCGTGGTGAGGGGGCCGTTCCGCCGGAGGGGTCGCGGCAGCGGTTGCTCACCCTGGGCCCCGATGGGTTCGCGGCCGATCTGCGGGCACGTCCGCAACTGGGGGTGACCGACACGACGTTCCGCGACGCGCACCAGTCACTCCTGGCGACCCGCCTGCGCACCAACGACCTGCTGACCGTGGCACCTCACGTGGCCGTCCTGACACCGCAGCTGCTGTCGGTGGAGTGCTGGGGAGGGGCGACCTATGACGTGGCCCTGCGGTTTCTCAAGGAGGACCCGTGGGAGCGGTTGGCGCAGCTTCGCGAGGCGATTCCCAACATCTGTCTCCAGATGCTGCTCCGGGGCGCCAACACGGTCGGCTACACCCCCTATCCCGACGAGGTGACCACCTCGTTCGTCGCGGAGGCCACCGAGGTGGGTGTGGACATCTTCCGGGTCTTCGACGCCCTGAACAACGTGGACGCGATGCGCCCGGCCATCGAAGCGGTCCGCGAGACCGGATCCGCCGTCGCCGAGGTGGCGATGAGCTACACCGGCGACCTGTCCGACCCGACCGAGCAGCTGTACACCCTCGACTACTACCTGCGCCTCGCCGAGCAGATCGTCCGCGCCGGGGCACACGTGCTGGCCATCAAGGACATGGCCGGACTACTCCGGGCGCCGGCCGCATCCCGCCTGGTCGGCGCCCTGCGCTCCGAGTTCGACCTGCCGATCCACGTCCACACCCACGACACCCCGGGAGGCCAGCTCGCCACCTACCTGGCCGCGTGGGAGGCCGGCGCGGACGCCGTCGACGGGGCGAGCGCCGCGCTCGCGGGAACGACGAGCCAACCCGCGCTGTCGGCGATCGTGGCCGCGACCGCGCACACCGACCGCGACACCGGACTCGATCTGGGCTCGGTGTGTGCCCTGGAGCCCTACTGGGAGGCCGTGCGCAAGGTGTACGCACCGTTCGAATCCGGGATCCCCGCGCCGACCGGTCGCGTCTACACTCACGAGATCCCCGGTGGCCAGCTGTCCAATCTGCGACAGCAGGCCATCTCGATGGGGCTCGCCGACCGGTTCGAGGCGATCGAGGACGCCTACGCCGACGCCGACCGGATGCTCGGGCGCCTGATCAAGGTCACCCCGTCGTCCAAGGTGGTCGGCGACCTCGCCCTCACCCTGGTCGGCCGCGGGATCACCACCGAGGAGTTCGAGGTCGACCCGACCGGTTACGACATCCCCGATTCGGTCATCGGGTTCCTCAACGGGGAACTGGGCGAGCCCGCCGGTGGATGGCCCGAGCCACTGCGCGGCAACGCGCTCCAGGGCCGGCCGACCCCACGACCGGCCGTGCCGCTCAGCGATGCCGAGCACATCGCTCTGACCACCCCCGGGAGAGCCCGGCAGCAGACGTTGAACCGCCTGCTGTTCCCCGAGCCGACCGAGCAGTTCAACGACCACCGCGACCGCTACGGCGACACCTCCAGGCTGTCGTCGAATCAATTCTTCTACGGACTGCGCAACGGCGACGAGCACCGCGTCCAGCTCGAACCCGGGGTCGAGCTCCTCATCGGCCTGGAGGCCATCGGAGAACCCGACGACCACGGTTACCGCACCGTCATGTGCATCCTCAACGGTCAGATCCGCCCCGTGCAGGTCCGCGACCGGTCCGTGAGCGTCGACGTCCCCGCCGTCGAGAAGGCCGAGAGCGGCAACGATCGTCATGTCGCGGCTCCCTTCGCCGGAGTCGTCACCATCACCGTCGACCTCGGTGACGTGGTCGAACCGGGAGCGGCCATCGCGAACATCGAGGCGATGAAGATGGAGGCCGCGATCACCACCCCCCGGGGTGGCACCGTCACACGGATCGCCGTCGCCGGAGTGACCCAGGTGGAGGCGGGAGATCTGATCCTCGTGCTCGACGGGTGAGCGGTGCCGGCGACGACCCCGGACCGTCTCGATCTGCGACTGGGGGCGGGTCCCAGCGAGGGCAGCATGGACTTCCGGGCCGTGCTCACAACTCATACGGCCCGCCGTCGGACCTCCACTCCCACGCAAGGGGCCACCATGATCTGGATCAACGTGAAATTCACCGTCAAACCCGAGTTCGTCGACCGCTGGCTCGACGCGACCCGGGAGTACACCGAGGCGACCCGGGCCGAAACCGGGAATCTGTGGTTCTTCTGGACGAGGTCCGTCGACCGCGATGACACGTTCCTCCTGTGCGAGGGATTCGCCGACGACGGCGCCGCAGCCCACGTCAACTCCGACCACTTCACCGCGGGCATCGCGACCATGAGGCCGATGCTCGTCACGACCCCCGACATCATCAGCCGTCAGGTCGACGGCGAGGGGTGGGACAAGATGGGTGAGATGCAGGTCGGGTGACACACATGAGCGGCCCGGCATCTCGATGCCGGGCCGCTCGGTGCCCCTACACCCGGCCGGGGACGCCAGTGGCCGGTCAGGCGTAGTGGATCAGCGACGCCGTGCTGGCCCCTCCGTTCCCGGTCGCGGGATGCAGGTCGTCGAGTCGGGGTTGAGTGCCTGACCGCGGCGGACCGGTCAGTAGATGTTCGACGGTCGGACCATTCCCTCGGCCAGGTCGCCGAAGCCCGGAGCCATGACCGCGCCTGGATTCGGCCCCACCTCCTCGACGATCGCGGTCTCGGTGGTGATGAGCAGTCCGGCGATGGAGGCCGCCGCCTCGACAGCCGCTCGCGTGACCTTGAGCGGGTCGACGATGCCGGCGGCGAACAGGTCCACATACTCTCCGGCCATGGCGTCGAAGCCCCTCTCGTCCGACAGCTCCCCGACCGACCTGACCACCTCGACGCCGTTGTACCCGGCGTTGTCCGCGATGAGCCTCAGCGGCTCGGACACGGCAGCGGCGACGACCTCGCGTCCGATGGCTTCATCCCCGGTGAGCTCGAGCCGCCCGAGCGCTTCCCTGGCGTGGGTGAGCGCCGCTCCGCCACCCGCGACGATCCCCTCCTCCAGCGCGGCCCTCGCGGCGGACAGCGAGTCCTCCACCCGCAGGAGGCGCTCCTTGAGCTCTACGGATGTCGCACCGCCGACCTTGATCGACGCGACCGTCCCGGACAGTCTCGACTGCCGCAGCTGCAACGAATCCTGATCGTGCTCGATCTTCGCCCGCTCGAGCTGCGACGCGATCTGGTCGATGCGCGCCTGCACCTCCGACGGATCCCCGTGGCCTCCCATGATGGTGGTGGCGTCCTCGGTGATGGTGATCCGGTCGCACCCGCCGAAATGCCGCTCGTTGATCTCCGTCAGTTCGAGACCGGAGTCCTTCGAGACGACCCGGCCTCCGAGCGCGTAGGCGAGATCCTCGAGTTCCGAGATCCGGCGGTGCCCGAAGCCCGGCGCACGTACCACGCATGACCGGAACGTCCCGTGCATGTTCCCGGACGTGAGCATCTGCAGGGCGGGGCCGTCGACGTCCTCTGCCACCAGGACCAGCGGCCGGTCGGACCGTCTCGCCGCCTCGACCACCGGCATGAGCTCCTGCACCTGGCTGATCTTCTGGTTAGTGAGCAGGATCGCCGGGTTGTCGAGGACCGCCTCCATGCGCTCGCGGTCGGTGACCATGTACGGGGAGATGTAGCCGTGGTCGAAGGAGATCCCGTCGACCATCTCGACGCTGATGCCGGAGGTGTCGGTCTCCTCGACGTCGACGACCCCGTTTCGCCCGACGAGTTCGAGCGCCCGGGCGATCGCGTTCCCGATCGCCTCGTCGTCCCCGGCTGCGAGGGTGGCGATGTGCCGGACCTCCTCGGTGCCGGACACCGCTCTCGACCGCTCGCGGAGCGCCTCCACCAGGACCGGCACCGCCTTGTCCATGCCCCGCCGGACGCGCATCGGGTTGGCCCCGCCCTCGACCGCCTTGAGGCCCGACGCGACCAGTGCCTGGGCGAGCACCGTGGCAGTGGTGGTGCCGTCACCGACCTGCCCGTTAGTCTTCATCGCCGCCTCCTTGACGAGCTGGGCCCCCATGTTGGCGAACGGCTCGGAAAACTGGATCTCCCGGGCGATGGTGACCCCGTCGTTGGTGATGGTGGGCGGCCCCGTCATCTTCTCCAGGACCGCGTTGCGCCCCTTGGGACCGAGCGTCACCTTGATCGCGTCGGCGAGTCCGTCGACGCCCGCCTTCAACCTCAGGCGCGCGTCACTGTTGAATCTGAGTTCCTTGGCCATGTCTGTCACTCCTGTGCTGTGTGTCCCGCCCGATTCGGCGAGACCGGTGTACGAACATCGGGATACCCGGGCGGGCCCGCGGGCCGGTGCCGGGAACGGGTGGAGAGCGGGCGGCGTGCAGGGTCAGGGCACGAGGATCGCCCTACCGCGCACCCGGCCGGCGACGAGATCGTCGATCGCCTGCTGGAAGTCGTCCAGTGCGTACTTCTGGGTGTGCAGTGTGACCTTGCCCTGGGCGGTGAGCGCCATCAGCTCCTTGAGGTCGTTGTAGGTCCCGACCAGGTTGCCGATGATGTTGCGTTCGGTGGAGATGAGGTCGATCGTCGGGATGACGATCTCCTCGCCGTAGCCGACTATGTAGTAGTCGCAGTTCCGCCTGGTCATGGCGAGCCCCTGAGAGGTCGCACCACCCTCCCCGACGAAGTCGATCACGGCCTCGGCGCCGGTACCGTCGGTGAGCCCGAGCACGGTCTCCACCTGGTCCCCGTCCGCCGTCACGGTCACATCGGCCCCGACCTGTTTCGCCAGCTCCAGCGCCTGCTCGTTCCTGTCGATGACGATGAGCCTCGCCGGCGACAGCGCCTTCAGACACTGGATGCCGATGTGCCCCAGCCCGCCCGCGCCGATCATCACGCAGGTGTCGCCTGCGCGCAGCTTCGCTGCCGCCTTGGCCACCACGTGATACGCCGTGAGCCCGGCATCCGCCAGGGCCGCCACGTCGGATGGCTCCAGGGAATCGTCCAGCCTCACGCACGAGCGCGCGCTGGTGAGGAGGTACTCGGCGTAGCCACCGTTCGTACTGATGCCCGGGAACGCGTCGTTCTCGCAGTGGCAGTCCTCGCCGGATCGGCATGCGCGACACAGGCCGCAGGTGATCAGCGGGTGGCAGATCACCTTGTCGCCCACGGCGACGTTGGTGACCGCGTCGCCGATCGCGTGCACCCATCCAGCGTTCTCGTGGCCGATCGTGTACGGGAGCGTGACGCCCGACTTCTCCCGCCACTGCTCCTCGAGCACGTGCAGGTCCGTCCTGCACACGCCGGCCGCGCCGATCCGCACGATCACGTCGTGGGGCCCCGTGATCTCCGGCTCGGGGATGTCGTGCATCTCCATGTCCCGGTGGTATTCGACCACCCGCACCGCTCTCATGACCGGCCCCTCGAGTCGGTGACGCGCGTACTCATGTCCCCGGCCTCGTCGTCGGAGTACCGGGTCGCCAGCAGCCCGCGACAGAAGTGCGAATTGCCCTCGATGGACACCCGCGCCGCCCGGGCGAACTTCAGCTTCATCGGGATGTCCTCGGCCGGGACGGGGCGACCTTCGTCGGTCACCATCACCGGGGCGTCGTCGGCGGTGGACAGCCCGATCGCTGCGCGCCTCTGGACCAGGGCGTCCGTCGTGCGCCCGGCCGGGAGCTGGCCGAGTCGCACCGACCCGAGGTCCGCCACCGCCAGCGAGGGTTGCGTCCTGAGCAGGCTCTGGAGGCTGCGCTCCATCGCCGCGGTGTGCGCCTTGCTCTTGAACGCCGCCCGTAGGTCGTCGAGAGAGGTCTGCGCCTCCGAACCGAACGTCCCGCGGTACCCGGCCTCGGCGGCCAGGCCCGCGTTGATCTTGTCGGAGTCGTGGTGGTCATCGAGTTCGACAACGATATGACCTATGTCGGGGACTCGTTGAAGCGCGTCCCGGGCGTCGGAGGCCATTAGGTAGGCGAAGTTGGGCGAGCAGAACGAGGTGGGGAGCCGGAGGTGGACGGCGACACCGACGTCGTCGATGTCCACCGAGCGGACGAACCCGAGATCGGTCACGGGTTCGTCCAGCTCGGGGTCCACGACGGTGTCCAGTGCGGCCATCACCTGATCTGCCAGTGATGTGATCGTGGAGGTCATGGCGATCAGGCCTCCGCACCGACGGCGACTTCTTGCTTGCCGACGTCCGCGTCCGTGCCACCGGGCACCTGGAACTGCTCAGGCACCTCGATGTCGTACATCGCGGCGGTGTTGAGACCGAGGATCCGCTTCTTGTTCTCCACGGTGATCTGCCCGTACTCCTCCACCATGTCCTCGGGGAGCTGGAAGTCCAGGAACGACTCGATGAGCCACTTCGGCTTCCACAGGGCGTAGTCGGACGAGAACTGCATCTTCTCGTCGCCGACCCAGTACAGCAGCTCCCCGATGACCTGCGCGAAGTAGCGAGGGCGAGTGTGGATGAACGGCATGACCACCGACAGGCCGGCGTGCACATTGGATTCCTGCGTCGCGATCCAGCAGAAATCCTCCAGGCGGGGTAGGCCGCAGTGCTCGACGATGAAGTTGAGTTCGGTGTAGTCCGACGCCACCTTGTCGACGTCCATGACATTGAACGCGTCCATGTCCAACGGCCGCAGAGTCGGCCCCTTGTGGACGTGGATGTTCTTGACGCCCAGCTCGATGCACTTCTCGAGGTAGCGGCGGGACCAGGGCTCGTCCAGCTTGTACCCGCGTGAATCCCCGTGCCATTCGGCGGTGTACAGCTTGACGCCCTTCAGGTCGTACTTGTCGGCGTCCTCCTCGAGTTGCGTGAGCCCCGGTTCGCCGTAGCGCGGGTCATAGGCGTGGTTGTAGGTGATGCGCTCGGAGTTCTCCTGTGCGACCCGCCAGTTCTCCTCGGTGGGGGAGAACCCTTTGTGGTAGAAATCCGAGAGCATGGTGGTCTGCAGGATCGCGTGATCGACCTGGCCTTCGTCGAAGACGTCGCGCAGCATCCTGTCCCCGCCGTAGTAGAGGAATTCCTCGTATCCCCACTTCTCCTCGCCAGGGGAGAGGTTTGAGTGATAGCCGAAGAACGTGTCGATGAACTGCTTTCCGTGGATGTTCTTCTGGTTCTCCTCACTGCCATCCCAGATATGGATATGGCTGTCGACGATGAAGTAGTTCTCTCCGTTGTGCGTGTACATGGCGTCCGGAACTCCTTGCCTGGATTGTGGAACCTCGGGGCGATCCGTGCCCGAGGGGTCGTGCCCTCCCGGGCCGCGGGGCAGGCGCCTCACGGCCCGGGGTCATCAGGGGTCGAGCGGGAGCCTCACCTGCTCTCACTGGCGGTGAGGTTGAAGCCGATGTACTCCGCGGCCGCCTCCGGACTGGCGAAGATCATCGTCTGGTCGTCCAGGTGGACCATGCGGCCGTAGTGGGTCGACGAGATCTCCTCAAAGGTCATCTCGTTGAAGTCCTCACCGAGCGCATCGGTGAGTTCCTCGTAGTCGAAGACCAGCTTCTCGCTGCCGTCCACGCGGATCATCGAGGGGTACTCGACCAATTCGACTCCGGGCTTGGCCTTCATCACCTCGGCCACGACCTGGCCCACCGGGGTGTTCATCAGCGTCACTCCGCACATGTTGGAGAAGGTGGCGTCTGAACCGAATGTCATCTCACTCATGACTGCAGCTCCTTCGGGATTTCCAGCTCGAGCTCTTCGAGCAGATTCGAGAATTTCTGGCTTGCCAACTCACAGGAGGTCGTGAACGTCACCGGCTTCTCGGCGGGCTGCGACCAGATCGGTTGAAGAGCAGTGGCCGCGGCGACCGCCTTAGGCATCCACTTGGTCAACCACTGGCCGAACAACTCCTTGTTGGCCTCGCCGTGGACCTCGTCGCGCACGAGCATGCGGAACAGTGCGCGCGTGTACTTGAGGTCCCGGTCGTAGTCGTTCTCGCCCGTGCCGACGATGGTCGGCGTGATGTAGTCGCCGTTCTGCGCGGCGATCTGCATGACCAGTTCCGAGCGGAAGAGTGATCCGACCAACTGTTCGAAGACGATGTTCGTCGCGAACAGGAGTTCACACCAGTCCTCCGTCGCCGTGAGTTCCTCGACGAGTCTGCGGGTCGGCTGCCACTCCGGGGACGACTGCCAGACCTCCTTGTGGATCTGTCCGTCGAACTCTTCGCGCTCCTCCGAGAGGTCGAGGTTGAACAGCGCCAGGTCCTGCGCGAAACGCATCTTGTGTGCCGCGTTCACCGCGACCGCGTTGTTGACCATGTTGGTCGGACCCGAGCGTTGGATAGCCGTGAACACATGGAGCGCCAGGCCGTTCTCGACGTGCATCCACGCACCGATGTTGCGTGCGACGAAGGACTTCCACGCGGTGTTCCAGCCGTCGTAGGCGTGTGCCCGCTTCGCGTTCTCGAGGCACAACTGCACCTGCCGAACCACCGCCGCGTTGTTGCGGTAGATGGTCTGTTCCCACTCCTGGTTGGGGTCGCGGAAGTCATGCCACACCTCGGACTTCGCGGCGGTCCAGTCCTTCGGGTAGCCACCGGCCCCCTCGGCGAAGCCGTAGATCCAGCCCTGTGTGAGATACCGGTCCGGGTCCGGCTGCACGTCGACGGTGACGTCCTCGTACATGGTCGCCCTGAGCTTGGCGGGCGTGAAGTAGCTGTAACTCCGGCTCTTCGAACTGGGGAACTCCAGTGAGCCGGCCTGGGCATCGGTGAACTCGATCGAGGGGTATCGATCGTCCGTCGCCGCCTTGGCAGTCGCTTCGGTCATTTCCATCACTTCCGTTTCTCTGCTCAGACGCCTTCAGACGTCATCGGGCTCGTGAACTTGTCGTAGAAGACCTGGTCGCTCGGCACCATCTGGCCTTCGAGCATTTCGGTCGCGGCATCCACCATCGGCGGCGGGCCACACATGTAGACCTCGGTGGACCGCAGAGCCGGTTCATGCCGTTCGGCGACCGAGTGGATGAACCCCTCCTCCAGGACCACGTCGTCGTATCCCCACTCCGCGGGCAGCTCGTCGGACAGTCCCACCACGAATCGGAAGTCGACGAGCCGCTTGCCGATCTCACGGATCTCGTCGAGGTAGAAGAGGTCGTCGACTCGGCGGGCGCCGTAGTAGAAGTGGACGCTGCGGTCCGAATTCGTCTCGGCGAGGTGCCGCAGGAGTGAGAGGATCGGTGCCATACCCGCGCCGCCCGCGATCCCGACGACGGGGAGCACCCGGCCCTCCTTGATGGTGCAGTTCCCGTACGGGCCGTTGAGAAGCAGTCCGGTGCCGGCCGAGATCCCGGTGTCGAGGAGCGAGGAGAAGCGGCCACCCGGGTACTTCTTGATGATGAACTCGAGATGGTCCGCACCACTCGGAGTGGTGGCCATCGAGAACGACCGTTTCTCCCCGTCCTCTCCACCCGGCACGAATACGTCCGCGTACTGCCCCGGCTTGAAGTCGAATACAGCCCCGTTCACTGGGCGCACTTTCAGCGACACCATGTCCGAGGTGAGTTCCACCACCGACAGGACCTCACAGTCGACATCCTGGATGGGTATCGAGTTGAGCAACTCCTCCTCGTCGAAGTTGAGGAGCTCGATGGTGCAGTCCTCGAACGCGTGGGCGCGACAGAGTAGGACGAATCCCTCCTCGACCTCGGTGTCGTTGCAGGCGAAGGTCGAGTACTTGTCCATCTGGATCTCGCCGTCGAGGACGAAGGACTTGCACGCCGAGCATTGACCCTCGCGACAGCCGTGCATGAGGTGGACGTTCTGCCGGAAGGCCGCGTCGAGGATGCGCTCGTCCTCCGAGACCTCGATGTCGATGTCGACAGGTTCGAAGTGGATGCGGTGTTTTTCGGGCACGATCTCGCTCCTGTTAGGTGGAGAGTCGGAATCGGGAAGAGGTGTGCATGGCGCCGTCGTCCTACGGAGTCCGGCGCCACACCCCCTCCGGGGCCGCCGCCCTCTCACCTACGGCGGCCCCGTCCTCCCTCTGGCGTCAGACGCTGATGTTCGGGTTGGCGCGGTACGCCGCGACGTGCGCCTCACGCTCGGCGTCGGACATCTGGTTGAGGAGCACGTTCGGACTCTGGAACGTGATGCCCCGGAGGTCGTCGGTGGTCCACATCTTCGCGGGATCATCGAGGTCCAGATGCGGCTGCGGGATGAGGGTCCTGCCGTCGTCCCGGACGTACCCGAGCTTCTCCACCACGTCGGCCAGATCCTCGTTGTGGTGGAGGGTCTCCCACTCGCGGTCGCCGGTGAGCCTGCCCATGTTCGGCGTCGGCCGGCCCTCGTACTCGCTGCGGAACGCCACGGAGTCGGTCCAGTGACAGGCCTCGGAGCAGTAGGTCCGCCACTGCCCGTCGACCTTGTCCACGACCATGTCCTCGCGGATCAGGGCCGGGACCATGCAGGTCCAGCAGCGGTGCGGGTACTCGTACCCGACCTCCTCGAAGGCGATCGGCTTGTTGCGGCCCGGATACTTCATCCGGTTGTAGTTCTCCCACCACTTGCCGAACCGCGAGTACCAACCCGGGTACTTCTCCTCGAACCACTCGAAGTCCGCATCCGTCATCGGATCGATCTTCCAGTAGTTCACCGGCCAGCCGGTGGCGAAGAATCGCGCCACCTCGTGGTGGTAGAACTTGTTGGTGATCCGGTTCCAGGCCTCCTCGACCAGGTCGTGCGGGATCGTGAGCCCGTACTTCTCCAGGGGGAGGAGGTAGGACCGGTAGTAGTCGTCGTAGATCCACCGACGCCACATCTCGGCGTAGGACTCACGGTTCTTGCGACGGTCCTTGGTGCCGTACTCGATGAACGTGCCGATCGCGGCGTCCACCACGCAGTGGTTGTTCCACCACGCGTAGCGCAGGTCGCGCTCCAGCAGGGGCCGGTTCCGCTCGTCGGCCAGGGCCATGAGCAGGATCGAGTAGCCGTTGGAGATGTGCCGCGACTCGTCCGACTGGACCGAGTGGAACACCGTGGGCAGCAGGTAGTCGCCGTTGGCGGCGGCCTCGTCGGGCATCGCGACGAAGAGCGTGTTGGTGAACGCGGTCTCCGCGACGACGGTCAGATAGATGTTCGCGGCCGTGATCGCGTCACCGGTGATGAAGCCCTCGCCGAACTGCCGCCCGATGGTGCCGGCGTAGTTGTTCGCGAACCCCTTCTCCGAGATGTCGAACCCCGCCGGGTCGACGTAGTGGTTCATGTAGAGCTTCTTGAGGTTCATCTGGATGGTCGAGTGACGAACCTCGTCGATCATCTGCACCGCTAGCCCGTTGTGGATCTCGGGGTTCGGGACGGCGTCGATCGCCATTGGCATCGCGCGGGCCGCGGAGATCTCCGGGAACGGGATGATCGACAGGAACAGCTTCTGCCATTCGAGCCAGCGGGGCTGGACCTGGCGGAACATGTTGCCACGGATGGCGCCGTCCATAGCGCCGTAGACCCGGTTGTCCTTCTCCTCCTCCATCGGGAAGTAGGACCGCATGATCTGCTTCAGCGGGTCCTTCTTCGGTGCCTTCTCGAAGGTGTAGTCGGTACCGAAACGTGTCGCGGGTGTCGCGAAGGTCGGTTCCCACGTCAGCTCGCTGATCTTGTTGTGGGCCTTGGTCAGACTCTGTCTGCTCATTGCCGTTCGCCTCCTGGTGGGTTGGCATCTGGAATGGTGCGGCCGGGCCGGGGCGTCCAACCGGTTCGACCAATCCGGGCGTGAGCTCTGCCCGTGGTCCGAGTACAGCCGAGCGTGGAAGTGATTTATGTCTCACACTGAGAACGGCCTCCGAATGGCCGCCACACTGGTGTCTCATCTTGAGACGCGCACCAGAAAAGCCCTGTAGCTGCGCATTCGTCGGCAAGAGGATTGTCCGGAACCGCTCGGGAGGCCGTACTGTGAGTGACGTACCCCACACATCGTGGGTTCCGATTCGCCCGGCGGTGTGACCGCCTTGATCGCGTTGCCCAGCGACGAGGGCGCGGCGGAACCGATCCGGTGAGGAGCACGAAGGAATGGCGAGAAATCTGGGACACCAGCACGTGGACGCGCAGCTGGAGTACGCGGAAATGGATCTCCACTCCGGCACGCCCGGCCCCGAGGAGCAGTTCCCCCTCGTCCGGGGGCCGATCGCGGATTCCTGGCGGCGGAGTCAGCTACTCGGCGTCGATCGATCCGAGATCGAGCCGCGGTCCTCCGACATCTCCTGCCACGACGACCAGGTCCTGCGATGCGTCAACGCGGTGCTCACCCGCAACGCCCAGCGACTGGCCAATGAGCCGGTCACGATCATCTTCGCCGCGCCGGACGGGTCGATCATCCAGCGCTTCTGTGGCGATTCCAGCCTGGCCCGGCAACTGGACTCGGTCCACCTCGCGCCCGGGAGCGGCTACGACGAGGAGACGATGGGGACGAACGGCATCGGGACAGCCGTGGAGACCGCGAGCCCCATGCTGGTCCACGGCAGTGAGCACTACAACGACAAGCTGGCGGTCTTCACCTGCGCCGGCCAACCCGTCTTCCACCCGCTCACCGGGTCACTCGTCGGGGTGGTCGACATCACCTGCTACGCAGACGACGCCACGGGGCTGCTCATGACCACGGCCGGAGCGTTGGCCGACCAGATCGAACAGTCACTCCTCGATGCGGCCAGCCCCGGCGAGACCCAATTGCTGCGCGAGTACCTGGGAGCGTGCCGGCACACCTCCAACCCCGTGATCGCCCAGAGCGAGGAGGTGGTGATGATGAACCGGCACGCCCAGCAGCTGCTGACGCCGGAGGATCGGGCGTCGCTGTTGATCCACTCCGCCGACTTCACCGGCGACTCGCTCCAGGAGTCGGTCGTCGCCGATCTTCCCAGTGGCCTGTCCGCACGACTGACCTACAAGCCCTCCACGCTGAACGGCAGGGTGGTAGGCGGGATCGTCCGCGTCCGCCTGGGTCAGTCGGCCGCCCACGAGGCGCCGGCCGGTCGCCATCGGCCACTGCGCGGCCTGGTCGGGACGTCGCCGGAGTGGCTTCGTGCGTCCGAGTCGCTCCTCGGACACGCCCGCCGGGGGACCTCGGTGATCGTGACCGGCGAACCGAGTGTCGGCCGGACCACCATGACGCGCGCGGTCCACGCCACCGCTTTCCCTGGCGAGCGGCTGGCCGTCATCGACTGTGACGACTCCGGCGACGTCGAGGCCTTCATCGCGGAACTCGAAGCCGAACTCGACGGCCGCGGCTCGCTTCTCCTGCGGCGGATCGACAGGCTCGACGAGCAGGCGATCAGCGCTGTGTCGGAACTCCTCGTGGAACACCGGTCCGTGCCTACCGGCTCCGGCCCGGCCTGGATAGTGGCCACGCGCGCGAGCGGGTGCGACGACACGGGGATCGACTCTGCCGTTCTCCCGAACTTCGACGTCACCGTCTCCCTGCCGCCTCTGCGCCACCGGCCGGAGGACATCACCAAGCTGGCGATCCACCTGCTGCGCCGGCTCGACCGCGAGGGACGGGTCCGGTTCGACGACGCCGCTCTGCGCCACCTGTCGCGACTTCCGTGGCACGGCAATCTCGCCCAACTGCAGGGCGTCGTCCGGGACTGCGTGCAGACCAAGCGCTCCGGACTGATATGCATCGATGATCTGCCCGCCCAGTGCGACTCCTCCATCCGCCGCTCACTGACGCCGATCGAGGCGATCCAGAGGGACGCGATCGTCGATGCGCTCCGGATCCACAGCGGCCGCAAGCTCGCCGCCGCCAATCATCTGGGCATCTCCCGGGCGACCATTTACCGGAAGATCCGCGAGTTCGGCATCTCCGTCCGCAACCGCACCCCCGAGGCGTAGCCACCGCTCCCGGGGGCCATCCCTCACCGAGCGTCCTCAGGCCTCGAGCAGCTCACTCGCCGAGCGGCGCCCCGTCGCGCAGGTGCGGGGCCAGCGTGTTGTCGAACATCGTCAGCGCCGACGCGATGGCCATGTGCATGTCCAGGTACTGGTAGGTGCCCAGACGGCCGCCGAAGATCACGCGGTTCTCCGCGGTCTCGGCCTTGGCGCGCTCGCGGTAGACGGCCAGCCGCTCACGGTCGGTGGACTCGTTGATCGGGTAGTACGGCTCGTCCTCGCGCTCGGCGAAGCGGCTGAACTCGCGCATGATCACGGTCTTGTCGGTGGGGTAGTTCGTGCGCTCGGGGTGGAAGTGCCGGAACTCGTGGATGCGGGTGTAGTCGTACTCCGCGTCGTTGTAGTTCATCACCGGGGTGCCCTGGAAGTCGCCGGTGGGCAGGACCTCGGTCTCGAAGTCCAGTGTGCGCCACCCCAGTTCACCGTCGGAGTAGTCGAAATACCGGTCGAGCGGGCCGGTGTAGACCACGGGCGCGTCGGGGCTGGCGGCGCGGACGGCCTCGCGGACGTCGAACCAGTCGGTGTCCAGGACCACGTCGATCCGCTCGTCCGCCGCCATGTTCTCGAGCCACGCGGTGTAGCCGTCGACGGGCAGGCCCTCGTGGGTGTCGTTGAAGTAGCGGTTGTCGAAGGTATACCGCACGGGCAGGCGGGTGATGTTCCCGGCGGGCAGGTTCTTGGGGTCGGTCTGCCACTGCTTGGCGGTGTAGTCCTTGATGAACGCCTCGTACAGCGGCCGGCCGATCAGCGAGATGGCCTTCTCCTCGAAGTTGGCCGCGTCCTCGGCCGAGAACTCCGCGGCCTGCTCGGCGATGAGCGCGCGGGCCTCGTCGGGCGAGTAGTAGCGGCCGAAGAACTGGTTGATCAGGCCCAGACCCATCGGGAACTGGTAGGCCGTGCCCTTGTGCATCGCGAACACGCGGTGCTGGTAGCCGGTGAAGTCGGTGAAGCGGTTGACGTACTCCCACACCCGCTCGTTGGAGGTGTGGAACAGGTGGGCGCCGTACTTGTGGATCTCGATGCCGGTCTCGGGCTCGGGCTCGGAGTAGGCGTTGCCGCCGATGTGGTGCCGACGGTCGAGCACCAGCACCCGCTTGCCGAGTTCCGACGCCGCCCGCTCGGCGACCGTCAGGCCGAAGAAACCGGACCCCACCACGATGAGGTCGTAGGTCCCCCACTGCCGCTCGCCTGCCATCACTGGTGCCTTCCCGTAGTCCGTCACTGCTTCTCGCAGGACCACACGCCGGTCGGCGCGGGTCCGGGTCCAAGGGTATCGGGCGGGTGGGGGTAGCGGTCCGGGGCCACACCAGGCGACGACGACGAGGAGGGCCCCTCCGCACCGTGTGCCGCTGCTCAGTTCACCCGTCGGGCCATCTCGTCGTCGTACATCGGTTCGAAACTACATGCTTGTGACCACAAAATTCACTTCTGTATCGCTTGGTTTCACGCGTTTCTTAGCTACCATTGACCACGTTCGTCACATTCGTCCCAGTGGTCGCTCTGCAGTTCGGCCACCGGGGAGAAGTGCCCCGCAGCAGGATCCGCGGGACACAGACCTGATCTGGAGAAGCCCTTGAGCACACGACGCCGCCCCCTGAACGTCAGCGGTCGACGCAGGACCCTCGCCCTCGCGGTGGCGGTCGCGGCGTCCGTCGTCACGCCCCTCGCCGTATACGGGGCGGACCACCTGGTCGAGTCCGGAGACGACATCACCGCCACCGCCGGTAGCGCCGCCCCCACCGGGACGACGGAGGTCTCCCTCGCGGAGGCACCGTCCGCGGCCGGCGTGGACACCGACATCGCGGTGGGCGCATCACCCGTCAAGGAGGTCACCTCCGAGACCCCGTTCTCCATGGTCGGCGTCACGTGGAAGGGCTACAACCCCGAGGCGCTCGCGGCCCTCCGCGCCAAGAACCCTGACGGCTCCTGGGGCCCGTGGTACGAGGCCGAGGCCGTCGACGGCAAGGGCGAGAGCACCACCGGCACCGGCGGCACCGAGCCGGTGTTCCTGGGCGTGGACACCACCACCGTCCAGATCAAGCTCTCCGGCGTCGACCCGTCCGACACCTCGGTGGCCGACGCGCCCGAGGCCACAGAATCCGGCGAGGCGGAGCGGTCCGGGTCCGAGCCCGCCCAGTCCGAGTCTGCCCAGTCCGAGCCTGCCCAGTCCGAGTCGGCGGAGTCCCGGCCCACGGAGTCCGTGCCCGCGGTCACCCCGGCACCGGCGACACCCGCACAGAAGGACGTCGCGGCCACCCGGTCGGCCACTGACGACGCCCCGCCGGTCCCGACGCGCTACGCGGACATCAAGCCGGTCGCCGAGACCACGGACACGGGCGTCGCCGACGTCACCGCCGTGCTGCTCTCCCCCGACGACACCCCGACCCCCGACCCCGAGGCGTTCGGCGACGTCGCGGCGCAGGGAGGGTCCGGCGTGAACGGCGACATCGCCGCCAAGCAGCCGTCGATCATCACCCGCGGCGGCTGGGGTGCCGACGAGTCGATCCGGTGCGGGGGCACGGCCTACGACGACACGCTGGCCGCCGCCACGGTCCACCACACGGCGGGCAGCAACAACTACACCCGTGAGGGTTCGGCGGGCGTCGTGCGGGGCATCTACGTGTACCACGCACGCAACCTGGGCTGGTGCGACGTCGGATACAACGTGATGGTCGACAAGTACGGCCAGGCCTTCGAGGGCCGGCGGGGCGGACTCAACCGCAACGTCCAGGGCGCGCACGCCGGCGGCTTCAACGGCAACACCTTCGGCATCTCGATGATGGGCGACTACTCCACCGTCGCGCCGTCCGACGCCACCGTGCGCAAGATGGGCGAGGTCATCGGCTGGCGCCTCTCGATCGCCGGCGTCGATCCCAAGGGCACCGACACCCACTACTCCGAGGGCACCTCGTACACCAAGTTCCCCATGGGCACCGCGGTCCGGTTGCCCAACATCTTCGCCCACCGCGACGTCGGCACGACCTCGTGCCCCGGTGACGCGGGCTACGCCAAGATGGGGCAGATCCGCGATATCGCCGCCTCCTACGCCAAGAGCGGCGGCGGTACCCCGGCACCGTCCAACCCCACTCCCCCGGCCACCAGCAATCCCGGGACGCCCCCGCGGCCGGGCACGGGCACGGGCAGCTCGACGGCTCCGGGAATCACCCAGGGAAGCGTCCAGGACGCGGTGGCCTCGGCGCTCCGGACGGTCCTGACCGGCGGCCGGTTGGACGCCGCCGAGCTGACCCGGCTCCTGACCGGCGGAAAGACGCTGGCCGACATCCCGTTCGACGCGGGCTCCGTGCGGGACGCGATCGGGGCCGACGCGGGCTCCACCGGGAACCTGTCCGGAGGCGACTTCTCCAGGATCGCCTCGCAACTGTCCGGCCCGCTCGGCAAGGCGCTCTCCGGCCTCCAGCGGTTCGGCGACGTGTCGCTGGTCAAGCACGAGAACGGAGCGCTGTACTCGTCCCCCGACACCGGTACGCACCCGGTGTGGGGCGTGATCGGCGATGCCTGGGCCTCCCAGGGCTTCGAGCACGGCCCGCTCGGGCTGCCGGTCTCGAGCGAGACCGAGCGCGAAGACGGCACCGTCACCCAGCGTTTCGAGGGCGGCACGCTGGTCTTCGACCCGGCCACCACGCAGCTCGCGGTCGAGCCGAACCCCTGATCCCCGGCCGACGGCAGACGTCGGCCGACCAGACCCGCGGACCGGGTCCCACCAGGTGTGCCCGCCATCCTCGTACCGGGGGGGGCGGGCACACCGGGGAAGTGGTGGGGACCGGTCCGCGCGCACCACCGATGGCTCAGCGCATGGCCATCACCCGGCACCACGCGGCACCACGCGGCACCACCCGGACCCCGGCATCCGCTCGCGCGCCTGTACACCTGCACGAGATCCGCCCGCGGGGATGCACTCTCGCCCGCACCGGCGCGCACGCGGGAGTTCATCGCGACGGGCGGATGTGGTCCGATGCCGGGGCCGTGGCGCCCAGAGCCAGGGAGCTCAGGTCCACCAGCGGCGCAGCACGTGCGCCAGGCCCGCCTCGTCGTTGGTGAGCGTGACCTCGTCCGCCACGGCGTGCACCGAGGCGATCGCGTTGCCCATCGCGACGCCGTGGTCCGCCCACCGCAACATCTCGAGATCATTGGGCATGTCGCCGAACGCCACCGTGACGGGGACGGCGGACGGCACGGCCGAGGACGCCGCCGTGGCCGCGGCGAGCCCGGCCAGCGCACTCGCCTTGGTCACCCCGCGCGCCGCGAACTCGATCAACCCGTTGGTGGTGGAGTAGGTGACGTCCGCCAGGTGCTGCACCTCTCCCCGCAGGGCGTCCACCATGTCCGCACTGGGCATACCGGGGACCCGCGCCAGGAGCTTGAGGACGGGGCGGGCGAGCACCTCGGAATGTCCGACCTCCAGGTGTTCCGGCTGGATCCAGGCGTGTTCGTAGTCCGGACTGGCCACGAACTGGTGGTCGGCGGCGTCCGCGCCCAGACGTTCGGCCGCGATCCCGCTGCCCGGCAACCTGTCGCGCAGGACCTCGTCGATCGCGGCCAGCGCCTCCGCCTCCAGTAACCGGCTGCTGAGGAACTCACCGCTGGCGGTATCCATCACCACCGCGCCGTTGGCACATACCGCCAGGGGCGCCACCGGCAGCTGGTCGACCACCTGGGAGAGCCATCGCGGCGGTCGGCCGGTGGCCAGTACGAAGATCGCCCCGTCCGCGACGAGTTCGGCGATGACGGCCCGGTTCGCGTCCGGTACGCGTTCGTTCCGGTCGATCAGCGTGCCGTCGATATCCGTGGCGACCAGGAGCGGCCTCGAACGGGTCACGGAGCGTCCGGGCCCGGCGGTCCCTTCGGGGCGTCCCCGCCCTCCGCCTGCACCCGACGACGCATTCGCTCGGCGTGCTCGGCCTCGTCGAGGGCGGTGGCCTCCTCGAGGGTGGGCGCCGAACCGCCCAGGCGGGCCGGTACCCAGTTGGCACCGGACGGGTACGGGCCGTAGCGCCGGGCGTACTCGTCCTGCAGTCGCTCGAGGGTGGCCTGCATCCGCGAGCGGAGCTCCTCGGTGCACGCCTCCACCGGCTCGTAGGCCCGCATCGGCTCGCCGACCTCCATCATGATCGGCGCCTTGGGCCGGAGCAGCTTCTTGGGCAGACCCTTGGTCCACACCCGCTGGGAGCCCCACAGGGTCACAGTGATGATCGGGACATCCGCGGCCCGCGCCATCCGGACGGCGCCGGACTTGAAGCCCTTGATCTCGAAGCTGCGGCTGATGGTCGCCTCGGGGAACACGCCCACCAGTTCGCCGGCCCTGAGTCGATCGACGGCCTCGTCGAACGACGCCTTGCCGGCGGTGCGGTCGACCGGGATGTGCTTGAGCTCGCGCATGATCGGCCCGGACACCTTGTGGTCGAACACCTCGACCTTGGCCATGTAGCGGATGAACCGCTTGTGGACGCGCGCCGGGATGCCCCCGTAGACGAAGTCGAAGTACCCCGTGTGGTTGATCACCACCACGGCCCCGCCGACCTCGGGGAAGTTGTGCTCCCCCCGGATCGTGATGTCCAGTCCCTGGACCTTGAACAGCGTGCGGGCGAACCCGATGATCCCCGTATAGAGCAACTCCACGGGCACCAGCGTAGCGGCCCACCACGGCCGGTGTGACCGCCTGCCGGTAGGTTCGACCGGGTGGATGACGACGAGCCCTTCGATTCGGTCGACCCCGAGGCGCGCAGTCGCCACTATTCCTGGCCTCCGCTGCCCACCGCCGCCGAACGCAGCCCACACGCGGGGCTGGACGCACTGCGGCGGATCATCGACGGCGAGCGTCACCTCTCCCCCGGGGCACACACGCTCGGCCTGACTCTCTCCTCGGCCGCCGATCGCGTGGTCACGATGACCGCGGAGCCCGCCGAGTGGGCCCTGAACAACGGCGGGACGGTGCACGGCGGGATCGTCTCTGGATGGGTCGACTCCGCGCTCGGCTACGCCACCGCGACCGTCGTCGAGGAGGGCGTGGGCTACAGCACGCTCGACCTGACCGTGCGGTACATCCGCGCACTCCGGCTGGAGCGGACCCCCGCGACGATCCGGGCGGAGGTGGAACACGTGGGCCGGTCGACGTGCGTCGTGCAGGCCACGGTGCTCGACACCGACGGGCGTACCTGTGCCAGCGCGAGCGGTGTGATGATGCTCTTCCGGCCCTGAGCGTCGCGACGGCCCGGTCGCGACGACCTAGCGGGGCGGCTCGAGCACGTCCTTGCCGACGAACGGGCGCAGCGCCTCGGGCACGATCACGGAGCCGTCCGCCTGCTGGTGGTTCTCCAGGATCGCCACGAGCCACCGCGTGGTGGCCAGCGTGCCGTTCAGGGTGGCGGCCGTCTGGGGCCTGCCGCCCTCGTCCCGGTAGCGCACGCCCAGTCGGCGGGCCTGGAAGGTCGTGCAGTTGGACGTGGACGTGAGCTCGCGATACGCGCCCTGGGTGGGGACCCACGCCTCGCAGTCGTACTTCCGGGCGGCCGACGACCCCAGATCGCCACCGGCGATGTCGATCACGCGGAACGGCAGACCCATGGCCTGCAGCATCTCCTTCTCGAAACCCAGCAGGCGCAGGTGCTCGGAGTGGGCCTCCTCCGGCGTGCACCAGGAGAACATCTCGACCTTGTCGAACTGGTGGACCCGGATGATCCCGCGGGTGTCCTTGCCGTGGCTGCCCGCCTCACGGCGGAAGCACGAGGACCACCCGCAGTACCGCTTGGGACCGGCCGAGAGGTCGAGGATCTCGCCCTGGTGGTAGCCGGCCAGCGCCACCTCGGAGGTGCCGACGAGGTACAGGTCGTCGTCCGCCAGCCGGTAGATCTCGTCCGCGTGCGCTCCGAGGAAGCCGGTGCCCTGCATGATCTCCGGACGCACCAGCACCGGCGGGATCATGAGCGTGAAGCCGTTGGCCGTGGCCTTCTGCGCCGCCAGTTGCAGCATTCCCAGCTGGAGGAGGGCGCCGTAGCCGGTGAGGAAGTAGAAGCGCGCGCCCGAGACCTTGGCGCCACGCTCCATGTCCAGCAGCCCCAGGCTCTCGCCCAACTCCAGATGGTCCTTGGGTTCGAAGTCGAAGGTGGGGATCTCCCCGACCCGCTCGATCTCCACGAAGTCGTCCTCGCCGCCGGCGGGTGTCCCCGCCTCGACGACGTTGGAGATCAGCCGCTGGAGTCGGTCGACCTCGGCCGCGGCGGTCTTCTCCGCCTCCTCGGCGTCCTTGACCGCCTGCTTGAGCGCACCTGCCGCCTCGAGCAGCGCGGGGCGGTCCTCGGGCGCGGCCTGACCGACGGTCTTGCCGTGGGCCTTCTGCTCGGCGCGTGCGCCGTCGGCGGCGGAGATCGACGACCGGCGGGCCTCGTCCGCGGTCAGCAACCGGTCGACCAGCGAGGGATCCTCACCGCGGGTGCGTTGGGAGTCGCGGACGAGGTCGGGGTTCTCGCGGAGCAGCTTGAGATCGATCACGGCGACCAGCCTAGCGGCCCGGTCTCAGCGCCCGGATCCGCTCCTGCGCCTCACGCGCCGTCAGGCCTCACGTGCCGTCGGGCCTCAGACGCCGAAGAGTTCGAGAAAGGCGTCCTTCTCGAACATCCGGGCGGTGTCGACCGCCGTGGGCGTGCCGCCGTACGGGTCCGCGCCACCCTCGAACAGCACCCGGACCACCTCGCCGTAACCCTTGAACACCGCACCCGCGAGCGGGGTCTGACCGCGATCGTTGGCGCGGTCGACCTCGGCGCCGCGGGCGAGCAGGGCACGGACGGTGTCGGCGTGCCCGTTGTAGGCGGCCAGCATGAGCAACGCGTCTCCGCGCTCGTTGGTGAGGTCCGGGCTCACGCCGGCGTCCACGTAGGCCGCCAGTCGCTCGGTCTCGCCGTCGCGCGCGAGCTGGAAGAGCATCTGCGCGAACTCGAGAACCTCCGGGTCGACGCCCTCCCGCGGCGTGCGGGTTCCACCGGCCGGGCCGTCCGCCTCGTCTGGGTTCTGTCCGCTCATGCCCTGGATCCTATCGGGGCGGCGAAGTTGCGGCATCATGGTTGCGATGATGACTACCTCCCGTTCACCACACCCGGGTGGGTCTCTACTCCGGACCCGGGGTGCGGTCATGGCCTCACTCGTCGCGATCCTGTCCGGCGGGGCGATCACCGGCGGTCTGATGGCCTCGGCCATGGGTGACCCGAACTCGGCGGCTGCGGAGCGGATCGCGGCGATCGTCCCGCAGGTCGACCCACGGACACTGTCCGGTCCCGCCTACGCCGGCGCCGCGCCGGGAACGTGCCTGACATGGTCGGTGGACGCCGCGGACCGCGTCACGGCGTTCACGACCGTCGACTGCGCGGAGCCCCATCGATTCGAGGTGGCCGGCCGGATCGACCTCTCCGATGTCCCCGGGTTCGGTGAGGGCGCCCCGTTCCCGGACAACTCGGATCTGGCCCCGATCGGCACGAACCGGTGCCTGCCGCTCGTCAGCCGCTACGCGGGGGGCCGGGAGGTCGACCCCGCCGGCCGGTTCACCGGACTCGTCGTCCCCCCGTCCGAGGAGGGCTGGAACAAGGGCGATCACACGGTGCTCTGTGGTGTCGCCGCGGCCGAGCTCGACGGCCGCTCGACAACCTCGACCGGGGTGTTCGCTCAGGCGGACCAGCATCGCCGGTGGGACCCGGGCACGTGCCTGGGATTCACCGAGGAGGGTCTGCCGGGGTCGCCGGTGCCGTGTTCGGCGGACCATTCGATCGAGGTCGTCTCCGACGTCGACGTCACCGGGATCTTCCCGGAGGCGCCCGAGCCGCCGGAGCCGCGGGTGCAGTCCGAACTCACGGCGGAGGCCTGTCTCGCCGCCGGGACCGCCTACCTGGGGGATGCCGAGGCGCTGCGCCGAACCACGCTCATCTCCACGCTCGTGAACCCGATCTCGCGGATCTCCTGGGCCACCGGGAGCCGCACCGTCAACTGCGGGTTGATGAAGGCCGCCGACCCCGGGCCGTTCGCGGTCCTGCGGGGCTCCGCGCGGCAGGGCGTGTTGATCGACGGCAACACGCCTGTGGCGCCCACGACCACGCAGGTCCCACCGCCCGGCGTGGGTCAGGGCAACCCCGGTCCCCCGAGCGATCCGGAGCCCGGGACCGTGTCCGTCCCGATCCCCGGTTCACCGTGAGCATCACGGTCGGGGAGACGCGGTTCGAGTCACTCGTCGACGACGCGCTGGACTCCGTGCCGGACGCGTTGTTCGCGGCGATGGACAACGTGGTGGTGCTCATCGCCGACCGTCATCCGGACGAGCCCGACCTCCTGGGCCTGTACGAGGGGGTGGCTCTGACCGAGCGCGACACCACCTATTCGGGGTTCCTGCCCGACACCATCACGATCTACCGGGGCGCACTCTGTGACTTCTGCTCGACCGAGGAGCAGCTCGTCCACGAGGTGGCGGTGACGGTGATCCACGAGATCGCCCATCACTTCGGGATCGAAGAGGAGACGCTGCACGGGTTGGGCTGGGGCTGAGCGACCCGCCGTTCCCGGGCCCGGTGTCTAGAACTGCGGCCGTCCCAGGTGGTCGCCCCACCGCTCACAGGACCACCCACCACGATCCGGTGCGAGTTCGATGACCCCGCAGTTGGGGATCCGGTTGTCCAGGGCCCACTGGGAGGGGACGGCGCCGGCGAAGACCGCGATCATCCGCATGAGGGTGCCGTGGACCACCAGGACCACGTCGGTGCCGTTGTCGAGATAGCTCTCCCGCAGCTCCGAGACCACCGGCATCGCCCGGTCCCGCACGTCGTGGGCGCTCTCACCCCCGGGCAGGCACGCGGTGAGCTCACCGTCCTCGAGCCAGTCGCGTACGACCCGGTTGTACGCCAGCAGCGCCTCGGCCCCCGTCCTCATCTCGAACTGGCCGGCCTGGACCTCGTACATCCCCGGCACGGCCTGGGTGGACAGTCCCATCGCCTCGGCGATCAGCCCGGCGGTCTCGCGGGCGCGGGCGGCCTCGGAGCACAGGACCACCGAGGGTGAGATCCCCGACCCGGCGAGCTCGTCACCGACCGTCTCCGCCTGCGTGCGACCGAGCTCGGTGAGAGGGGCGCCGGGAAGCGCCGTGTCCAGCGCGCCGGCGACGTTCGACGGGGTCTGCCCGTGCCTGACCAGGTGCAGCCGCGCGCTCATCGCTGGTCGGCTCCGCGCTCGTCGGCACCGCGCTCGTCGGCACCGCGCTCGTCGGCACCGAGCTCGTCCACCCCGCGCTCGTCCACCCCGCGGCGGAGACCGTCGATCCAGTCGAACGCCTCGGAACGGTCCGGGGGTGCGGAACCGGCTCCGGCGCCCTCCCGGACCGGCCACGAGCCGAGGAAGCGCAGGCTGTCGGTCCGGTGGTGCAGAGCTGCCAGCGCCTCGGCGACCGCCGGGTCGTCGAGGTGGCCGACCAGATCCACGTGGAAGAGGTAGGTGAACCGCTCCACCCGGGTGGGCCGGGACCCGATCCGGGTGAGGTCGATGCCCCGGATCGACAGTTCGGTCAGCGCCTGGACCAGGGCATTGGGCTCGTGCGGCAGCCCGAAGACCACGCAGGTGCGGTCGTGGCCCGTGCGCTCGGGCGGCGGCCCCGGGCGACCCACGAGGACGAACCGGGTCCGGGCCCCGCCCACGTCGGCGACATTTTCCGCCAGCGGGACGAGACCGTTGATCTCCCCGGCCCGGGCGGGCGCGGCGGTGGCGTCGGCGTTCCCGGCCGCCACCTCCTCCGCCCCGGCCGCGGTGGAGGAGGTGGTCTCGATGAGCGCCTGCGGCAGGTGCACGCCGACCCAGCGGTGCACCTGTGCGGCGGCCACCGGGTGGGTCCGCAGCACCCGCACGTCGGTGGACGCGGTGCCGGGACGCACGAGGATCGAGAAGGCCACGTCGAGTTCCGTCTCGGCGAAGATCTGCAGGCGGTCCCCCACGGCGAGCGCGTCACCGGTGGGATTGACGGTCCCGTCCACGGAGTTCTCGAACGGCACGCAGGCGTAGTCCGCGGCGCCCGTCCTGACCAGGGTCAGCGCCTCGTCCGGGGTGCCGGCAGGGACGGCCTCGGCCCCCGCGAGCCGGCCGGCGGTCCGCTCGTCCGACCGGAAACGGTGGAGGGCGGCGTCGGTGAAGGTTCCGGGCGGACCCAGGTAGGCAACGGTGACCACGACGACAAGAGTAGCCAGCGTCAGGGGCGCCCGGCGGACGCGAGGTCCGCCGAGACCTCTTCCACGGCGTCGGCGGGCACCAGGGCGCACGTCACCACGTCACGGATCGCCTCCCGCGCGGACCGCGACAGCGCGACGAGGGCGGCCGCGTCGGGGTCGGCGAGAGCAGCGCGGACGTCGCCGCCCGTCATGGCTGCCACCGCGCCCGCGAGCAGTGCCCAGACCTGCCCGGCGTCGACGCACCGGGGGACCAGGCCCGATCCGAACCCGACACCGGAGTGGGCGGCCACCGCCAGCAGGTCGACCAGACGGTCGGCGGCGGGCCCCGGACCGGCCAGTCCCGGCGCCACGTCCACCACCGCCGCGGTACCGGCGGCCAACACCTCGGCCACGGCGTCGGGGCCGGGCAGTCCGAATGCGGGTTCCGGCGAGACCTCGACGGGTTCCGGGGCGGACCACCGGGACAGCGTCGCGGCGAGTCCGGAACCGGCCACCACGAGGTCCTCGAGGAGGTCGGGGCGGGAGGGGCCGCGGCTGAGCAGTTCGAGCGAGACCGTCATGACCACAGGTCTACACCGAGGGCGTTGCTACTCTCTCCCCCGATGGGTTCCGACGACTCCCCCGCCCCCGACTCCAGCTCCGCGGCCGACCACACCTCCGCCCCGGTCGACGCTGCCGACGCCTCCCACCTGACACCGGAGGAGAAGCGCGGCCCGCGCACGATCCACGTGGCGCTGGCGCTGCTGGCCGCGCTCCTGCTCGTGGCGGTGGCGACGGATCCCGAGTCGGTGTTGCCCCGGGACTCGACACTGCACGGTGCACATCACCTGGACGAGGAGTCGGGCCTGGAGATCGCCGTGCCGGTCGGGTGGCAGGTCATCGGTCAGCCGGAGATCGGCAGCGTCCAGATGGCACCCGTCGGGTCCGGGCACGCCCTGGACACGCGGATCCTCGCCGGAGTGCTCGAACCCGGGATCGCCGCCGCGGCGATCACCGACGACCAGGGGTCCGCCACGGCACTGGCGGAGACCATCCAGCTCTACCTGATGGGCGTCACGGGAACCCGCGACGAACTGCGGGTCTCCGACGTCAGCAACGAGGCGGGAAGCGGGGCGTCGGTCTCGTACGTCCTGGTCCCCGACGATTCCGAGGACGCCGACGCCGGCGGACTGGTCTACGCCGCGGTGTTCGGATCCGAGGGGCGCCGCTGGTGGGTCGCGTACCTGACCACGGCCCAGCAGTCGACCCCCGGCACCCGCTGGATGGACCGGATCGTCAGCGACATCCGGCTCGCCGAGTGACCGACCGGGCGGGGCGGGCGAGCCGGGTGCGCCGGGCGCTCTCGCCGCGGGAGGCGTTCCGCGGTTACGTCTGCGCGTTCGACCCGGTCACCGATCCGCGCACCCGCCGGCTGATGGTGGCCGAGCTCGTCGTCGTCCTCCTGGTGACCTTCGGCCTGTCCGGCCTCTACTCGGTCCTCGACCTGGTCTCCGCACTACTCGCCCCGGAACCACTGGCGGGCCAGACCGCGACTCTCAACTCCTCGCGGTCCACCCACGAGTGGCTCGACGCGGGCTACCAGCTCCTCGGGGTACTGCGGCTGGCCGCGTGGGCGCTGTTGCCCCTCGTCCTGCTCGCGCACACGGGGATCGGACCGAGGGCGGTGGGGCTCGTCCGCGAGCGCGCCGGGCGTCAGGTCATGTGGGGGATCGCACTGACCGCCGTCATCGGGATCCCCGGCCTCGCGTTCTACCTCGGTGCGGTGGCGGCGGGATTCAACCTGCAGGTGGCGGCGTCCGGGCTCTCGGAGACCTGGTGGCGTCCGGTCGTGCTGGTCCTGGCCGCGGCGGGCAACGGTGCCGCCGAGGAGATCCTGGTCGTGGGTTATCTGCTCGTTCGCCTGCGCCAACTCGGCGTCCCCCCGGCACTCGCGCTGGTGGGAACGGCGCTGCTGAGGGGGTCGTATCACCTCTACCAGGGCGTCGGTGGCGGGCTGGGGAACCTCGCGATGGGGGTCGTGTTCGCCCTCTGGTGGATGCGGACCCGTCGGCTGTGGCCGCTCGTCCTGGCACACACCCTCCTGGACGTGTTCGCGTTCGTGGGCTACTCCGTGCTCTCACCACACGTGTCCTGGCTCTGACCGCCGGCGTGACACGGCCCACCGCGGCGCGGTGCGAGACGCCGACCCGACACCTGGCCAAGTAGAGTCCGATCCCATGACCGACGACCCCAGGCGCCGGCACCTCACCCCCGAGGAGTCCGCCGAGCTCCGGCGCCGCGCGCGTGAGCGTCGCGGCTACGCCGACCCGGGTGCATCACGTGGCGCGGCGCCGCGCCGGGAGCCGGGCCGTGACCCCCGCCGTGACCCCCGTGGCGCGGCGGACCCGCGTCGTGCGGCCGGTCGCGAGCCGCGCCGGCCGACCGAGCCCGGGCGCGGGAGAACCGCGGCTCACGGCGGCTACCAACCCCGACAGGAGCCCGAGCCGCTCCCCCGCGACCCCCGTCGTGACCCGAACCGTGACCCCGCCCGGGCGTCCCGGCAACGGACGGGCGCACGCGATCCCTACCGCCAGCCCGTCGACCCGCGTGACCCACGGGCGGCCCGGCGGTCGCCGCGAGGCGGGTACACCGCGCCACCACGGGGTCGACGCCCCCGCAGGGCACCCGGCAGCCGCCGGATCGGCCCCGCGAAGATCCTCGGCCTGGTGCTGGTCGCGATCCTCACGCTGGGAGTGGTGAGCCTGCTGTGGGCGGACTCCAAGTTGCAGCGCATCGACGCACTCACCGACTACCCCGGACGGGGCGGCAACACCCCTGGCACCGTCACACTGCTGGTGGGGACGGACTCCCGCGAGGGGCTCACCCCGGAGCAGCAGGCCCAGCTGTCCACCGGGTCGGAATCCGATGCCGGCGGCAGGCGCACGGACACCATGATGCTGGTCTACACGCCACGGGGCGGTGGCCGCACCATGCTCATCTCGCTGCCGCGCGACCTGTTGGTCGACATCCCCGACTACGGGCAGAACAAGCTCAACGCCGCCTACACCTTCGGTGGCCCGGCGCTGTTGACCCGCACGCTCGAGGAGCAGACCGGGGTGCGGATCGACCACTACGCGGAGATCGGCTTCGGTGGCTTCGCCGGGATCGTCGACGCCGTCGGTGGTGTGGACATCTGCGTCGAGGAACCGATCAACGACCCGCTGGCCGGACTCGACCTGGCCGCCGGGTGTCAGACCCTCGCGGGGCCACAGGCGCTGGGGTTCGTCCGCACCCGCTACGGCTTCGCCGAACAGGACCTCCAGCGGGTCCGCAACCAACGGCAGTTCCTCGGCTCGCTCATGCGCGAGACCATGTCCCCGGGGAACCTTCTCAACCCGTTCACCGCGGTGTCACTGGTCGACGCCGCCTCCGAGGCCGTCACGGTGGACACCGGCGACCACATCTGGAACCTCGCCTCGGTGATGTGGAAGCTCCGGGGAGACCCGCTCACCGTGACCGCCCCCTACGACGGCATGGCCTCCGGCACCGTCGGCTCCTACCTCGTGTGGGGCCCGAGCACCACCGAGTTCTTCGACGCGGTCGCCTCCGGCCGCACCCCGCCGCAGGACTACCTCGACCCCGGCCCCTGAGCCGGCGGGATCATCCCGCGGGCGTGATCGAGACGATGCCCCAGGTGCCGTCGGGGTTCTCCGCGACCCGGACGCGCTGACGCATCACGACCGGCTCGGCGTCCGGTGGCAACTCGGTGAGGCTCACCTCGAGCAGCGTGGGCGACAGCTCCCGCGCGTCCACGCAGTGGGCGGTCCCCTCGGGCACCAGGTCCACGCCGTCGGTCCGCAGCCGCTCCTCCGTCATCCGGCTGGAGGGCGAGACCGCCCGGAACGCCCTCGCCGCGGACCTCTCGACGTAGTAGGCGTGGTCGAAGGCCAACACCGTCTCCAACGGGGTCTCCAGTGAACCGGGCCCGTCACCCACCACGTGGCCGGGTTCGGAGACCGCCGCGCAGTCCGCAGCCTGCTCGTCCGACGGGGTGAGGGCTCCCCTGGTGATCGCGAACCCGAGCACCGCGGACCCCACCACCACCGCGACCCCGGCCCCGGCCATCAGTGCCACCGCACGGACCCGACCGTCGCCGGTCGCGGGTTCGTCGGAACCGCGGTCCGTGATCGCGGACCGTGCGGGACCCGGCGACCCGGAGCCGAGGGTCAGCGTGGACAGATCCCCCGTCTGTCGCCCGCTCCCGCCCGGGGCGGGTGCCACGGGTGCCCCGGATCCACCGTGTCGGCCTGATCCACGGGGTGCTCGCGGCTGCTCGGCCCGTTTCTCGTCCCGCCCTGTCGTTTCCAGCCTGATGCGGTTGGGCGCGCCGGGGAGGTGGGGACCGGCCTCCGTCGATGGCCCCTGGACCCCGGCCCCGGGCCGCTCCCGGTCCACGCCACCCTGCCCGTGGGCGGACTCATCGGCCGCGGACCGGGCGGGAACGGACTGCCCCGGGGTGGGCCCGGTACGCAACCACGGTGGGACGGTCACCTCAGGTGGTGCCGCCTCGTCGTCGTCGCCCCTTCCAGGCTGGTCGGCCACGCAGGCCACACCCCCTCCGCCACACTCCCCGACTCGGCGACCCGGTGGTCACCCGAGGGGATACTAGAGGCTCCCGGGGCTGGTCGGGGGCTCGTGCCGCCTCAGCGCAGGGTGACCTGGCGTGCCCGGAGGCCGTCGCGCGACGCCCGCTCCTCGGAGCTGAGCGGATCATCCTGGGCCAACGCCTCGCCCAGGCGGGCATCGAGTTCCCGCAGGCCCGGCGCCCACTCCTGGTGGTGCATCTCCGGGTCCAGATCGAACACCGGCACGAGCAGACCGTGGGTGCGGAACGACCCGGCGAACCGGGACCCCTCGCCCAGGTGCAGACCACCGGCGGCGTGGACGCGTGCGAGTGCCTCGAACAGCGCGTCCTCCTCCTCCGGGCGCACCCACCGGACGTGTGCCTTCTCCCCCGCATCGACCCACCAGGCGGCCTCGATGCCGTCGGCCGTCACACGGGCGGACGGCATCATGACCTCGTTCGCGTTCTTGATGGCCTGGGCGATCTCGGGACTGACCTGCGCACCCTCGGCAAGCCACCACGAGAAGTCGGAGTGAACCTCGATCTCCATCGGGGCGCCGGCGACCACGACGTCCTCCAGCGCCGGCGTGGAGTCGTCCGGGTGCGAGGCGTTCAGGGTCTCTCCGCCACCGGCGCGCGAGGCCCAGTCGACCGCGTACGCCAGATCGGCCGCCGGGTCGGGCCCGTGGACCTGCACCTGGAGGCCGACCATGGCCTCACCGCCCAGCTCGTCGTCTCGCACCAGGCCGGCGATGGCCCCGGGGAGGACGGTCGCGAGGGTGATCTCACGGCCGTCTGCGGTCGTGGTCAGTCGCGCGGTGGCCGACGGCACGAACTCGCGCATCGCGACCATGTCGCACTCCCCGGCGAAACCGGCGAAAGGCCGGGACTCGGTGCTCAGTTCCTCACGCTCGGCCGCACGCGCGGCGATCTTGGCCTGGCGGTTGCCGCCGGACTTGGGCTCATTATGGCGCTGACGTCTACCCACGGGCACCACGATACGGTGCGCCCGCGCGGCCCGTCCGCCGGACATCCGACTCGGGCCCTGTCATGCCACGACGCCGTCGGATCTGGTCCAGTTCGGTCGGCTAAGGCGCGGGCCCGGGCGGCTCAGGCGCGGTCGGCTCAGGCGCGGCGCGCGGACCCGTCCAGGACGGTCAGGGCCCGCGACGGGACGTTAGTGGCCACCCAGTCCACGCCGAGGTCGCGGCAGAGGAGCAGATCGGCCGGGTCGTCGACGGTCCAGCAGTAGGTGCCCATCCCCCGTGACCGCCAATACTCGACCAGCCACGGCCGCGCCCGGAGCGCACCGATGCTCGGCCCCATCAACTGGGCCCCGAACCCCTCCGCCGGCCACGACTTCAGGACGTTGCCGCGCTCGCGCAGCTGCACCGCCGGCACCTGTGGGGCCAGCTGCCCGAACCGACGCACCGCCATGACGGAGAAGCTCATCATGGCCGCGCGGGACTCGGCGTGTGAGGCGGGACGGTCCAGTCCGAAGTACCTCAGCTCGTCCCGCAGTGCCATCTCGACCCGACCACCGGAGGGCACCGGGTGCTTGGTCTCCAGGAACAACTTCACGTCCGGGTACGCCTCGGCCATCACGAGGAAGCTACGCAGCGTGAGCAGCGGCTCGGGCGTGCGGTGCACCGGGTGCCAGGTGCCCAGGTCGAGGGTCGAGAGTTCGTCCAGAGTGGTCGAGTGGACCCACACGTCGCGGTTCGCGACCCGGGAGGTCCGGGGATCGTGGAGCAGCACGGGGACACCGTCGGAGGTGAGACGTATGTCCACCTCGAGGGCCTCCGCGCCCTGTTCCAGCGCCTGCTCGTAGGCGACGAGCGTGAGTTCGGGGAACTCGGCCGAGGCCCCTCGGTGGGCGACGACCCCGCTCCTGGTGGACACCGGAGACTGCAGATGTGTGGTCGCGGGGACCGTCACGTCTCACTCCTTCCGAGCTGGGGACGTGTTCACGATCCCCCGCGGGAGAAGCCTGTGGGTGAACCGCGGGGAAGGCTCGTCGAAACACCGCATGACGGTCCGGGTCTCCCGGGCCGCCCACACCGCAGCCAGCGCCGCCAGCGCCGTGAGCAGCACCGTGTCTGCCGCCGCCTGCGGCCCCTCCCCCGTGCCCCGCCACAACGCGAGCGCCACCGCGGCGCCGTTCACGGCCACGGCCAGCCACCACCGGCGGAGTTCGGACCTGTCCGGCGAGCGCGGCGAGGCCTGGCGGAGTTCCTCGAGGTAGACCGGGATCCGGAACCAGTTGACGACGGGGAGGAGACAACCGATCCACAGGCCCGCCCGTCTCCGCGGGTCCGGAGCGGGCGAGTACACGCGACGCCGGGCCTCGACGAGCCATGCGGTCGCCGCGACGGCCGCCGCGATTCCCACCGCGATCGCGACCACTCCCGCCACCCACACGATCGCCGCGGTGACGGCCTCGACCCACCACGGGGCGAGGCGGTCGGCGTACCAGACGAGCACCGCGTAGCGCAGCCCGTGGGCGACGGCGGCCGCCGCGAACCACGTGGCGGCCGCGCCGACGATCCCGGGTGCCGCCCCGGCCACACGGGCCCGCCGCGGCGAACCGGACTGTTCCACCCTGTGGGGGATCGCGACCAGCGGCAGACCCCACCTCGGGGTGGCCGGGTAGGCCGGGGTGCGGTCCGCCCAGGCCGGCCCCGTGCGGTGTCTGGGCGGTGGAGGTCTGGTCCCCTGCACGGGCGGACGCCACGGCGGGTGCGCGACCCAGCGCCACTGGCCGGGCCGCCGCGGTGAGGTCATGGCGACCATGCTGGCACAGCGGGCGCGGGGTGCGGCGGCGGTGGTGCCCGTCAGTCCCAGCTGTTGACGTGGCGCATCAGGGGCAGCGCCTTGCGTTGGATCCGACCCATGCGTGAGTGGATAGCGTCGAGCGTCTCGATCGCCTCCGCCACGTACGGCCCCTTGTTGAGCATCACGCACTCGGACCGCTGCGCCGAGCCGGCGTCGGAGATCTCCGCCCGTGACGGCATCCCGGTCTTCGCGAGCGATTCCAGTACCTGGGTCGCCAACACCACCGGGACGCGGGCGGCCTGGCACATCAGCGTGATGTTTCGCGGGATCTCCGAGAGCGACTCGAAACCCATCTCGACGGCGAGGTCACCGCGCGCGATCATCACCCCGACGCGGTCGTGGCGCATCGCCTCCAACAACAGGTCCGGCAGCTCGCGGTAGCCCTGCCTGGTCTCGATCTTGAGCAACAGTCCCAGATCCCGCCCCGTTCCGGCGGTCGCCGCACCCAGCGCCCCGACAGCGGCGGCCACATCCGCCCTGGTCCGGACGAAGGACAGCGCCACGATGTCGGCGTGCCGGGCCGCGAATCGCAGGTTCTGCCGGTCCTCGTCGGTGAGGGCGGGCGTGTCCACCTCGAGTCCCGGCACGTTGATTCCCTTCTCCGAGCCGAGCCATCGCCCTCCCTCGCGACAGCGCACGACCTCCAGCCGGGCCCACGGGCCGTCGACCTGACCCGGCATCGAGGTCGAGGTCACGACCGCCGAGATCACCCCGTCGTCGAAGAGGACACGGTCCCCCGCCGACAGCGCCTCCACGACCGCGGGCAGGGCGCATCCCAGTCGGATCTCCTCGCCGGGGCGCGGCGGCTCCACCGGGTCCATGTCCGTGGTGAGGAGGATCCGGTCTCCGGCGCAGACCCGGATCCGCTGCGGGACGGCGGGGATGCCACGGACCCTGGTGCGCTCGAAGTCGCAGTCGATCAGCGTGCCGTCCCGGACCCACGCGTTGCGGTCCCCCTCCGCCAGGACACCGTCGTCTCCGGCCGAAACCACGGTGAAGCGCCGTCTGAGCCGCCGCGCGTCGGGCACCTCGATGACGTCCCCGGGGGACCGCCCCCCGAGCCACCCCGGGTCCACCCGGACGCACAGGGGAGGGCGGCCGCGGGTCGCGGGCGGAGCCGGCACCGCGGCCTGGTCGAGGTCGGATCTGGTGAACCACATCCGCGCCGGGTCGACCACGTCGCCCCCCGGCTCGCGGGTCACCCGGGCCCTGCCCACCGGCGCGCCGAGTGCGATCGGCCCGGTCCGCAGCTTCGGCCCGGCCAGGTCCATGGAGACCGGGATACGCCGGCCGACCGACCGCTCCGCCGCGCGCACCCCGGCGACCATGGCCTCCCACCGCGCCGGGTCGTCGTGGGCGCAGTTGATGCGGGCCAGCCCCATGCCGCGCTCGGCCAGGTCGAGGATCGACCGGGGATCGTCGGCGGCCGACGACGGCAACGTCACCATCACACGTCCGGACCTGCCGGGACGGGGCGTTCCGAGCAGTTCGTCCGCGTGGGCCGCCAGGGCGGCGTCCCCGGCTTCGCGTGCCCGGGCCGTGGCCTCCCGGTCCGCGAAGTGCGTCGGGTCCTGCCCCTGGAGCGCGGCCACCGCGGCCCGGGTGGCGCCGAGCGCCGCTGTCACGTCGTCCTCACAGCCGACCAGCGGGGAGACGCCGGCGTCGAGCAATCGGTCCTGCAGGTCCTGCAGGTCCCGGCGGCGCAGCGTGGCGTAGTCGACGAGGTTCAGAGCCCCGCCACGGTGCGTCGGGGCCACCGCGTCCACATCCGAGGCCCGCTCGGCGCGGCCGGGGGCGAGGTCGTCGAGGATGGAGTCGAGTTCACGCGCGAGGTCGGAGTACACCTGCCCAGTCTGGTCGCTGCCGGGCTCCGCGAGCATCCCCTGCACCGAGGCGGAACAGCGAATTCACCTGCCGGACACCCCGTGGGGGTGACGGACCGGCTCTGAGCCTGTAGGGTTCTTCTCAGTAGTTGAAAACGTACGTTGTATTTCTGTAGATCCACCGTTCTTGCGAGAGAACGATGCGGCACCGCAGGGAAACACACAGCACGCTCTCTGCTGCATCATCTGGTACTCCGACAAGCGGAGTGCCGCCTCTCGAAAGGACGCCAATATGGCTACCGGCACCGTTAAGTGGTTCAACGCTGACAAGGGCTTCGGCTTCATCGCCCCCGACGACGGCTCGGCCGACGTCTTCGCCCACTTCTCCGCCATCCAGGGCTCGGGCTACCGCTCGCTCGAGGAGAACCAGCAGGTCTCCTTCGACGTCGCGCAGGGCGCCAAGGGCCTGCAGGCGGAGAACATCACCCCGATGTGATCCGACGTCAGAGCAATCTGACGCCGCACTGACGACAGGGCCCGGCCCGGGAGCAATCCCCGGCCGGGCCCTTTCGCGTGCCCGGACATCCGGGCATCTGCGCGCGCACGTGACATCCGCTCCCGGCCATGAACAGCCGCCCGCCCCGCGGCGCACGCGAGAGTTCATCCCCGGGAGCGGATCCTGGTGGGTCGAGCATCCGCGGTAGCGCCTGCCGGGCGCGGTGCCATCCGCTCGCGCGAATGGCGCGTCAGATGGGCGGAGATCCTGAGGTCCGGGGCCCGGGCTTGAGCCCAGGCCCCGGCGGGGCGTGGCGGGGCGGGGCGGGGCGGAGCCTCAGATCGGGCAGGCCACTCCGCTTCGCACGTGACAGTCGTACCCGCCGGGGTTCTTGACCAGATACTGCTGGTGGTAGTCCTCGGCGTAGGCGAACTCCCCGGACCGGACCTCGTCCAACATCCCGAACTCCGTGGTCAGAGGACCGTAACCGGCCGCGTCAAGTTCCTTCTGGTACGCGGCCCCGAGCCGGCGGGCCGTCTCCAACTGCTCCTGCGTGGTGGCGAACACCACCGACCTGTACTGCGTCCCCCTGTCGTTGCCCTGCCGCATGCCCTGCGTGGGGTCGTGCCACTCGAAGAACGTGGCGAGCAACCGCTCGACGGGAAGCACCGCGGGATCGAACACCACCAGGACCGCCTCGGTGTGCCCGGTCGCGCCCGTGCACGTCTCCTCGTAGGTGGGGTTCGGTGTCCATCCGCCCGCGTACCCGGCGGCCGTGGTCCACACGCCCTCCAGCTGCCACAGGATCTTCTCCGCGCCCCAGAAGCACCCCATCCCCAGGACGATCGACTGAAAGCCGTCGGGGAACGGTGGCGTCATCGGGTTGCCGGTGACGATGTTGGTCGGCGCCACCGCAACGGGTTCCGACCGACCCGGCAGCGCCGAGTCCGCATCGATCACCTCGGTCGCGGTACGCATCGTGGATTGTCTGATCGCATCCTGTAGCCAGCCCATGTCGCCAGAGTAACCCTGCCGCGGGACCGTGATCCGGCCGTGATGTGACGAACACCATAGTTCGCGCTAGGCTGGCCGACAGATCGACCGAGGGGAAGCCGGACGTGACCACTTCTAAGCCCGCCGCGCAACAATTGCGCGATGTCCTCGACCGCGGTTCATCCCAGCCCTTCGAGGGGTCGGGGTGCAGTGACCACGTCAGTCATCGCAACCTCGTGGTCAGCGTCGCGATCGTCGCCCTGTTGCTGATCACGCTCATCGCGATCCTCGTGGTCTGACCTGCCCGTCCGGCGGCTCACCGCCGCCACCCCGCCCGGCACGGTGTCTCGGCAGCCCCTCCCGGGCCACCCGGACCAGTAGCGGAGCCCACGGAGCACAATCGTCCTCCGGGAGCGCGGCGACGGCCCTCCATTCCGCCGCCGACACCCAGCGCGTCTCGGCGATCTCCGCCAGCGCCTCCACCCGCCCGCCCGTCTGGGCGGCGAACACCTCCGAGACCAGCCGGAAGCCGGGCTCGTTCGCGGTCGCGGTGGTGAACCGACCGACCGGGGTCAGCCCCTCAGGGGCGATCGTCACCCCCAGTTCCTCCCCGATCTCCCGGACCGCGCACTGCAGAGGCGTCTCCCCCGCCTCCCACTTCCCACCGGGCAGCATGAAGCGATCCGTTCCGGCCTTTCGCACGGTCACGACCGCCCCGTCCGCGCGGGTCAGCACCACCGCCGAGACGGAGATGACGCGCCCATGACCCCGATCAGAATTATCCACGTCCCCGATCATGGCAGGTAGTGCGCATCGTCCCAGCAGGACTGCCGCGGTGGCCGACACCGTCGGTGTGCGATCACTATGGTGGGAACCGGACGTCGTGACGGGCGCCACGGGCAAGTCCCGCGTGCTGCCCGTCACCCAACTGAGAGGACTCTCCACTATGGCCGAGTACGTTCTTCCCGACCTCGACTACGACTACGGCGCTCTGGAGCCGCATATCTCCGCCGAGATCATGGAGCTCCACCACTCCAAGCACCACGCCACCTACGTCAAGGGCGCCAACGACGCGATCGAGCAGCTCGCCGCCGCCCGCGAGGACGGCAGCATCTCCACCAAGGCGCCGCTGCTGAGCAAGAACCTGGCCTTCCACCTCGGTGGGCACACCAACCACTCGGTGTTCTGGAAGAACATGTCGCCCAACGGTGGCGACAAGCCCGAGGGCGAGTTGGCCTCGGCCATCGACGCCGAGTTCGGCTCGTTCGACAAGTTCCAGGCCCACTTCAACGCCGCCGCCACCACGCTGCAGGGTTCGGGTTGGGCCGTCCTGGGCTGGGATCACATCGGACAGCGCCTGATCATCCAGCAGCTGACCGACCAGCAGGGCAACATCTCGATCAACATCACCCCGCTGCTCATGCTGGACATGTGGGAGCACGCCTTCTACCTCCAGTACAAGAACGTGAAGCCGGACTACGTCAAGGCCTGGTGGAACGTCGTGAACTGGGCGGACGTCGCCGAGCGCTACGCCGCGGCCAAGGGCTGACCGCCCCGCCCACAGGCTGACGACCGGGCCCCCGCGCAGCACGCGCGGGGGCCCGCCGTCGTCTATGCCGCTGCACCCCCCAGGTCAAGCGTCCAGTTGGTAACCTCACCCCCATGAGGTGACCGAGGTCACCTGCCGTCCGCACCCTGGGAGCACCATGTCGTCGTCTGATATCTCCACAGACCTCACCGCACCCTCCGGTCATCCCGGAGTCGGGCGTCGTTCCGTCCTCGGCGGGGCCGCCGCTCTCGGCGGGGTGGCGGTCCTGCACTCACTCCTGCCCGCGGTCTCGTCCGCGCAGGCCACCCGGATGCACGTGGGCCGGGGCATCGGCGACATGACCGGGGAATCGCTCGGTGCGGGGATGAACGGGTACGCGGACCCCGAGCAGGGCTCGGTCGGACTGCACCTGCGGCAACGGGCCCGGGCGTTCGTCTTCGCCGACTCGCCGTCGTCGCCCCGGTTCGTCCACGTGACCGCCGAGATAGGGCTGATCTTCCAGTCAATCCAACAGGAGGTCCTCCGCCGCCTGGCCGCCGAGTTCGGCGGCACCTACCACGAGGGCAACGTCGTCATCACGGCCACGCACACCCACGCCGCGCCGGGCGGGACGTCCGGTCACCCGATGGTCGACCTGTCGATGCTGGGCTTCCGCCCCGTCACCTTCGACGCCAACTGCGCGGGCATCGTCGACGCCGTGCGCATGGCACACCAGGATCTGGCACCGTCCGCCGTCGGGGTCACCACGGGCGCGCTGCACGACGCCGGCGTCAACCGTTCCCGCGGCTCCTTCGATCGGGACACCCCCGATGAACGCGCGCACTTCCCGGCCGGTATCGACCCCCGGTCGCAGTCCCTGCAGATCACGCGGGACGGGCGGCTCGTCGGGGTGCTCAACTGGTTCGCATCCCACGCCACCTCGATGACCGCCGCCAACCGGCTCGCCTCCTCGGACAACAAGGGGTTCGCGGCCTGGCACTGGGAGCGCGAGGTCGCCGGGCAGGACTATCTGGACGGCGGAACCCCGGCCCTGGTCACCGCGTTCGCCCAGACCAACCCCGGGGACGTCAGCCCCAACCTCGACCTCGAGCCCGGGCAGGGCCCGACATCCGACGAGTGGCTCAACACCCGTATCACCGGCGAACGGCAGTTCGCCGCCGCCCGCGACCAGGTGAGGCGCGGGGTCCGACCACTCGGCAGCGGGATCGACGTCCGCCACCGCTGGGTAGACATGTCAGCCGTCGACGTGCGCCCCGAGTTCACCGGGGACGGCCGCACGCACCGGACCGCGGTCGCCGCCCTCGGCGCCGCATTCGCCGCCGGGAGCCAGGAGGACGGCGGAGGCGCCGAGGAACTGCCCTTCACGGAGGGCGACCGCGGCGGGAACCCGGTGGTCGGGTCGATCGCCGACGTCGTGATCCCCGCCTGGCTGCGGGAGGCACACGGGGCCAAGGACGTCCTGCTGCCCGTGGGCCTGGTCCCGCACGCCATCCAGCGTGTCTTCCCCTTCCACCTCGTCCGTCTGGGCAACCACCACTTGTTCAGCCTGGGCTTCGAACCGACCGTCGTGGCGGGACTGCGCATCCGGCGCACTCTGGCGGCCGAACTGGGTGTCCCCGAGGATCACGTCACCGTCCAGGGGTACTCCAACGCGTACGGGCACTACGTCACCACGCCGGAGGAGTACACGGCCCAGAACTATGAGGGCGGGGCCACCGCGTTCGGGCCGTGGACCCTACCCGCCATCCAGCAGGTCGCCGCCGACCTCGCGCGCTCGATGAGGTCGGGCACCCCGCTGGATCCCGGCAGTCCCGAGCGGGACCTCACCGGGCAGATCCCCGTCTCGCCACTGGGTAACCCGCTCGTGGACACGCCGGCGCCGCTCCGGGACTTCGGAGACGTCCTCGATCCACCCCTGGGTGAATACCGGGTGGGACAACGGGTCCTCGTCCGGTTCTGCGGCACCAACCCGAACTCCGACCTACGACGGGGGGACACCTACCTTTCGGTCGAGAGGCAGGAGGGGAGCCGGTGGGTCCGCGTCCACGACGACGGCGACTGGTCCACCATGATCGTGTTCGAGGGCCTGCTCACCGTCACCAACGCCCTCATCACGTGGGACATCCCCGAGGGGACCCGCGCCGGGCGGTACCGAGTGGTCTACACCGCCTCCGGCCGGGGGATCGACGGCCGGTTGTTCCCGGTGCGGGGGGAGAGCCAGGCCTTCGACGTGCGCTGAAGACGGTTCTGGGACACTGGGTGGGTAATTGCTTGCACCTCCTAGTGCTCGCCTCCTGAAGAGAAAGGACATCCCCGTGGACATCAAGGGTGCTTCCGTCATCGTCACCGGCGCCGCCTCCGGTCTGGGCAACGCCACCGCGCGTTCCTTCGCCGAGAAGGGCGCGACCGTATTCGGCCTCGACCTCCAACAGTCCATCGACAAGGCCGTCGAACAGGGCATCGATGAGGGCATCACCCTCCTCGCCGCCGACGTCACCAACGAGGACGACGTCAAGGCCGCGATCGCCAGGGCCACCGAGGCCGCGCCGTTGCGCGTCGTGGTCAACTGCGCGGGCATCGCCCCGGCAGCCCGCATCGTCTCCAAGAAGGGCGTGCACGCCCTCGACCTGTTCCAGACCTGCATCTCGGTCAACCTGGTCGGGACGTTCAACGTGCTGCGTCTGGCCGCCGAGGCCATGTCCACCCAGGACACGGTCGACGAGGACGGCCAGCGTGGTGTCATCATCAACACCGCCTCCGTGGCGGCCTACGAGGGTCAGGTCGGCCAGATCGCCTACGCCGCGTCCAAGGGCGGCGTGTACTCGATGGGCATCTGTGCCGCGCGCGACCTCGCGCAGTTCGGCATCCGTGTCAACACCATCGCCCCGGGGACCATCGAGACCCCGATGCTCCGCGGCCTCACCGAGGAGTTCCAGAAGACCCTCGAGGCCTCGATCCCGTTCCCGTCCCGCCTCGGCCGCCCGTCGGACTACGCCCAGCTGGCAAACGCGATCGTCGAGCAGGACTACCTCAACGGCGAGAGCTTCCGCATGGACGGCGCCCTGCGCATGGCCCCGCGCTAGATCTCGCACCACCTCCGGACGCGACCGAGGCCCGTCCCCCTCGTGGGAGACGGGCCTCGGTCGTGACCGGGTGTGGTCGGTCGGGGTGGACCAGCCGAAGAGCGATCTGACCACCGGCGACAGAGTGCTGAATCATCGGCAGTCCGCTCGAGATCGCTCGGGGCGCGGGACCTGAGGGGGCAGTGCATTGCGGGGCGCTTGTGAGGCACCACTGACAAAGGCCCGCCCCCTTCCGGGAGCGGGCCTTCGGAGTTGCGTGACGGCCGCGTCAACCGCAGACGCGAAACCGCGATCGCTCAGCGGCAGTCGCTCAGCCGCGGCCGTTCGGGGTGTCCGGGCCGGGGGCCGGGGCGGGAGCCGGGGCCGGAGCGGGCTGCGGAGCCGGCATGCCCGGGAGCGGCGGCAGCTGGATGCCGGCGTCCATGAGACCCTGCTGGATCTGCGGCCAGAAGTAGATGCCGGCACCGACCGCGGCGGCCGAACCACCGACCAGCACCAGGGGACCGAGCGAGCCAGCGGCCGGCAGGGACCCGGCGTCGGAGCCGAGGACCAGGGTGGCGCCCTCGCCGACCCCGAGCGAACCGGCGGCCGACGCCGCCGCCGGCTCGACCGAGCCCACGAGGCTCTCGTCCAGGAGGGAACCGCTGGCGTCGACGGAGCCGGTGCCGGGTGCCGGGTCGGTCAAGGTGATGGAACCGGCGCCGTCGAGGACCGAACCCGCGACGGGCGCGAGGGAACCCGTGGACGGCTCACCGAAAACGGCGGAGCCGGAGGTGTCGAGGGAGCCCTCCCCGGTCGCGTTCGCGTCCAGGATGAGTGAGCCCAGGTCCTGCGGGACCGAGCCGTCGCCTGCGGAGTCTCCGCTGCCCTCGCTGCCGCTGCTCAGAGTGCCCAGGCTGTCCGCACCCAGGCTGTCGGCGGACAGGCTTCCGGTGTCCTGGGCGGTGGCGACTCCGGAGGCTCCGGAGATGGCGAGGGCGGTGGCGGCTGCGATCGCGGCGGCCTTACGGGTTGTCAACGTCATGGGTTCGTCTCCTCGTGTGGCGCGGCATCCGGCGTGGGGTTCGCGTCGGGACGCCCGTGGGGTTGGGCTCACGGGATCCGGGACCGACGCGTGGGTAGCGGCGTGAACGTGGGATCCGTTCACCCCACCCTATCCCCGACTCTAAGCAAAGGAACAGGTCACTCTCAGTTAAAACTCGGTCACAATCGACTCGAGATCCATTCCCGCACAGCCCGGGTGGCCCGGACGTCGTCCTCGTTGTAGGCGAGGATGCGCTCGCGGCCGGAGTCCCGCTCGACCCCCCGGGAGGCCTGTGCGTCCCGGTACCAGCCGATCGACGCCTCTCCCCCGGCCTCCGGGTCCCGCCAGTGGAATCCGGACACCGGTGCCACCACCTTGAGTCCGAGTCCGGAGGTGGAGACGAACTGGGTCGCCACCGCCTCGTGGACGTCGACCCACTGCGGCGAGGAGATGAAATCGCGCACCTCCGCCACAGAGGGAACGCCCCTGACCACGGCGCTGGTGCCGTCGGGCCCGAACCTGGTGGCGGTCGAGAGCATCCAGGCGTTCTCGGCGGATCTCGAGTAGCAGTAGGCGCGGAAGGTGCGCCCCTGCCCCGCGGCCCTGTCCCGGATGCCGGTGAGCCAGCGCCAGAACTCGGCGAACGAGCGACCCTCGTCCGGGTCCGGGAGCCGCGCCCAGGTGACGAACGGCCGGTAACCCTCCGCCTCGAGCCGTCGCCCGTCCCGGAGGGTGAGCAGGACACCCCAGAGGTAGGCGCCGTCGTTGAGGTGGCTCTCCAGGTCCACGTCCACCTCGATGTCCGCGCGCGGGATGGCGGGCCGGGCCACTTTGGGGACGACCACCTCACCGTCCCGGTGCGCGCGGGCCCGCAGGACCGCGTCGGAGAACGGCTCGCCGTTCCAGTCCGGCGGACGCTCCGGCCCGGCCTCGGCGAGTTCCGCCACCGTGCGGACCCCCGCCGCACGCAACGGCCCCACCTGCCCTCCGCCCACGACGAGGCTCACGTCGTCGGCGACGACCAACTGGTCGCGGCACCCCTCCACGGGCGTGCCCCGATCGTCCCAGCCCTCCCACCACGGGCAGGTGCGGCACTCTCCGATCCGGCTGGGCGCCGTCGCGAGCTCGCCCCGGACCACCGCCAGCCGCGTCGCGTGGTTCCGATCGGCGGCGGGCAGGACCGGTTCGAGATCGTGGACGACGGCGCGCGCGGACCCCAGTCCGAGCACCGCCCCGACCGGCGTGGGGGCGGCGTGTCCCAGCACGTCGAGGAGGTGCCAGGCGTGGGCGAGACGGTCCAGGTCCGCTGGATGACGACGAAGCCGCAGTGTCGGATCGGGGGCCGGATCCCAGTCGAGCAACCGGGTCACCAGCGCTCCCGCCGACCGCCGGCTCCGCCGCGGGTCCACCACCTTGTGGTTGACCACCAGGACGGGCGCGTGGCCCCCGCCCGGTACGGCGGCGAGCGTGCAGCGCAGGCCGACCCGGCCCGAGCGGTGATCGGCGGGCAGTGCAGCGCCCCACACCAGGGTTGCCCCCTCGGATAGAGCACGTCGCGTCGCCGCTTCGTCGTCGTCACCGGGGACGTCACCCGGCAGATCCGTCCAGTGGTCCCCCACCACGTCCACCACCCGCGCCTCGGGGCCGGCGTGTCGGAGTGCCCGCTCGCGCAGGCCGGCGCGGCGGTCGGCGGCCGCCATGGCGCGCAGCCGAACGCCCTCGTCGAGCGGAGCCGTCCGCCACCACGACGGACCCGCATCCCGCTCCCTCGCCACGCGGTGCAGGCACCGGGCCCCCGAGGCCGGCCCCACCACCGCGCCGTCGAGGGCCCGGTTCGGTCCGTCCCGGGCGTCGTCCATCGATGTCCATCATGACCCACGCCGGGCACGGATACCGGTCCGGTGCTCACCGAGGATCGATTCGCCTAGGCTGGGGCCCTGATGTTCGCGACGAGAGAAGGATCGACGCCCATGGGCAAGCTGACGACCTACCGCGACAAGCGCGCCGAGCTCCGCGCCCACGCCTCCGCGCTCAAGTCCACCGCCATGACCGAGGCGAAGCTCGCCGCCAAGGAGGCCAGGCACAAGGCCAAGGAGGCGCATCGCGTCGATCTGGCGGAGGCCAAGAAGCGGGCGAAATTGGAGGGCAAGAACGCCGACCGCAAGGCCAAACGTGAGGCCAAGCGGGCGAAGCGCCAGGATGAGCTCGCCCGGAAGGCCTCCAGGCGGAATCGAAAGGCGGAGAAGGTCATGTCCAAGCAGGAGCGTGCCACCCTCAAGCGCGAGGCGAAGCTGCTGGCCAAGGACCGGAAAACGGCCGAGAAGATCGACGCGGCCGGCCGCAAACACGAGTACCAGCTCGCCGAGATGGAGCTGAGGAAACTCGAGGGCACCAAGCTCGGCAAGGAGGACGTGCAGCGCTGGCTGGACGTGGCCAAGGTCGCGACCCCGGTTCTGCTGCCGATGCTCTACAAGCTGGTGTCCAATGCGCAGAGCTCCGCCGACAAGTCCGCCGGAGGAGTGGATCTCAAGGCCGCCGGTATCGATGCCACCGGTCCCGGTGCGGCCCTCGGGTCCCGGATCGTGCGGCTCGAGCAGACCCTCGACCAGCTCGCCGTGAGCCGTGGCGGCGACCGCCAGGTCGAGGACTTCCTGGCCTCCACCCGGACACGTCTGAAGGATCTGCGCACCGCCGTCGAGACCGCGGAGACAACACCGACCGCGAAGCGCCGCGAGGTGCACAGCGCCATCTCGGGTGAACTCGACCGGGTCAGCAAGGACGTGTTCGCCCGCCTCGGCGTCACACCGTGACGGCATTCTCCGCGCGGCTCGCTACAAAGGCACCCGGTCGGCTCGCCACACAGGCACCCGGTCGGCTCGCCTCCAAGGCACCCGGTCGGCTCGCCGCCGTAGCGTTCGCCCTCGCCCTGACCGGCGGCGCCGCGGCCCCCGCCACCGTGTTCGCCCCCACCGCCGCCGCGCACTCGGCCCTCGTCTCGGTGGACCCGCAGGACGGCTCGACGCTCGAGGCCTCCCCCGACCAGGTCACGCTGACCTTCAACGAGGAGATCAACCAGATGTTCGCCTCGGTCGCCGTCACCACGGACGCCGACCGGACCAACCTCGTGGTCGACGAGCCCGTCGTCGAGGGGTCGACCGTCACCGCGGCGCTCGACGACCTGGCGGCCGGCGCGTACACCATCGGCTACCGGGTGACCTCGGCCGACGGTCACGTCGTGAGTGGGTCCTCGGCCTTCTCCGTCGAGCCCGGATCACCCGGCGGCACCGATTCGTCGGCCACGGCCACCACCCCGGGCGCGGCCGCCGACGACCGGTCAGGGGCCCCGACCGGGGGCCAGGCCGATGACCAGTCAGTCGAGGAGACCTCGAACGAGGCCTCCTCCGGTGTCGACCCGGCGCTGTGGGTGGTGGGCGGCCTGGCCGTCCTGCTGATCGGCGGCGCGTTCGTGTTGCTGCGCCGCGGCAACTGACGGCGTCACCGGGCCCCCGGAGCACCGGGATCGACATCGGGGACGTCGTTGCCGCCGGGCCGGCGGGGTGCGGTCCGCACCCCGCCTGCAGGGCCTACCTCCCCGGGAGGAACCGCATCGCGTCCGTGGCGGGTGCGAGGACCTTCTGCCACCGGTTCCGGGGCAGGAACGAGGGCCCGCCCAGGTGCATGACACGCTGCGTGGCGATGGTCTGCGCCTCGGTGTACTTGAGCAGGCCCTCGTCGCCGTGCCTGCGGCCGACGCCGGAGGCGCCCATCCCGCCCATCGGGCCGGCGATCGAACCCCAGCCGGCCACGTATCCCTCACCCACGTTGACGGTGCCGGTCCGCAGGCGAGCCGCGATCTCCTCGCCCTCCGCGTCGGACGCGGCGAACACGGATGAGTTGAGCCCGTACTCGGTGTCGTTGGCCTTGGCCACCGCCTCGTCCACCGAGTCGACCGGGTAGATCGACACGACCGGACCGAACGTCTCCTCGCCGTAGCAGGTGGCGTCCTCCGGTACGTCCGCGAGAAGCGTGGGCTCGTAGAACAGCGGGCCGAGATCCGGGCGGGGGCGGCCACCGGCCAGCACCCGTGCGCCCTTGGCCACGGCGTCGTCCACGTGGGCGGAGACGGTGTCCAGTTGATCCTGGGAGATGAGGCTGCCCATCTCGGCCTCGAAGTCGTATCCCGGGCCGACACTCATGGACAGCACACGGGCGGTGAGCTTCTCGATGAGCTGCGGGGCCACCGACTTCTCCACGTACACCCGCTCCACGGAGATGCACAGCTGACCGGAGTTCGAGAAGAACGCGCGGGTGGCCACCTCGGCGACCTCGTCGAGGTCGGCACCCGCGGCGACGATCATGGCGTTCTTGCCGCCCAGCTCGGCGGAGAAGCCGATCAGCCGCTCGCCGCACTGGCGGCCGAGGGTGCGTCCGGTGGCCGTGGAGCCGGTGAACATGAGGTAGTCCACGTTCTCCACGATCGCGCCGCCGACGGTCCCGCCCGAGCCCGGGACGACCTGGAACAGGTCGCGGGGCAACCCCGCACGGTAGAGCATGTCGGCTGCGGCGAGCGCGCAGAACGGTGTGATGGACGCGGGTTTGATCACCACGGCGTTACCTGCGGCGAGCGCGGCGAGCGCGTCCGTCGCGGCGAGGTTGAGCGGGTAGTTCCACGGCGCGATCACTCCCACGACCCCCTTGGGGTGGCGCCGGACCACGGCCTTGGTCAGTCCCGGCAACATGCCCTTGACCCGCTTGGGTGAGAGCAGCCTCGGAGCGGTCTTGGCGTAGTGCCGCGCGGTGAGGAGGCAGTCCAGGACCTCTTCCTGCGCCGAGGACCGGCTCTTGCCGGTCTCCGCCTGGACGATGTCCATGAGCTGCTCCCGGTTACGCATGACCAGGGACGCGAACCGCTTGAGGATCGCGACGCGGTCCTCGGGGTCGCGCTCGGCCCACGCCACCTGTGCGGCGCGGGCTCGCTCGACCGCCGCCGCCACGTCGTCGACCGTCCCGACGGGGATCTCCGCCAGCGGTTCGCCGGTGAAGACCTCCTCGATGACGGCTGACGGGCGGCTCGACGGATCGGCGCGGAACTCGGGGATCGCGACGAGGTCGCGAAGACGGTCGTAGACACGGGGCGTGGGTCGGCTCATGCCCCGATGTTACCGACGGGTAAGCCGTCGCGGTACCGCCCGGCCCCTTGACCCTGACGTCGTGTCAGGGCTCAGGGTGATCGATGTGAGAGATGCTGGAGGAATGACGACGAGTGACGGACTCACCGTGGGCGCGGTGGCCGAGCTCGTCGGCGTGAGCGTCCGGACCCTGCACCACTGGGACCGGATCGGGTTGGCGCCGGCGAGCGAGCGGACATGGTCGGACTACCGGGTATACGACGACGACGACGTCGCGCGCATCCACCGGGTGCTGGTCTACCGCGAGCTCGGCTTCCCGCTCGCGCAGATCGGCGCACTCCTCGACGACCCGTTCGTGGACGAGTCCGCACACCTGGCCCGGCAGCGTGAGCTGCTCCTCGCCCGCATCTCACACCTGCAGGAGATGGTCTCCGCAGTAGACCGCCTGAAGGAGGCGATCGCAGTGAACGCACCACTGACACCCGGGGACCGGGCCGAGATCTTCGGCACCGACTGGAACGAGGAATGGCAGACCGAGGCCGAACAACGCTGGGGCGACACCCCGCAGTGGGAACAGTCGCAGCAGCGAACCAGTTCGATGTCCAAGGAGGACTGGCGCCGGGTCAAGGCCGAGACGGACGCCCTGAACTCCGACCTGGCAGCAGCCAGGCGGTCCGGGGTGGACCCGGCGTCGCCCGAGGCCGCCGCCTTGGTCGGGCGTCACCGCGCGTCGATCTCGGAGTTCTACGACTGCACCCGCTCGATGCAGGTGTTGCTGGCGCGCATGTACCGGCAGGACCAGCGCTTCGCCGAGACCTACGACTCGCTCGAGCCGGGACTGACGGAGTGGATCATCGCCGCAGTGGAGGCCGACGCCCGCGCGCACGGGATCGATCCCGATACGGCGACCTGGGGCTGACTCGGGCGCCCCCTCGTCGCGCCCGCGGCTGCGCTGCCAGTTTGTCCGGAACGCGACCGGTTACGAGCCCGGGCCGGCCCATTCCGGGCTCGCGAGTCGGCCGACGAGGGGGCGGGACGTGCGTACGCTGGACGAATGACCAGCAAATGGACCACAGCCGACATCCCTGACCAGACCGGCCGGACCTTCGTCATCACCGGCGCCAACGCCGGCCTCGGGCTGCAATCGACCCGGGCACTCACCGGGGCGGGGGCCCGGGTGCTGATGGCCTGCCGGGACACCTCCCGCGCGGAGGCGGCCCGGGCCGGTCTGCCGCACCCGGAGCGGGCGGAGGTGGTGGAGTTGGACCTGGCCGATCTGGACTCGGTCCGCTCCGCCGGCCAGGTGTTGGCCGGCCACCGGCCGGATGTGTTGATCAACAACGCCGGACTCATGAACATCCCGGCGGCGCGCACCGCGCAGGGCCACGAGATGCAGTTCGGGGTGAACGTGCTCGGCCATTTCGCGCTCACCGAGCAACTCGTACCGGTGCTCACCGACCGGGTGGTGTGGCTCGGCTCGATGATGCACAAGACCGGCACCGTGGACCCGGAGGATCTGGACTGGACCCGACGCAAGTACGCGGCGATGCCCGTCTATGCGGCCACTAAACTGGAATGCATCATGCTCGCCTATGAGCAGCAGCGCCGGTTCGACGCCGCGGGGTCACAGCTCAAGGCCGTGGCCGCCCATCCCGGGTACTCGGCCACCAATCTGCAGTACCGCAGTGGCAGCCGCGTCCAGGATCTGATGATGCGCGTCGCCGAGAAGGTCCCGTTCCTGGTCCAGCCGGCCGAGCGCGGGGCACTGCCGCAGCTCTACGCCGCCACGGTGGCCTCCGTTCCCGGCGGCGCATATGTGGGTCCGGACGGGTTCGGCGAGCTCAGCGGCCACCCGAAGATCGTCGAGTCCAACCGCGCCTCACACGACCGCGCGGTCGCCGCGGCACTGTGGGAGCGCTGCGCGGAGATGACGGCGAGCTGAGCCACGCCGGTTCGACCGCGGTGGCTCAGCTGCGGCAACTCCGTTGCGGTGGCTCAGCTGCGGCGCCGGGACGCCGCCAGCAGCAGGGTCCCCAGCACCAGGCTCATCGTCGCGAGTCCCGCGATCGCGGTCGTCTCGACACCGGTGTCCGCCAGGGTCGCCGGCGCCGCGGTCTGCATCTGCGGAGCCTGCATCTGCGGAGCCTGCGCCTGCGGGGCACGCGACTGAACCTGCGCGGCCTGCGCCGGCACGGCGGGCGTAGCCGCGTCGGTCAGCGTGGGCGCCCCGTCGCCGGTGACGCCTGCGGGTGAGACGCCACCCTCGACGCTGTCGTCGTCGACGGTGCCGTCCGCGCCCTCCGCCTCCGCGGCGGCCTCGGCGATAGCCCTACGCCGCTCGTTCTCCTCGAACGGGTCCTGCAGTGCGGAACGCTGGACCGCGTCGATGCTGCCGGCCAGCCCGCCGGGGAGCCCGGTCCCGGCGGCCGCCGCGGCGTCCTCGAGGAGTGCGCCGCCCTCGGCCGAGCCCACCACCACGTCGTTCCAGAACGTCAGCTCGTGCGGGTACAGCTCACCGGCCTCCTGGCGCTCGCCCAGAGCGGTGAAGAACCCGCCGGCGAACTGCACGCTGAGCACGGGGAAGATGTACTCGGGGATCGAGAGTGAACCCAGCCCGATGGTTCCCGAGCCGAGCGAGCCGGTCGGATTGGCGTAGACCGACCCGGGCAGGCTGCCCGAGGAGGCCACGGAGGCCACCGCGGACCCTCCCGTCGACCCCAGTGCCTCCAAAGGCGCCACCGAGCCCAGCACCTGGCCGGCGGACAGCGCGGCGTCCGGCACGGCACCGCTGCCCAGGTCCCTCAACCCCTCGGATCCCCCGCCGATACCGGGGTCGCCGACGACGATCTCGTCCGGGATCAGGCCGGTCAGGTCGTCGACGCTGCTGTTACCGGTCTGACCGGGCATCGAGGAGTCGGAGCCCGAGCCCTCTTGCCCCTGCGCCACGGCCGGGGTCGCGACCGCTGCGAGCGCCGTGGCGACGACGACGGCGCCCACGCGCCTCGTCCGGAGTCCGGAACCACGGTTCTGGGGCATCTGCACTGGCCTCTCGTCACGAACAGGGCCCTGTCGGCCCACGCAGGCAAAGCGTACTACTGCGGTGCCGGACACTACTGAAGTGCCGAACTCAACCGCGCGACGTTGTCGACGTAGCGTCCCGGCCAGGGGCGGCGCTGCCAGGTCTCCAGTCCGAGGGACGTGCTGTCCTCGAGGTAGGCGTCCACCGCCTCGTTCATCTCCGCCAACGCCTCCCCACCGAGGACCAGAAGGCTGATCTCGAAGTTCAGGTTGAACGAGCGCTGGTCCATGTTGCTCGAGCCCACCACCCCGCCGTAGTCGTCGATCAACAGCATCTTGGTGTGCAGGACCGCCGGGGAGCGGAACCGGTTGATCCGCACCCCGGCCTCGAGCAGCGCACGGAAATAGGACCGCTGGGCGTGGTGCACCATGAACTGGTCCGCGTGATCGGGGACGAACAACTCCACGTCGACGCCCCGGTAGGCCGCCGAGGTGACCGCGTGGAGTAGCGCCTCGTCCGGGACGAAGTACGGACTGACGATCCTGATCCTGTGCTCGGCCTGTCCGATGAGCTGGGTGAACATGCGCAGGTTCGGCTGCGTGCGATAGCCGGGACCAGACGGGACGAGTTGGAATGCGCTGACCGGGTCACCGGCGGTGGGGTCCCCCGCCACGTGTCCGGTCGTCACCGAGCTGCCGCCGGACAGTTCGTCGAGGGTGCCGATGACCTCACCGCATTCGGAGTACCAGTCCACGGCGAAGACGCCGTTCATCGCCTGGACGATCTCCCCCCGTACCTCCATCATGAGGTCCACCCACTCCCGGCCGAGCCGGGTGTTGCGCGGGCTGCCGTAGTTGCGCGCGATGAGGTTCTGCGAGCCGATGAACCCGTGGCGGCCGTCGACGATGAGCATCTTGCGGTGATTCCGGAGGTCGGGGCGTCGGAACCTGCCGACGAACGGGTTGATCGGCAGCATCAGGTGAAGCTCGACCGGCGAGTGACGCAGGCGCCGCCGCAACCGCTTGAAGCCCCGGTACCGCAGGGACCCGAGATGGTCCACGAGCACCCGGACCGTCACCCCCCGCTCGGCGGCCTCGACCGCGGCGGTGAAGAACTCGTCGGTCTCGTCGTCCCAGGACTGGGCGTAGAACTCGACGTGCACGTGGTCCCGGGCGGAGCGCACAGCAGCCGTCATCGTGGCGAGAGACGTCGCGTAGTCCGAGTGCAGACCCACGAACTCCCCGGACATGCAGGGGATCGCGGTGAGGTTGCGGTTCATCTCGAGGATCGTCCGCACCCCGGGTTGGACCCGCACACTGTCGGGGACCGTGGGCCACTTCTCCAGCGCTTCCTCGTAGAGCCGGTTGGCCTCGGCCTGGATGATGTGGCGTCGGCCTGTGAGGTACGGGTTGCCCAGCAGGAGGAACAGCGGCACCCCGACGACGGGGATGAACAGGATCGCCAACAACCAGGCCTGCGAGGAGGACGGTTGTCGGTTCTCCGGGACCATCCCCAGGGCGAGGATCTTGAGGGCGTACTCGGTAATGAGCAGCGCCGAGGTCACGCCGTCCGGGAACGGGATGAAGGCCAGTCGCTCCATCGCGGGGTTCACGTTGTGGTTCGGGACAGGACCGCGCCCCGGGGCAGGGCGCGGGCATCGACGAACCGGCCGTCCGTCATGGTCCAACGCACCACTCCGGCAAGGGCCCGCTGCGCGTAGACCGAATCGGCCGAACCAAGCTCACGGACACCGGGGAGGACGACGAACGCCTCGTCGTCCGCGACCGCGGTGAAGTCCGCCCGTAAACCGGTGCGGATCTCCCCCCTGTCCTCGAGACCCACGACCGCGGCCGTCTGCCCGGACATCCACTGCGCCACGTCCGCGAGGTCGCATCCCCGGCGCCGCGCCTCCGTCCACACGACCGACAACCCGAGGCGCGCCGAGGCGATCGCGTCGATCGTGCCGTCACGCAGGGCGTCCCAGAGCAGCTCACGGGTGGCGGCGTCCGGAATCGGCGGATCGAGTCCGGCGGTCGCCGCGCCACCGAGGGTGACCTCCGATACCAGGGCGAGCAGGTGCGGACTCGTCGAGGTGCTGACGGGCAGGCCCTCCGCCCGGGCCGCCCGCAGGAGGGGCAACTCCTCGGCTTCGGCCACCGCGCGCAGGTGCAACCGGCCACCGGTCCGGCGACACACGTCCAGCAGTGCGGGCAGATCGTCGACCCCCGCGTCCGCGGCGAACAGACCTCCGAGGCCGGCGACCTCCTCCGCCGCCTCCGTGAGCCGGGCGCCTGACAAGGTGGGCGTTCCCGCCACTCCCTTGCCGTCCGCCACCGCGGAGATGCCGAACACCCCGTGGTCCAGCAATTCGCCGAGACGACCGAGGTTGCCCGGGACGGCGGCGCCCCACAGGCCCACGTCGACGAATGACTCTCCGGTCACGCCGTCGCGCCAGCGGTCCACGTGGTCTGGTTCGGTGGCGGTGGGATCGCCGTTCGTGCCGTAGTCGATCACCGACGTGATCCCCCCGAGGGCGGCCGAGCGGGTGCCCACCGCGACGTCCTCCGTGCTGACGTGTGGATCGACCAGTCCCGGCATCAGGACGACGTCATCACCGAGAGCGAGCGTGTGGTCGCCCGCCAGCCCGATGTCGCGGGCCTCGGACCCGGTACGCACGGACGAGATCACGCCGCCGTCCACCGCCACGGCCGCCTGCTGTATGCGTCCGTCGATCACGGCGCGGCGGGCGTGGATGAGGAGTTCGTACCTGGCCACGGATCGTCCCTCCTACGTCTGGAGAGGGCGCGGAGTCGCCCTCGGCCGCCATTGTCCCCCACAGGCGCGGTCTCCCGGGGCCAGGTCGCCCGATAGCGTGGAGTCGAGACCGAACGCATACCAGGAGGGCCCGCCATGACCGACACCCCGACCGGATTCATCCCCACCGCGGACCTCGTCGACGAGATCGGCGAGGACGTCCGCAGTTGCGACACCCAGTTCCGCGACCTCGGAGGCCGCACCGAGTTCTCCGGCCCTATCGCCACTGTCCGCTGTTTCCAGGACAACGCCCTGCTCAAGATCGTTCTCGGAGAGCCCGGCGAGGGTCGGGTCCTGGTGATCGACGGCGACGCCAGCGTGCACACCGCGCTCGTCGGCGACCTCATCGCGGAACTCGGACGGTCCAACGGCTGGGCCGGCGTGGTGGTGCACGGCGCGATCCGCGACTCCGCCGTCGTGGGACAGATGGACTTCGGGTGCAAAGCCCTGGGCACCAACCCGCGCAAGTCCAGCAAGACGGGCGACGGGCAGCGCGATGTCACAGTGAGTTTCGGCGGGGTCGACTTCGTCCCCGGCGACATGCTCTACGCGGACTCCGACGGAATCGTGGTGCGCTGAGCCCTGGTTGCGCGCGGGGCCCACGTGGTGCGCTCGGCACCCGAAGGTATCCGCTACGCGGGGGTCAGGACGCCCCGGCCAGGCTGGCGACCGGGCCGACGGACAACGTGCCGATCGACGCCTCCGGCCCGTAGCTGCCCAGGGATCCGGGCGCGTAGGACCCGGTCGCGTTGGGCAGGTCGACCGAGAGCGCGACGGAGCCGGTGTTGATGATCATCGAGAGCAGATCCATGAGCGAACCGGTGCCGAATGAACCGTAGCCCAGGCTGCTGAGGGAATCGATCATCTCGGGGGTGATCGTCATACACCGACCCGCGTTCGTGAACGTCGTGATCTCCACGCAGTACGGCTCCGCCGACTCCTCGGTCGGCGCTGCTGTCGCCGTCCCGGCTCCGGCGAGCAGGGCGGCGGCCGTCAGTGCGGTCGAGGCCGCGGCGAGAATGGTCGTGCGCATGACTGGGGCCCTCCGTGTATCCACCCCACCCGGGCGTGGGGCCGTCCGGGTGGAGTGTAGCGGGTATCACACCGGCATGGCCGGTCGACCACGTGTCAGGCCTCGCGCCGGATCCAGCGCAGCAGCGGTCCGAGCGACACGCGGTCGGTGAGGTCCAGTCCGCCGAGTTCGAGCATCGACTCCTCCTCCGGGGTGCGGTCGGGTTTCCGACGCAACGCGGCCAGGGCCGTCCTGACCCCGAGCCGCTGGCGGAACCCGAGTTGGTCAGGTGTCACCACACCGCGCAGTTGGAACAACTTGAGGTCCCGGAGTTGGTCTGCGGAGAACTCGCTCGACATGAGGTCGATCCGGGCGTCGTCGGTCACCGGGGTGGGGCCGACCATCACCACCGCGACCCGGCGTCCTGCCTCCACGAGCGCTTCCCAGTTGTCCTTGATGAACCCCGATCCACCCAGGCCGCCTCCCGGGCGCATACCGGTGACCAGCACGACGGTCCCGGCCACCACGAGCTCGCCGGGATCCACCGCGTCGTGGTGCGAGGTGCGGGTGTCGAATTCCTCCGCCAACCATCCGGCGTAGCGACGGGCCCCCGGGTCGTCGTCGTGGAGCACCACCGGGGCGGGAACGGAACCGGACGTCATCTCGTCCATTCAGACCTCCCCCTGCCCGTCACGGGCGACCACGCGGGCCGCACGTCCTCCGAACGACACCACGTCGCCGTCGACCAGTCCGCGACCGCGACGCACGTCCACCTCACCGTTGACGCTGACCGCACCCGCGGCGACCGCGTCCTTGGCCTCCGCCCCGGAGTCGAGCAGCGACGCCAGCTTGAGGAACTGCCCCAGTGTGAGCTTGCTCTGCAGGTCACACTCGACGTCGTCTACTGGTGGTCCGGCCGGCGGTGTCGCCCGCGCGGCCCGTCCCCGTCCTGCGATATGGCGGCTCATACCGCCGAGCTTATCGACCGCGGCGTCACTCGGCGTGATCCGAGGGTCGGGCCCGCTCCTCCCCGACCACCGAGCGGCCACGTCGCGTGACCACCGCCAGACCCAACGCTCCGGCGACAAGGGCGGCCCCCGCCAACGCCAGCGCGACGGTCTGCACCCCGGAGATTCCCAGGGAGGTCGAGTCCGCCCCCTCCTCCGACTGCGGGGAGTCTCCCTCCACGGGGAGCGGGGGGAGTTCGCTGAGCACCGGCAGATCCGACACCTCGACCCGCGCGCCGGGGCCGGGACCCGTGACCTGGGCGGACGCCGCCGGCCCGCCGACCATCACGATCGACAGGCACAACGCGCCTATCACGGCGGCAGGGCGACGGCGGACCATGGTTGCCTTCCGTGACGACGGCCGGGGCGGCCTGGGGCGATTGTGCCCTCGATCTTAGGTTCTCTTAAGGCACCACGGTACCCTGGCCCGCCCCGGACCGCGTCCCCCGTCTGTAGACCCCTGGTCAGCGTTGTGCGACGTCCGTGGGTCGGACGGGTGACGGAAGTGCGGTCTCCCCCATGAGGAACCGGTCGACCGAGGCCGCCGCCGCGCGCCCCTCGGCGATCGCCCACACGATGAGGGACTGACCGCGCCCCATGTCACCGGCGACGAACACGCCGTCGACGTTGGTCGCGTAGGTGCCGTCCCGGTCCACGTTGCCCCGGTCGCTGAAGTCCACGCCCAGATCGGAGCACAGTCCGCTCTTCTGCGCGCCGGTGAACCCCATCGCCAGGAGGACCAGGTCCGCCGGGTACTCGAAGTCGGTGCCGGGCACCGCCTCGAACCGCCCGTCGACCATCTTGACCTCGGAGCCCTTGAGGGCGGTCACGTGGCCACCCTCACCGAGGAACTCGGCGGTGGAGACGCTGTAGACGCGCTCGCCGTTCTCTTCGTGCGCCGACGCCGTGCGGAACATCAGCGGGTACATCGGCCACGGTGTCGAGGCCGCACGGGTGGCCGGAGGCCTGGGCATGATCTCGAAGCTCTTGACCGATTTCGCGCCCTGGCGGGTGACCGTGCCGAGGCAGTCGGCGCCCGTATCGCCGCCGCCGATGATGATCACGTGCTTGTCGCGTGCGTGGATCTCGGGCAGCCCGTCGGAGTCCACCACCGGGTCACCGACGGCGGCCTTGTTGGCCAGCGGGAGGAAATCCATGGCCTGGTGGATACCGTCGAGTTCGCGACCCGGGACCGGCAGGTCACGACGCAGCGTGGCACCGCCACAGAGTACGACCGCGTCGAACTCGCTGCGCAGCTGCGAGGCGGTGATGTCCTTACCCACGTTCACGCCGGCGCGGAACACCGTGCCCTCCGCCTCCATCTGGGCGAGGCGACGATCGATGATCTCCTTCTCCATCTTGAACTCGGGGATCCCGTAGCGCATGAGACCACCGATGCGGTCGTCGCGCTCGAAGACCGTCACCGAGTGACCGGCGCGGGTGAGCTGCTGCGCGGCCGCCAACCCCGCGGGGCCGGAACCCACGACCGCCACCGACTGGCCGGTGCGGAACGAGGGGATCACCGGATCCATGGGGCCGTCCGCCCACGCCTGTTCGGCGATCTCCACCTCGATCTGCTTGATCGTCACCGGCGGCTGGTTGATCCCCAGGACGCAGGAACCCTCACAGGGCGCCGGACAGAGTCGACCCGTGAACTCGGGGAAGTTGTTGGTCGCGTGGAGGCGATCCACCGCCGCGTCCCACTGCCCGCGGTGCACGAGATCGTTCCACTCCGGGATGATGTTGCCGAGCGGGCAACCCTGGTGGCAGAACGGGACACCACAGCTCATGCAGCGACTGGCCTGTGTCTGCAGGTCGCTCTCCGGCAGGGTCGTCGACTCGTAGACCTCTTTCCAGTCCATGATCCGCAGATCCACCGGACGACGCTCCGGGAGCTCTCGCTCGGTGTGCTTGAGAAAGCCCTTCGGGTCAGCCATTTGCGGCCTCCATGATCGCCTCGTCCACGTTGCGTCCGTCCTTTTCCGCCTGCTCGATGGCCAGCAGCACCCGCTTGTAGTCGCGCGGCATGATCTTGGCGAAGTGGTTCACGTTCTGCGCCCAGCCGGACAGGATCTCGCGGGCCCGGGTCGAGTCGGTCTCGTCGGCGTGCTGCTCCACGATCTGGTGCAGGAACTCGACGTCCTCCGTCAGCAGTTCCTCGATCTCCACGAGCTCGTCGTTGAGGTTCACCGGGAGCTCGCCGTGCGGGTCGTAGAAGTACGCGACGCCACCCGACATACCGGCGGCCACGTTGCGACCGGTCGAGCCGAGCACCACCACCTTGCCGCCGGTCATGTACTCGCAGGCGTGGTCGCCCACGCCCTCCACCACCGCGGTGACCCCGGAGTTCCGCACGCAGAAGCGCTCGCCGACCATCCCTCGCAGGAAGATCTCGCCGCGGGTGGCGCCGTAGCAGATCACGTTGCCCGCGATGATGTTGTCCTCGGCCACGAAGTCGGGGGCCGCGTCCTCGGCGGGCCGCACCACGATCCGGCCGCCCGACAGCCCCTTGCCCACGTAGTCGTTGGCGTCACCGAACACCCGCTCGGTGACACCCGCGGCGAGGAATGCGCCGAACGAGTTGCCCGCCGAACCCGTGAAGGTCAGATCGATCGACCCCTCGGGCAGCGCGGCCGCTCCGTGCGCCTTGGAGATCTCGTGACTGAGCATGGTGCCCACCGAGCGGTTCACGTTGCAGATCGGGTAACGGCCGGTTGCCGGGCCGGACGACGGATCGAGGATGACGGACTTGAAGTCCTCGATCAGCGTGCGGTCCAGCACCCCCTCCAGCTTGTGGTCCTGCTGCTTGGTGCAACGCAGGTCCTGGTGCATGAAAGGCGAGTCCGCCTGCGCGAAGATCGGCTCCAGATCCAGTTTGGCCACCCGCTTGTTGTGGGCGAAGGCTCGCGACTTGTCTAGGCACTCGGAGTGCCCGATCGCCTCGTCGAGGGACCGGAAGCCTAGCTCGGCCAGGTACTCGCGGACCTCCTCCGCGATGAACTCCATGAAGTTCACCACGTACTCGGCCTTGCCGTTGAACCGCTCACGCAGCACCGGGTTCTGCGTGGCCACACCCACGGGGCAGGTGTCGAGATGACAGACACGCATCATGACGCAGCCGGCCACCACGAGCGGGGCGGTCGCGAAACCGAACTCCTCGCCGCCGAGCAGGGCCGCCACGATCACGTCACGGCCCGTCTTGAGCTGGCCGTCGACCTGCACCACGATACGGTCACGCAGGCCGTTGACCAGCAGGGTCTGCTGTGTCTCGGCCAGGCCGAGCTCCCAGGGGCCGCCGGCGTGCTTGAGCGAGGTCAGCGGCGACGCGCCGGTGCCACCGTCGTGACCGGAGATCAGCACGACGTCGGCGTGCGTCTTGGACACACCGGTGGCGACGGTCCCCACGCCCTGCTCCGCGACGAGCTTGACGTGGATCCGCGCCTCGGGGTTGGCGTTCTTGAGATCGTAGATCAGCTGCGCCAGGTCCTCGATCGAGTAGATGTCGTGGTGCGGCGGCGGAGAGATCAGGCCCACGCCCGGCGTGGAACCACGGACCTCCGCGATCCACGGGTAGACCTTCCCCGGTGGGAGCTGGCCGCCCTCACCCGGCTTCGCGCCCTGCGCCATCTTGATCTGGATGTCGGTGCAGTTGCTCAGGTAGTTGCTGGTCACGCCGAAGCGACCGGAGGCGACCTGCTTGATGGCCGACCGGCGCCAGTCGCCGTTGGGGTCCGGGCTGAACCGGGCGATCGACTCGCCGCCCTCACCCGAGTTCGACCTGGCGTGCAGGCGGTTCATGGCGACCGCGAGGGTCTCGTGCGCCTCCGCCGAGATGGAGCCGTAGCTCATCGCGCCGGTGGAGAACCGCTTGACGATCTCCGATACCGGTTCGACCTCCTCGATCGGCACCGGTGAACGGTCGCTCTTGAGATCGAACAGGCCGCGCAGCGTGGCGAGGCGCTCCGACTGGTCGTCGACGAGCTTCGAGTACTCCTTGAAGATCTCGTAGCGGCCGGACCGTGTGGAGTGCTGGAGCTTGAACACCGTGTCCGGGTTGAACAGGTGGTACTCGCCCTCACGACGCCACTGGTACTCACCACCGATCTCGAGCTCGCGGTGCGCGGCCTCCTCGGGACGGGGCAGGAAGGCGAAGCGGTGTCGCCGCGCCACGTCCTCGGCGATCTCGTCGAGCCCGATCCCGTCGATCGGGCTGACCGAGCCGGTGAAGTACTCGTCGCACAGTTCCTGCGACAGACCGGTGATGTCGAACAGCTGGGCGCCCGTGTAGGAGGCGAGCGTGGAGATGCCCATCTTGGACATCACCTTGAGCACGCCCTTGGCGGCCGCCTTGCGGTAGTTGGCGCAGGCCTGGACCGTGTCGATCCCGGTGAGGTCGCCGGTCTTGACCAGCTCGTCGATCGACTCGAACGCCATATAGGGGTTGATGGCGTTGGCGCCGTATCCGAAGAGCACCGCCATGTGGTGCACCTCGCGGGCGTCGCCCGACTCCACCACCAGGCTCACTCGGGTACGGGTCTTCTCCCGGACCAGGTGGTGGTGCACGGCGGAGGTCAGCAGCAGTGACGGGATGGGCGCGTTGCGCTCGTCGGACTCGCGGTCCGAGAGCACGATGATGGCGGCGCCCTCCTCGATCGCGTCCGAGACCTCACGGCGGATGCGGTCCAGGGCGATGCGCAGACCCCGTCCTCCGTGGGCCACGTTGTACAGGCCGCGAACGGCCACCGAGCGCAGCCCCGGCCGGGACTCACCCGCCGCCTTCAGTGTGGCCAGTTCGGTGTTGCCGAGAATCGGGTTCTCGAGCTTGATCTGCCGGCAGGATTCCGGGCCCGGGTTGATGAGATCGCCCTCGGGCCCGAGCGTCACCCCGTAGCTGGTGACCATTTCCTCGCGGATGGCGTCGAGCGGCGGATTGGTGACCTGCGCGAAACGCTGGGCGAAGTAGTCGAACAGCATCCGGGCCCGCTCAGAGAGGACGGGCAGCGGGGTGTCGGTGCCCATCGAGCCGATGGCCTCGGCCCCGGCGCCGGCCATCGGGGAGACGAGGATGCGCAGTTCCTCCTCGGTGTAGCCGAAGACGCGCTGGCGCAGTACCACCCGCTCGTGACTCATGATCTGGTGCTTGACCTGCGGCAGGTCCCCGAGGCTGACCATTCCCTCGTCGAGCCACTGCTGGTACGGGTGCTCGGCGGCGAGCTCAGCCTTGATCTCCTGGTCGTCGATGATCCGCCCCGCGGCGGTGTCGACCAGGAACATCCGGCCCGGCTGCAGGCGGGTCTTGCTGACGACCTTGTCCTGGGGGATGTCGAGGACACCCACCTCGGAGGCCATCACGACGAGTCCGTCGTCGGTGACCCAGATCCGCGAGGGGCGCAGGCCGTTGCGGTCGAGCACCGCGCCGACGACGGTGCCGTCGGTGAACGTGATCGACGCCGGGCCGTCCCACGCCTCCATGAGAGTGGCGTGGTACTCGTAGAACGCCCGCTTGGCGGGGTCCATCGTCTTGTGACGCTCCCAGGCCTCGGGGACCATCATCATCACCGCGTGCGGGAGGCTGCGACCACCGAGGGTGAGCAGTTCGAGCGCCTCGTCGAACCGCGCGGTGTCCGAGCCGCCCGGGCTGCAGATGGGCAGCGCCGCCGCGAGGTCCTCGATGTGTTCGCTCGACATGAGCGACTCCCGGGCCCGCATCCAGTTCTCGTTGCCGCGGGCGGTGTTGATCTCACCGTTGTGCGCGACGTACCGGAACGGATGCGCGAGCGGCCACGCCGGGAAGGTGTTGGTGGAGAAACGGGAGTGGACGATTCCCAGGGCGGACTCGATGCGCTCGTCCTGCAGGTCCACGTAGAAATCGGGGAGCTGCTTCTCGGTGAGCATGCCCTTGTAGACGAAGGTCCTGGGGCTCAGCGACGGGAAGTACACGGTCTCCGACCCCAGGTCGCCCTTGCCGGCGCCCTTGGAGCCGAGTTCGTGCTCACACCGCTTGCGGACCACGAAGCACTTGCGCTCGAGCGCCAGCTCGGTGAGCAGCGCTCCGTCTGCACCTGCGGCCTTGACGAAGATCTGGTGGATGGTGGGCTGGGCGTCGCGGGAGATCGCGCCGACCGTCGAGTCGTCGACCGGGACCTCACGCCATCCGATCACGGTCACGCCTTGTTCGGCGGCGATCCGCTCCACCATCCGCTTGGCGTCCATCGCGAGCATGCGAGATTGGGGGAGAAAACAAAGGCCGGTAGCGTATGCACCGGCCTCGGGCAGCTCCAGGTCCTGCTCCTCACGCATCACCTCGCGGAGGAACCGATCCGGCACCTGGATCATCAGGCCCGTGCCGTCGCCGGTGTTGGCCTCGGCTCCGACGGCGCCCCTGTGCTCGAGATTCACGAGCGCGGCGATCGCCTTCTCCACGATGTCCCGGGACTGACGTCCGTACATGTCCACGACGAACGCGACACCGCAGGAATCGTGTTCATATTCAGGGCGGTACAGGCCTCTGGGGCCGGGAGTCATCATCATCTGCTCGCCTTTGCTTGTCGACGGGCGGACTCCGTGGTGGCTGGAGCACCCGTACTCAGAGCACCGAGGTTCTCTGACCCGGAAATAATATGGGGTTAAGGGTGAACCCGCACAATTCGGATTGGCCAACCGACGCCTTCTGACGTGGAACGCCGATTCCACCTTGTGAGATTTCTCTCTGAATCAGGGCTCTACCGACTCCGAAATGTCGACCGCCCCGCCCCGAGTGGTCCACTCGGGGCGGGGCGGTCGACTGTTCAGATCAGCCGATGGCGGGCAACGGCGGCAGGTAGACGCCCGGTTCCCCACCGCGACCGTTCGGCGCATCCGGACCCGGCGCCGGCGGCGCCTCGGGGACAGCCACCGGCGCGGGCGGCATCCAGGGCAGCGGAGGCAGGGCCACACCGAGGTCGGCGATCGACTGTTGGATCATCGGGGCCGCTGCGACCGATCCGCCGATGAGGACCACCGGGAGCAGGATCGGCAGCGAACCGGCCGCGGACCCGGCCGAGCCGAGCGGTGCGAGCGACGCCGTGAGCGAACCGAGGGGGGCGAGAGAACCCGCGGCCGAACCCGGATCCACCGAGCCGGGCTCGAGCGAGCCGGGATCGAGCGACCCCTCAGCCGAGTCCGGATCCAGGGATCCACCTTCACTGTCGGCCTCCAGCGAGCCGGGATCGAGCGAGCCCTCCATCGAGCCCTCGTCAGACCCGGCATCAGAGCCCGCCGACAACGGAGCGAGCGAACCCGGCTCCAACGACCCCTCCATCGAGCCCTCGTCAGACCCGGCATCAGAACCCACCGACAACGGCTCCAGCGAGCCGGGCTCCAGCGAACCCTCCATCGAGCCCTCGTCGGACCCGGCATCAGAGCCCGCCGACAGCGGAGCGAGCGAGCCCTCGTCGGAACCGGAGGAACCGAGCGTCAGGAGCAGCGTCAGCGCCGCGAGCGATCCACCTTCGGCCGAACCCGGGTCCACCGAATCCGGGTCGAGCGAACCGGGCTCCAGCGAACCCTCCATCGAGCCCGGGTCCAGCGACCCGGCATCAGAACCGGCCGACAACGGCTCCAGCGAACCGGGCTCCAGCGAGCCCTCCATCGAACCCGGGTCCAGCGAACCGGGCTCCAGCGAGCCCTCCATCGACCCGGCCTCGAGGGAACCGGGATCCAACGAACCCGGCTCCAGCGAACCGGGGTCGACCGAGCCCGGATCGAGGGAACCGGATTCCAGCGAGCCGGGCTCGAGTGATCCGGGCTCCAGCGAACCCCCCAGCGAACCGGGCTCGAGCGAACCGCCTTCACCGGAACCGGCCGAGCCGAGCAGCAGCTCGAGGTTCAAGTCGAGTCCGGCGTCGAGCGATCCCTGGGCGTGTGCGACGGCGGGAGCACCGGCCGCGGCGAGCAGAGCGGCACTGGTGACCGCCACCGCACGAAGATGTAGTGCACGTTTCGATGTCATTTGCTCGTCCTCTATCTCTCGGAGACTCATGCAGGATCGCTAGCACCGATCCTTATGCCTGCTAGGCACATCGTGAAAACTCAGGATAGTGTTACTTCTGTCACAGTTCCACCGGTGAGGGCGAACCGCACACCTCGTCGTCGTCGTCCGTTCCCCCCGACCACCTAGTCTCGGCGGGTGACCACCACGCCCGGCGTCCCGCCGCCCCCGGCCGCGCCCCTGCGCCGGATGGCGGACGGGACCGTCAAACAGATGAACCCCTTCACCGGCACTCAGGTCTGGACGGTCCCCGGCCGCGGCAACCGACCGATCGACCATCCCCCCGGCGCGGTGGCCGCCGTGGACCCCGGCGAACCCGAGGCGCACTGTGCGTTCTGCGTGTCCCGCCTCCGTGAGACCACCCCCGAGAAGTCCCGCCTGGTGCGCGACGGCGACGCCTGGACGGTGGTGGACGAGGTGGCCCCGGACGACCTCGATCGCACGGTGCCCGAGTTCCGGCTGTTCGGGAACCTCTTCGAGATGGTCTCGCTGGACTACTGGAAGGCGGTCCACGGCTACCGGATCCCCGCCCGGGCGGCAGCGCACCAAAGCGCCTACCTGGCCGGCGAGGCCGGTGTCGAGCACGTCCGTGCGCTGGTCCGCGCCCGGATCGCCGCCGCGCAGGGCGATCCGGCGGGAGTCGACTCCATGTCCACCGACGAGCTGGCCGCCCGCTCCCAGAGTTTCTTCGGTGGATGCCACGACGTGGTGGTCGCACGCCGTCACCTCACCGACGGCGCGACCAGCACCGACCGGCACGCCTCCTCCGGCTCCCTCACCCCGGAGGAGCACGAACGGTTCATCTCCTTCACCGTGCGCGCCATGCGGGGGCTGTACGGCGACAACCCCCACGCCCGGTACGTGTCCGTGTTCCAGAACTGGCTGCGGCCCGCCGGGGCGTCGTTCGCGCACCTGCACAAGCAGCTCGTGGCGATCGACGAGATCCCGGTGAAGACCGGTCGGGAGCTGGCCGCCCTCGCCGGCGAACCGGGCCGGTACAACACTCTCGGTGTCGACCACGCGGCCGCGGAGGGGCTGGTGCTGGCGGCCAACGCCCACGCGGTGGCGGTGGTCGGGGTCGGGCACCGTTATCCCAGCCTGGTGGTCTACTCGCGCTCGGCGGCGAGCGAGCCGTGGCAGCACTCGCCGGACGAGCTCCGCGGGGTCTCCGATCTGCTGCACGCATGTCACGCGGCCACCGGTCCCCTGGTGCCGACCAACGAGGAATGGCACACCCGGCCCCCGGGGGTCGATGCGGCCATGCCGTGGCGGATCGTGCTCAAGTGGCGGATCTCGAATCCGGCCGGGTTCGAGGGCGCGACCGGCGTCTACGTCAACACGATCGACCCGTGGGCCCTGCGCGACCGGGTCGCGCCGCGGCTGGCCGAACTCCGCGCGGCGGGCCGGATCGCCGACATGGCGCTGGGGACGGAGTGCGACGACGTGCGCGGGTCACTGCGCTACAGGTGACGAAGAACGGTGACGACGACGAGGTGATCAGCCCCGTGCCGTGGGGCTGTGGGGCCGTGGGCTAGCTCGCGGGTGACGCCCGCCCCCGGGGAAGCGCTGCGGCGGTGGCCTCTCGGATACCCGGTACGGAGGCCGGGATCACGACGGGGCCGGAGAGCGACGGGTCCAGCAGCATCGCGGTGGGGGTCTCCTCCGAGCCCCTGTTGATACTGCGGCAGAGTTCGTAGGCGTCCTCGTCCCGCCAGATGTTCACCCAGTGGACCTCGAGGCCCTCGCGGGCGGCCCGCCTGCGCAGCGCAGCGGAATACGGACACCCGGGACGCCACAGCACCACCACGGCGTGCTCCAGGCAGGCCGTGCTCCGCACCGCCTGCAGTGGTTCGTGCCCGGTGAGGCGCAGCGGCGAGTTCCAGAGGGCCACGACGGTGGCCCCCACCAGGACGGCCACAGCCGACATCGCACCGTGTCCGAACCCGACGACGACCCAGGCGAGGGCGCACCCCAGCGCCATCACGGCCACGGGGCCGGTCCAGTGGCCGGGGACGATCTCTCGCCCCGCCCGGGCGAAGGGGTGAGTCACGCGGACGACCCTACGCCTCCCGGACTCCGCGCCGCCGGTGCATCAACTGAATTGTGATACGTCCACGAACAGGGTTCCCGCCTCCACCGTCGCGGTAGCGTCAGCACCATGACGGACTCGCCACCGCCGACCACGGCCCCGCCGAGAAGCACCCGCAAGATCCGCGACCTCACCGGTCCGGGGATCACCACCCGGTTCGGCATGGAGGGCACCGACCTCGGAATCGTCGCCCGCGCGCCGTCCGGGCGACTGCTCGCGGTGTTCGGGGACACCTTCGCCGGCGCGGGAATGGGCGCGCCCCACGTGGGTCGGCCGCACCCGGGTATCGCCGGGACCGCCCCCACCACGGACGAGCGCCCGGGGCCCGGCAACCCCGACTGGAGGTCCCCCGTGGGGCTGTTCTCCGACCGGGACGCCACCGGCGGAGGTCTGCGCTGGGTGGGCGCCGCCGGCCCGGGTCCGGAGGACTACGCGGGGCAACTCATCGACTACGTCCACGGCCGGGGGTGTTCCACCGTCCTCCCGAGCGACGTCCTGACCATCGACGACACGATGTACCTGCACGTCATGGTCAACGAGGGGCTCGGTACGGTCACCCGCACCGAGATCCACCGCTCGCGCGATGACGGCCGGACGTGGGAGCCGACCGGGGTCACGCTGTCCCCGCGGCTCGAGGGCGGGCACCGCCAGCTGTGGACCTGGGAGTCCGGCGGAGACGGTTTCGTGTACGCCATGTCCACCGGGTTCCAGCGGGACAAGGGGGTCATCCTCATGCGGATCCGCGAGGAGCACCTCGCCGATCCCGACCTCACCGGGTGGCAGACGTGGGGTTTCCGCGACAGCGCCTGGGACTGGGGCAACCCCACGACCATCGTGCTGCCCGGCCGCATCGGCGAGATGTACCTGCGGCGCTGCGAGGACTTCTGGACCCTGACCTACTTCAACGCCGAGCACTACCGGATCGACTGCCTCACCTTCCCGCACATCGGGGCCGACCTGGTGGACCGGTCGGTGACCGCCCACACCACGCTCCTGCCCGGGTGTGCCTGGGGCGACGAGTCCGACGGCTCCGATCCGACCTCCGGACCGGCGCGGGTCGCCCAGCTCTACTGCGGCTGTCCGATCCCGGGCTCCACGCCGGAGGAGTGGCACTTCGTGGTGAGCCAGTGGAACACCCACGATTCGGCCGCGGGACCCGCCGGCTGGCCGTACCGGTCCATGCAGTTCGTGGGTTCCATCCCCCGCCCACCCGGGGCGCCGGCACGGCGCTGACGGCGCGTCAGGCCCAGGGCAGCGGGCCGAGTTCGCGCCGCGCCCACCGCCGCACCGCGTCGTCGGACCGGGGATCAAGGTCGGTGGTGTCCACCTCGAGGGCATCCGGCCACGGCGCCAGATCGGCGAGCTGGTCGGCGAGGACCGCCGCCGTCGCCTCGGACGGGTCCGTACCGGCGCGCCCCCGCTGCTCGATCCGTCGCACCAGTTCCGCATGGAGGGCCGTGCACGAGATCTCCACCAGCTCGGCGTGCGCGTCGGCGGCCACGGTCTCCGCCTCCGCCCGGCGGCGCGGATCCAGCCAGGTGGCGTCGAGGACCACGCTCCGGCCGAGCGCGAGCAGCTCCTCGGCCCTCCCGAGCATCCGGGAGTAGACGGCGGAGACCGCCTCCGGCGAGTAGCGGTCCGGGAGCGAGCCGGACCGGAGGTCGTCCGACCGGAGCAACTCGGCCCCCGACGCCTCGGCCAACGGAACGGCGAGAGTGGACTTTCCCGACCCGGACACCCCGCCCACCAGGATCAACCGGACACGGGCGCGCAGAAGTGCGTCAACGGCCCTGTCCGCCAACTGCAGTGCGTGACGCGCGTCCGCCCCGCCCCCCGCCGACTGCGCGGCGCGGATCGCGGTGACCTTGGAGCGCACCAACGCGCGGTAGCCGATGTAGTGGTGGACCAGCGAGGGCGGGGCGTCATCTCCCGAGAAGTCCCGGTACGCCCCGAGGAAGGCCACGGCGAGGTCCCGTGCCCCGGAGCCGTCGAGATCCATTGCCAGGAAGCCGGCGTCGAGCATCGCGTCCCCGAACCGCAGTCGGTCGTCGAACTCGAGGCAGTCGATCACCCGGGGCCCGTCGTCCAGCAGGTAGACGTCGGCCGCCAACAGGTCCCCGTGGCCGTCGACCACCCGGCCGGCCGCGACGCGGGCCGCGAACAGCCGCTCCCTCCCGCGGAGGTACTCGCCGGCCAACCGTTCGAGGTCCTCGACGATCTCCGGGGCGTCCTCGCCCACGCAGAGGCGGCGCAGGTGGTCGAGGGAGACCTTCCAGAGGCCTGCGACCGACTCCGCGGTGCCCACCGAGTCGATGGCCCCGGTGCGCGGGCTGGCGGCGTGGAGGTGGTCGAGCTGCCGGGCCACCTCGCGCACGCCCACCTCGAGGTCCGGGGCATCGACCGGGTGGGTGCCCGAGCCACGCGAGAGCACCAACGACTCCAGACTCCTGGCCGAGGGCAGCCGACGCATCCGCACCACGTGATCGATCACCTCGCCGTCGGGACCACGGACCTCGAGGACGCCGTCGTACACGTCCGGCGCCAGGCGACTGTTGAGTTCGACCTCCCGCCGACTCTGTTCTGCCCTGGCCCGGACCGTGCTGTTGTCGAGGAACCCCAGATCGATGGGCTTGCGCACTTTGTGAGCTTCGTCACCACAGAGCACGATGAGAGCGCTGTGGGTCTCGACGACGGCCGGGCGTAGGTCATGCATCGGGGCGGCCCCCGAGTGGGTGTCCATATCGCCAGCCTAGGCAGGCACGACGCACTTCGCGGCCGACCCGCGGGGTTGGCGACACCAGCCCCCCTCGCGGTATGTGACCGGAGTGTTACATCAAGAAACTCCCAGGTACGGGCCCCCCTGACAGCATCTGGAATCGCTTGTAGGGTCGCCGACACACCTCGGTACGACACGAGGTTCCGCGATGAGAGACATCGGGGTCTATGTAGATCGGAGATGTTCATATATGACGAACTCGCACCGCAAGGCCACCAACAACACCACCGCCAAGATCGCCGCCGTCGGCGCGTTCGGAATCGGTGCCGCCATCGCGTTCCCCGGTCTCGCCGCCGCGCAGGAGGCTCCCACCAGCAGCCTCTCCGACCTCACGACGGAGACCGGCAGCCTCTCGGACCTCACCGCCGAGGACGGCAGCCTCTCTGACGTCACCGGCACCGACGGCAGCCTCGACGGCGCCCTCGGCACCGACCTGAACCTGGACCTGGGCAGCCTGGCCATCAACCTGAACCTCGACGCCGAGGCCTCCAACCCGGGCTCGGTCGAGTTCGGCAGCCTGGGCGTCTCGCCCAACACCGGCAGCGACATCGTCGACAGCGGCTCCGCCGGCGACACCGCCGACTCCGGCTCGCTGAGCACGGGCTCGCTGAGCGAGGGCTCCGCCGATGACGGCACCGAGACCGGTTCGGCCAGCGGTTCGCTGGGCGAGAGCGGCTCCGATGAGGGCACCGACACCGGCTCGGCCACGGGCTCCGCCGACGAGGGCACCGACACCGGCTCGGCCACCGGCTCCGCCGACGACGGCACCGCCACCGACACGGGCTCGCTCGACACCGATGCGCTGGCCGGCCTGAGCTCCGGCGCCATCGAGGGTGACGTGGACGCGGGCGTCGACGCCGGCGTGACCACCGGCTCGCTGGGCTGATACACGCCCCCCACCGGATGCGCCTTCCTTGCCCGGGGCCGTGACACTCCCCCGTCACGACCCCGGGCACGCGTGTGTCCGCGGACCCCATGGGGAATGATGCAGGGGTGACGATCGTCGTGGCCTGCGGGGCCTTCAAGGGCTCCCTCACCGCTATAGAGGCGTGCCATCACGCCGCCGAGGGTGCGCGCCGGGCGCACCCGGACACCGATGTGGTGGAACGCCCGGTGGCTGACGGGGGCGGCGGCAGCCTCGAGGTGATGGTCGCCGGTGGCGCCCGTCAGGTCCTCGTGACCGCCTCCGGCCCCACCGGGGAGACCGTCGAGACGTCCTTCGCCGCCATCGACCCCGACACCGCGTTCGTCGAGATGGCGGACGCCTGCGGGCTGCTGCGACTCCCCGACGGGCTGATGCGGCCCCTCCAGTCCTCCAGCCGAGGGGTGGGAGAGGTCATCCTGGCCGCGCTCCGCTCCGGCCGCGGGAACATCCACCTCGGCATCGGCGGCAGCGCGTCCACGGACGGCGGTACGGGGATGCTGTCCGCACTGGGCGCCCGTTTCCTGGACTCATCGGGCGCCGAGCTCCCCGACGGCGGCGGAGCACTGGTGAATCTCGACCGCGTCGATCTGGACGACCTCGACCCCGCCGTGCGCGCCTCCCGGATCCTCGTGGCCTGTGACGTCGACAACCCCCTGCTCGGCACGATGGGCGCCGCCCGCGTCTACGGACCGCAGAAGGGGGCGTCCCCCGAGCAGATCGAGGACCTCGAGGCGGGTCTGACCCGCCTGGTCGAGGTCCTGCGCGGCCAGGGGCTCGACGTGGACCCCGACGCACCGGGGTCCGGAGCGGCCGGGGGCGTCGGCTTCGCCGCACGCGAGCTGCTCGGAGCCTCTCTCGATCCGGGTTTCGAGGTGCTGGGCACCCTCACCGGCCTGGAGGACGTGGTCTCCGCCGCCGATCTGGTGGTGACCGGCGAGGGCCGGCTCGACGACCAGACCATGCACGGCAAGACCCCGATGGGCGTGGCCGCGCTGTGCCGGTCCCACGGGGTGCCCGTGGTGGCGGTGTGCGGCCGACTGGACCTGGAGGCCGACCGGGTGGCCGAGGCGGGTTTCGCGGCCGCCGCTGCGCTCACCGAGCGTGAACCGGACCTGGACAGGTCCATGGCCAACGCGGGCCCCCTGCTCGAGGACGTGGCCGCCGACGTCGTCTCGCGCATCCTGCCCTGACGGTCCCGGGCCCCCGCCTCCGCCGTCTCGACTACCCCGACCTCCGGGCGTCCGGCCACCTCGTGACGGTGGCAGCGGCCGCCACGTGGTCGTCCACGGACATCCACATCTGCAGTCGGTCTGCGGACCGCCTCCGTCGGACCGTCATCGTCGAACCCGGCGCCACGGGGCGGAAGTACTCGATCACGGCGCGGTGGCGGTGACGTAGCAGGTCGGGGTGGTGCAGGAGCTCGTCTTCCACGGCGTCGAAGTAGGCGGCGTTGTTGAGGTGCTGCAGCGGGTCGAAGTCCGTGCTGCGCAGGACGTGGGGCCGGTCTCCCGGCTGATCCAGGTCCGGGAGGTCGTCCGGCCGGGCCGTGGTCATGGCGGCCCAGCGCAGTCGGTGCGTGTCCGTGGTGGAGGCGAGGGTGGCGATACCGTCGTCACTGATGCGGGAGGGAACGCCGTGGGCGTTGACGTTGATCCAGAACGCCTCGGTCTCCACCAGCCCGTCAGGTCGCGCCTCGGAATCGGCGGGGCTTCTCCCGTGCTCCGCGGTCAACCGCACACGCATGTTGGCCCAGCGCGTGGACAACCCCGAGCACCAGCGCTGTTGGTGCACGGTGGCCGGCCAGGAGATCGGTTCGATCACGTCGATCACAGTCCGCCGCACGATCCAGTACGGGTCGGTCCGAGCATGGCCGGCGGCCTCCAGATCATCGCCCGCCGTGTCCTGGAGGTAGCGGGCGATGCTGTCCAGCCGCAGCCTGCGCTGGGGATCGACGTCGCCCGTCCGCACCGTGCGGGAGGTGGAGTAGCCCGATTCGGTCGACGGAGGCGGGGGCAGTGGCGGCAGATCGGGGCCCTGTTCCACGTCGCTCATCGGGGTGGCTCCTCTCGCTTGGCCGACACGTACGGCTCCGGGGGCCGGTGGCCCCCGCTTCCCGGTCTCCCGCGACAGTGGGGCCATACCGTGGGGCCTGACCGTGGGGCCACTGTAGACCGGCGATCCCGCCGTGTACGCGCGACACCGCTGCGCCCGGCCCGCGACGACCCTGGGCCCACCGGTGTGGCCTGACCGGCCCACGGACCCGCGAGGCGCCGGGTGGGCCATGATGGGGGCACCGACAGAAACTGGAGGTCGACATGCGCAAATGGCTCCTCGGCGCCCCCGCCGCCGCCCTGGCCGCCGTCGCGGCCGCGGACCTGCGGCAGACCAGATACCCGATCCTTCGGACGTTCCCCGTCCTGGGCCACGCGCGGATGGCGCTGACCGCGATCGGTCCGGAACTGCGCCAGTACATCGTGGCGAGCAACGACGAGGAGCGCCCGTTCACCCGGGACCAGCGGGACTGGATCTACGAGTCCGCCGAGGGACGGGCCACCACGTTCAGCTTCGGCACGGACAACGACGTGGAGTTCCTCCAGGGATACCCCGTGGTCAAGCAGCACACCTTCACCGGTGTCTCCGTCTCCGCGAACGCCCACTCGGGCGAGCAGCTGCCCCTGCCGCCGGCCAAGGTCCTGGGCGCCGCCCGCGGCCGGGCCCGCGCGTTCCGTCCGGAGTCCCTCGTCGCGATCTCCGGGATGAGCTACGGCGCACTGTCGGGCCCGGCGGTGGAGGCGCTCAACCGGGGTGCCGCGCTCGCCGGGGCGCTGCACAACACGGGGGAAGGGGGCCTGAGCTCCCACCACCAGAAGGGCAGCGACCTGATCTTCCAGATCGGCACCGCCTACTTCGGGGTCCGCGACGCCCAGGGCCGGTTCGACATCGACAAGCTCGTCGCCCTCACCGAGAACCACCCGATCCGGGCGATCGAGATCAAGCTCAGCCAGGGCGCCAAACCCGGGCTCGGCGGACTGTTGCCCGGGGCCAAGGTCACCGAGGAGATCGCGCAGATCCGCGGCATCCCCGCCGGGAGGGACTGCGCCAGCCCCTCGCGGCACACCGCGTTCGGCGACGTCGACTCCATGCTGGACCTGGTCGAGGAGATCGCCGATCGCACCGGACTGCCCGTGGGCATCAAGTCAGCGGTCGGCGAGATGGGGTTCTGGGAGGACCTGGCCGCCGCCATGGTCCCGCGGGAGCGCGGCGTCGACTTCATCACCATCGACGGCGGGGAGGGCGGGACCGGCGCCGCACCTCTGGTCTTCACCGACGCCGTCTCGTTGCCGTTCCGGCTGGGCTTCCCGCGGGTCTACCGGGTGTTCGCCGAGGCCGGGCTCACCGACGACGTGGTCTTCATCGGCTCCGGCAAACTGGGTATCCCCGAGAACGCGGTGGTCGCCTTCGCCCTGGGCGTGGACATGATCTCCGTGGCCCGCGAGGCCATGCTCTCGATCGGCTGCATCCAGGCTCAGAAGTGCCACACCGACCGCTGCCCGACCGGGGTCGCCACGCAGAACCCCTGGTTGATCCGCGGCGTCGATCCCACGGACAAGGCCGCGCGCTGCCACGGCTACCTGCGCTCGCTCAAGCGGGAGCTCATCAAGGTCTCGGGTGCCGTCGGTGTCCCCCACCCGTCTCTGATCGGCCCGCAGGACGTGGAGCTCGTCACGGGCACCCGCGAGTCGGCGACGCTGGCCGAGGTCTACGGCTACCACCACGACTGGGGCCTGCCCGGGGAGGCCGACGTCCGCCGGATCACCGAGATCATGGTCGCGGCCGGCCTCGCCGAGCACACCGCCGCCTCCATGCCGCCCGGCGTCTGATCCCCCGCAGGCGCCCTCGCCCCGTCCCCGCGTCCGCCCATCCGGGGCGCGGCGCCTACCCCGCCGCGCCGGCCCTGAGCAGACCCAGCTCGCGGTTGAGGTTGGCGTGCGCCTGCTTCTCCCACATGTCCCGGCCGGCGCGGGTCAGATACACCGACTTCCGCTCGAGCAGACCCTCCAGCGCGACGATCCGCCCGGCCACGAACCGCTCCCCCGGCACGTGCGCGAACTCGTGGCGCACGTCCGCGGCGTAGGTGTCGTAGGTCTCCGGGTCCGATCCCAGCACCGCGAGGTCGGCATCCGAGAGGACCGCTCCGTTGAGGTCCCCCACCTCGACCCGGTGCCCGCCCATGAGCCGGACCAGGCGCGCCACCTCCTCCACGGGGGCGGACGGATCGAGGACCCTCTCGCAGAACACCGCCGACCGCTCGTTGTTCTCCGACTCCGTGGGATCGAAGACCGCGGCGTGCAGCCACGCCGCCAGACGGACCTCGGTGGCGTCGAACGCCTCGCCGTCCGCCTCGAGCGCATCGACGGCCCTGAGCACCGCCCGCAGGTGCGTCTCGTTGTGGTATCGACGCTGCGGCTCGTTCCACCGTTCGAGCAGGTCGGACCGCAGTGCGGGGGTGAGGAACCCGACCTCGACGTCGATGGGGTCGACTGCTGCCGCTCGGTCCGTGTCCATGCGGGCGATGCTACCGCCGCACCCCGTCTCATCTGCGCGAATCACCAACTGCGGCACCAGGACCGGCCCCCGCCGCACCTACTCCTCGAGGTCCGCCCCCGTCCGCGGCGGGAACTGCTCGAGCGCCTCGAGTTCCTGCGGACCGAACGTCCGGGCGCGGGACAGGAACCGCGTGCCGGTGGGGTTCTCGAGACTGAACCCCGACCCTCTGCCCGGGACCGCGTCCACCACGAGCTGCGTGTGTTTCCAGGTCTCGAACTGTGAGCCCGAGATCCACACGCGCACCCGGGTCGACGACGACGAGGAGGGCGTGCGCTCCTCGTCGTCGTCACCCGGTGGTTCGGACCGGTCCGGTCCTGGCGGGTCGGCCGGGCTCAGATCCAGCTCCCCCACCAACACGTCGCGCTGTCCCACCCGGAACTCCCCGTCCGGGTAGCACATGGGCGCGGACCCGTCGCAGCACCCGCCGGACTGGTGGAACATCACCGGCCCGTGCCGGCCGACGAGCTCGCGGATCAGCCGCGCCGCGGGCTCGGTGGCCACGACACGTGGCGGGAGGTCGGCCGGGGCCCCCTCCGGCGGGACGGCCCGCGCCGCGATGGGCACGCTCCCGCCCGAGGGGAGCCCGCAGACGTCATCCATGACCGGTCCTTCCTCTACTGGTCCGCCGCGGCTCAGAAGAAGCCCTGGGGCTTGCCCGAGTAGCTCACCAGCAGGCACTTGGTCTGCTGGTAGTGGTCGAGCATCATGCGGTGGTTCTCGCGCCCGATGCCGGACTGCTTGTAGCCACCGAACGCCGCGTGGGCCGGGTACTGGTGATAGGTGTTGGTCCACACCCGGCCGGCCTGGATCGTGCGGCCGGCCCGGTAGGCGGTGGTGCCGTTGCGCGACCACACGCCGGCGCCGAGGCCGTACAGCGTGTCGTTGGCGATGGTCATGGCGTCGTCGAAGTCGGTGAACGAGCTCAAGGAGAGCACCGGCCCGAAGATCTCCTCCTGGAACAACCGCATCTTGTTATGGCCACGGAACACCGTCGGCTGCACGTAGAAGCCGCCCGCGAGATCGCCCTCGAGCTCCGCGCGCCCGCCACCGGTGAGGACGTCCGCGCCCTCCTGCTTGCCGATGTCGATGTAGGACAGGATCTTCTCCAGCTGGTCGCCCGAGGCCTGCGCACCCAGCATGGTGTCGGTGTCCAGCGGGTTGCCCTGGGTGATCTTGTTGGTGCGCTCGATCGCGAGCTCGGAGAACTCGTCGAACACCGACTTCTGCACCAGCGCGCGGGAGGGGCAGGTGCAGACCTCGCCCTGGTTGAGGCCGAACATCGCGAAGCCCTCGAGCGCGGCCTGCCGGAAGTCGTCGTCGGCGTCCATGACGTCCTCGAAGAAGATGTTGGGGCTCTTGCCACCCAACTCGAGGGTCACGGGGATGAGGTTCTCCGAGGCGTACTGCATGATCAGACGCCCGGTGGTGGTCTCGCCGGTGAAGGCGACCTTGCGGATCCGCGGGTTGGAGGCCAGGGGCTTGCCCGCCTCGGTACCGAAGCCGTTGACCACGTTGAGCACGCCGGGCGGGATGAGGTCGCCGATCACCGACATGAGGAACAGGATCGACGCCGGGGTCTGCTCGGCCGGCTTGAGTACCACGCAGTTGCCGGCGGCCAGTGCCGGGGCGAGCTTCCACACCGCCATGAGGACCGGGAAGTTCCACGGGATGATCTGGCCGACGACGCCCAGTGGCTCGTGGAAGTGGTAGGCGACCGTGTCCTCGTCGATCTGCGAGATCCCGCCCTCCTGTGCACGGATGCACCCGGCGAAGTAACGGAAGTGGTCGATCGCCAGCGGGATGTCGGCCGCCAGGCACTCGCGGATCGGCTTGCCGTTGTCCCACGACTCGGCAAGGGCGATGGCCTCGAGGTTCTCCTCCATGCGGTCGGCGATCCGGAGCAGGACCAGCGAGCGCTCCGCGGCGGAGGTGGCGTTCCAGGCCGGTGCGGCGGCCCACGCGGCGTCCAGGGCCGCCTCGATGTCCCCGGACGTGCCGCGGCCGACCTCGCAGAAGACCTGACCGGTGATCGGGGTGACGTTCTCGAAGTACTCGCCCTTGACGGGTGCCACCCACTCGCCGCCGATGTAGTGCTCGTAGCGGCTCTCGTAGGACATCACCGAACCATCGGCGCCGGGCTGTGCGAAAACGGGCATCGTGCCCCTCCTTCTCATCCGCGCGACCCCCGTGGTCGTCGCTGTGATGTAGAACACTAAGTGCGGCAGGGTTGCAGCAACGTTGCACGCCGGGAAGCGCCGACACGTCTCGGGCGTGGACTGCCCGACCGGACAGGGCCATACCCGTTCGACCTGCCAGAAGTCACCGGATCCGGTCGCCGTGGCCGGTTCGGTCGCTCTACCGTCAGCCCCCATGAAGACCACCGCGACACCCGGGGCGACCCGAGAGATCTCCGCGATCCGGGGCGGACCGGGCCGACGCTTCGGGGCGTTCACCGTCGTGGCCGACGCCTGTCGGGTACGGATCGGGCACGACCTCGACCACGACGAGGTGAGCGAGGCGGTGATCCCGTCGTTGTCCCGCGACCTGCTCGACACCGGGGTCCTCCACACCGTCGACGAGTTCCACGGGGCCGTGACCGCGCTCGTGACCTCCCGGGGCGGGAGCTGGCAGGAGTGCTGGTCCGACTACTACCGGTCCTCGATCGCAGCACTGGCCGACGGCCACTGCCCGTTCTCCCCGGTCCACGACCGGGCGGTGGCGGAGTTGGTCGGCGACTCGGCGCTGGAGGTCGGGTGTTGCTTCGGGTTCCTGTCCCTGCGGCTCGCCCGCGAGGGTGCCAGAACCATCGCCGTGGACCTCGACCCCGCCGTCCTCGGGTTGCTCCGGACCTGCGCACCCGTCGGCGCCACCCTGCCCACCCCCGTCTGCCTCGACGCGCGGACGACCCCCTTGGCCACGGAGGTCGCGGACACCGTCTACCTCGTCCACGTCCTCGAACACCTCGACGAGGACGGCGGCTGGGACATGATCCGCGACGCGCTCCGTCTGGCGCGGCGACGCCTGGTGATCGCCGTCCCCTTCGAGGCTGTCGCGGTGGCACAGTACGGCCATGTCCGGACCTTCGACCTCCCCACGTTGACGGCACTCGCCGACCGGATCGAGACGGTCGGCCACCGCCGGTCGGCCGGCATCCGGACGAGGGTCGACGAACACCACGGGGGATGGCTCGTGGTGGACAGATGAGGGCGGGTCGGTGATGGTCAGAGCAACCCCTGCCGACTGGCCACGTACACCGCCTCGGCACGCCGTGAGACCTTGAGCTTGCGCAGGATGTTGCTGATGTGGAACTTGGCAGTGGTGGCCGAGATGAACAGGGCCTGACCGATCTCCTTGTTCGACATCCCCTCCGCCAGCAGCGTCAGGACCTCGATCTCCCGGGCCGACAGGGCCTCGGACGTCGAGCCCCCGCCCTTGAGAGCGTCGAGCACCATCGACGCGGTCCGGGTGTCGAAGGCGCTCTGCCCCGCCGACACCGACCGGACGGCGGTCACCAGCTCGGTGACGTCCACGTTCTTGACCACGTACCCACGTGCTCCGGCCCGGACCGCACGCACGACTATCGCCTTGTCGAGGAAGGTCGTGAGCACCAGCGGGGCGACGTCGGGGAACAGGTCCCGGACCGCTGCGCAGACCCGCAGCCCGTCGAGTTCGGAGCCGCTCCCGAGTTTGAGGTCGATCACCGCGACGTCCGGGCGGGTCGAGGTGATGACCTCCAGCGCCGCGTCCGCGGTCGACGCCTCACCCACCACTTCGATATCGGGTTCCCGCTGCAGCATCAGCCGCAGTCCTTCGCGGAGGACGGCGTGATCGTCCACCAGAACCGTGCGGATCGTCGCCGGCGGGGTCATGGGGCCGGTCGCCGCCGGGGTCATCGGGCCGGCCGCCGGTCCGCGCCGTCGACGCGGGGCGCCACCACCGTGATCGCCACCCCGCCCAGCTCGGACTCCGCGATGCGCAGCACGCCCCCCACCAGTTCCGCCCTCTCCCTCATGTTGACCAGCCCGTGGCGCTCGTCGGGGGACCCGGTCCGGGCTCCCTCGAGCAGGTAGCGCAGGTCCTCCGGCCGGCCCTCGCCGTCGTCCTCCACGGTCAGGCCCACGGCCTCGTCACTGAAGTCCAGGGTCACCGCCACACCGTCCCCCCGCGAGTGCCTGGCGGCGTTCGAGAGCGCCTCACCGGCGATCCGGAGCAACTCGTGCTCGATCTCGTGGGTCGTGGGGAACTCGCTGCCGAGGACCCTGACCTCGGTGGACATGCTCGACGGGACGTGGAGACGGCAGAGATCCTCGATCAGCCGACTCAGACGCCCGTCCCCGTCGTCGATCGTGCGGAGGGCGTAGATCACCGACCGCAACTGTTCGACCGCCTGGTCGGTCAGGTGGACCGCCTTCTCGAGCAGCGGCCGCTGCTGCTCGGCCTGTCCCACCGCGTCGAGTCCGAGTTGGAGATGCATCCCCGCGCCGAGGACGAGCTGGGACACGCTGTCGTGGAGTTCCCGGGCCATCCGCGACCGTTCCACGTCGAGGATCCGCTGGCGATGCGCGGCGTCGAGTTCCCGGTGGGCGATCTCGAGTTCGGAGTTCCGCCGGGACAGCTCCACCACATGTCCCCGGGCCTCCTCGTACGCCTCCTCAGCGCGCGCGAGCAGCGTCTCCTTGTCCCGGAACAATACGGAGTTGTGCAGGGCCACGGCCGCCTGCGCGGCGAGGATCCGCAGGACCACGGTGTCGATGTCGTCGGCCGGCCTCCCGGGATGGCGCCAGGACGCCAAACCGCCGATCACCCCGCCGTGCAGGATCAGCGGCACGGTCACCGCGTCGGGACCACCGGCCTCGGCGACCTCGGCGGAGCGGCCGCCCCGGAGCACCGCGAGGAGGACGTTGACCACCCCCTTGGGCAGACCGTCCGGCACCGGCGCGAGATCCCGGCCCTCGAATGCGACGAACCGCCCCTCGGGGTCCACGAGGACGTGCCGTGGTTCGACGGACGGGAGCTGACCGTCCCGGAGGGCCACCAGCGCCCACTGGGCGTCGAGCTGGTCGTACGCGACCCTGAGGACGGACAGCATCAACTCCTCGGGTCCCTCGGCGGTCCGCACCAGCGCCCCGGAGACGCGATCGAGTGCGTGCATGGACCGTCGCAGTCGCGATTCGGCCGCGCGGTACTGGTCGAAGAAGCTCCTCTTGACCGACCGCAGGCCGAGGAGGGAGTCCAGGTCCGTGGGCCCCTCGGTCATGACGCCTCCCGATAGAGTCGTTCGACGTCCTCGAGGGTGACGGGACGCGGATTCGTGGCCATGCAGAGATCGTCGAGCGCGTGCGCGGCCAACGTGGGGATGTCCTCGCCCCGGACTCCCAGAAGCGACAGTCCCGACGGGATCCCGACCGACCCGGAGAGGTCCCGGAAGCGGTCCGCGACCCGGTCCGTCACCCGGCCGCCCCGGGAACCGACGGTGACGCCGGCCGCGCGAGCCAGGTCCGCCATGCGGTCCGGAGGCATCACCACCCCGTTGTGTCGGACGACATGGGACAGCAGGACCCCGTTGATCTGGCCGTGTGACGAGTCGTACCGCCCGCCCACCGGGTGGCTCATCGCGTGGACCGCGCCGAGGACCGCGTTGCTGAACGCCATCCCCGCCTCGAGCGACGCCAGCGCCATGTCCTCCAACTGCACGTGACTGTGTCTCTCGCCGGCCGCGAGCCTGTCGAGCGACCGCGCGCACAGCGTCACCGCCCGGAGAGCGTGGGAGTCCGTCAGCGGGCCCGCCGCGCGCGAGAAGTACGCCTCCACCCCGTGCGAGAGCACGTCGATCGCGGTCGCCGCCCCCACGTCCGCGGGGACGGTCGCATGGGTGCTCGGGTCGATGACGGTCACGTCCGGCACCAGCGACCGACTCACGATGGTCACCTTCGTCCTGCGATCCGAGTCGTTGACCACGCAGAACTGGGAGACGTCGGCCCCACTGCCGGCCGTCGTCGGCACGGCCACCACCGGGGGCAGCGGCAGCCGGACCCGGTCGACCCCCTCGTACTCGAGGACGTGCCCGCCGTTGGAGACGACGAGCGCGACCCCTTTGGCGGCGTCGATCACCGAACCCCCGCCCACCGCCACGATCACGTCGCACCCCGAGGAGTGATAGGTCTGGGCGCCCTCGAGGATCTGGGACGCGCGCGGGTTGGGGCGGACATCGGACCACACGACCGGCTCGGCACCCTGAGCCCTCAGCGCCTCGACGACCGTGCCCGGCCACGGGGTGAGTTCGAGCCACGGGTCGGTGACGACGAGGGGGCGACGTGCGCCCAACCCCATGGCGGCGGTCGCGGCCTCGGGCAGGGCTCCGAAGCCGAAGAGGATCTCCGGCGCGTGGAACTTCGCCACCCGGCCTTCCGACGACATGACCACACGATAGGCCCGGGGCATCTCAGGCGAGCGAGCTTCCCAGCAGACCTGCCCGTTCGGACAGTTCCGCGGGGTCGCGCGCGGTCACCACCCCGTCCAGATATCGCGCGTACGTACCCAGTCCGCACGTGGGCCGGTTCCAGTACCTCCGGGCCTCCGGGGTGATCCACGCCATCCGGTGGGCCCGCCTGCTGATACGGCCCACCAGGTCCTCCCGCGGATCGAGACCGTTGCTCCGCCCGTCGCCCACGACGAGGACCGAGGTCCGGGCGTCGATCAGGTCGCCGTGGCGGTCGAGCAGCTCGGCGAACATCCGGCCGTAGTCACTGCTCGCCTCGAGATCCAGTCCGGGTGCGGACAGGACGGTCGCCAACGCGTTCTCACCGGACGACGACAGGAGGTGGTCCGTCACGTCGACGGGTCGGTCGACAAAGGCGACGACCGAACACCGGTTGACCTTCTGGTGCAGGCTCTGGGCCAGCCGCAGCACGAAACCGGTGACGGGCCGGACCGAGAGCGAGACGTCCACCAGGATCAGCAGCTTGAGCGGCCCGGGGACACGCGTCCGGTTCATGATGGTGAACGCCTCGCCGTCCGTCGCCCACGCCCGACGCAACGTGGAGCGAGAATCGAGCAGTCCGCGGGCGAACGGTCGCGATCGTCGGCGGGGGGCGCCACGGATGCGGCGCATCACCTCGTGTGACGCGCGCTCGAGGTCGGCGCTGTCGGTCGACTCCCGGTCACCCTGGACCTCGTCGTCGTCGACCCGCCCCTCGGTGATGTCCTCCGGGAGGCTCTTCAGGAACGCGACGACCGCGTCGACGAACATCCCCGCCTGCTCGCCTGTCAGATCTCCGCCGTCGTCACCGTGCCCCGCGTACACCTGACGGGCGTCGTAGCCGTCGAGGGTCCGCAGGACGTCGAGCGCGTCCGACCATTCCAACGACTCCTCACCGGAGACCGAGATCGCGGAGGACCCCATCTCGCCCACCTGGTCCGACGACGCGCGGTCCACCTCGATCTCGTAGGTGACCGAGGACTGCCAACGCTCCGCCCCCTCCTGGACCGCGAACTCCTCCTCCCCGGTCGCGGTCGAGAAGTCGGAGTCGTCGTAGTGCATGTCCTCGTTCCGCCGGGTCGTCTCGTCGCCCTCGACCAGGTCCCCGATCTCGGCCGGGTCCAGGTCCGACGGGGTGAAGGGCGAGGACTCATCGGCCTCCAGTTCCAGTTCGTCGGGCAGTCCCCCCACCCGCGGGTCGCCCCCCTCGGCCCCGCCGGCGTCCTCGGTCCGGGTCGTCAGCACGCCCAGGAAGAAGCGGTCGAACACCGCGTCGAACCCCCGGTTCTCCCGCTGGTACTTGACCGTCACCGCACGGAGCGCCGCCCGCAGGGCCTCGGGTCGGGACGTCCCGACCATCGCGAGGACGGTCCGCAGCTCCACCACCTCGGCCGGGGAGACCGCCACCTCGCGCTCCCTGAGGAGTCGGCCGAACGCGACGGAGACGATGTCGAGGACGTCCGAGGGCGAGAGGCCGGACGCCGTCCCGGTCGTCATCGTCGTCCGGTCCCGCGGCCCGCCCCGCTGCGGGCCCGACCTGCCCCGAACGCGGCGGAGGTCGACGCCCCGGTCGCATCGGCGGCCGCCCGCATATCCCGCCCGTGCCCCGTCGACTCCTCTCCGGGGACGCCCCCACCGCTGAGCACGCCGCGGGCGACATCGTCGTCGGACCGGTACTTCAGGAGAGCGGCGGACAGAACCCAGCCGAGCTCCGGACCGTCCCCCTCCCACACCGATGCGGCGCGGGCCGCGTCCACCACCTCGGAGATCGACGGAGGTTTGCGCAGCGGCATCTCGCGCAGTCGCCGTGCCTTCTCCACCACATCGGCCGCCACGGTCTCCGGAACCTCCGGCGCGCGGGAACGGACGATCTCCGTCTCCCGTGCGGCGTCCGGGAAGTCCACGTGGAAGTGCAGGCAGCGGCGCTTGAGGGCACTCGACAGTTCCCGGGTGTCGTTCGAGGTGAGGATCACCCAGGGCGTGGTGCGTGCGCGGTAGGTGCCGAGCTCCGGGATCGTCACCTGTTTCTCCGCGAGCACCTCGAGCAGCATCGCCTCGAGCGACTCCTCCGTCCGGTCGATCTCGTCGATGAGCAGGACCACCGGGTCCTCGGACATGATCGCCTCGAGCAACGGCCGGGTGACCAGGAAGTCCTCACCGTGGATCCCCACCTCCATCTCCGCCAGCGCGGCAGAGGCGGCGGCGAGATCCTCGTGCACCTGCAGCTCCACCGTGATCCGATCCCGGAGCATCTGGACGTGGAGCAACTGCTTTGCGTAATCCCACTCGTACAGTGCCCGGGCGTCATCGAGTCCCTCGTAGCACTGCAGCCGGACCAGCCGACGACCGAACGCGGAGGCCAGCGACTTGGCCAATTCGGTCTTTCCCACACCGGCCGGCCCCTCCAGAAGCAGCGGCCTGTCCAGGACCGTCGCCAGGTGCACGACCGTCGCGAGTTCCCGGTCGATGATGTACCCCGTCCCGCGGAGGGCCTCCTCCAGGATGTCGACGTCGATCACCGCGTCCGCGGGACTCACGTCGTCGGCGTCGGGATCCTCGATGACGTCCATGTTCGGGCCCTTTCCGTGCTCGGGAGATGGTGGTGTCCCCGGGGTGGGCGGAACGGATCCGCTCGCCCGCCCCCGGGGAGGACCTGGTGGGGTTCCTGCGACCGGTCAGTACGAGCCGGTCAGTACGAGCCGGTCATAGCGTGTTCGACCATCGGGATCAGTGACTCGACCGTGGACTCACGCGGGTTACCCGGGGTGCACGCGTCCCCCATCATGTGTTCGGCGATCCTGCGGATGTTCTCCGCCGACGTGTCGATCCTGTCGCCCTTGCCCTTGTACTTGCCCGTATCCATCTGGTTCTTCTCGTACAGCCCGGGCGTGATCTGACTGAAGTTGTCGGGGATGCCCACATCCTTGGACAACCGGATGGCGGCCTCCACCGCCGCGTCGGCGGCCTGGACGGTCGTCATGTTGCGGGTGTCCACACCCATCTGTGGTGCGAGTTCGGCGTACCGCTGGTACCGGGACGGCAGGTTGTACTCCCACACCCGGGGCAGGGCGATCGCGTTGTTCAGACCGTGGTGCGTGTCGTAGTACGCACTGATCGCGTGGGACATCGAGTGGATCATTCCCAGGCCGCCCGAGTTGAACGCCTGGGTCGCGATGTACTGCGCGTTCATCATCCCGGTCCGCGCCTCGAGGTTGCGGGGGTCGTACACGGCCGTCGTGAGGTTGTCCGCCACGAGTTTGGTCGCGTACAACGCGTTGCCCAGCGACGGGGCGAAGTCGAGCCGCGACACGTACGGCTCCGAACAGTGTGCGAGGACGTCGAAGCCACAGTAGGCGGTGAAGTGCTGGGGGCAGGAGTAGTAGAGGAGCGGGTCGTCCATCGCCAACGAGACCAGGCTGGCGTCGTCGAACGCGACCCACTTGTGCGGGTGGTCCATGTCCGAGGTGTCGGTGATCACGTAGGCCCACGAGGTCTCCGCGCCGGTTCCCGCCGTGGTGGACACCGCGATGTGCGGCGGGTTCTCGAAGTTGGTCGACTTGGAGAAGCCCTGGAACTCGTTGATGTCGCGGCCGTCGTGGGCGATCACCACGCGTGCGCCCTTGGCTGCGTCGTGGCTGGAGCCGCCGCCCACCGAGATGATGCCGTCGCACTTCTCCGAGCTGTAGAGAGCCGCGGCGTCCATGACGTTGTAGTCCTTGGGGTTGGACTCGACCTTGTCGAAGACCACGACGTCGAGTCCCTGGTATTCGATCTTGCCCTTGAGCTCCTCGATGATCCCCGACCCGCGCAGCCCGGTGGTCATGATGAGGACCCGGGTCATCCCCAGCTTCTTGGCCTCCACGCCGAGGATGTCGTGCGCTCCGACACCCAACAGAGCCTTGGGGAGAGGGTGGAACTCCTTGATCGGCATGTCCCAGATCTGATTCAGTTCTATCGCCATCGTGCGCCTCCTGCTCGAGCGACCCCCACCATCGGCGGGGCGGTGAATGTGACACCGATCACTCTTGCCCGGTGACCGTCCCAACCGGAACAGCTACTGCAGGGTTCTGCCCACCCGGCGCACCCGGACAGCCCGGATGGCACCGCCGCACCTACCCGATCGGACGGGACCGGCCCGGTTCGTCGACGGCGACGGCGACAGCGACAGCGACAGCGACAGCGCCGATCTCCGCGCCCCTCATGCCCCGAAGCGCTGATCGAGGACACGACACCGCGCCTCGGCCGCCGCGACCGTGGAGGCGTCCGCGTACCGGGACCGGGCCAGGCTCCGCCACGCGGCGAGGTCCTCCCGCCCCGCGCCGGCGACCCAGGCCCTGAGGACCGGGAGCCGATCAGCGGACAGGACCGCGGCCCGCACCATCGAGTGGAGCTCGAGCCGCAGGTCGGCCACCCCGGGAGCGTCCGAGGCCGGCAGAATCGGTCCAGAGTAGGAGGCGACCGCCTTCATCACGTCCCCGGAATCGAGTGCGTCCGTGACCTCTCGGACGTCGGTGACCAGAGCGCCCGGGGCAAGACGGTAGGGCCTCGAGGCCACCACGTCCGGCCCGAACACCCGCCGGAGGCGGGAGACCTCGGCGCGGACGCTGACCTCGTCGAGCCTGTCGTCGGCGAGCAGTTCCGCGAGCGCCCCTCCCGTCAACCCCTCCGGATTCGCGTCGAGCAGTACACAGATCTCGGCATGCCTGCCGGTCAGGGCACGTCCCGCGCCACCCGGGCCGTCCCCGTCGAGGACGCCGGCCCCCGCACCGAGCACCCGCAGCCTGACACGCCCTCCGAGAGGGTGGTCGACCCCGCCTCGCCGGGGGACGAGGAGGCCGGCGGCCGTGCGCAGCTCGCCCTCGGCGAGCATCACCGTCGCCCGGATCAGCGCGAGCATCTGGTCCGAGGTGGCGCTGCTCGGGCCGGTGACGTCGATGAGCCCGATCAGTTCACCCGTCGCGGGGTCGTGGACCGGTGCCGCCGCGCAACTCCATTCGTGGGCCATCTCGAGATAGTGCTCGGATCCGCGGACCCGCACCTCGGTGTCGTGCCTCAGCGCGAGCCCCGGCGCGTTGGCCCCGACCGCCTCGTCCGTCCAGACCGCGCCGGGGATGAACGCCATGGACTCCGCACGGGACCTGACCCCGCGGTCACCGATCACCCGCAACAGCCGTCCCCGCTCGTCCGCGACGGCGACGATGTGCCCGCTGGAGACCACACCCGGGACGAGGACGGACTCGACCACCGGGAGGACCGACGCCATCCGGTGCTGCGCCACGTGGCGGGAGAGGTCCGGGCCCTCCAGTTCGACAGACGGCGCGACCACCGTGGGGTCGATCCCCCGGTGCCTGCTGCGCTCCCACGACTCGGCCACCAGCGGGCTCGCCGCGGGTCCCGTACCCCCGAACATGACGACAGTGTAACCCGTATCACAGTAACGAGGATCACGAACCTGACGCGCCCCTCATAAACGGATCTAAATAGACCGTGCTGGACATAGACGCCTGAGGACCCTCTACACTTGCCAGTGATACAGGCCACACATGACCTAAGGATCGCAATGACGACCGAGTTCGCCACCCCTCCGGTAACCAAGCCCTTCCCTGTCGAGAACCTCGGCCGGCTCGTGTTCAAGAACGCGGAGGAGGCCCCGAACGACGTCGCGGTACTGCGGCTCGTGGGATCCGACTGGAAAGAGGTCACCTGCGCCCAGTACCTGGAGGAGGTCAAGGGCGTCGCCAAGGGCCTCATCGCCCGGGGCGTCAAGCCCGGTGACCGCCTGGCCATCATGAGCCACACCCGCTACGAGTGGTCGCTCATCGCGTGGGCCTCCTGGGCTGTCGGCGCCGTCACGGTGCCGATCTACGAGACCTCCTCGTCCGGCCAGTGCGACTGGATCCTCACCGACTCCGGCGCGACCTTCGCCGTGGTCGAGAACCTCGAACTCCGCGAGGTGCTGACGTCCGGCACCGAGTGGAACGGCGACATCATGGTCATCGACAACGACCTGGTCGCCCAGCTCACCGCCGCGGGTGCGGACGTCACCGACGAGCAGGTCGAGCAGGCCTCGTTGGCGACGGGCCACGAGGACAGGTGCGCCATCATCTACACCTCCGGCACGACGGGCAACCCCAAGGGCTGCGAGATCCTGCACGGCGGGTTCGCCGGCGTCGTGCAGGCGGTCGAGGAGCAGCTCAAGGACGCGTTCGTCCCCAACAGCCGCACCCTGATCTTCCTGCCGCTGGCCCACGTGCTGGCCCGCATCCTCGAGGTGGCCTGCTTCTACAAGCGCGTCGCCGTGGCCCACGAGCCCGACACGACCAAGGTCGTGGAGCGCCTGTCCGAGATCCACCCGACCTTCCTCGTGTCGGTCCCGCGCGTGCTCGAGAAGGTCTACAACTCCGCCGCGGGCAAGGCCGAGGCCGCCGGCGGCGCCAAGGCCAAGATCTTCAAGGCCGCGGTGCAGACCGCGATCGACTACTCCAAGGCCATCGAGGACGGCGGGAAGCCGTCCACGGGCCTGGCTCTCAAGCAGAAGCTGTTCGCCAAGCTCGTCTACTCGAAGCTGCACGAGGCCCTGGGCGGCGAGTGCAAGCGCATCATCTCGGGCGGCGGCCCGCTGGGCGACCGCCTCGGCCACTTCTACCGTGGCGCCGGCTTCGACCTCCTCGAGGGTTACGGTCTCACCGAGTCCTCGGGCGTCCTGACCGTCAACCCGATCGGCCAGGCCAAGATCGGCACCGTCGGTCGACCGATCCCGGGCGTGACCATCCAGATCGCAGACGACGGCGAGATCCTGGCCAAGGCCAAGACCCTGTTCAAGGGCTACTGGCAGAACCCGCAGGCCAACGAGGACGCCTGGACCGGCGAGTGGTACCACACCGGCGACATCGGCGAGCTCGACTCCGACGGCTACCTGACGATCACCGGCCGCAAGAAGGACCTCATCGTCACCGCGGGCGGCAAGAACGTCTCCCCGTCGCAGATCGAGGACCTGCTCTCGTCCGATCCGCTGATCAGCCAGGCCGTCGTCGTGGGCGACAACCGCGACTACATCGCGGCCCTGGTCACCATCGACTCGGAGACCTTCCCGGCGTGGCGGGACAAGCACGGCAAGACCGGCGAGGTGTCCGACCTGCTCCAGGACGGCGATCTCGTCGGCGCGATCCAGGACGCAGTGGACCAGGCCAACAAGTCGGTCTCCCGCGCGGAGTCCATCCGCAAGTTCAAGATCCTCGCGGGGGAGTTCACCGTCGAGAGCGGCGAGCTCACCCCGACGCTCAAGCTCAAGCGCAACGTCGTGCACGAGCGCTTCGGTAGCGAGATCGAGTCGCTCTACACCCAGAACTGACGCGTCGACCCGGAGCGCCCGGACCCCTCGGGGGCCGGGCGCTCCGTCCTGTGCCGGCCCCCGCCAAATCACGCGGGCGCGGTCCGGGCGGGGTCCGGATCACGTACACTGGCCGATAGACAGATCGGTTCATTCTTCAGAACGGAACTCACAAATGGCGAAGATCTACTCCGACATCACCGAGACCATCGGCCACACCCCGCTGGTCCGGCTCAACTCCCTGACCGACGGCCTCCAGGCCACCGTGCTGGCCAAGCTGGAGTCCGCCAACCCGGCCGCCAGCGTCAAGGACCGCATCGGTGCCGCGATCATCGACGACGCCGTCGCCTCCGGCGCCCTCAAGCCCGGTGGCACCATCGTCGAGGGCACGTCCGGCAACACCGGCATCGCGCTGGCCATGGTCGCCTCCGCGCGCGGTTTCAAGTCCGTCCTCGTCATGCCCGACACGATGTCGGTCGAGCGCCGCGCGGTCATGCGCGCCTACGGAGCCGAGCTCATCCTCACCCCGGGTTCCGAGGGCATGAAGGGCGCCGTGGCCAAGGCCGAGGAGGTCGCCTCCACCCGCGAGAACGCGGTCCTCGCCCGGCAGTTCGCCAACCCCGCCAACCCGGACGTCCACCGCCGTACCAGCGGACCCGAGGTCTGGGAGGACACCGACGGCGAGGTCGACATCTTCATCGCCGGCATCGGCACCGGCGGCACCATCACCGGCGCCGGCGGCTACCTCCGCGAGCAGAAGTCGGACATCCAGATCGTGGCCGTCGAGCCCAAGGACTCGCCGCTGCTCACCGAGGGCAAGGCCGGACCGCACAAGATCCAGGGGCTCGGCGCCAACTTCGTCCCCGAGATCCTCGATCGGGACATCTACGACGAGGTCATCGACGTCACCCTCGACGACTCGCTGCGGATCGCCAAGCGTCTCGGCACCGAGGAGGGCATCCTCGCCGGCATCTCCTCCGGCGCCAACGTCTGGGCCGCGCTCGAGGTGGCCAAGCGCCCCGAGAACGCCGGCAAGACCATCGTCGTGATCGTCTGCGACTACGGCGAGCGCTACGTCTCCACGATGCTCTTCGAGGACTACCGCGACTGATGTCACGTTCCTCCGGACGCCCGGCGGGGTTCCTGCGCACACTGCGTGAGGACCTCGCCGCGGCGCGCGACCACGACCCCGCCGCCCGGGGCGACGTCGAGAACGCCGTCGTCTACTCCGGCCTGCACGCGATCTGGATCCACCGCCTGGCCCACCGCATGTGGCTCGCCGGTGGTGCCTGGCGCACCGCGGCGCGCATCCTCAGCCAGTCGGGGCGCTTCCTCACGGGGATCGAGATCCATCCCGGCGCCACCATCGGTCGGCGGTTCTTCATCGACCACGGGATGGGCGTGGTGATCGGCGAGACCGCGGAGATCGGCGACGACTGCATGCTCTACCACGGCGTCACCCTGGGCGGAGTCTCGCTCAAGCACGTCAAGCGTCACCCCACCCTGGGTGACCGGGTGACGGTGGGAGCAGGCGCGAAGATCCTCGGGCCGGTGGAGATCGGTTCCGACTCCTCCGTCGGCGCCAACGCGGTGGTGGTCAAGAGCGCACCCGCGGACTCCATCGTGGTGGGCATCCCCGGTGTGGCCAAGCCCGCCAGGTCCACCAAGGAGGAGTTGCGCGACGCGCAGTTCTACATCGATCCGGCCATCTACATCTGATCACGCGCGATCCGTCGTCAAGAGCGTTCCGAGCGCGTCGCCCGAGTGGCGGTGTCCGGGACGCTCTTCTCGTCGAAGGACGACAGGTGAGGGCGCAGGGTGAGAGGCCGGTGAGGGACGGAGTGAGGGACGAGGGCCGAACGGGCGAGGGAAGGGTCTAGGCTCCCCCCGTGCGCACGCTCCCCCGCACCGCCCTCCTTCGAGTCCTTCTGGCGCTACTGGCTCTGGCATCGATGGGCATGGTGCTCTGCGCACCAGACGCGCGGACTCCATGGTGGGGAATCACCGGGAACTTCCTCGACGTCAACGTGTACCGCTGGGGCGGACACGCCGTGCTGTCCTCAATTCCGCTCTACGAGGGCCTGCTCACCGGCGACGATTCGGGACGCTTCTACCCGGAGATGCCGTTCACCTACCCGCCGTTCTCCGCCCTGTTGTTCACCCCGTTGAACCTGGTCCGCCCACGGTTGATGGAGGCGTTGTGGCTGGCGCTCACCCTGGTGTTGATCTACCTGGCTGTGCGTATGTGTTTCCGGGCACTGGATTACCGGCCCGATCGGGTCACCGTGCAGGTCTCGGTCTGTCTGGCTCTCATCACCCTCTCGATGGAGCCCGTCCGCTCCACGGTGTGGCTCGGGCAGGTCAACGTCCTCCTGCTCGTCCTGGTCCTCGGCGACCACCTGGCCTGGAGGTCCGGTCGACGGTGGGCCGGCATCGGGGCCGGGCTGGCCGCCGGAATCAAACTCACCCCTGCCTTCCTCTGGGGGCACTGGGTGCTCACCGGACGCTGGCGACTCGCGGTGGTCTCCGTCGTGGCGTTCCTGGGTACCGTGGCCATCGGGCTCGTGGTGATCCCCGGCGACGCGATCCGCTACTGGTCGGGGACCCTCTTCGATTCCCAGCGAATAGGCCGCGACTCGATGCTCGCCAACCAGTCGCTCCGCGGAGCCATGGCCCGACTCGCCGGGGTCGAGATGGCACCCACCTGGGCGTGGCTCGTGGGCGCGGCGGTGGTGGCAGCCGGCGGGCTGGGCGTCAGCGCCCTCGCCCACCGAGCAGGACACCAACTGCTCGGGCTGACACTCGCCGGGATGACCATGACCATGGTCTCCCCGTTCTCGTGGGGTCACCACTGGGTATGGTTCGTCCCGCTGCTCGTCCTGACGGTCCACTACGCCGCCGCCGGAACCCGCCGGTCGCTCTGGTTGGTGCCACCACTGCTCTGGTCGGCCACAGCCAACTGGGTCCAGAGCTTCCCGGACGTGAACTTCCCGGACGACCGGTGGGTGGCCATGGGCCTGTTCATGCTCGGCGGAGACATCCCGCCCGTGATCCACGGCGTGATGACCAACATCTATCCGCTCGTTTGGCTCGTGGTGACGGTGGCGACCGCCGTGGTCGTCACCCGGGGTCGCCGGGCGCGTGCTCGCAGGCCGCGTGCTCATGGGGAGCATGCTCGCGGGGCGTCACCCGATTAGCGGACAGCTGACGCCGGATGGGCGAGTGTGGTTTCACCGGGTTCATGGCTAACCTCGACACCATGGGACGACGGACCAGTCGTCACCCCGCGCGGAGGATCATCGCCGGTAGTGACGCCAGACGTGAAGTGGCGACCCTCGCGGTGGAGGAGCCGCTGGAGATCCGCCTGGGTGGTCGCCCGTTCGTGGTGACCATGCGCACGCCCGGTGACGACATGGACCTGGCGGCCGGCCACCTGGTCTCCGAGGGCGCGATCTGGAACCGCGAGCACCTCCCCGAGATCTGCTACTGCACCACGGTCAGCGGCCGCGCCGAGCAGGACTACAACACCCTCACCGTGACGCTCTCGCCAGACGTCCCGGAACCGCAGTCCGCGCGCGCCGGCGTCATGAGCAGCGCCTGCGGGGTGTGCGGGGTGAGCTCCGTCGACGACGTCCGCCGTGCCACCCATTTCCCCGCCGAGTCCGCCGAACCCATGATCGACGCGGAGATCCTGCTGTCCCTGCCCGAGCGGCTCCGTGACGGCCAGGTCGTCTTCGGCAGGACCGGCGGCGTGCACGCCGCCGGTCTGTTCTCCCCCGATGGCGAGCTGCTGTGCCTGCGCGAGGACGTGGGTCGACACAACGCGGTGGACAAGGTGGTGGGCTGGGCCCTGCGCGACGGTCGGCTCCCCCTGCGCGAGACGATCCTGCAGGTCTCCGGCCGGGCCTCCTTCGAACTCGTGCAGAAGGCCTCGATGGCGGGGATCCCGTTGCTCTCGGCGGTCAGTGCGCCGTCGTCGTTGGCCGTCGATCTGGCGTCGGAGACCGGCGTGACGCTCGTGGGCTTCAGCCGCGGCGACCGTGCGACCGTCTACACCCATCCCGGGCGACTGCGCGACTGACCACGCGGTCTCCGCGTCGGGGTGCGCCGGGGTGGGCGGGTACCGACTGCGGCTGCGGGGTCGTGTGTTCCGGCGCACAATGGGCCCATGAGTCTGTTCCCCCGCATCCGTCGGTCCGCGCCCGTCGCCGACATCGATGAGACCCGGATCCGGATCGGCGAACCCGAGACCAGCGCGGCAGGGCTCAAGGCCGTGTCGGTGGCGGTCGAGCGGGGGATCTCGCAGGCCGGGGTGGCCCGCACGGTCCGGGCGATGGCCAGCCTCAACCACCGCGGCGGTACGGACTGCCCCGGCTGCGCCTGGCCCGAGTCCATCACCGGGCCGCGCAAGCCGGCGGAGTTCTGCGAGAACGGCGCGAAGGCCGTGGCGGAGGAGGCCACCACCCGGACGGTGACCCCCGAGTGGTGGGCCGCCCACCCGATCCGCGAACTGCGGGACAAGACCGAGTACTGGCTGGGCAACCAGGGCCGGATCACCGAGCCGGTGGTGCTCAGGCCCGGTGACGAGCACTACTCGCCGATCAGCTGGCGTGAGGCGTTCGCGCTCATGGCCGAACACGTGGGCGCCACCTCGCCCGACCGCTGCGTGTTCTACACCTCGGGCCGCACGGCCAACGAGACCGCCTTCATGTACCAGCTGCTCGCGCGGTCGATCGGCACCAACAACCTGCCCGACTGCTCCAACATGTGCCACGAGTCCTCCGGATCGGCCATGACGCCCACGATCGGCATCGGCAAGGGGACGGTCTCGCTCGAGGACTTCGATCATGCGGACGTCATCCTCGTCGTCGGGCAGAATCCCGGCACCAACCACCCACGGATGCTCTCCACCCTCACCGACGCCCGGCGACGCGGGGCGCACGTGGTGGCGGTCAACCCGTTGCCCGAGGCCGGCCTGCTGAACTTCGCCGACCCCCAGTCCCCCACCGGGATCGCCAAGAGCCTCGTCGACGGCGGGGGCGAGACCGTCGCGGACGACTTCCTGCAGATCAAGGTGGGCGGCGACCTCGCACTGTTCCAGGCACTGGGCCACCTGCTGCTGCGCGCGGAGGAGGCGGCGCCGGGAACCGTGGTGGACCGCGAATTCGTGGACACGTGCACCGAGGGGTTCCGGGACTACGCCGCCGCGCGTGCCGACCTGGACTGGGAGACCACCGAGCGGGCCACTGGTCTGCGCCGCGACCAGATCGAACGCCTGGCAACGCTGCTGGTGCACTCGCGGGGCACGATCATCTGCTGGGCGCTGGGACTCACACAGCAGCCCCATTCGGTGGACACCCTGCGCGAGATCGTCAACGTTCTGCTGCTGCAGGGCAACTTCGGCAAACCCGGCGCCGGCGCCTGCCCGGTCCGTGGGCACTCCAACGTGCAGGGCGACCGGACCATGGGGATCTGGGAGAAGCCGGGCGCGATCTTGTTGGACGGGCTCGACGACGAGTTCGGCATCACCTCGCCGCGTGAGCACGGCTACGACTCGACGGAGACGCTCGAGGCGTTCGAGCGCGGCGACGTGGACGTGTTCGTCTCCATGGGCGGCAACTTCGCCAAGGCGTGCTCGGACACCGACGTGCTGGAGCGGGGGATGCAGCGCACCGGGCTCACCGTGCACGTGTCGACCAAGCCCAACCGCTCCCACGTGGTGCACGGGCAGACCTCCCTGATCCTGCCGACGCTCGGACGCACGGACCGCGATGACCGCCATCCCGGAGGTGCACAGTTCGTCTCGGTGGAGGACTCGATGTCGGTGATCCGGTCCTCGACCGGGCGGCTCGAACCGGTGTCGGAGCAGCTGCTCAGTGAACCGCAGATCGTCGCCGGCATGGCCGAGGCGATCCTGGGGCACCACCACCAGGTGGACTGGCGCGCGATGGCCGAGGACTACGACGTGATCCGCGACCACATCGCCCGCGTGATCCCCGGGTTCACCGACTACAACCGTCGGGTGCGTCAGCGGTCCGGGTTCGTGCTGCCCAACCCCCCGCGCGACTCCCGGTCGTTCGCCACCCCGTCCGGGCGCGCGCACTTCACGGTGTCCCCGCTGGAGTGGTTGGAGGCGCCGGCCGGCCATCTGATCCTGCAGACCGTGCGCTCGCACGACCAGTACAACACCACCTTCTACGGTCTGGACGACCGCTACCGGGGCATCTCGGAGGGGCGTCGGGTGATCCTCGTGAACCCGGATGACCTGCGCGACCTGGGCCTCGCAGAGCGCCAACTGGTCGACGTGGTGAGCGTGTTCACCGGCTCGGACGGCGTGACCAGCGAGCGTCGGGCGGACGAGTTCCGTCTGGTGTCCTACCCGACGGCCCGCGGCTGCTGCGCGGCCTACTTCCCCGAGGCCAACAATCTGGTGCACCGGCAGAACGTGGCGCGGGAGTCCAACACGCCGGGTTTCAAGGCGGTGACCGTCCGGTTCGAGCCGCGAAGCGAGCGCTAGCGAGCGTAGCGGCGAGCAACCGGCTCACGGGCGGAGTCCGGTTCGAGCAGCGTCCGTCGGCCCCGAGGAGCTCGCCGAGCGCCAGCGAGGCAAGCACCGCAGCGGGACGCGCATAGACACCGAGCGCCAGCGAGCGTAGCGGCGAGCAACCGGCGCACCTCTCAACGGGCATCCGCGCGTGCGCCTGCCGTCCGCCTCTGTCCCTGAACTCACGCGTGAACCGCTGCGCACGCGTGAGTTCAGGGCCGGGAGCGGATTTCAACGGGACGGGCAGGCGCGGGAGCGGATGCCGTTGCGGCGGCGGGGGTTACCTCTGCGCGGGACCCATTTCGGCAGGATGCGCCCCGAGATCGTCGATATCCGACGCGTCGGCACCGGCGGCAGGATCGGTACCCGCACCGGCGGGTGCGGCACCGGTAGCGTCGCCCGCGGCATCCGCAGCGGCATCGCCCGCGGCATCGGCAGGCGCCGCGTCCCCCTGCGGGACGTAGCCCCGACCCGGCGCGACGAACAGCAGCAGCACCGTCGCCCCCGCCGCGACCATGCCCAGTGCGAACAACGCGTCCGAGATGCCGGCGGCGAAGATCCCGGCGGCGGCGTCGACGACCCCCTGCGCGGCGGGCCCGGCTGCGGAGCCGAACTCCACCGCGCCCGCGAAGGAGCTCTCCACCGCCTGCCGCCCGGCCTCGGGCACGGCGGGCAGGACGTCCACGATCCCGGTGGCGTAGCGGCCGGCCAGGATGCTGCCGGACAGAGCGATGCCGATCGCGGCGCCGACCTCGCGCATCGCGTCGTTGACCGCGGCGGCGACACCCTGCTCGTCGGCGGAGATGTCGGAGACGATCGCCGAGGTGGCCGGGGCGGTCGACAGGCCCAGGCCCACGCTGGCCACGATCATCGGCCACAGGATGTCCCAGTAGGTCGAGTCCACGCCCAGGCGGGAGAGCAGGACCATCCCGGCCGCGATCGACGCCAGCCCCACCACGCAGACCGCCCGTAGACCGACCACCGCGGTGATCCGGGGGGAGAGCAGCGAGAAGACCATCACCGGGACCACCATCGGCGCCAGTGCCAGGGAGGCCGAGATGGCGTCATAGCCCTTGACCAGCTGCAGGTACTGCACGATCAGCAGGAAGAACCCGAAGATCGTGAGGAACTGCATACCCACGGCGACGGAGCCGGTGGTGAAGCCCCGGCGGCGGAAGTACCGCACGTCGAGTAGCGGGTCGGCGGCCCGGAGCTCGACCAGGACGAAGCCGATCAGGCTCACGACCGCCACGACGAGGGCGACGACGACGAGGGGTTCACCGAAGCTCGTGTGCGCGCCCTCGATGAGCCCAAAGACGACGCCTCCGACCGCCAACGCCGAGAACACGGCCCCCAGCACGTCCGGCCGGCCGTGCCGGGAGGCCACGGATTCGCCGATCGTGAACGCGGCCAGGAGCACCAGCAGACCGATGGCGGAGTAGACCACGAAGATCGACTTCCAGGACCACACCTCCAGCATGAGCCCCGAGCTGAGCAGGCCCACGATCCCGCCGATCCCCGCGAACCCGGCCCACATGCCCACGGCGGAGCCGCGCCGTTCCGGCGGGAAACTGGCGGTGAGCAGGGAGAGCGTGGAGGGCATGACGAACGCCGCGCCCACCCCGGCCACGGCCCGCAGGATGATCACCCACAGTGGCGAGTCCAGCCAGAGCGGCAGTGCCGAGGCCACCGTGAACAACGCCAGGCCCACGATGAGCGTGGCGCGCCGACCGAAGCGGTCGCCCAGGGCGCCGGCGATGAGCACGAGCGCGGCCAGCGCGAGGGTGTAGGAGTCGACGATCCAGGTGAGCTCGGCCTGCGTGGCGCCGATGCCCACGGCGATGTCCGGCAGCGAGGTGTACAGGGCGGACATCGTGGCCACGACCAGCGATACCGCCACGATGTTGACGAACAGCAGCCAGCGGCGCCGTCCGGCGGTCAGTTCCATCACGTGGGCTCCCTGGGTTTGAAGAATGGCGGGTTTGAGGAATGGCGGGTTTGAGGAATGGCGGGTTCGAGGATTGGCGGGGTCGGTGAGTCGCGGGGTCGGAGGTGGCGGTGGACGGTGGAACGCGGTCCCCGAGAGAAACGATACCGCCGGTATCGCTCGGGTGCCCACACCGTATCCCACCGAGGGCGTCACAATGGACCAATGCAGTCACCGACCGATCCCCGCCGGGCACGTTCGCGGGGCAAACTCCTGGACGCCGCGGTGACGCTTCTCCTGTCCGGTGGCGCGGCCGCGGTGACGGTGGACGCGGTCACCCGCCTGTCGGGCGTCGCGCGGACCACGCTGTACCGCAACTTCCCCTCCACGGACTCCCTCATCGCCGCGGCGTTCCGGCGCCTGCTGCCGACGCCCGAGCCGCCGCCGGCCGACGCCCCGGTGCGCGAGCAACTCCTGCACCTGAGCACGTCCATGGCGCGCCTGATCCAGGACGCTCCCCTGCAGCAGTCGATGCTGGGGTGGCTGGCGATGGGCCGCGGCGCGAGCGATGACGACGAGGTGGGTCAACTGCGCCGCGGCGTGGTGGCCTCCTACACCGAGCCCCTGCACGCGGTGTTGACCGCGGCGGAGTCCGACGGCACGCTGATCCCCGGCGACCGCGACCTGGCGGTGTCCCAGCTCGCGGGGCCGGTGGTGCTCGCCCGGATGATCGGACTGCGCCCGCACACGACCGCGGACATCGAGCGGCTCGTCGACGACTTCCTGCGCGGTCGACTGGCGCACACCGCCGCCGGTGACGCCGCCGGTGACACCCACGATGACGCCGCCGGCGACTCAGCCGGGGACGCGACCGGAGACCACCGGTGACCGTCGGTGACCGACCCGCGGGACGCGATATCGCCGGGATCGGGGCCATCGTCCTGGCCGGCGGCCGCGCGAGCCGGCTCGGGGGAGCTGACAAGGCGCGGATCGAGGTCGCCGGCCGGCCGATGCTCGAGTCCGTGGCCCGCGCCGCCGCGTCGGTCGCGGACCGGGTCGTCACGGTGGGCCCGGGGGGTGACGTCCGCGAGGATCCGCCCTTCTCGGGCCCGGTCGCCGGGATCGCCGCGGGACTGGCGGCGCTTCCGGAGCGAGCGGACCTCGTCGTCGTCGTGGCCTGTGACCTGCCCGACCTCGACGCCGACACCCTCCGCTCCCTCGTCGCCTCCCTGTGCGGGCCGGCCGCACTCGCCGTGGACGCCGCCGGTCGGGATCAGTACCTCCTCGCCGCGTGGGACCGTCGCGCCCTCGCCGCGCGCCTGTCCGCCCTCGAGCGATCCGGCGGCCTGGCCGGCCGATCGGTGCGGTCGTTGTACGACGACGACGAGATCACCCGCGTGAGCGTGGGCGACCCCGCCCGGGACGTGGACACGTGGGCGGACCTGGCCGCTCGCGGACCCGTCGCGTTCGCCCACGTCGCCGCGGTGCTGAGATCTGGGCTCACCCCGCTGCCGCCGACCGGTCGCGCACCGCTCGACGCGATGGGAGCGGTACTGGCCGCCGCGCTCGTCACGGTCGATCCGATGCCCCGGGAGCCGGTGTCCGCGATGGACGGGTACGCCCTGTCCGGACCGGGCCCGTGGCGATTGACCGAACCCGCACGCCGCGCCGGGGACGGCTCCCCGGTGATCCTGCCCCCGGGGGCCGCCGCGCCCATCGCCACCGGGGCGCCGGCACCGACCGGCACCGACCGCGTGCTCCGGCACGAACTGGTGGAGGTGTCCCCCGACGGCTCCGGCCCGCCGGTCGTCGGCGCACTTCCGGCGGCGGCCGGCGTGGATGACCTCCGCCCCGTCGGCGAGGACTGGCCCGCCGGGCACGAGCTGGCCCCGGCCGGGACCACACTCGACGCCGCTCTGGCCTCGGCGGGGCTGTCCGCGGGACTGTCGGCGGTGTCAGTTCGGGGGCCGGTGCGCGCGGTGATCGTCACGACGGGCGACGAGGTCCTGCCCGCCGACTCCCCCTCCCCGCTGCCACCGGGGCGCATCCGGGACACCGTGGGCCCGCTGCTGGGGCCCGTGCTCACGCGGGCGGGATTCGTCACGGGCCCGGGCGGCCCCGCAGCGCACTGCCCGGACACCGCCGACGCGGTGGACGCGCTGGTCAGCGGCGCCCCCGACGCGGTGGCGCGGGCCGGCAGCGGGGACGTCCTCGTCCTGGTGGGCGCGACCGGCCGGGGGGTGGCCGACCACCTCCGGCCCGCGCTCCGGCACGCGGGGGCCAGGATCGTGCTGGACGGGGTTCGCGTGCGGCCCGGGGGCTCGCAGATCGTCGCCGTGCTGCCCGACGGCCGGGTGCTGGTGGGGCTGCCGGGCAACCCGCTCGCCGCGATCAGCGCGGCCGCCACCACCGGGCGCGCGCTGGTCGACGCCCTCACCGGCCGCGAGCGTCCACCGGTCCTGACCCGGGTGGCCGGACTCGACGGACTCGCCGCCCCGACCCGTGCGCGGGTGCTGCCGGCCCGCCCCGACGGGTCCGGCGGGTGGACGCTCACGGGCCGGGTCCGGACCGCGCACCTCGCCGACCTCGCCGGCGCTCCCGTGCTCGCCGTGGTGCCGGAGGGCGCCGGTCCCCACGACCCGGTGGAGCTCGTCGACTGGGTGTGACCGGGCCTACCGGACGCCCGGTGTGGTCAGCGCTTGCGGTTGCGGAACTTGTCCGCGAGCTCGCGGGCCTTGCGCTTGTTCTCCGGCTTCGACGCCTCACGCTTGGCCACATCGACAGCCTTGAGTGCGATCCCGCTCTTCAGTGCGTTCTTCAGGAAACCCATCGTGTACCTCCATGTCTCGGGGGAGCGCCAGTGTATGCACGGTCCCCGCCGGCCGCGACCGACCGCCGGATCCGCGGCATCACGGTGCCCTGCGCAGCAGGTAGACGTCCATCACCCAGCCGTGCTCGGCGCGCAGCCGCTCGCGGTGGGCTCGCAACCCGGGCAGGACGTCACCGACCTTGCCCGACACCAGACACTCCCCCGCGTCCCCGAGGTTGCCGCCCCACCAGATGTGCCAGTCGGCGAGATCGTCCAGCGGCAGGTCCGCGTTGAGCATCACCACCACGTTGTCCGCGCCGGCGGCCACGACCTCCGCCAGCCGGCGACCGGTGGTCACCGTGACCGTCCCGCCGATCTCGTGCAGGACCAGCCTGTGGCGCGCGGCCAGCACCTGCAGCGCGGAGATGCCGGGGACCACCTCCACCCGGAAGTCGAGGCGTCCGCGGGCGAGGATCCGGTCGACGATCCGCAGGGTGGAGTCGTAGAAGGCCGGGTCGCCCCACACCGGGATCGCCACGTCGCCGGGACGGTCCGTCAGGGTGCGCTCCCAGGCCAGCGAGCGGGCCTCGTGCCAGTCCCGGACCACGCCGCGGTACCCGACCCGGGAGGAGGTCGACGACGACGAGCGGTCCCGTTCCGGGTCGGTGACCCCCACCAGCTCGACGCCCGGCGCGTGCCGGGCGAGCAACTGCCGGCGGAGGTCGACCAACGGGTCGGCGGGTCCCTTCACGGCGGCGATCGCGTAGTCGGACGCCCGCAGGGCCTCGATTCCCTCGACGGTGATCTGGTCGAGCCCGCCCGAGCCGATGCCGACCACCCGCACCCGGCGGCAGGGCCGCTCCCGCGCCTCTGCCATCCGCGCGCAAGTACTGCACCCACACGCGATATCTCGTGTGCGGATGCAGTGGTCGCGCGCGTCTGGGCTGCTCGGGTCGAGAGGAGTTCGGTCAGTCGCCATGCGTGTCCTCGAGGTCGCCCTCGACGTCCAGGTAGACCTGCCGCATCCGGTCCATGATCTCGGCGTCCGGCTCGGCCCACAGCCCACGGTCGGCGGCCTCGGAGAGCCGCTCGATCATCCCGCGCAGGGCCCACGGGTTGGAGCGGCGCAGGAACTCCTGGTTGGTCTGGTCCAGGACGTATTCCCTGGCCAGCGTGTCGTACATCCAGTCGTGCACGACGCCGGCGGTGGCGTCGAAGCCGAAGAGGTAGTCCACCGTCGCCGCCAGCTCGAACGCCCCCTTGTAGCCGTGCCGCTGCATGGCCGCGATCCACCGGGGATTGACCACGCGCGCCCGGAACACCCGGACCGTCTCCTCCGCCAGCGATCGCGTGCGGATCGCGTCCGGCGTGGTGGAGTCCCCCACGTAGGCGCGGGGCTCGGTGCCCGTGAGCGCGCGCACGGTCGCGATCATCCCGCCGTGGTACTGGAAGTAGTCGTCCGAGTCGGCGATGTCGTGCTCGCGGGTGTCGATGTTCTTGGCCGCCACCGCGATGCGCCGGTAGTTGGTCCGCATGTCGTCCGCGGCCGGGACGCCGTCAAGGTCGCGGCCGTAGGCGAAGCCGCCCCAGCGGGTGTAGACCTCGGCCAGGTCGCGGTCGTCCCGCCAGTTGCCGGCCTCGATCGTCTGCAGGATGCCCGCGCCGTACGACCCCGGAGCGGAGCCGAAGATGCGGGTGGTCGCGCGGCGGTGGTCCGAGTGCTCGGCCAGGTCCGCGCGGGTGTGGGCGGCGACGTGGTTCAGATCGTCCGGCTCGTCGAGCTCGGCCACCATGCCGACGGCGTCGTCGAGCATGGTGATGACGTGCGGGAAGGCGTCCCGGAAGAAGCCCGAGATGCGGACCGTCACGTCGATGCGCGGGCGACCGAGCTCGACCGCCGGGATCACCTCGAGGCCGTTCACCCGGCGGGACGCCTCGTCCCACTCCGGCCGGACGCCGAGCAGGGCCAGGACCTCGGCCACGTCGTCGCCGGAGGTCCGCATGGCGGAGGTCCCCCAGATCGACAGGCCCACCGAGCTCGGGTACTCGCCGGTCTCCGCGACGTGCCGGTCGAGCAGGGAGTCGGCCATCGACTGCCCGGTCTCCCAGGCCAGCCGGGACGGGATGGCGCGTGGATCGACGGTGTAGAAGTTCCGTCCAGTCGGCAGGACGTTGACCAGCCCGCGCAGCGGGGATCCGGACGGCCCGGCCGGGATGAAGCCGCCGTCGAGGGCGTGCATGACCGAGCCCAGCTCGTCGACGGTGGCTGCCAGGCGCGGCACCACCTCGCGGGCGGCGAACTCCAGGACGCGGCCCACCTCGTCGTCGTCGTGGTCTCCCAGCCCCGCGGCGGCCAGGACCTGCGGCACCGCCGCGAGGTCCCACCCGCGGGAGTCCATGTCCTCGACCAGCGACCGGGCCAGCGCCTCCACGCGGTCGACCTCCGGGGTCGGGGCGTCCTCCGCCAGCCCGAGCGCGCGGCGCAGACCGGGGACCGCGCCGAACTCGCCGCCCCACACCTGCGAGGCCCGCAGGATCGCCAACACCAGGTTCACCCGCGCCTCGCCGGCCGGCGCCTGGCCCAGCACGTGCAGGCCGTCGCGGATCTGGACGTCCTTGATCTCGCACAGCCAGCCGTCGACGTGCAGCAGGAAGTCGTCGAACTCCTCGTCCCCGGGCTGCTGCTCCAGGCCCAGGTCCTCGTGCATGTGCGCGGACCGCATGAGGGTCCAGATCTGCGCGCGGATGGCCGGCAGCTTGGCCGGGTCCATCGAGGCGATGTTGCCGTACTCGTCCAGCAGCTGCTCCAGGCGGGCGACGTCTCCGTAGGACTCCGCCCGGGCCATCGGCGGCACCAGGTGGTCGACGATCGTGGCGTGGGCGCGGCGCTTGGCCTGCGCGCCCTCACCGGGGTCGTTGACGAGGAACGGGTAGATCAGCGGCAGGTCGGCGATCGCGGCGTCGGTCGCACACGCCGCCGACAGCGCGGCGTTCTTGCCCGGGAGCCACTCGAGCGAGCCGTGTTTGCCCAGGTGGACCAGCGCGTGCGCGCCGAAACCGTGCGCCAGCCACCGGTAGGCGGCCAGGTAGTGGTGAGACGGGGCCAGCTCAGGATCGTGATAGATCGCCACCGGGTTCTCCCCGAACCCGCGCGGCGGCTGGATCAATAGGACGACATTGCCCGCCTGGATGGTGGCCAGGACGATCTCACCGGCGTCGTTGACGAACAGCCGGCCGGGAGCCGGGCCCCACGCCTCGATCATCTCCGCGCGCAGCGACTCGGGCAGGTCCGCCGTCCACCTCAGGTAGTCGTCGGTGCTGATCCGCACGTGGCTGTCGGTGAGCTGGGCGTCAGTCAGCCACTCCTCGTCCTGCCCACCTGCGGCGATCAGCGCGTGGATCAGCGCGTCTCCGGCGGCGGTGTCATCAGGCAGCTCCTCGGTGCGCTCGAGGAAGCGTGCGATGGGCCCGTCGGCCGGCCCCAGGTCGTACCCCTCGTCGCGCATCCGTCGCATCAACCGGATGGTCGAGACCGGGGTGTCGAGCCCGACCGCGTTGCCGATCCGGGAGTGCTTGGTCGGGTACGCCGAGAGCACCAGGGCGATCCGGCGGTCGGCAGCGGGCACGTGGCGCAGGCGTGCGTGCGAGACCGCGATCCCCGCCACGCGGGCGCAGCGTTCGGGATCGGCGACGTACCGGGGCAGCCCGTCGGCGTCGATCTCCTTGAAGGAGAACGGCACGGTGATGATCCGGCCGTCGAACTCCGGGATGGCGATCTGGTTGGCCGAGTCCAGCGGGTTGACGCCGTCGTCGGAGGCCTCCCAGTCCTCCCGGCTCCACGTCAGGCACAGGCCCTGCAGGACCGGGATGTCGAGCGCGGCGATGCGTTCGACGTCCCAGGTCTCGTCCTCGCCACCCGCGCTCACCGCTCCGGGCGTGGTGCCGCCGGCGGCCAGGACGGTGACGACCAGTGCGTCGAGCGAACCGAGCGCCTCGAACAACTCGTCGGGGGCCGAGCGCAGGGACCCGGCGAACACCGGCACGCCCACGGCCTGCCCGGTGGCGTCGATCGCGTCCGCGAGCGCGTGCGCGAACTCGGAGTTCCCGCTGACCTCGTGGGCCCGGTAGTAGAGCACCCCGACGCGGGGGACGCCCCGCGACTGGTCCACCCGGGGGCCACCCCGCGACTGGTCGATTCCGCTCACGTTCTCCCAGGTCGCGTTCCGGGAATCGCGTCGTTCGTGACCACTCGCCGGGTAGTCGGCGACCGGACGCGGCGGCATCCCCCACACCGGGACGCTCTCCGGGGGTTCGAAGCCGGCTCCGGTGAGCAGCACCGTGTCCGAGAGGAAGGCGTGGAGCTGGGCGAGATTCCGCTCCCCGCCCTCCGCGAGGTAGCGGTGTGCCTCGGCCGCGATGCCGATCGGCACCGTGGACAGTTCCATCAGGTCGGCGTCCGGGGCCTGCTCGCCGCCGAGGACCACCACCGGCCGCCCCGAGGCCAGGACCGCGGCGAATCCGGGCTCCCACGACCGCCGCGAGCCGAGGATCCGCACCACCACCAGGTCGGCGCCGGCGAGCAGACCGGGCAGCTCCGCCTCCACGTCGATCCGAGACGGGTTGCCGAGCGTCCACCTCGCCCGCGAGGCACGCGCCGAGAGCAGGTCCGTGTCGGAGGTGGACAGCAGGGTGATGCGTGGTGCCTGGTGTGGTGCCGTGTCATTCGATGGTGCCGAGGCGTCGTCAGGGGACGCCGAACGCCGGTCATGGCGCATGTTCTTCTCCAAACCCTCGTGGAACATGTCGCCGTGGCCGGTCTCCTGGCTTTCGCATCGACGCCGTGCGACCGACCTTCCCGGATCCTGGAGGATCCAGTGGTCTCCGCCCCACTCGGGGACGGACGAGGGTCGCATGGCTCCGCGACTACAGTGGCGAGGGCCGCGCCGGCTTTTCCTCCGGCTTCCCGAGCACCACGGCACCGGCGAGCCTATCCGGCCCCGGTCCCCCACGGGTGCCCGGCCGTCGGAGCGGAGTGGTCGGCGTCGCTCGTCCGGCTAGGGGAAGGCCACGACCGCCAGGTTGAGCGGCATCTGGTCGGTCCGCGCCTCCCGCTGCTGCGGACCCTCCGGCAGGAAGGTGCCGGCCAGATAGTCGTCTGCATCGGCTATCCGCTGCGGTGGGACCTGCCCCTGGTAGTCGAAACTCCTGAATTCGTAGGGCAACGCATCCGCCTCGAGCAGGCTCGGCCCGTCCATCAGTTGGAAATGCAGGTGCGACGCGTTGGCGTTGCCGGTGTTCCCGAGCTCGCCGATCACCTGCCCCTCGGTCACCGTGTCGCCCGGTTCGACAGTGATCGACCCCGCGATCAGGTGTGCGTACATCGCGTAGACCCCGCCGCCGAGATCGAGCACGACGTGGTTGCCGTCCACGTTCTCGACGGTCAGCTCCGCCGCCAACTCGGGGTCGCTGGCGGGCAGGACACCCGGTGCATTGGCCTCCATACCGTCGAGGACAGAGACCACCGTGGCGTCGGCGACGGCGAGGATCTCGGCCCCGTAGTCGACATAGCTCTCGTTGCGGGTCCTGTCCCCGGAGTAGAACTCGCCGCTGTCGTTGGTGCGCTTGAAGTCGATGGCGAAGCGCTGACTGTTGTTCAGCTTCCCGTTGAGCGACATCACCGAACTGCGATGCGGGAAACCCGGCTCGCAACACCCGTTGAGGGCGACCCAGTTGTCGCCGCGTAGCGGTGGCGAGACGACCGGCACGGTCTGCGTGGAGAAGGCGACCGGCGTGGCCAGGTAGTCGATGGGCCCCGGCTCGCCGAAGGCCGGCGAGGCGGCACCGGTCCCGTAGACGTGGTGCAACACCGCTTCGGGGGCCTGGTCGAGGGAGTCCAGCGCGAAGTCGATGAACACCACGCGGCTCTCCTGGGGTGGGATCTCGGCGCTGTCGATGACCCCGGCCGGGAGGCCACGCAGGCGGTTGCAGTCACCGAAATCGCACTCCGGGTCGATCAGGGCCGAACCGGAGAAGCTGGCGATGATCTTCGTGGGATCGGTGCCGTCGACCACATCGATCTTGTCCAGGCTCGCCGGGACCCCGGTGGCGTTGGTCAGCTGCAGGTCGTAGGCGACGTGATACCTGCCGTCCGTTCCCCGGAACGGCAGCGGCGGATTCCCGATCGGAGTGATCGTGAGGGCGGTGAACGCGTCCGGCACGGTCACCCCGGCGACCGACCCGGCCGGCGGTGGCGCGGTGGTGCCGGCCGGCGGTGACGTCGAGGTGGTGCCGGCCGCCTGGGTGACGGAGTCCGACGAACACCCGGCCGCGACCAGAGCGACCGCGGCTACGAGGGAGGCGACGAGGGCGGGTACGCGGTGCGACGTCACGGCAGGACTCCGATTCTTCAAGAATTGTTTAGGAAACTACCACTCCCGGGCCGCGTCGAACAGGGTGTCAGACTGTGTCCCGTGAGCGTTTCCAAACCGGCCTCCCGCACCCGGACCGACATGTGTCCCGGAGTGCTGCGCCCGTGGCCCGCCGACGACGGCGCCCTGGTCCGGCTGCGCGTCCCTGGCGGCCGCGTGTCACCGGAATCCCTCGCCGCGCTGCACGGGGTCGCGGCGCGATACGGCGACGACGACGTGCACGTCACGACCCGCGCGAACCTGCAACTGCGGGCCCTGCCGACCGGGCGGGACGGGAGGCTCGCGGACGAGGTCGTGGGAGCCATCGTCGCGACCGGCCTGCTTCCCGCGCCCACGCACGAGCTCGTCCGCAACGTCCTCGTCTCCCCACTCACCGGACTGGTCGGCGGCCGCACGGACCTGCGCCCGCTGACCGACCGGCTCGACGCGGGCCTCCGGACGGATCCGGCGCTGGCCGGGTTGTCCGGCCGGTTCCTGTTCGTCCTGGACGACGGCCGCGGTGATCTCGTGACCCGCGACGGCGACCTGGGGCTGACGGTGCTCGATGGCGACTCCGCGCAGCTCCGTGTGGGCGGGAGCTGGTCCGCAGTGGTGCCCGTCGACGAGGCCGCCGATCGCCTGCTCGGCCTGGCGCGCGACTTCGCCCGCGCCCGCGGCACCGGTCCCGACGCCCCCTGGCACGTGCGGGAGCTCCCGGTGCCGCTCGCCGCCCCCCGCCCGGGCGACGGTCGCCTCCCCACCCCGGCCCCTGCGCTGTCGTATGGCCCGGTCCCCGGCTCCTCGGGGCGGATCGAGCACGTCGAGGCCCCGGACGGAGTTCTCGATCGTGCGTTGATCGATCGCCTCACCGGCGGGGACGTCACCGAGCTCGTGGTCACCCCGTGGCGCGGCGTGCTCACCGTGCGCACGTAGACTTCCGGCTGTCCCACGGCGAGGAACCCGGTGCGAATCCGGGGCGGTTCCGCCACTGTGAGGCCCGGTCGACGGGTCGCCAAGCCAGATACTGGCCGCGGGATCGGCGCGCTGCCTGACGCGTCGACTGTGACTTCTGACCGGGGCGAGAACCCCGAGGAGGACTCGATGCCTGCTGTCCACCGGCCCCCGCGCCGCTACGACTACGTCGACGACGGGCCGGCGATCTACCTCGACTCCTTCGCCACCATCCGGCGGGAGACCGATCTCTCGCGCGTCCCACCGGATGCCGAGCGCCTCGCCGTCCGGATGGTGCACGGCACCGGCCAGACCGATCTGGTGAACGACCTGCAGGTGCACCCCGGACTGGTGGGGGCCTCGCGGGCCGCGCTCGAGGCCGGATCGCCGATCCTGTGTGACGCCCACATGGTCGCCTCCGGCATCACCCGGGCCAGACTCCCCCGGGACAACGACGTGGTGTGCCTGCTGACCGATCCCCCCGTGCCCGAACTCGCGCGGCGGATGGGAACCACCCGCTCGGCCGCCGCCCTCTCACTGTGGGGCGACCGACTCGACGGCGCCGTGGTGGCGATCGGCAACGCCCCCACCGCCCTGTTCCACCTGCTGGAGATGCTGCTGGACGGCGCCCCCCGCCCGGCGGCGATCGTCGGGTGCCCGGTCGGCTTCATCGGTGCCGCCGAGTCCAAGGCGGCCCTGGCCTCCTTCGCGGACGACCACGGCATCGACATCCCGTTCGCCACCGTCCACGGCCGACGCGGCGGGTCCGCGATGACGGTCTCCGCGGTCAACGCCCTCGCGCAGGTGGCCGAGTGAGCACCGGTCCGGCGGGCGCGACCGGCGACGCGGGCCGGCTGTACGGCGTCGGCGTGGGACCCGGTGACCCCGAGCTGATCACCCTCAAGGCGGCCCGGCTCATCGGCGCCGCCGACGTGGTGGCCTACCACGCCGGCCGCGGGAAGGACTCCAACGCCAGGCGGATCGCCGCCGACCTCATCCCCGCCGGTGCGATCGAGGAGGTCCTGGAATACCCCGTGACCACGGGCCTCACCGACCACCCCGGCGGGTACGCGGGAGCGATCGCGGATTTCTACGAGCTCAGCGCCCAGCGGCTGGCAGAGCACCTCGCGGCCGGCCGGGACGTGGTCCTGCTCGCCGAGGGGGACCCGCTGTTCTACGGCTCCTTCATGTACATGCACGACAAGCTCGCAGGTCGGTTCGTCACCGAGATCGTGCCCGGCATACCGGCGTTCGCGGCCGCGACCGCCGCCGCCGCCACACCTCTGGTCCGCCAGACCGATGTGCTCACCGTCCTGCCCGGAACGCTGCCGGAGCCCGAACTGGCCCGCCGTCTCGCGGACACCGACGGGGCGATCATCATGAAGCTCGGACGCAACTTCCCGGCGGTGCGCCGCGCGCTGGAGGCTGCCGGTCGGCTCGACGGCGCGGTGTACGTCGAGCGTGCCTCGACGGCCGCCGAGGTGCACCACCCGGTGCGGGACGTCGATCCCGAGTCGGTGCCGTACTTCTCGCTCATCGTCGTCCCCGGCGATTCCCGGCAGCTCGATCCGTTCGGGCGACGCCCCTCGCCGCTGGGCGAGGGGGCCGTGCGCGACGTCGCCCCGGACGGGGAGCTGCACGTGGTGGGGCTGGGTCCCGGCCCGGACGACTGGCAGACCGCAGAGGCACAGCGGGTGTTGGCCGAGGTCGACCACGTGGTCGGCTACGCGCCCTATGTCGACCGGGTGCCCCAGCGCGCGGGTCTGACCCGGCACTGCTCCGGCAACACCGTCGAGGTGGACCGGGCCAGGCTCGCCCTGGACCTCGCCCGATCCGGTGAACGCGTGGCGGTGGTCTCCGGAGGGGACGCGGGCGTGTTCGGCATGGCCGCCGCGGTCTTCGAGGCCGCCGAGGACCCGCTGTACTCCCGGGTCGACGTGCGGGTCTCGCCCGGGGTGTCCGCCGTTCAGGCAGTCGCCGCGCGGGCCGGGGCCCCCATCGGCGCTGATTTCGCCGTGATGAGCCTGTCCGACCGGCTCAAGCCCTGGGAGGTCATCTCCCGGCGGTTGGACGCGATCGCCGCGGCGGACCTGGTCCTGGCGGTCTACAACCCCGCCTCGCGCTCGCGCACGCGCCAGGTCGCCGACGCCCGCGACGTCCTTCTGCGGCACCGCGACCCGGCCACCCCGGTCGTGATCGGCCGCGACGTGGGCCGGGCCGAGGAATCGCTGACCGTCACGACCCTCGCCGAGCTCGACTGCGACTCGGTGGACATGAAATGCCTGCTCATCGTGGGCGCGTCCGGCACCCGGGTCACCGAGTCCGGACGGGTGTGGAGCCCCCGGTTCGTGCGGTCATGACCCCGGATCCCCTGTGTGACGACGACGGCGACGAAGGCGGCGGCAGAGGCGGCGGCAGAGGCGGCGGCGGCGGCGGAGTGGGTGCTCCCGACCGGGATGCGCTGTGGCGGATCCTCGCCACGCGCCGCGACCACCGTCACTTCCACCCCACCCCTGTCCCGCGCGAGACCATCGAGCGGCTCCTCGAGGTCTTCACCGTGGCCCCGAGCGTGGGGCTGAGTCAGCCCTGGCACGTCACCGTGATCGAGGACCGCGGCGTGCGCGAGGCCGTCCACGCGGGTTTCCGGGCCGTCCGCGCGGCCGAGGCCCGGCGCTTCGACGGCGAGCGCCGCGCACTCTACGACTCGCTGCGTCTCGAGGGCATCCTCCAGGCGCCGGTCGGTCTGGTGGTCAGCCACGTCCCGCCCTCCGGCCCTGTACTGGGCACCACCAGCGTCCCCGCGGCCACCGAGTACAGCGTGATCGCCGCGATCACCCTGCTATGGCTGGCCGTGACGGCCGAGGGACTGGGCATGGGCTGGGTGAGCCTCGTGGACCCCGACCACCTCTCCGGCAGCGTGCCGCTCCCGGACGGCGCCCGGCCCCTGGCTTACCTGTGCCTCGGCTACCCCGCCCTCACGCTGGACGAACCGCTGTTGCAGACCGTGGGGTGGGGGCGCCGCTCACCGCTGTCGGTCGACTGGGTGTGACCTCGGGGCTCATCCGCCCTCGCTCTCGATGCGCCGACCGACAGTGTGGTCCACCACCACCGAAGGTCCCCAGGGCACGATCCGGTCGACTTCTCTCTGCAGCGCATCGAGCTCGGGGACGTCGCCAGGGGCGAGCACGTCCACTGTCACCACGTCAGGACGGACGGTCACGTTCTGCACCTCCGCGGATTCGGAGTCGACCAGCCACCGCCCCGCTGCGTCATGGATCTGTCCGGCCCACACGCTCGAGAGTGAGTTGGTCGACATGGGGACCAACACGACGACGAAAAGCAATGCCAGTACGAGGTACGCTCTGCGGCGCTGGCTCGCCTCTGCGGACTCAGCGGCTTCACGCGAGTAGCCCGAGACCATGAGGACGACCGTGCACGCGACGACGAGAGCGAGCACGTTCGAGGCGAACAACACGGTGGCACCCAGGGCCAGGGAGGGTGCATCGGACCCGAGACACACACCGATCACCGCCAGAGGGGGGACCAGCGAAATGGCGATCGCCACCCCCGGGAGGACGTCCCCGACATCTCGCCGGACTATCGCCACAGCCCCCGCGAAGCCTGTGGCGATCGCGGCGTAGAGGTCCACCAGGGTGGGCGAAGTCCGACCCGACACCTGCGAGTTGGAAAGCACGTGTGTCGGGTTGGGCAGAACCTGGGCCGCGACAAACCCGAGAGCCACCACGGCTACGACACTGAGCAGCACGAGCAACATGCTGCGCCCCACAGCCCCGGCCCGCCCGGTGACGATGCCGTACCCGATTCCCAGGATGGGCGTCGACAGTGGCGCAATGATCATCGCGCCGATCACGGTCGCGGTGGAATCGCCCGCCACGCCGGCCACCGCTATCACCCCGGACAGCACCAACATGAGCCAGAACGCGGAACGCTTGGCGGCTGAATCTCCGGTGTCCAGATCCAGTTTGTCAGCCAGTTCATCCAGCGATCGACGCTGACTATCCGGAATTAGAGCCGTCATGACACCCCTCCTCGACGAGCCGCTGACCAGCGGCGGCTCCCGTGTCCCCTGGTTCCCGACGACTCGGATGCTGCGCTATCCCGCCAGCGTCTAGGACAACTCCGCGAAGCGTTCGGTGTCGCGGGTCTTGCCCGAGACGATCACGGTGTCGCCAGGTGCGAGCATCGTGTCCGCGGTCGCGTAGGTGAAGCCCTCGCCCGGACGCTTGATGGCCACTACGGTCACGCCGTAGTCGGTGCGGATCGTCGTCTCTCCGAGCGTGCGGCCGACCGCGAAGGCGGGCACGGTCGTCTTGACCATCGCGAATCCGTCGTCGAACTCGATGTAGTCCATCATGCGTCCACGGACCAGATGGGCGACCCGCTTTCCCATGTCGTGCTCGGGCCGGACCACGTGATGGACGCCGATCTGGGTCAGGATCTTGGCGTGGGAGTTGCTGGTGGCCTTGGCCCAGATGTTCGGCACCCCGAGATTGATCAGTACCGACGCGGTGAGCAGGCTCGCCTCGAGATCGGACCCCATCCCCACCACCGCCCGGTCGAACTGGTGGACGGACAGCTGCCGCAGGGACTCCTCGTCCGTGGTGTCGGCCACCACCGTGTGGGTCAATCGGTGGGAGACCTTCTGCACCACCGCGTCGCTGGAGTCCACCCCCAGCACTTCCGCTCCCTGTGCCATCAGTTCCAGTGCCAGGGACTTGCCGAACCGGCCCAGCCCCAGCACCACAACAGCATCGGACGTTCGTCGCCTAGCCAATGAGGGGCCTTTCTGCGGGAAGGTCGTATCGTCGACCGCGCTGCCGCGCGGCCAGCGCACTGACCATCGTGATCGGGCCGATCCGGCCCAGGTACATCAGCAGTACCAGTATCCACTGCCCCCAGTGGGGGAGATCGGCGGTGATGCCCGTGGAGAGCCCGACGGTGGCGAACGCCGAGGTGACCTCGAACAAGAGCTCGTTGAGCCCGAACGGGGTGCCGGCGAGCAGCACGATCGTCGAGGTCATGACGAGGCCGATGCCGATCAGGGCCACCGCCAACGCCTGGCGCTGCACCCGGCTGTCGACGCGACGATCGGCGATGGTCACCGACCGCTCCCCCCTCACCTCGGCGATGATGATGAACAGCAAGAGGGCGAAGGTGGTCACCTTGATCCCGCCGGCGGTGCCCCCGCTTCCGCCCCCGATGAACATCAGCACATCGGTGACCAACAACGTCGCGTCGTCCAATAGTGCGTAGTCGACGCTGTTGAACCCCGCCGTCCGGGGCATCACTCCCTGGAACGCGGCCACCAGGACCTTCTGCGCCGCACTGTAGGTCTGTAGGGTCCGGGCCCACTCCAGAGCGAGGACGGCGAGGAAGCCGACGACGAGCAACACGGCCGTGACCCAGAGGGTCAGTCGCGTGTGCAGACTCCAGCCCCGCCGTAGCCGGCTCTCCGGCGCCGCCCGCCTCAGGCGTCGCCCGACCTCGAAGAGGACCGGGAAGCCCAGACCACCCAGGATCACCGCCACCATCAGCGGCACGCAGATCCACGGGTCGGTGGCGAATCCGATGATGTTGTCGCTGTACAGGGCGAACCCGGCGTTGTTGAACGCCGATACCGAGTGGAACACCCCGAGCCACAACGCCCTCGCCACGGGCTCGTCATAGCCCACGGCGAAGCGGAGGGCCAGGGCCGCCGCCGTGACCACCTCGATCAGGAGGCTCAGACGGATCACGCCGATGACGACGTCGCGGACGTCGCCGAGTTCGGACGCACGTGCCTCGGCCGCGGTGTTCATCCGTGCCTTGAGCCCGATCTGGTCGGCGAGCACCAGGCCCACCATCGAGGCCATGGTCATGATCCCCAGCCCCCCGATCTGGATCAGAGCGAGGATGACCACCTGCCCGAACCCGGACCAGTGCACGGGGGTGTCGACCACGATCAACCCGGTCAGACACATCGCCGAGGTCGAGGTGAACAGCGCCTCGGTCACGCTCGTGCCACCACCGGGCTCGACCGCCCCCGGAAGCAGTAGCAGTGCCGTGCCCACCACGATCGCGGCAGCGAAACTCAACGCCACGACCCGGACCGGGCTGAGAGTCACCCACCCCGCCCACCGTCGTGCACCAAACGGCGACAGCCGCCCGTCATCAGTCACGAGGAACGACTGTAGACCCGTCGCCCTCGTCCACCGCACGAAAGCCCTCGGTCCAGCTGGAGGTCACCCGAGTGCCCATCGACCGCACCCGCGAAAAGTACTGACCCGGCATCACCCGATCAGCAGCATCACGACGTTGACTCCTGCGATGGCGATCGCCGCATAGAACGGGCCCTTTCCCGTGGTGCGGGTCGCCGCCACCGCCAGCACGAGCACCGCGGCCAACAGGATCCACTGACCGGCCGTCGGTGGAGTGCGCCTGCCGAAGACAGAGACCACCGATGCGGCGACGAGTGTCAGCGCGGCCACAGACGGCACCAGCGAAGGTGGCAGTCGATGAGGCAATCCTCTGACTCCGGTCACCGCGTCGTCGGCGAGGTCGGGCATGGCATTGAGCAGGTGCGCTGCAAAGCCGAGCAGAGCGCCGACGGCGACCATCCACAGCGGCGGTAGAGCAGCCGGTTCCCGGGACAGGGACACCACGGCGGGCAAGGAGCCGAAGGCGAGCGAATACGGAAGCCAGGACAACACGGTGGACTTGAGCGCGAAGTTGTAGGCCAGAGCTGCGCCGACCCCCGACGTGAGATGGAGAAGGCCGGCGCCGAGTCCGCACAACAGCGACGCGAGAACACAGACCACACCTGCGGCGCCGATCGCCGAGCGCACCACCCCGACCGAGATCTGTCCGGTCGCGAGCGGTTTGTCGCTGCGGCCGACCCGACGATCACGCTCGCGATCGCAGAGATCATTGGTCCAACCCACGACGAGCTGACCACTCAGGACAGCGGCGAAGAGCACCACCGCCGTGTACGTGCTCACTCCCATACTCGCCGCGAGCAACAGGGTGAGCACTGTGACCGCAAGCGCCGGTGCGGGGTGGGCAGTCCGTACGAGTGGGAGGACTAGGGACATCGCCGCGTCTCGATTCCGCTGCCGGCGAGCCAGTTCATGGGTTCAGCGAACCTCGTTCCGGTAGAGCGTTCATCCTGCCTGGCGAGGTCCTCGATGGTCCAGGCCCGACCCGACTCGACCCGACCCGTCGCGTCGCGGCCGCGATTCAGGGTGAGCTGACCAGGCGCGGTATCGCACCGTCGACGAGCAGCGCCTGATCGTCATGGACAAACGTGAGTGGATAATCGCTCCCGTAGGTGTCCTTGAGCCGTGCGATGAGCGCGGGTGGGTAGGGCGGCAAGGCGCCATCCGCGTGGGGGATCACGACGGTGTCGACCAGTCCGAGTCCGCCGTAGTCGGTGAGCTCAGGCGCGGCGGAGGGGTCGTCCATGAGGCTGACCGGCTCGATGCTGGGGCCGGTGATGACCGATCCGGCGCTCGAACCGATGTAGGGCAGTCCCGCGCGCACCCGCTCGACGAGGATCGCATCCACACCGACGCGGCGCAGCGCCGCCAACAGCACGAAAGTGTTACCACCTGCGACGTAGAGGACGTCGACCCGGTCGAGCACGTCGGCGAACGCGCCCGCGTCGTCGAACTCGGCCGCGGTGATGTCGGTCAGCACGTAGCCCAGTTCCGAGAGCTGCGCGCGTTCAGCGGCCGCGAACGCGGCACCCGCGTAGGGACTGGCAGCGTCGTTCAGATACCCGATGCGCACCGCGGGCGCGGGCCGGTTGACGTGCTGGGCGACGAAGTCCGGCACGGCGCCGACGCCGAGGGACAGCAGGAGCAGATTCATGGCGCCACTCTACGAAGGGGGTCAGACTTGTCGACGCCGGAACCCGGCCAGTCCCACGGCCACGAGGATCCCCGCCAGGACTGTGACGACGAGGAACGGCACCACGGCGAACTCCTCCACCGGGAGCGCCGCGAGATGGTGCAGCGGAGAGAGCGACCGGAGCCAGTCGGGAAGGTCCAGCAGGTCGGCGAAGTTGGTCACCAGGAACATCAGCGCGACCACCGCCCAGCCGACGGGGGCCGTCAACCGCGGCACCCAGCCGTACAGCAGGGCGCAGATTCCCAGCACCATCAGGACCGCGGGAACGGCTCCGAGGTGCGCGGCGATCACTTCGCCGACGAGCGAGACGTCTCCGGTGACGCCGGCGGCGGCGAGCGCGGTGAGGACCCCGGTGACCAGGAGGATGAGCACCGCGCCCGCGGCCACGACGGCCAGGTGGGCGCCCGCCCACGAGACGCGGCTGACGGGGGTCGCCAACACGAGGTCGGCGCGGCCCCGCCCCTCCTCGTCCCAGAGTGACTGCAGCGCGTAGACCACATACGCGGCGGTGAGGACGGCGACGAACGACCCGAGGAACGCCACGTAGCCGCCCACCAGACCCTGGGCGCCGAACATGTCCTGCATCGCCTGCGGCATGTCCTGGCTCGCGCTGAGCATGGCGTCGGTGAACGCGCCGTTGACGGCGCCCAGGACGACGATGGCCGCGCCCCAGCCGAGCAGGGCGCCGCGCTGGAGCCGGGCGGCCAGGCCCACCGGGTGCCCGAGGAACCGGCCGGCGTGCGCGGGGCCGGGGCGGGGGGCGAGGAGGCTCGCGCCGAAGTCGCGGCGCGACTGGAGGACGTAGGCGGCGGAGGACCCGACGACGGCGACGACGACGAGGGGGAGCAGCGGCCACCAGCGGTCGTACACATAGGGGGCCGTCTGGGCAGCCCACCCGAGGGGCGAGGCCCAGGACAGCGCGGACCCGCCGACGGCCGCCATGTCGCCGAGCGCCCGGAGGATGAAGGACACCCCCAGCACCAGCCCGGCCATCCCCGCAGCCGCCCGTGAGTAGGCGCTGAGCTGGGCGGTCACCGCCGAGATCCCTGCGAACGTCATCCCGGTGAGCGCGGTACCCAGTCCGATGAGCAGGGAGCCGAGCGGGGCGAAACCAGTGGCGACCGCCAGACCGGCGACCACCACGCACGCGAGGGCGTTGGTGATCGCGGCGACGATCAGCGTGGCGGTGAGGGCGGAATGCCGGCCGGTGACGCTCGCGCGGATCAGCTCGGCGCGGCCGGTCTGCTCCTCGACGCGGGTGTGCCTGGTGACCAGCATGATGTTCATCAGTGCGGCGAGCAGGAACAGGTACGGCGCGTAGCCGGCGGCGAAGAACCGCTCGAAGGTGGGGGCGTCCATGCCTAGGGCCGGGCCGGTGAACATCCGCCCGACCGGCTGGGTGAACAGGGGCACGACCGCGGCCAGGTCCTCCTCGGTCGGCGCAAGCTGCGGGAGGGCGGCGCCGATGTAGACCACGAACAGTCCGAGGCCGCCGACCCAGGCCGGGAGCTTGATCCTGTCCCGTCGCAGGAAGAACCGCACCAGGGTGCCGGTGCCGGCCAGCGCGGAACCGGGCCCAGCGCCGTGCTCGTGCTCGCGACGGGCGGTGGGCGTGGCGGTCATCGCACTGCCGGTCATCGCACCGCCGGTCATCGCACTGCCGGTCATCGTTCTGCCCTCTGCCCCTCGGGCTCGGCCTCGGTCTCACCAGCGGCGCCGTAGTGGCGCATGAGCAGTTGTTCGAGGGTCGGGGGATGGGCGACCAGCGAACGGACGCCCAGTGGGGCGAGTGCCCGGACGGCCTCGTCGACACTGTCCCCGTCGACCTGAAAGCGGACCTCGTCGTCGTCGTCGACCTCCACATCGTGGACACCCGGGACCCGACGCAGGTCGTCCGACGGACGGTCGGTACGGGCGACCATCGTGGTGCGGGTCATGTGACGAAGTTCCTCCAGGCTCCCGGTCTCGACGGTGCGACCCTGCCGCACGATGGAGATGCGGTCCGCGAGTGCTTCGACCTGCGCGAGGATGTGACTGGAGAGCAGGACGGTGCGGCCGGCGGCCTTGACCTCACCGATCGCGTCCTGGAACACGACCTCCATGAGGGGGTCGAGGCCCGCGGTGGGCTCGTCGAGCAGGAGAAGTTCCACGTCGGAGGTCAGGGCGGAGATGAGCGCCACCTTCTGCCGATTGCCCTTGGAGTAGGTGCGGGCCTTCTTGGTGGGGTCCAGGTCGAAGCGCTCGCACAGCTCATCGCGACGGCGCCTGTCGAGTGGGCCGCGTAGCCGGGCGAGAAGGTCGATCACCTCGCCGCCGGTGAGAGTGGGCCACAGTTCCACGTCCCCGGGCACGTACGCGAGACGGCGGTGGAGCTCGACGGCGTCGGTCCACGGGTCGCCGTCGAGCAGTCGCACGGCGCCTCCATCGGCCCGGAGAAGGCCGAGCAGGACGCGCATGGTGGTGGATTTTCCGGCGCCGTTGGGGCCGAGGAAGCCGTGCACCTCACCCCGGGCCACCTCGAGGTCCAGGCCATCGAGGGCACGCGTGGTGCCGAAGGTCTTGACCAGCCCTCGCGCGGAGATCACGAGGTCGTTCATGGTGCTCACTTCTCCTTCTCGGGATCGTCAGGGGTGTCGAAGGCGTCCGTGAAGCGGTCGAGGGTGCCGGGTTCGAACAGGCCCTGGCTGAACAGCTCCACGACCGGGAGCACGTAGGGGGCGAGGTTCTCCGGCGGGGCCTCGGTGTCGAGGAAGTCCACGCCGAGCAGTCGGTTCATGTGCTCGTGCAGGACCAGTGATCCCAGCGACCAGAGCGTCAGCACGACGACCCGTTCGCGCGAATGGGCGCTGGGCTTGATGAGACCGGCCTCGACGGCGGCCCCGGTGTAAGCCTCGGCGTCGGCGACCATCTCGTCGATGAGGTGCGCGATGTGGTCGCCGCCCTCCGAGAGGGTGCGGGCCAGGTAGCGCAGCAGCGGACGACTGTCCTCGATCTGCCGCAGCGACTGGAGCGGATCCAGCTGCGGGCCCGGGCCCATCGCGGACTCCTTGCCCTGCCGCACCAGCCGCACCACGTGCTCGTCGCAGGCCCGGTGCAGTCGGTCCTTGCTCCCGAAGTGGTGGAGGATCAGCGCCTGCGACACCCCCGCCTCGGCGGCGATGGTCTTGAGACTCGTTCCCTTGACGCCGTTTTCGCCGAACCGGGAGATGGCGGCGTCCAGGATGCGGTCGGCTCCGCTGCGATCGGCTCTACTTCGATCGGCTCTGCTTCGATCGGCTCTGCTGCGGGCCGGGTCGTCGTCGGGCACGGCGGCCGCCTCTCGTTGCTGACTGAGTATTCAGTCAGCATAGGCCTGACTGAATGGTCAGTCAACGACCGTTGCGCCGACCGCCGTGAGAGCAGCCGGCGACTAGACCCAGCCCGCCGTCTCCGCCGCCGCGCGATGGGTCTGTTCGAGGAATCTCAGCACCATGGCGTCGGGGTCCGGCACCTGTCGCACCAGGTGGTACGGCAGCACATACTCCCCCAGCGCGCTGTCCCAGTGCGCGGGCGCCTCGACCGCCGGGTGGGTGTCGTACCCCTCGGGGTGGGGATAGGCGTACGCGTAGAAGATGCCCTCCTCCGCACCACCCGGCCAGTACCCCGCGCTCGACACCTCGTCGCTGTAGGCCTCGTGCATCACCCGGTCCGGGCAGTTCGGGACGCCACCGGGGTGCTCGGGGGCGGAGCGTCCGGAGAACCGGGTGACGGCCAGATCGAACGCACCCCAGAAGAAGTGGACGGGCGAGGACTTTCCACGGAACCCACCACGGAACGCCGACAGGACGCCGTGCGCGCTGACCAGCGACCTCCAGAAACGGGCCACGGCGTCAGCGTCGTACGACGTGTGTGTGGTGTCCTCGGCGAAAGGGATCACCTCCGGCAACTCGACCGGGGTCCCGACGATCGGCACGTCGAACCCCAGATCACCAAGGTGGCCGGTGTACTCGGCGTAGAAGTCGGCGACGGTCCGCGGTTCGAGCGCCATCCGACGGGTGCTGCCGTCGGTGACGAGGAGCAGGAGTTCGTGGCTGATGAAGTCGAAGCGAATCTCGAGCCCGCGGCCCCCGGCGACCATCAGGGATGTGGTGAGCCCTCGCGCGTCCACGTACAGCGGGACGCCCCACCAGTGGTTGATGTCGGGCCCGAGGGCCATGCGCGTCTTACCGACGATCTGGGTCCACAGCTGAACCGTGTCCCGGGTGTCGATCCATGAATTCAGGGGCAGGGCCGGCCAGGGCTCGTCTCGCGTCTCCATCGCCACATGATCCCCGATCTCGGGGCCGGACGACACCCCCTGCGTCACCCGCGTCGACGGCCGGGGGTCCGGTGCCGTCGAACAGCGTCGTGGTTGCCGCATCGGGCGCTGCAATAGCGCCGCCCACCGTTCCGGCTGGTATCGACAAATACCTCGGGACATCCCTCCCGCAGGCAGGCACCCAGGCGCCCACCCTCGGATTCGACGGTGAAGATCGCCAGACCACCGGCAGTTATCGCCTTGACACGGTCCACCACGTCGTCACCGTCAGCGGCGAAGTGCAGGTGGGGCTTGTGACCGTCATGCGTGCTCAGGGACGGCCTCGACGTTGCCGACTCCAACAGCAGGTTGATCGCGTCGCATCTACTGTCCACGTCCATGGCCGAGAACGGCGCCCTCAACTGCAACGCCCACTCATGGAGCCGCGCAGACATCGAACCGGCGAGTTGGGGCCTACGAACGCGGTGATCGCGGAGCACGGCCACAGCGGTGTCGGTGTCCCATCCTCGGGCGGCGAGGGAGGCCAGTTCCGCTGCGAGCGTCGGGCCGACCATATTGCCATGGTTGAACTGCACTGACCCATTGCACCACAGTCAGCGCATGACGAGAACAGCCAGTTCACCCACTGCTTGTGACCACGACGCCCCGGTGCCACCACCCGCTGATCCGGACGCGCACCAGCACGCTTGGCTGCCGGGCTCCTCGCACCGCACCAGCGAGGGCACCGTGGTCTACGAGTCCTGCCACTGCGGGGCGCATCGCGTCCTGCGTGGCGGCGTGCTCGTCGCCCGGGTGCAGTCGGACGCGAGACTCAGGTCGAGGTCGAGCGATCCTTCACCTTGAACCAGATCGAGAAGTCCTCGGCTGCCCGGCGTACGACGTCGTAGTTCGACCCGCCGGTGAGATCGTTGAAACTGTCCCGTACGCCGTCGACGCCGGTCGACCGGGTCTCCTTGGGGATTCCGAAACCCATCTTCCAGTCGGCGAAACTGCGTTCGGCTGCGGATTCCGTCAGCAGGACCCGGACACGATTATGCCGGTCATCGGCTGCGATGCGCGTCATCAAATCGTCTATCGCAGACGGAGGACCTTCGAGAAACTGGACGAAGCAGTTGTTCCTGAAGAGAAGGACGCCGGTGATCCCGGCTGCACGATTTCGCTCTCGGGAGGTGAACAGAATGGACTCCAGATCGCCCGGCATCATCTTCCGCACCGGCACGCTCGTATACACGAGATACTTCAGTCCGGGAGCCCCTGGCGACGTGTGGGGATCAGTATCCAGCGACATTCGATTCTCCGTCGCTCGCGTCGGATGAATACAGACCATTCAGGCTGAATATCGCCTCTTCCAGCGTGCTGGACTGGCCTTGCGGTCTCGACATCCTGTCGTAGCAGGTAAAACTGCCGTCAGGGTTCTGGTCGATATAACCCACGAAATTGCCGCGGAAGTTGCCGACAAAGAAACTGTCTTCCACCTGGGACCATCGAATTTCCTGGTCCCCATCGATTGCCGAATTCACACCCAACCCTTTTCTCCTACACAAAGTGCATCACCAATTGCATTACAAGCCGAAGAACGCAGCCCGAGCCACGTCACCAAGAGACGCTGCCACCGCTCGCGGCCACACCGGGGACGGGCACGCGTCGACGTTTCACCCGACCCCAAAGAACTCTTCTTGCCTAAAAACTCACATTCCTCTGAAGCTATCCGCCATAGCGGCACACGCGCCCATCATGATGCGCCCCGGGGGGCCGCGCCACCGATAGCACTGACCGCGTCCGGGACACGGGCGCCTGCGCCGCCCGGCCGAGGACGCGATCGGACCTCACCCGGACCACAGTGCCGCCCCGGCGACCTGGCTGGGGCAGACTGACCGCATGTTACTGACGATCACTGCCCGTCGTTCGGAGGCGCTCGCCACGCCAGGTGATCTGGGTTTCCTGCTGCACAAGCATCCCGACAAGGTGCAGTCATTCGGCGTATATGCAGGTACGGCGCACGTGTTCTACCCCGAGGTCAGCGCGGAGGCGTGTACTTCCGCGGTGCTTCTGGAAGTGGACCCGGTGGCGCTGGTGCGGGGACGCTCCGGGCGCGGTGACGCCTTCGCGCTGGGGCACTACGTCAACGATCGCCCGTACGTGGCGTCGTCGCTGCTGGCGGTGGCGATGGGCAAGGTGTTCCGGTCGGCACTCAATGGACAGTGTGTCGGCTACGAGCAGCTGGTCGAGACTCCCCTGGATCTGACGATCTCGCTACCGGCGGTGCCCGGTGAGCCCGGCCTGGTGCGACGGTTGTTCGCGCCGCTGGGATGGGACGTCCAGGCCGAGCCGATCGCGTTCGACGCCACCAGGCCCCAGTGGGGCGCGGCGCCGCTGGCGACTCTGACGCTGACAGGGTCGGTGCGGCTGGCGGATGCTCTCAGCCAGCTGTACGTCCTACTCCCCGTCCTCGACGACGCCAAGCACTACTGGGTGGGCCAGGACGAGGTCGACAAGCTGATGCGCGCCGGGGCGGGATGGTTGCCCTCCCACCCCGAGCGCGACCTGATCGCGCATCGCTCCCTTGCCGGCCAGCGCGATCTCCGCGAGAGTGCCCTGTCCCGGCTCGCCGAAGTGGACGACCGCCTCCGGGAGAACGTTCGTGACGACGCGGCTGGCACGGACGTAGCCGCCAGCCCACGCCCCCTGGTCAGACTGCGTCACGACGCCGTTCTCGAGGTGGTCCGCGACCTGGCCCCGGCGTCGATCGCCGATGTGGGCTGCGGCTCCGGCGCCCTGCTGGGCAGCCTGCTCAAGGTCCAGGGCGTGGCACGCGTGATCGGCACGGAGGTCTCGGACATCGCCCTGTCCAAAGCCGCCACGCGGTTGAACGTGGACTCGATGACCGAACGCGAGGCCGACCGCCTGTCCCTCCTGCGCTCCTCACTGATGTACGAGGACGAGCGGCTCGCCGATCTCGACGTGGCGATCCTGATGGAGGTGATCGAGCACGTCGATCCCGACCGCCTGCCGGCTGTGGTGCGCAACGTGTTTGGCGCGATGCATCCCCGGCACGTGGTGATCACCACGCCCAACGTCGAGTACAACGTGCACTATCCGGCGCTGGCCGAGGGAGGCTTCCGGCACCCGGATCACCGCTTCGAGTGGACGCGGACACAGTTCCGATCCTGGGCCAACTCAGTAGCCGGCGCCCACGGGTATCGGGTGGATTTCCATCCCGTGGGCGAGGCCGACCCGCAGGCCGGGCCGCCGACGCAGATGGCCGTGTTCAGCCTGTCCGCCCCCGTGGAGGTGTCCGTATGAGTGAGCTGTCCATCCCGGAGCTGTCCCTGGTCCTGCTCATCGGGGCCAGCGGGTCCGGCAAGTCGACTTTCGCCGCGACACACTTCGCCCCCACCGAGGTGATCTCCAGCGACGACTGCCGGGCGATGGTCTGCGATGACCCCAACGCCCAGGACGCCACCGCAGACGCGTTCGCGGTGCTGGAGTTCATCGCCGGCAAACGCCTGGCACGGGGGCTGCTGACAGTGATCGACGCGACCAATGTGCAGCCAGCGGCCCGCAGGTCGCTGCTGGCCCTGGCCAAGGAGCACGACGTGCTGGCCGCCGCCATCGTGCTGGACCTACCCACCTCGGTGGCTGTGGAGCGCAACGCGGCACGCGCGGATCGCGACTTCGGAGCCCGGGTGATCAAGCGCCAGCAGGACCAGCTGCGCCGCTCGATGCGCGGGCTCAATAAGGAGGGGTTTCGTTCCATTCACGTGCTGGATTCGGAGCAGGCGGTGGCCGAGGCCTCGATCGCGCGGACCCGGTTGTTCAACGACCGTCGCGACGACCACGGACCGTTCGATGTGATCGGTGATGTCCACGGGTGCCGCGCCGAGCTGGAGGAGCTGCTCCGGACGCTGGGCTACGCCCTGGAGAGGGACCAGGCAGGCCGCGCGGTCGACGCCCGCCACCCTGAGTCGCGGCGCGTGGTGTTCGTGGGCGACCTGGTCGACCGCGGCCCCGACTCTCCGGGAGTGCTGAGATTGGCGATGGGCATGGTCGAGTCCGGCAACGCCCTGTGCGTGTCGGGAAATCACGAGGCCAAGCTCGCCAAGGCGCTGGGGCGGGGGTCCGTCAAGGCCACCCATGGTCTGCAACAGACCCTCGACCAGTTGGCGACAGAGGACGGCTCGTTCGTCGCCAGGACCCGTGCGTTCTGTGACGCTCTCGTGGCGCATTACGTCCTGGACGACGGCAACCTGGTCGTGGCACACGCCGGTCTGAAGGAGAAATACCACGGTCGCGCATCCGGGCGGGTACGCGCGTTTGCCCTGTACGGAGACACCAGCGGCGAGACCGATGAGTTCGGCCTACCCGTCCGGTATCCGTGGGCCGAGGACTACCGCGGGTCGGCAACGGTGCTGTACGGGCACACCCCCGTCACCGAGACGGAGTGGGTCAACAACACCCTGTGCCTGGACACCGGGTGCGTGTTCGGCGGGTCCCTGACCGCGCTGCAATACCCGGAACGCCAGATCGTCTCAGTGCCCGCCCGTGACACCTACTACGAGCCGATCCGGCCCCCGGCGCCGCCCGAGCGGGATCCCGCGACCCTGAGGCTGACCGACGTGCTCGGGCCCCGGATCATAGAGACCCAGTACATGGGACGGGTGTCGATGCGCGACGACAATGCGGCCGGGGCGCTGGAGGTGATGAGCCGCTTCGCCGTCGACCCCAGACAGCTCTTCTACCTCCCGCCGACCATGTCGCCGGTGGACAGCTCCCCGCGCGACGACCTCCTCGAACACCCTGATCAGGCGTTCGACCACTTCGCCAAGCAGGGCGTCGAGCGCGTGATCTGCCAGGAGAAGCACATGGGTTCCCGCGCCGTCGTGCGCGTGACCGACCAGGGCGGCGGGGTGATCCACTCCCGCACCGGTCGCTCGTTCCTGCCCGATGACCAGCAGTCGGTGGTCCTGCAAAGGATCGCTCGCGCGGCCACAGCCGCCGGGGTGTGGGAGGACCTGGGCGCCACCTGGCTGCTTCTCGATACCGAGATTCTGCCGTGGACGCTCAAGGCCGAACCGATGATCCGGGACCAATACGCCGCAGTGGGCGCCGCCGCTACCACCGCCCTTCCCTCCGCCATAGACCTGCTCGAGTCTGCCGCGCACCGCGGCATCGACGTCCAGAACCTGCTCGACCGGACGCGTGCGAGGGCCGCGAACGCCGAGAGGTTCGTCGAGGCCTACCGTCGCTATATCCAGCCGGTCGACAACAATCTCGGCCTGCAGATCGCCCCGTTCCAGATGGTGGCCAGCGACGCCGGCACCTACGAGAACCGGGACCATCACTGGCACCTGGACCTGGCGGACCGACTCGTCGTCGCTGACCCGGAACTGTTCCGCACCACCCGCCGCCTCGTCGTCGACGTCGCCGGCGATGGTTCGCGCGCTGCAGGGTCGGCGTGGTGGGACGATCTCACCTCAGCCGGCGGTGAGGGCATGGTCGTCAAACCTCTCGCCAACCTGACCCGAGGCAAGAAGGGGCTGGTCCAGCCCGGCCTCAAGGTCCGCGGACGTGAATACCTGCGCATCATCTACGGCGCCGAATACACCACCCCGGGGACACTGGCCGGCCTGAAGAATCGCTCGCTCGGACAGAAACGTTCCATGGCGCTACGTGAGTACGCGCTCGGCCTCGAAGGGGCACGCCGGGCCGCAGCCGGTGAGCCGGTCTGGCGAATCCACCAGTGCGTCTTCGGTGTCCTGGCCATGGAGTCCGAACCGGTCGACCCTCGGCTGTGAATCTAGTACGCGACGGTGAAGTGGCGTATTGCCGGTGCAGGCTGTTCGATCTCATCGAGGGCGGCGATCGCCAGGTCTTCGGCTGAGATGTGCGACCGGCCGTCGGTGTCGACAAGAAGCCGGTGTGTTCCCCGGCGGTAGTGTCCCGTGCGGTCGCCGGGTTCGAAGTGGGCAGGCGGGCTCAGGTAGGTCCACTCCGCGTGATGGTTGAGGCAAGCGTGGAGCTGATCGACGCTGGCCTGCGCGATGGTCCGCCACCGTGGGGGGACGAAGCGCGGGTCGTCGATGACGAGGTGGTCGGCGTCCGGGCTCATCAGAGGGCCGGCACCGCCGATCACGATGACGCGACGGCCGAATTTCAGAGTCGCGTCCAGCACTGTAGTCGTCGGCGAGCTGACTTCGTCCTCGGTGCCGGGAAACGGTCTGGTGGCGAGCACGATCACGTCGTGTTGTGCCGCGATGCAGCTCATGGCTGCTGGATCGGCGGCATCGGCGGTGGAGAATGAGACCCCGTCGGGAGCTCGGTTGTGGATGCGTTCTGATCGCGAGAATCCGGATACGGAATGGCCGCGCCTCGCCGCCTCTGCCACGATGCGGGAGCCCGCCATCCCTGGCGCTCCTATGACTGCAATCTTCATGATGCCCTCCTGGCCAGTGCGTCGGTCAGCGCCGGCTGCTGCGCGGCGATGGGCGGGGTCGTCGACGGCCTCCTGCTGGGGGTGATCTGGCCGGCAGCGATCGCGGCCACGGCCAGCACGAACCCGAGAATCTGGACTGCGCCCAGAGACTGGCCTAGAACTAGCGCCCCGAGTGCGGCTGCGGCCATGGGCGAGAGGGGTCCGAGGGCGGCCACCGCGGCAACCGGGAGCCGGGCGACGCCGCCGAACCACAGTGTGTAAGAGATCAGTCCACCGACGAGCCCCAACCACAGGTAACCGGCCATAGCCGTGATGTCGACGGCCGTGGGCACGCCCTCGAGAAGGAGCGTGATCGGCAGGAGGAAGAGTCCACCGGCTGTCAGTTGCCACCCGGCCAGGCCCATTGCCGATACCCCGGTGGGTCGACCCCACTTCTTTGTGAGGGTGACCCCGAATCCCATCGACACCGCGCTCAGTAACCCGGCCACCACGCCGATCGGGTCGAGGGTCGCAGTGGAGCGCAACACGACGAGGGCAACACCCACGACCCCCACCACACCCCAGGACAGGCGCCACGCGGAGAACGGTTCCCGGAGGACAAAGACGACCAGAACCGCCACGACCAGTGGCTGTGTAGCCAGGAGAGTCGCGGCAACACCACCGGGCAGGTGATACGCGGTGACGAACAGAAGCGGGAAGAAGGCGCCGATGTTCAGAACTCCGAGCACGATCGACTTCCACCACCAGGCACCCTTTGGCATCGCACGGGACAGAGCGATCGCGAGCACACCCGCCGGCAATGACCGCGCCAGCGCGGCGAACAGAGGGTGCCCTGGGGGCAGCATCTCGGTCGTCACGATGTACGTCGTCCCCCACACTGCTGGAGCGATCGCGGTGCACACGGTGATCCGCATTCGGCCCACGACAAACTCCTCAACGTTGAACCTTTGAACATTGAGAACTCTAGAGTGATATTCTGGCTCGCGTCAAACAGTTCAACGTTGAGGGGAATGTGTGGAGGACAGCGTCGACCGCATAGTCGCCCAATGGGCACAGGTGCACCCGCGGATGGACGTCAGTCCGATGGGAGTGCTCGGCAGACTCTCCCGCCTTACGCGGTTCTTCGAGCGCGACCTACAAAGAGTGTTCAGTGAGCACAACCTGCAACCCGGAGAGTTCGACATCCTGGCGACCCTACGAAGAGCAGATACCAACGGGACAGGTCTGACTGCGGGTCAGCTCACCGAGAGCGCCATGGTCACGTCAGGGGCGATCACCAACAGACTCGACCGCCTCCTCGCAAAGGACCTCATCACCCGTGAGACCGATCCACACAGTCGGCGGACCATCCGCATCTCCCTCACGCGGCAGGGTCGAGAAGTAATCGACGCGGCTCTGCGCGACCACATCGACAATGAAAAACGCTTGCTCTCCACCCTGACGACCAGCCAACGCGACCAGCTTGAAAGCTTGCTCCGCCTACTCCTCCACGACCGTGAGAGTCGTAGCTGACCCACACGGGCGACGAGGACGTTTCGTGGCGACCGAACGACCGATGACGCGTCCGACGACAAGGCCGCCAATCCCGGGGACCGGGTCGAGCAGCAACCGGGACGTCGACCTTCGGCGACCATTCAGTTCCGACGAACCGTCGGCGTGACGTTCGACGATCCCCTTCCGAGACGCATGCCCCCACAGCCCACTGCCAACCCGAAGGAAGTTCATGCCCAAGGCCATCACCCTCATCCGTTCCACTGAGTTGTCTGACGCCGCAGAGTACGCGTACGCCGCTACCGCGCCGGCAGACGCCAGGCTGATATTCCTGGCCGGCTCCTGCCCTCTCCTCAAAGACGGATCGACGTTCGGCATTGGGGACTTCGCGGCCCAAGCGGCACAGTGTGTTGAGAACATGCGGCAAGCGCTGGCGGAGGCGGGTGCGGAGCTAGAGGACGTGATCTGCACACGCGTGCTGGTCGCATCGTCCACCCAATCAGACCTGGTCACCGCCTGGGAAGTCGTCCGCGACGCCTTCGGAGACCACGACGTGCCGAGCACACTGATCGGCGTGGCAGCTCTCGGGTACGACCACCAACTTGTCGAGGTCGAGGCAACGGCAGCGGTGCTCGACTGAGCTCACCTGCGTCGCCCCGTGGCTGCCACACCGTTCGTGGCCGCCGGAGCCGCGCCCATCCTCGGGCTGGCCGGCGTGCTGGCCGTGAGCCGAACAACGTCTGGGCGCGCTTCTCCTGTCGCGGTCGGCCACCCGATTCGTTGACAGACGACCATTCCAGGGGTGCCCGCCACCGGTCCGGGTGAATCTCAATGCGGACGCCATCATCGTCTGGACAGAACCGGTGGGCCGACTCGGTGCCATGCGGACCCCCGCCGGTGGCTACGTGGACGACCCGATGCTGGTCGCCGTCAACCTGGCCGGCCCGTGGTCGCCGACGTTGAACGACGCGGCCGGAGTGAGCTCAACGCCAGCGAGATCGATACCGCCCTGGACAGGCTCGGTAGCGGCGCACTTCCGGGTCGGATCGTCCTCGCTGCCGGACTCCCCATGTGCTGAGACCGGCGGCGTACATGGCGCCTCGGCAAATTCGGTCAACGGTTGCATGGCAGTTCTTCGCGGGAGCGCCTCTGTGGAGATCGCCGATCCGATTGAATCGGACCGGAGTAGTCGGGCGCGCAGGTCGCTGACTGACGAGAGTTGATCGTGAAGGGAGCGACCATGATCGAGTTTCTGAACCGCCTCGTCGACGAAATTGAAAGACGCCTCGGCGACGACCTCGACGTCGATACGATCGCCCGCGGATTGGGAACGACCGGCTATCACGCCCGCCGGATGTTCTCGTCCCTCGCGGGAATGCCGGTGTCAGAGTACGTCCGGCGTCGACGCATGACCATCGCCGCGTCCGACCTGGTCGGCGACGAGGATCTGCTCACGATCGCCGTGCGGTACGGGTACGGCTCTGCCGAGGCCTTCGGTCGAGCATTCCGTGCCGTGCACGGCGTGAGCCATGGTGACGTCCGACGTGATGGCGGCCCCCTTCGCAGCCAACCGCAACTCAGGTTTCGCCTGACCGTCGAAGGGAGCCTCCCCATGGATGCCCGCATCCTCAATCACCACGCATTCCGCCTGATAGGCCACGCCACCCGGGTGCCGCTAAGCCACGAGGGCGTCAACGCGCACATCGAGCGGCATATCGCTTCTCTGCCCGCCTCCGAGCACGATCGCCTGAAGCAGCTCAGCGGCACCGAGCCGTCGGGGCTGCTACAGGTCAGCGCGGATGTCGACCCCGACTACGTGGAGGGCAGTGAGCTGACCTACCTACACGGCGTGGCGGCCGACGTCGACGCCGACGTTCCCGACGACCTCGACGTGATCGACATGGCCGCTGGGGAATGGGTGGTCTTCCGTACCTCCGGGCCGCATCCGGCGGCCCTGCAGGAGGCGTACGCAGCGTCCGCGACAGAGTGGTTCCCCTCCAATCCGTGGAGGTTGCGCCCCGGTCCGTCGATCGTCTCGGTTCTCGACCGCGCCCCGGACTTCAGTACGGCGACCTGCGAACTCTGGTTCCCGATCGAGCGCGCGTAGTCGAGGTACGGGTCGGGCTCCGGGGTCTAGTGGATCCCGACCCACCACCGGGTCGCATGTCACGCTCGCCGGTCGGACCCCGACCATCGAAACCAACTGCATCATCAGGCTCTTCAGCGAGCCGCAAGCCGGTAACAGACGGTCGGGTGCTCCAGGACCGCTTGAATCTCCGTGTCTGTAGTCCCGCGACAACCCGCAGACCGCGAACTTCGTCCAAAAACTCATTGCAGTTCTGGGCCCGGATAAGAACCCCACCCAACTCCGTTCTCGCCCGGCCGATAGTTGTCGGCGCTCAAGCGAAAATCTCCCGAGAATCATGAACATACGGCACTGCTCAGACATCGCCCCCGTGGCGGCAGGCGACCCGTCGGCCTCCAGGGTGGAGGCCGACGGGTCGGCTGCGATTGAGAGAGCGGTTACCTCATGAAGATGGCTTCCCACTCAGCCTGGTAGGCGGCGACGGACTCAGGATCCAGGCCCTCCTGGTCGGCGAGGCCGAATTCCTGAGCCGTGACGGTCGACCCCTCTACGGCGCTGGCGCCTGGAATATTCGGCAGGGCCGCCACGAAGTCTGCGGAGATCGCCGCTTGTCCTTCAGGTGAGATCAGGAAGTTGGACAATACTTGCCCGGCGTTCGGATTGGGTGCCGATCCGAGGATGTGCGTGTACCACGGGACCCCGAACGGATTCTCCGGTAGCGCGAAGTCGACCGGCGCCCCCTTCGCCTTCTCCGTCAATACCGTACTACCGGCCATCGGGGCCGCCCAGATCTCACCGGAGGCCAATGCCTGGGTAATTGCCACATTGCTGGCGTAGATCCGTGGATTGACCTCGGCGAGCTGCTCGACAAAGCCGTCTCCGTACGTCCCGTCGATCGTCGTGTACATGTCTACATAGGTCGCGATTCCGTTGGGATTCTGTATTCCGACCTTTCCGGCAAACTTCGGGTCGATCACGTCATCGGGAGTAGATAGGCCCTCGGGAACGGCGTCAGTATTCCAACCGAGGCCGAAGACGGTGGCGCTGGTGACAAAGAACTTGTCGTCGATGACGCTGTTGTCCGATTGAAAGTCGGGGTTGTCCAGGTTCGGGCCGAGGACCTCCGTCGAGAAATCGGGGTCTTCGAGGCTCCGGCTGATCCATCCTGCGTCGGTTGTCATATGCACATCGGCGACGCCAGTGCCGGTCTGACTTTCGACTTCGATCTTCGGAAGAATGTCGGCGTCGGTACCCCGGACGTACTCGAGCGTGATGTCCGGATACTCGGTCTCGAAGGCGTTCTTGAGCGCCTCAAGGTTTGTCGGCGAGTGTGTCGAATACAGCGTGACCGACCCCTCCTCGTTGGCCGCCGCCACGATCTCATCCCAGGATCCGGCGAGTTCCGACTCGGATCCCCCGCCCCCGCCGCAGCCCGCAAGGACCAGGGCGAGCGCAGCTCCGCCCGCCAGTGCCGTTCTCACTCTTGATGCTCTCATTGAGGCCCTCTCCGGTGACGACTCCACCTGGAACGATGAAGTGAATTTGCTTCAGTTTGATAATATGATGCGGATCACAGATGTGAGTGAGATTCAGAAAAAATTGAGATCGCACGCCCGGGACGCGTCGTCACAGCCGAACCAGCGCAGGCGGACTCCATGCCCCATGCAGGACTTTCGAGGTCGGCCCATAGAGTCGGAGCATCAATCTGAATCCACCCGCCGGTGCTGGGAGCCAGTTGCCCTCCCCCTGAGCCGGCTGGGCGTGGGAGATTGCCACTTCGAGGGATCCGTCGCTTCCGTACCGCAGGTGTTCACTGCGGTCACCTATGGCGTAGCGCGCGATGGGGTTCTCGACCAGCAGTCCTTCCGCGTGATACATGGTCAACGACCAGAAGAAGTCCACCGGCGGCAGCTGGCCAGGCGGAAAGTAGAGCCGGTACGGGTACTGGCCGTCGAGTGCGTTCCCTGCCGCATCCCGCTCCAATACCGGGTAGAGCGCTTCTTCGGCCGGATTGATGTAGATCTGCGCCATCGCCACTGACGCACGCAGAAGCCAGTCGGAGCCGAAGTCGACTCCGCGGTAGTTGATCATCCACCCATTCCGGATTTCACCCGCAGCAGTGATCCCCTCCCGGATCGACGCGAGACCCCGCGCAACGGCATCGTCCATCTCGCTGTCGGCGGCGCCTCCGCCTATCGCGGCGCCCGGACGCCACCCGACGTCCTGCAGGATTTGTGTGATCCCCGGGCCCAGGGCTTGGCCGGGGATATCCACCAAGATCCGCGACAGCGTGTCGAAGAACTGACGTCCGGGCCCGGCTCCGGCCTCGATCTCCGTGGACGCAGCGCCCCGCATCCCGCTATTGACCTCGTGCGGCTCTGAGATCCTCGCCAGTCCGATTTCCCCTTGGAGAGCGTGAACGCGGTCCACATCCTCTGCAGAGGCGGAATCGACCATGATCCGCCCAGCGACCATGAGATATCTCGAGTTGCACGTGAGCTCAATCCCCGAGTCCGTGGTGTCCACCCGCGATGTCGCAGTTGTCGGGCTCCAGCGAATCCTCACGGGCCCGAGACAGCCACCATGGGTTCGTTGCCCCACCGTGTGGCAACTCGTGTCGAAGTATCCGAACTGGAAGGCGTAGTAGCGGTCGCCGAAGTCCGGGGTGTCGAGCACCAGATCTCCTTCTGCGAGGTCAACCCAGGCCACGCTGTACAGCGTGTCGACATTCGGAGCCACACCGACCCGATAGCTCGGGTCCGACAAGAGCTTCTGATGCCCGAGACTCCCGAGCGGCGCCGCCGCCGATCGAGCAGCCTCCCGGTTCGTCTCCAGCGGCGCCTGCGTCATCTTTTCTCGCAGTTCGAAAGACCTGACAAGCGGATAGCCCCAGAGCACGAGCGCTTCGTACGATCCCGTCATGTCCAGACTCACGTCTCGACCCCCGCAACGTTGTGGACCAGTGTGATCGCACCTGGTCGCCACCCCCCTTCGGCTAGTCGTGACGACGGACCGTAATTTCGGATCACCACGAAGAACGGCTCTGCCGGTGCCGGCAGGACGTGTGGCGACTCCGCAAGCCTTCTCGACTCGAACATCGGGTCAATCGCAATACGCACTTCACCATCCGGGCCGGGATGGATTTCAGATTCGCTTCCTACCGAGTAGCGTCCCCACGCGTTGCCATAAACGCGACCACTGGCGGCGATATAAAGAGTGAGCGACCAGAAGTAACGCACCGGAGGCGCTTCACTGAGAACAAGCTCGTACGCACCGTTGCGCCCATCGAGTTGAGCGCCAGTAGCGTCGAAGTAGGCGTTGAATGACGCATTCTCCTCCACCACGTTGGCACCCAGTCCCACGTTGTTCATGACTGCACGGGCGACGAAGTTCATTCCATGGCAGCCCTTGTCCTCAACCTTGGTCCAGCCTGTACCCAGCGGCGTGCCGAGCTGGGATCTGCTCTCGCGAACTACATCCATCGCGTTGTCGAATCCCGTCTGAGCAGCATCCCGAAGATCAGGATCCAGCGGCGCGGAGCCAGCCCCGATGCCAAGTGCCCGATACCGGGCTGCCAGCCCCTCCTCCCTCGCCGGGACGCCCGAGATCTCGATCACCGCATCGAGAGCCCTGGCGAATTCAGCCCACTGGGCCTCGACGAGCTCACTATCGACCTGACGGACCTTGTCGGCGTCGCCAGACGCAGCGGAGGAATGCAGCGTGAACGACTTTCGAAGCCGATCTGCGTCTTCCACGCCGTTCGTTCCGACCACCTGCACCCGGAGCAACGCCCACACGATGGGGGTCGCCATGATCATGACCTCGGCATAACGGTCTGCCGGGAGCGCCTCTGCCTGCTGAGCTGTACAGAGTAGAACCAGCCCAGGACCACCTCCGAAGGTCCTACTGCCCACATTCGATGCATTCCCGAAAGTGTCAAAGAGATTTACTGTGTAGTACTTCTCCCCCACATCCGGAATGCGCAATTCCACCGGCCCGGACAACAACGAGATCCACCCATTTGAGTACAAGGTATCGACATTGGGCACACGAAATTCTGAAAATTCAGGCCCGGCCAGTCCCCGCCGGTGATCAAAGACGTTGATCCGCTCACCCTCTTCGACAGGGCGTCTCCACACAAAGTCGCTGAGCTGGGCGTACTGAAGCACCGCGGGAAGACCCCAGATGGTCGCATCAAACGCCAGATTCTCTATCAGCTTTTTTGCTTGAGATCGGCCGCGAGGTAGGAGGTCAGGAGATGATGAATCGCGGTGCTGAGGAAGCCCATCAAAGTCATATGTACGTGTACTCACGTCAACCTCCAAATGTCGATACGACTGAATCCCGGGGTTATCCCCCACCCCCGCTACAAGCGACAAGGCCCGTGAAAATCGGTTGCCTTGAAGGAGACTGACGCAAAACCTAGTCGAGTTTTCGCGTTCTATACGGATAGCGGTGTGGCGACCAGAGACGCGAGTCAGATAGTGGCCAACTCGTTAAGAAGTCGAGCCAGCGCTTCCGGCTGAGAGACCATCGGCATATGCCCGGAATCAAAGAAGACTGTCGAGCCTCCGACACGTTGCGCCGAGCGCTCCTGAAGTTCAGGGGTATAACACGCGTCTTGCGTGAGTCGAATGTAGGTGCGCGGCACGTCAGCCTTCAGACCAGCTAAGTCGACAGGTTCAGAAAGTAGTGCCGCGGCATCATCAACTACTCGGCTGACAGTCCAGTCGGTCAGTTCCGTGTCCATGTCATTGCACAGCATCGCCGGGATAGCGGCAGGGTCCTGGCTGTAGATGCCGCCGGCCAAGGAGCTCTCAACCGCTTCCCTGACAGTGGGATCGATTCCGTCAATCACTCGCGTGCCGTTCGGGGGAACAACCGCGGACAGGAACACGAGGTTCTTGAGTCTGCCAGCTAGTCCGCCAACCGCTCGAGGAACGGATACGCCGGCAAACGAATGGGCGACGACGGTGATCTCGTCGAGGTCGTTCTTGATCGCCTCCGCCACGATCGCTTCGGCACACGAATTCAAGGTCACCTGCCGAAGGTCCTCGCCGCTGCGGGAACCACGCCCCGGCAAGTCAACTGCTACGACATCTGATCCCAAGTGGGGAACCAACAGGTCCCAGCACGAAGCATCCATCCCAGCTCCGTGCACCAGCAGAAACGACATTGACCCTCCACGTGAACTGAACTCGCTTTAGGCACAAAGCCTATGGGGGCTCCAATGTGATGTCAACCACATTCGCTGAGTTCGCCCCGCCGTGCCGCAGCGTCGCGGGCCCTATGGATCTGCCCGGGGCCGCCCGCGGATCCTGGGGGCCGGCGGCGTAGGTGACCCGATCGTGAACGAGCACCGCACTCGCCCCCTTGACAGAGTCTCGCCAACGATCTGTTTGAGGTGGAACATGGAGCGAGCGAGACGGTCTGATTGCGTCTAATTCGCTGGTCTGCGGTCATCTTCTCTCGATCAGCAGTCCGAACCCGGTCCACGAATCCCCGAGAGTTCGTGTACCTACTCCGCCGCCCGTCCGCGCCGCTTCGCCTCCCGCTCCGGATCGGAGGCATACAACCACGACTCCGCCTCCCCCGGTCGGACCAACGCCCGGCCCACCAGGATCACCGCGGCCTGCCGCAGGCCGGCGGACTCGACCGCGTCGGCGATGTCGGCGAGAGTGCCGCGCAGCTCCACTCGGTGCGGGCGGCTCGCGTTGGCCAACACGGCCACCGGGCAATCGGCGCCGTGGGTGGGGATCAGACGTTCGGCGAGCTCGCGGATCCGGGTGATCGCCAGGTGCAGCACCAGCGTCGCGCCGGTGGCAGCGAAGTTCTCCAGGGATTCAGAAGACGGCATCGCGGTCGACCGCGCCTGGACCCGGGTGAGCACCACCGACTGCACCACCTCGGGCACGGTCAGCTCCACCCCCAGCTCCGCGGCGGCGGCCGCGTAGGCGGGAACGCCGGGCACCACGTCCCAGGGGACGCCCGCTGCGTCGAGGCGACGGGTCTGCTCGGCGAGCGCGGAGTACAGCGACGGGTCACCCGAGCACAACCGCACCACCTCCAGGCCGTCGGCATGCGCTGCCACGATCTCGCCGACGATCGCGTCCAGGTCCAGGTGCTGGGTGTCCACCAACCGCGCGCCCGGTCGGCAGTGGTCGAGCACGCCGTCGTCCAGATAGGTGCCCGCGTACAGGCAGACGTCGGCTGCAGCCAGTGCGGCGGCCGCACGCAGCGTGAGCAGGTCGGCGGCGCCGGGGCCGGCCCCGACGAAGTGAACGGTCACGAGGTCTCCCCTGTCTCCCAAGAATCAGCCGCCGCGGCGGAATCAGTCGCAGCGGCAGAATCCGCCATAACAGCGAAGGGCTTGACCGCGCACCACTGCACCACGGCCCGCGCCGGAGCCCAGCCGGTGAACGTGCCGATCGAGTCGGCGTGTTCCACGTGGAACCGCGCGAGCTCGCCGCCGAACTCCGCGCGGGCATCGATGAGCACCCGCTCTGTCTCGATCGTCACCGCGTGGGCGACCAGCCTGCCGCCGGGGCGCAGCGCCTCCCAGCACTGCCGCAGCAGCCCGGGAGCGGTGCCGCCTCCGCCCACGAACACCGCATCGGGCCGCGGCAGCCCCTCGAGAACCTGCGGCGCCCGGCCGCGGACGACCTCCAGCGACGGAACCCCCAGGCGTGCGGCGTTGCGCTCCACGCGCGCCGCCCTCTCGGGATCGGCCTCTACAGACACTGTGCGACAGGACTGGTGGGCGCGCATCCACTCGATGCCCACCGATCCGGCGCCGGCGCCCACGTCCCACAAGAGCTCCCCTGGAGTGGGGGCGAGCCGCGAGAGGGCCGAGGCGCGCAGGTCGCGGCGGGTGAGCTGGCCGTCGTTCTCGAAGGCGTCGTCGGGCAGCCCGGGAACGAGTCCGAGCGGAAGCGCAGCGGGACCGGCCACGCACTCGACGGCCAGCACGTGCAGCTGGGGCGCCTCCTCCCCGGCCGGCCACTCGTCGGCGCGGCAGCACACACGTGCCTCGGCAGGGCTCCCCAGGTCGGCGAGCACGGTCAGCGCGCTCGCGCCGAAACCCGCACCGGTCAGCATCGCGGCGACGTGCCCAGGAGTGTGCCGGTCGGCGCTCAACACCAACAGCCGCCGCCCCGGCGCCAGGTCACGGGGAAGCTCGCGGTGGTCGCGCAGCACCGCCACCGTCTCGGCCGGCCACCGCATCCGGGCGCGGGCCAAGGAGACCGACGACACCGCCGGCAGCACCTCCACAGAATCCGGGCCGAGCAGGTCGATCAACGTCGTGGCCACCCCGGACACCAGCGGGTCACCCGAGGCCAGGGCCACGATCGACCGCCCGTCGTAGCGCTCCACCAGATCAGGTAGCCCCGAGCGCATCGGCCGCGGCCACGGCTCTCGCTCGGCCGTCGCCTCGGCCGGAACCATCGCCAGGTGACGCTCCCCGCCGAGCAGGACGTCGGCGCCCAGGACGGCGCGGCGGCGGGCCTCGTCGAGGCCGGCCCAGCCGTCACCGCCGATCCCCACCACGACCACCTGTGCGTTCATGACGCGGAACCCTACCGCCCGGCCCGGCCGCCCGGACCGCGTGGACGCTGGGTAGCCTCGGCCAGGAGAAACAACTACACCCAACAGCACGAGGTGCCCCACGACCGCTCCGGCGGCCGCGGGGAGAATCAGGGAAGCCGGTGAAATTCCGGCACAGGGCCCGCTACGGTAACCCGGCCTTTCGGGCGATCGCGTCCAGCGCGAACGCCCGAGATGAGCCGGGAAGTCCGGAGACCGGCCTCGCGCTGACCAGCCTGGCAGACGAGAGCGGGAGCCCCCATGCCACAGCACTACCCCTTCAGCGCTGTCGTCGGTTCCGACGACATGGCGCTGGCCCTTCTCCTCAACGCGGTCTCGCCATCGGTGGGCGGCGTCCTGATCCGCGGAGAGAAGGGCACCGCCAAGTCCACGATGGTCCGCGCCCTCGCCGGAATCCTGCCGCAGATCGAGGTCGTGGCCGGCGACAGGTTCTCCAGCGCCCCGGCCGACCGCGGCACCGACACCCCCGACGGGCCCATTCCCCACGACGCGCCGACCGAGCACCGGCCGGTCCGGCTGGTGGAGCTGCCGATCGGCGCGACCGAGGACCGCATCGCCGGATCGCTGCACCTGGAGAAGGCCCTGAGCGAGGGTGTCACCGCGTTCGAGCCCGGCCTGCTGGCCCGCGCGCACCGCGGACTGCTCTACGTGGACGAGGTCAACCTGCTCCACGACCACGTGGTGGACCAGCTCCTCGACGCCGCCGCGATGGGACGGGTCACCGTCGAGCGGGACGGGGTGTCGGTGGAGCACGCCGCCCGCTTCGTCCTGATCGGCACCATGAACCCCGAGGAGGGCGAGCTCCGGCCCCAGCTGCTCGACCGCTTCGGGCTCACCGTCGAGGTGTCCGCCCCGCGCGAGGCGGCGCTGCGGGCCGAGGTGATCCGCCGCCGGGTCGCCTTCGACTCCCACCCGGAGGGCTTCTCCGCCACCTTCGCGGCCGACGAACTCGCCCTGCGCGAACGGATCGTCGCCGCACGGGAGCGCGTGGACGCCGTCGAGCTGACCGACTGGGCGCTGACCAAGATCGCGACCGTCTGCGCGGGCTTCGACGTCGACGGCATGCGCGCGGACATCGTCACCGCGCGCACGGCCGCCGCCCACGCCGCCTGGCAGGGCCGGACCCGGATCACCCGCGCCGACATCCGCGTCGCCGCGCGGATGGCGCTCCCCCACCGCCGGCGCCGCGCACCGTTCGACGCCCCCGGACTCGACGAGGACCTCCTCGACCGCCTCCTCGGAGACGACGACGAGCCCGATCCGCGGGACGACGGCCCCGGGACTGACGGCCCGGGCGATGACGACAAGAACGACGACAACGCGAGCGACGCCACGACCGGCCCGCAGGACGGCGACTCAGGCGCATCAGCCGAGGACACCGGCGACGCCGGAGACTCCGACGCCCAGCAGCCCCCCGCCGGGGAGAACTCCCCGGCGTCCGCAGAGCAGTCTGACCAGCACCCGGACACCGGGCCGGACTCCGAGCAGAATTCCAGCGACGACGGCCGGGTGCAAGAGCAGGGCGATCGCACCGACCCCGGCGACCCGCGACCCGAGGGCGACGGGGCCGAGCAGAACAGCCGACCGGGCGGCGCGGCGACCGAGCCGGGGACGGTCACGGCGGCCTCGGCGCCCTACCGCACGCGGCTGCTGACCGTCACCGGGACCGGCAACGGCGTCTCCGGTCGCCGGTCCCGGGCCATCACCAGCACCGGCCGGCGCACGGGCTCGGCCGGCTTCACCGGCTCCGACGTGCACCTGCCCGCCACCATCCGCGCCGCCGCGCCCCAGCAGGCCGCGCGTGGGCGCAACTCGGGCCGCGACGGCGGGCGACTGCTCCTGTCCGCCCGCGACCTGCGCTCGGCGGTCCGCGAGGGGCGGGAGGCCAACCTGGTGCTGTTCTGCGTGGACGCCTCGGGATCGATGGCCGCGCGCACCCGAATGGAGCAGGTCAAGACCGCGATCCTCTCCCTGCTGCTGGATGCCTACCGCCGACGCGACAAGGTGGGATTGGTGACCTTCCGCGGGTCCGGCGCGCAGGTCGCCCTGCCGCCCACCTCCTCGGTGGACGTGGCCGCCGCCCGCCTGGCCGAGCTGCCCGCCGGGGGCCGCACCCCACTGGCGGAGGGACTGCTCACCGCCGCCGAGGTCCTGCGCATCGAGAGGGTCCGCGACCCGCAGCGGCGACCCCTCGTCGTCGTCGTCACCGACGGCCGGGCCACCCATGGCCCGGACGCCCTCGCCCAGTCCCGTGCCGCGGCGGCCGGGCTGGCCTCCCTCGGTGTGGCGTCGGTGGTGGTGGACTGCGAGAGCGGCAGGTTCCGCATGGGCCTGGCCTCCGAGCTGGCCGCCCACCTGGGCGCCGAACACATCCCCCTGGGCGAGGTGACGGCCGAGGGACTTACCCGCACCGTGCGGTCGCACACTGCCGCGCGGAACCCCGCGCGAACCGAGGGAGAGGTGGCCTGATGCCGCAGGGACAACCGGCCATCGTTCCCGACGACGGGCTGAGTACGCGGCAACGCCGCAACAAGCCGCTGATCATGGTCCACACCGGGCCCGGCAAGGGAAAGTCCACGGCCGCGTTCGGCCTGGCCATGCGCGCCTGGAACCAGGGGTGGGACATCGGGGTGTTCCAGTTCGTCAAGTCCGCCAAGTGGCGGATCGGCGAGCAGACGGTCATGGAACGCCTGGCCCGCCTACACGACGAGACCGGTGAGGGCGGGCCCGTCGAGTGGCACAAGATGGGCTCGGGCTGGTCGTGGTCGCGCAAGGAGGGCACCGAGGACGACCACGCGGCCGACGCCGCCGAGGGCTGGGCCGAGATCAAGCGCCGCCTGGCCGACGAGCGCCACGACCTCTACCTGCTGGACGAGTTCACCTACCCCATGAAGTGGGGCTGGGTGGACGTCGACGACGTGGTGGAGACGCTGATGTCCCGTCCCGGTCGCCAACACGTGGTGATCACCGGTCGCGACGCCGACCCCCGGCTGCTCGAGGCCGCCGACCTGGTCACCGAGATGACCAAGGTCAAGCACCCGATGGACGCCGGCCAGAAGGGTCAGAGGGGGATCGAATGGTGACCGCCTCGTCCACCGCCTCGTCCAGCGCGTCGCGCACCGACCTACCCCGGCTCGTCGTGGCCGCCCCGGCGTCGGGGCACGGCAAGACCACCGTCGCCACCGGGCTCATGGCCGCGCTGCGGCGCCGGGGTCTGACGGTCTCGGGACACAAGGTGGGACCGGACTACATCGACCCGGGCTACCACGAGCTCGCCACCGGTCGGCCAGGCCGAAACCTGGACCCGCACCTGGTCGGCGAGGACAGGATCGTCCCCCTGCTCCTGCACGGCGCGCAGGCCGCACCGAGACCGGCGGACATCGCGGTGATCGAGGGCGTGATGGGTCTGTACGACGGCCAGATAGGGGGCGACGGCTTCTCCTCCACCGCCCACGTCGCCGGCCTCACCGAGACCCCGGTCCTGCTCGTGGTGGACATCTCCCACGCCTCGCGCAGCATCGCCGCCGTGGTGCTGGGGATGGCGACGTTCGACCCCTCCGTCCGGATCGGCGGCGTGATCCTCAACAAGGCCGGGTCCGTCCGACACTCGGACGAGGTGCGCCGGGCCCTCGAACCACTGGGGATCCCCGTGCTCGGCGTGCTCAGTCGGGACGACGACGTCACGGCGCCGTCCCGGCATCTCGGGCTGGTCCCGGCCGCCGAGCGACCGGGCGCCGCCGGCAGCCTCGACCACCTCGCGGACCGCATCGCCGCCTCGGTGGACCTGGACGCGGTGATGCGGCTCGCCCACTCGGCGCCGCCGCTGCCGGGCCCGGCCTGGTCCGCCGGCGACTCCCTGGCGGGAGCGTTGCCCGGCTCCGGGCCGGCCTCGTTGTCCGTCTCGGGCCCCCGACGACCGGTGGTCGCCGTGGCCGGCGGGCGCGCCTTCACCTTCCGCTACGCCGAGACCGTGGAACTGCTCGCCGCCGCGGGCTGCGACGTGGCCGTGTTCGACCCCCTCGCCGACTCCGCGCTGCCCGAGGGCACCGCGGGGATCTACCTCGGCGGCGGGTTCCCCGAGGTCCACGCCGCGGGGTTGGCCGCCAACCGGCCGATGCTCACGGCTCTGCGCACCGCGCTCGGCGCGGGAGTGCCCACTGTCGCCGAGTGCGCGGGGCTGCTCTACCTCTGTCGCACCCTCGACGGCGCCCCGATGATCGGCGCGGTCCCGGCGGACGCGGCCATGTCCCCCCGGCTCACGCTCGGCTACCGTCGCGTCACCGCGCGGAGCACGAATCTCCTGGCGGTGGCGGGCACCGAGGTCACCGGCCACGAGTTCCACCGCACCACCGTCACCCCCCGCGCCGGAAACCCCGGCGCCGGAGGCCCCTCGGTGGGAATGGGCGGCGCGGGAATGAGCGGGGCGGGGATGCGCGGGGCGTGGGCGGGACCCGAGCGCGACGAGGGCTTCGCGACCGACACCCTGCACGCGTCGTACCTCCACACCCACTGGGCCGGGCACCCGTCGCTCGCGGCGCGCTTCGCGGCGGCGGTGACCCGGCACGCCGCCGGGGCGGCGGCGACGTCCGTCGCGGGACCGCGTACCGACGGTGATACGGACCGTATGTCGGCGGTTGTCGACATACGGTCCGTATGAACCGGTCAGGGTGAGCTGAGGGGGCACCGCCCTGCCGGGCGGTGGACCCGGCGTCACCACTCGGTGACAGCAGATGGCTACATCAGGTAGCAGGCCTCGGTGAACTCGAAGTCGGCCGCGGTCGGTCCCTCGTACCACTCCTCCTCCAGCACGAGTCCCGTCGGGCTGTCCGCCTCGATCCGGTTGATGATGGTCGAGCGGGAGGCGTGATCGTTGACCTCTCCCGAGTAGTCACCGGCGCCCTCGGCGAACATCCCGTTGGTGTCCAGTCCCGTCAGCGAGTCGGCCGTCTCGAAGACCCCGGCCCGGCTGAGCTGGTCGTTCTCGATCGCTTCCTGGAGCAGGCCGCGGATGACCGTCTGGGCCGCCCAGCCCAACACGAACCAGTCGTTGGGCTCCGCCCCGATCGATTCGGCGACCTCCCGCATCTCGTTGTGCCCCTCGGAGTCGTAACCCCACGGTGCGACGGTGGCGGCGCCCAGGTAGCTGGCCTCCAGGGCCGGCGCGGCCTGGCTTCCCATCAACCCCGCGCTCCAGGTGGGGGTGGCGCCGATGAACTGGCCCTCGTACCCCTGCGCGACGGTCGCACCCACGATGGCGCCGGTCTCGATGGCGCTGGTGGCCAGGAGGACGACGTCCGGTCGGTCGGCCAGGATCCGCTGGATCACCGCGGTCTGCGCGTCGGTCCCGCCGGGAGCCGTGGTGTAGCGGGTGAACTCGATCCCGCGCTCCTCGGCGGCGATCTCCGCACCGTTGGCGGCGTCGTCACCGTAGTCACCGGGGAAGTGCACCACGCCGACGCTCGACGCGTCGAGCTCGTCGACGGCGTAGTCCACCATGTTCATGGCCTCGGCGCAGTAGCTGGTGCCGAATTCCAGCACCCCCTCCTCGAACAGCCAGTTCGACCCCAGCGAGGCGGGGACCGCGAGGATCTCCTGCTGCCGCGTGTCGTCGAGGATGCCGTTGGTGTGGGCCGTGCCCAACGAGTGGGCCAGCACCAGGATCTCGTCCCTGATCTCCTGGTACTCCTGGGAGTGGGTGGTCTCGTTGTACCCGCTGTCCCGCACGTGGGTCACCATGTCGACCTCGTAGCCCTCGATGCCACCGTTCTCGTTGACGTTCTGCCAGTAGGCCTGGGCCCCCTCGATCATGGGCGCGCCGACCGGCGAGAACGGACCCGTCAGGTCGGTGATCGCCCCAAGGTAGATGCACCCGTTCGACTCGTCGACCGCGTTCGGGCACGGCTCCTCCGTGATGCCTGCGGTCTCGGTGTCGGAGGCGTCGTCGCGGCCACAGCCGGCGAGGACGAGTGCGAGCGCCGCCAGGCCGGCCACCCCGCTGCGTAGTGTCTTGGACTTCATGGTGTTCTCCTCGGGTGTTCGGTGGGTGAGTTCAGTCGTGGGTGAGTTCAGTAGGTGAACGGGAAGCTCTTCCAATACATCCGCAGCCTCAGCCAGAGGCCGTACAGGCCGCGGGGTTCGAACAACAGGAACGCCACGATGAGGCCGCCGTACAGGATCGCCTCGACCTCGTAGACGTTGGGGCTGGCGTTGGGTGCCGTGGAAATGAAGGGGAACAGGTGGGCGATCTCGGCCGAGATCCGTGGCAGTGACGCGATCAGCAGGGCGCCCATGATCGATCCGGAGATGGTCGCCGCCCCGCCGATGAAGACGATGGCGACGAACTGGATCGACATGATCAGTCCGAACTGCTCCGGCCCGAAGTGTCGGTTCGCGACGAACAGCAGGGACCCGCACACGCCCGCGTAGAACGACGAGACCGTGAACGCGATGAGCTTGTAGCGCGCCAGGTCGACGCCCATCACACCCGCCGCGATGTCGCGGTCGCGAATGGCCCCGAAGGCACGCCCGATCCGGGAGCGGGCGATGTTCCGGGCCGCCAGCGCCCCGATCAACAGGAGTGCGAGGAAGAACCAGTACAGCTTCTGATCGGAGGTGAACGCACTGTCGAGGGTGAGATCGTCACCGAACAGGACGGGCCGGGGCGCTTCCCGACCGACCCCCTGCCCCCCGGTCACACTCGCCCACTCCGTGAAGACATAGGTGCCGAGGAAGACCAGTCCCAGGGTCACCACCGCGAGGTACAGACCCCGCAACCTGATGGCCAACGGGGCCACGACCACCCCGCAGAGCGCCGCCATCGCGCCTGCGGCGATGATCCACACCGGGATGAAGGTGATGCCCAGGCCCAGTGCGCGTCCCTCGGGATCGCCGGCCACCACCGAGGCGGTGTACGCACCGACCCCCACGAAGAAGGCGTGCCCGAGGGATATCTGACCCGCGTATCCGGTGATCAGGTTGAGACCGATACCGCCGATGGCCAGTACGAGCCCGAGCCCGAGTATCCGCAGCAGGTCGTCGCTCACGTTGAGCGGCAGCAGGACCGCGATGAGAATGAGCAGCGCGACGCCGATCGCCTTGGCGCGCGTGTTGAACAGCGCCTGCTCCTGCCGGTAGCTGGCGTAGAGCTCCGGCCGACCGCGGGGCCGTCCGAGGAATCCGATCCGACGCCCGGTCCCGGTCTTCGGTGGCGGGGCGTCCGGTGTCCGGCCGGTCGGCCCGCTCGACGTACCGGATGGGTCCGCTGCTGATACGAGATGGCTCATACCCGTTCCACCTCCTTGGTTCCGAACAGTCCGTGCGGTCTGACGAGGAGCACCGCGAGCATGATGATCCAGGGCATCAGTGGACCGAGGTTGGTGGTGAGGTCCGGCAGGATGCCACTGCCGTCGAACCACTGGTTGTGGTAGGTCGAGACGACGGCCTGGGCGATGCCGATGGTCAGGCCGCCGATGATCGCGCCACCTATCGAGTCGAATCCGCCGATGACGATCGCGGGCAGTGCGATGAGCGCGACCAGCCACAATGTGTTGCCGATCGGACCGCCGGTCGCGGCGAAGATCCCCGCGATCGCGGCCAGGGCGCCGGCCATCGCCCAGGACAGCGCGAAGATCGCGCTGGCACTGACACCCTGGGCCATCGCGGCCTCCTGGTCCGATGCGACCGCCCGCATCGCCAGGCCGACCGACGAGTACCGGAAGAACAACAGGAGGGCGATGACGATCACCGTGGCGGTGGCGAACGCGGCCATGTGCCGGTGTTGGATGACGACCCCGGCGATCACCGAGACGTCGGTCCCCCACGGGTCCCCGACGGAGCGCGGTTGGGAGCCCAGGAACATGCCGGCGATCGTGCGGATGACGATATCCAGTCCCACGGTGATGATCGCGATGATGAACACCGCCTTGCCGATCATCGGACGGATCGTCAACCGTTCGACGAGCAGGGCGACGACGCCGATGGCGATCACCCCGAGTATGGCGCCGACGTAGAAGCCCATCAACGGCGCGAGGAAGCTGACGATGATGGCGCCGGACATCAGGAACGCGGGCTGCGCGAAGCTGATGACACCGGTCGCCTTGAAGATCATGACGAAGCCGATCGCGACGAGTGCGTAGATGGCACCCGAACCCAGACCGACGCTCAGGGCGGAGAGGAACTGGGTCATCGCGGCACCGCGTACAGATCGTCGACGAGGTCCGCGAACAGCCCCGTCACCGCCGAGCGCTTGACCTTCTGGGTGGCGGTCAGTTCACCCTCGTCGTGGTCGAGTTCCTTGGGCAGCAGCGCGAACGCCTTGATCTGCTCCACGGCGTTGAACCTGGAGTTGGTGACGTCGACGACCCCCTGCACCAGCTCACGTACCTCGGGTTTCTCCGTGAGGTCCCGGTAGGTGGTGTAGGCGATCCGCTTGCGGGTGGCCCAGTCGCCGACGGTCTCGAGTTCGATCCCGATGAGCGCCGTGAGGAACCTGCGTCCGTCGCCGATCACGATCGCCTCCTTGATGTAGGGGGACACCTTGAGGCCGTTCTCGATCTCCGACGGCGACACGTTCTTGCCACCGGCGGTAATGATGATGTCCTTCATCCGGTCGGTGATCTTGACGTGGGTCCCGTCGACCCATTCGCCCACGTCGCCGGTGTGGAGCCAGCCCTGCGCGTCGATGGTCTCGGCCGTCTTCTCGGGGTTGCGCCAGTATCCGACGAACACCGCCGGGCTCCGGACGAGGATCTCGCCCGTGGTCTCGTCGATCCTGAGCTCAGTGCCGTCGTGGGGCTCACCCACGGTCCCGAGCCTCACCCGCCCGGGCTTGTTGGTCGTGGCGATCGCCGAGTTCTCCGTCATCCCGTACAGCTCGTGCATCGGAACACCGATCCCCATGAAGAACTTGAGCACCTCCGGGGCTATCGGCGCCGCTCCGGAGACCGCGTATCGTGCGTACCGCAACCCCGTCCGGACCCGCAGTGCCCGGTACATGCAGACCCAGCCCAGCGCGTACCACGTACGGCTCGAGGCGGTGTGGCGTCCGCCGTTCGAGACCAGGGCGTCCCCGATCTGCTCGGCCCGGCCCAGCCAGAACGCCGACCATGTCCTCTTGAGCCAGGTGGCGTCCTCCAACCGGATCTGGGCCGAGGCCAGTAGCTTCTCCCAGATCCGTGGCACTCCCATGATCAGTGTGGGCTGCACCTCCTGCAGGTTCTGGGGCACCGTGTCGATGGACTCGGCGAAGGTCACCTGGAGCCGGCTCGCACAGCTCATCCACGTGGTGAAGAACCGCTCGGCGACGTGGGACAGCGGGAGGTAGGTGAGTACGTAGTCGGACGGCCCCGGAGGCGGGTCGGACGTCCCCCCGCGGGTCATGACGGTGTCGATCGCGAACTCGACGTTGGACGTGGTCAGCATCGCCCCCTTGGGAGGTCCGGTCGACCCGGAGGTGTAGACGAGGGTGATGAGGTCATCGGGTCGGGCCTGCTCCATTCGTCGAGTCACGGCCCCCGGATCCGACTGCCGGTGTTCGCGACCCAGGGCGAGGAAGTCGTCCCAGTGGAGGAGACGATCGTCGCGGTAGTGCCCGAAGACGCCGCGCGGCTCCAGGTACACGATGTGCGTGAGCTCGGGACACTGGTCCGAGACGTCCAGGGCCTTGTCCACCTGCTCCTGGTCCTCTGCCACGAGCAGTTTCACCTGACTGTTCTCCAGCAGGTACCCGACCTCGGCGGCCGGGTTGGTCGGGTAGACCCCCACGGTGACACCGCGGACGGCCACGGTCGCGATGTCGCAGATCAGCCATTCGGGCCGGTTCTCGCTGTGGATCGCCACGCGGTCCTGGGTCTCGATGCCCAGCGCGACCAGCGCGTGCGCGACGTCCTGGATCTGATCCCAGTACTGCGCCCATGTCGTCGGCTTCCAGACACCCCGGGACTTCCTCCGGAGCGCCACGTCGCCGGGGTGGGCTGCGGCGTTGTCCCGGACCCTCGTGGCCAGAGTGGTGGTGCTCATCAACTCCCTCCTCCGCTCGCGGGGGTGGCGGCCTGGCCGCCCAGGTAGGCCTCCACCACCGCCGGATGGCTCTGGACCTCCTCGGGGCTACCGAGGGCCAGAGGGGCTCCGAAGTCGATGGCGAGCACGCGGTCCGCGATATCCATGACGAGGCTCATGTCGTGCTCGACGAGAATCATGGGCGTCTTGAACTCCTGTCGGATCGAGAGGAGGAACCGTGCGGTGTCCTCGGTCTCCTCGAGATTCATCCCGGCCACGGGTTCGTCGAGGAGAAGGATCTCGGGTTCCATGGCCAGAGCGCGGCCCAGCTCGATGCGTTTCTGGATGCCGTAGGGAAGCAGTCCGACCGGGAGCTTGCGCCACGCCTGGAGTTCCAGCAGGTCGATGATCTCCTCGACCGCCGCGCGATTCAGTTCCTCCTGCCGTCTGGCCTGCCCCACCCATGCGATCGCCGCGAAGGTGCCGTAGCGGAACTTCACGTGCCGTCCGAGCATGAGGTTGTCGACCAACGTCAGATTGGCGAACAGCTCGACGTTCTGGAACGTCCGGGCGACTCCCAGGCGGGCGATCCGGTGCGGAGGCATCCCGAGCAGCTGCTGGCCCCGCAGCGTCACCGAACCCTGCTGGGGCTTGTAGACACCCGAGAGGACGTTGAAGATGCTGGTCTTGCCTGCTCCGTTGGGGCCGATGATCGCGAAGAGCTCGTCCTCGTTCACGGTGAAGTCGACGCCGTCGATGGCCTTGAGATTCCCGAAGGACAGACTCACCTCCGAGAACTCCACGACCGGCGCGGGGACGGGACGAGTCGTCATGACGCCCACCTCTTGCGGCGCCGGTACTGTTTGACGTCGCGATAGGACTTCGCCTGGTCGGAATCGGAGCGCGCACCCAGGTAGAACTCGCGGATGTCGTCGTTGTCGAGCAGTTCTGCCGCCGGGCCGTCCATGACGACGCGGCCGGTCTCCACGACGTATCCGTGCCGGGCGATCGACAGCGCCATGGCCGCGTTCTGCTCGACCAGCAGGACGCCGGTCCCCTGGGCGTTGATCTCGACGATGATGTCGCGGATCTGCTCCACCATCTTGGGCGCCAGACCGAGGCTCGGCTCGTCCAGCAGGAGGTAGCGGGGAGCGGACATGAGCGCCCGCCCGATCGCCAACATCTGTTGCTCGCCACCGGACAGGTACCCGGCTACCCGGGAGCGGCGTTCGTGGAGTACGGGAAAGAGTGCGTAGACGCGCTCGAGTCCCTCGCGGAGTTGGCGTCGTCGGACGTGCCCACCGATGCGCAGATTCTCCTCGACCGAGAACTCCTTGAAGATCCGTCGGCCCTCGAGGACGTGCTTGACCCCCTGCTTGGCGATCGCCGGCGCGCTCAGGGAACCGATGTCGTCACCGTCCAGCGTGACGCTCCCCTTGGTGATCGCTCCGTTGTGCACATCGAGCAACCCGGAGAGACTGCGCAGCAGTGTCGACTTCCCGGCACCGTTCGCACCGAGCAGAGCCACGATGTGGCCGTCCGGCACATCGAAACTCGCACCTCTGATGACCAGCATGGCGTCGTCGTAGACGACCTCAAGATTGCGAACTGATAACACTCGGCCTCCTGATGTGATGGTGGTCACACTATTCACAGGTCTCTGAGTGTGTAGGGATTTCACACAATCGGCTTCCAACTCGATCCTCGGTCGGGGCGGCCGGGAGAAGACGGCTCCGTGGGGTGGCGAGGTCGTGGCGAGTGAGCCCCGGCCGGTCGCCCGATCAGATCGACCGTGCTAGACGCCCCGACGCGGCCGGACCGGGAGATGACCCCGGACTCGGCAAATGTAGAGACCAAGACTTCGGGCGACCCGGTCGCAACGCGGTCGAGCGCCGGGCCGCCGACCGAGACCGGTGGTCCCGGCGGGCCCGCGACGGGTGCGTGCACCGTGCGTGCACGGTGCGCGCGCTGTGCGATCGCCTCCAGGCCACCCTCCGAAGTGAACAGCGGTCCATTTCAGTCGGGTGCGGCCGGACACGTGTGGTCCACTCCGGGCGCTACGTCGGCCTCGGGCGCGGGGGTGCCTCAGGACAGTGCGCTGACCCACTCCGCGGCGGCCACCGCGTCGACCACGACCTCCACGCCCGGCGCGGCCCCCGGCCGGCTGACCACGACCACCGGCAGCCCGAGTTCGGCGGCCACCGCCATCTTCGGCCAGGTGTGGGAACCGCCCGAGTCCTTGGTCACGAGCACGTCGACAGCGTGCTCGGTGACGAGCTCCCGCTCCCCCTCGTACGAATAGGGCCCCCGGTCCAGCAGGATCCGCCAGCTCCCGGGGAGCGGACCGTCCGGAGGGTCCACGACCCTGACCAGGGCCGCGCGGGTGGCGAGCGGACCGGTGAAGCGGCCCAGCGACTGCCTGCCGACGGTGAGGAACGGGCGGTCCCCGAGTTCCGCCGCGGTCTCCGCGGCCTCATCGTGCCCCGAAACCCAGTGCCACGCGGCGGCGCCGGGAGCCGAGGCCCACCCCGGCCGCTCCAGCCGGAGCAGGGGGACGCCGGCCGCGGCACAGGCGCTCGCCGCGTTGGCGGAGATCCCCACCGCGAACGGGTGCGTGGCATCCACGACCGCGCGGACCCCAGTCGTGGACACGTGCTCCCGGAGCCCCTCGACGCCGCCGAAACCCCCGATGCGGACCTCGCCCACGGGCAGTCGCGGGCGCGCCACCCGCCCCGCCAGGGACGAGGTGAACCCGTGACCGGCGTCCTGCAACAGCACGGCCAGCTCACGGGCCTCGGCGGTCCCGCCCAACACGAGGATCATCGCCCCGCCCCCGGCGGCAGGGCCGGCATGTCCGGCGCGCCGTCGCGCGCCAGCTCCACCAGGGCGTCCAGGTCGAGGTGCTCCTCCGCCAGATCGCCCAGCAGGTCCAGCCGCCGCTCACGCGCGGCAGCGAAGTCGACCCCCGAGGGCTCCCGGATCCGGCCCACCCGGGCCGCCACCTCGGCGAGATAGGCCTGGCGGAACCCGTCCGATTCCAGGCTGCCGTGCCACATGGTGCCCGCCACGCCGCCGCGCCTGGCGCCCCCGAGGAACTCCTCGTCCGCGCCGGGGTTCACTCGCCCGTGGTGGATCTCGTACCCGCCGACCTGCTCGCCGAGGGCAGTGCCCTCCGGCAGGCGGAGTACCTTCTCCGCGCCGAACTCCGTCTCGACGTCCAGCAGCCCGAGCCCCTCGACCTGCGCGCCCTCGGGGCCCTCGACCCCGTGGGCGTCGCGGACGAGGCGTCCGAGCATCTGGAACCCGCCGCAGATCCCGAACACCGATCCCCCGGCCCGGGCGTGGTCGATCACCGCGCGGTCGAGGCCGCGGGCGCGCAGCCAGGCCAGGTCGTCGATCGTGGCGCGGGTGCCGGGCAGGACCACCAGGTCCGCACCGCGGACGGACCGGGGATCGGTGACGAACTCCACGTCCACGTCCGGCTCCAGTCCCAGGGCGTCGACGTCGGTGAAGTTGCTGATCCGCGGAAACCTGATCACGGCGACCCGCAGGGAACGTCCGGGGTCGGCGCGGCGACCCGCCAGATCCAGCGCGTCCTCCGAGTCCAGCCACACGTCGGGACTCCAGGGCAGCACACCGTGGACCCGCCGACCGGTGAGCTCCTCCAACCGGTTCAGCCCGGGTGTGAGAAGCGACGGGTCGCCGCGGAACTTGTTGACGACGAAGCCTGCGACGAGCTGCTGGTCGGCAGCGTCCAGCAGGGCCACCGTGCCGTACATCGCGGCGAAGACTCCCCCGCGGTCGATGTCGCCCACCACGATCACCGGCATGTCGGCGTGACGGGCGAGCCCCATGTTGACGTAGTCGCCGGCGCGGAGGTTGATCTCGGCGGGGCTGCCGGCGCCCTCACACAGGACCAGGTCGAACCGGTCGGCGAGGTCGTCGTACGCGGCGTGGGCGGCGGACGCGAGATGCGCGCGACCGTCGACGAAGTCCCGGGATGACACCGTCCCGCCGGGGCGGCCCATGACCACCACGTGGCTGCGCCGGTCGCCGCCCGGTTTGAGCAACACCGGGTTCATGGCCACCTCGGGCTCGGCGCACGCGGCGAGCGACTGGACCCACTGCGCGCGCCCGATCTCCCCGAAGCCCGCCGGCCCGGGGACGACCATCGAGTTGTTGGACATGTTCTGCGCCTTGAACGGCGCGACCCTGACGCCCCGCCGCGCGAACGCCCGACACAGCGCGGTCACCACCACGCTCTTGCCGGCATCCGACGTGGTGCCGGCGACGAGGAGGGAGGCGGCCATGGTGGTCGATCCTAGTCGGGCCGATTCCACCCCCGGCTTCCTCCTGCGCGGCGCGGAGATCCGGATCCCCCAGCGACTGTCGCGAACTGTCTGCGCAGGTGGGAGGGTTCGTCAAATGCCCAGTTCAGTACGTATTTGAGATCACTCCGGCAAATGCGCACACAAGATTCGTAATATGGCACGCTCGGCGTCATGCAGTTGTCCAGGTACTCCGATCTCGCGCTCCGCGCCCTGATGCGCCTCGCCGTGGCCGACGGGCGCGGCGACCGCATGACGGCCGCGGGGATCGCCGAGTCGGTCAACGCCTCGACCTCGCACGTGGCCAAGACCGTGTCCCGGCTCGTGGAGCTCGGCATGGTGGAGTCCCGGCGGGGCCGGGGCGGCGGGCTCGTGATCACCGAGGCCGGCCGTCGAGCGTCCGTCGGACAACTGCTGCGTGAGCTCGAGGGGCCGGGCGAGGTCGTGGAGTGCGAGGGCCCGTCGCCCTGCCCGCTGGCCGGCAACTGCGGCCTGCGACGCGCTCTCGTCGACGCCCGCGAGGCGTTCTTCTCCGCTCTCGATCCGCTCACGGTCGCAGGAATCGTCCACACCCCGACCCGGCAGGTGCTGCTCAGTCTGGGACCCGGCCCCTAGCCGGTCCCCACCACCGATCCACACCCCACCACCACCGATCCATACCCCACCCCAGTCCGGCCCGCCAAGGTCCCGGACCACCCCGTCGCGCCCATCGCGCCCACCGAACCGCTCGGACGGGCCCCGGCGCCACCGAAGAAGGAGATCCCCATGACCACGTCACTCGCCTCACTGGAGTCGATCCTCGCCCACCCCCGCCAGCTCTCCGAGGAGCACGCCGCCGTCGTCCGCGAGACCCTCCCCGTCATCGGCGCGCACATCGACGAGATCACCCCGGTCTTCTACCGGACCATGTTCGGCAAGCACCCCGAGTTGTTGCGTGACACCTTCAACCGCGGCAACCAGAAGCTGGGCGCCCAGCAGCGCGCGCTCGCCGCCTCCATCGCCACCTTCGCGACGCTGCTGGTGGACGGCAGGAGCCCGGTCGACATGCTCTCCCGGATCGGGCACAAGCACGCCAGCCTGGGCATCACGCCCGAGCAGTACCAGGTGGTCCACGACAACCTCTTCGCCGCGATCGTCGAGGTGCTGGGCGAGGCGATCACCCCGGAGGTCGCGGCCGCGTGGGACGAGGTCTACTGGATCATGGCCGCCGTCCTGATCGACTTCGAGAAGGCCCTCTACGCGCAGGCCGAGGTCGAACCGGGAGACGTCTTCCGTACAGCCACCGTGATCGCCCGCGAGGACGTCACTGATTCCGTCACCGTGCTTACCCTCGGCGCAGCGGAGGGTTCGGAGATGACCGCCCTGCCGACGTTCCGGCCCGGTCAGTACACCTCGGTCGGCGTGGTGCTGCCCGACGGCGCGCGTCAGCTCCGCCAGTACTCGCTGTCCAACGCCCCCGGTGACGGCACCTGGCGCATCGGTGTCCGCCGGGTCGACGCCACCACCACCGCCGGTGAGACCGGGTGCCCGGCCGGTGAGGTCTCCTCGTGGCTCCACTCCCACGCCCGGGTGGGGACCGACCTCCAGGTGACGCTGCCCTTCGGCGACCTCGTCCTGGACGCCGCCGACGCCGACGCGGCGCCCGTCGCGTTGATCTCGGCCGGCATCGGCATCACCCCGATGCTCGGCATGATCGCCCACCTGGCCGCCACCGACCCCGCCCGGACGGTCCTGGTCCTGCACGCCGACCGGGCCCCGGCGGACCACGTGCTCGCCACGGAGGTCTCCGGGGAGACCGCGCTGCTCAGCGACGCGCAGGTGCACACCTGGTACGAGACCGGCGCCGACACCGCGCAGGGCCCGGGCACGGTCCACTCCGGCTACCTGGACCTGGGCGCGGTGGACCTGCCCGCCGACGCCCACGTCTACCTGTGCGGGCCCACCGCGTTCCTGCGGGCGGCCCGCGAGGCCGTGCTGGCGGCCGGCATCGACGCGGACCGGGTGCACGCCGAGCTCTTCGCGCCGAACGACTGGTTGGTCTGACGTCGGATCACAGGGGGGAGCCGGCGGCCTGTGACGGCGACTGCCCGCGTTTCGGGACGTCGCCGTCAGGCCGGCAGCGGGCCCAGCCCGGCGTTGCGCAGCGCCTGCCGTCCGCGCTCGGAGGTCACCAGTTCCCGGAACCCGGCAGCGGCGATCCGCTTCGTCTCCGCATCGGGTCCGACCTCCCCGCCGGGCACCCGGGCCAGGACGTACCGGGTGGTGCCCGCCTCCCGCATCAGCTCCCGCTCCTGCTCATCGATGTCGGCGCTGGCATCGACGTCGGAGACCCAGCCGTGTGACCCCGCCACATCGGTCCGATAGACGATTCCCACGTCCAGCTCGTGGTCCGCGAGCCGGGCACTGAGCGCCCGCGACCCGACCTCCCAGGTCACTTCCGCCGGCGTCACGCCGGCGGCGAGGAGCAGCTTCTCGGCCGCCTTCCCGCAGGGGGCGGACACGTCGCACAATCCGACGCGCAGGTCCGGACGGGCGAGGTCGTCCAATCCGCGCACCTGGCGGGGGTTGCCGGACGGGACCGCCACCACAACGTGGTTACGGGCGAAGACCCGGGGCTCGGCGGCCGTCCCACGCTCGACTGCGTGCGCCATCGCGTCCTCGCTCGCGGAGGCGAAGACGTTGAGGTCCGTGCGGTCGGAGAGTCCCTCGGAGATGTCGTCCGACCGACCCAGTTCCAGGTGTACCCGGACGCCGGGGTTCTCGTCCTCGAAGATCCCGACGATCTCCGTGAACGCCGCGGAGAGCGAGGGAGCGGCCGCGACACCGAGGGTCGTGGTGGAGGCCTCGGCCTCCTCGGGCGTACACGCCAGCCCCGAACACACCAGGGCGACGCCCACCACCGCGATGCCCGGACGTCGCATACCCGGTCAGCCCCCGGCGAAGGGGGGAAGGACGTCGACGGCGGAGACACCGTCGATCGATGCGGCGGGGTCGCGCGTGGTCTCCTCGCCGACCAGGAACGACGAGACCGTGACGATGCTGGCCAACGGCTCACCGTGGCGCTCGCAGACCTCGCGGGCGAGTTCGCCGATTGTCTCCGCATCCGTGTGGAGCCGCTCACGGGCAGTTCCCGCCGCGTCCTCTGCCGCCGCGTAGTACCCCACGGTGATCACTCTCGATGTCCTGCTCACGGTCTCAACCCTAACCCCTACTTCCGACACACGGCCGACCAATTAGGTGACAGGTCATCATTCTATCTCACCCGCCGATAGCCCCCATCGACCGACGGGGTCGATGGAACGCCGTCCCGCCGATCCCGTGTCCGGCCTGTTTGCCCCACATCGCCCCCCGCCAGACCTCCGCGACCTCCGCGTCCTCCGCCCCGGCGCGCAGGACGCCCAGGACGTCGGTCTCGTCGTCGCTGAACAGGCAGGACCTCACCGTGCCCTCGGCGGTCAACCGGGTCCGGTCACACGCGGCACAGAAGTTGCGCGTGACGGTGGCGATCACCCCGACGTGGGCCGGGGCACCCGCCGCCGAGTGCCCGACCACCTCCCACAGCTCGGCGGGCGCGGACGGGTCCTCGCGGCCGGCGGGGACCAGTGCGAAGCGGGAGGTCAGGACGTCGAGCAACTCCTGCGCCGTGACCATCTCCACCCGGGACCAGGTGTTGTCGGCGTCGAGCGGCATCTCCTCGATGAACCGCAGCTGCACCCCCTCGGCAAGCGCCCATTCCAGCAGGTCGGGCGCCCCGGGCAGGGTCGCCCGCATGGGGACGGCGTTGACCTTGACCGGGTCGAGTCCCGCCTCGACCGCGGCCCGCACCCCGCGTAGTACCGAGGGCAGTCGGTCGCGGCGGGTGAGTTCGGCGAACTCGAGGCGATTGACCGTGTCCAGCGAGATGTTGATCCGGTCCAGACCGGCCTCGACCAGCGCGCCGACCCGGTGCTCGAGCCCGACTCCGTTGCTGGTCAGGGCGATCGGCAGGTCCGGGCACGCCGCGCGGGTCCGGGCGACGATCCGCTCCAGGTCCTGCCGCATCAGCGGCTCGCCTCCGGTGAAGCGCACCTCGCGGACCCCGAGCTCGCGATGCGCCAGCGTGACCAACCGGACCACCTCGTCGGTGGTCATCCGCGCGGCGTCCGGAATGGGGGTCAGCCCCTCCTCCGGCATGCAGTAGGTGCAGCGCAGGGAGCATTTCTCCGTCAGCGACACCCGCAGGTCCCGGCCGGTGCGACCGAAGGTGTCGACGAGCAGCGGCGTGTCGGGGCGCGGCCGAGGGGTCCGGATCTCGGGAGTGGTCACTGGCGCACCTCCGATCTGCTGGGCGTTCGGGTCGAGTGTAGGCGCGTGGCCCGCACCCCGCCCACGGCACAACCCGCTGCCCGCCCCCGCGCGACCGAGAGTGGCTACCTCTCCGGCACCTCCACGTCCGGGTTCGGCCCGAGCAGCGTGAGCTCGTGGACCTCCTCGCGCTCGGCCTGCGCCTGCAACTGCGGCGCGATCACGCGGCCCAGGTGGTACCCCAGCACAACCACGAGGGTGCCCAGCGCGATGCCGCCGAGCTGGAAGTCGTCGGTCACGAGCAGGGTCGTGTCGCCGACCGCGATCACCACGCCCGCCGCCACCGGCACCAGGTTGAGCGGGTTGCCGAAGTCGACCCGGTTCTCCTTCCAGATCTTGGCGCCGAGCAGGCCGATCATGCCGTAGAGCACCACGGTGATCCCGCCCAACACCCCGCCCGGGGTGGCCGAGATGACCGCACCCAGCTTCGGAGAACACCCCAGCACGATCGCGGTCAGCGCGGCCACCACGTACGCGGCAGTCGAGTACACCTTGGTCGCGGCCATCACGCCGATGTTCTCGGCGTACGTCGTCGTCGCCGAACCGCCGAACGACGTCGCCAGGACGGTGCCCGCACCGTCGGCGGCCAGGGCGCGGCCCATCAGGCCGTCGGTCTCCGTGCGGGTGATCTCGCCGATCGCCTTGACGTGCCCCGCGTTCTCGGCGATCAACGCGATGATCCCGGGGACGATGAGCAGCACGAACGCCAGCGAGAAGTCGGGGGCGTGGATGCCCACCACCCCCGCGGCCTCGTCGGTCATCGGGGGCAGCCCGAACCACGGCGCGGCCCCCACACCCGACCAGTCCACCCGCAGGTGCTCGGTCACCTCCCCGGCGGTGGCGCTGAACGAGGTGATGGGCCCGGTGACCAGGTCGAGGACCCAGGACAGGACGTAGCCGAAGATCAGCGCCAGGAAGATCGCGATCCGGCCGGCGAAGCCCTTGAGGCCCACGGTCATGAGTACCAGCGCGATCATCACCGTCAGGGCCACCCACTGGTCCTGCGGCCAATAGGTCTCGGCCACCACGGGCGCCAGGTTGAAGCCCAGCAGCATCACCACGGCACCGGTCACGACCGGCGGGAGGATCGCGGTGACCACGCGGCCGCCCACCACGTGCACGATCACGCCGACGACGGCGAGGGTCGCACCCGCCACCAGCATCGCACCGGTGACCTCCGCACTCGTGCCACCCTGCGCGCGGATCGCCGCGACCGCCCCGACGAACGCGACCGAGGTGCCGAGGTAGCTGGGGACCTGTCCCTTGACGATCGCCAGGAACAGCAGCGTGCACACGCCGGAGAACTGGATCGCCAGCTGCGGGTTGAGCCCCATGATGATGGGGAAGACGAACGTCGCGCCGAACATCGAGACGACGTGCTGGGCGCCGATGCCGATCGTCCGGGGCCAGCTCAGCCGCTCCATGGGGGCGACCACTTCACCGGGTCTGATGTTCTTGCCGTCGCCGTGTACCGACCACAGCTTCGTCGATCCGGATGTCTTGCTCGCCACCGTCTCCCCTTAATTTCGCCGCCTACGGCCCGCGCGCGGACCGTAGGCACAGTACAACGCGATTACCGTGGGGCCATGGCCTCCCACCCAGACCGCCCGTCGCCCTCCGAGTACCGAGAGCTCCTGCGCACGCACCTCGCACCGGTACTGGAGCGGGCGGCGCAGAGCACCCGGCTGCCGATCTCGGCGTGCGCGGACTCGGTGCTGGCCCAGGAACTGCGCGCATCCGTGGACCTGCCGCTGTTCGTGAACTCGCAGATGGACGGATACGCGGTGCGGTCGGCCGACCTCGCCGGGGCGGGCCCGGACGCGCCGGTGAGGCTCCGGGTGGTGGGGACGACCCACGCCGGTGACGGTCCGGGGCCGGAGGTCGACGACGACGAGGCCTGCAAGGTGATGACCGGCGCGCCGGTCCCCGAGGGCGCCGATTGTGTCGTCCCCGTGGAGGACACCTCCGTCGAGGAGCCCGACCCTTCGGACGGCCGTCCGGCGACCGTCCTGGTCCACGCGCCGCGGGCCGCGGGCGAGTTCATCCGTCGCCCGGGTGACGACGTCCGGGCCGGCGACCTGGTGATCCCCGCCGGGGTGCGGCTCGAGGCCCGTCATCTGGCGGCAGCCGCCTCTCTCGGGGAGTCCGGCCTCGACGTGCGGCCGCGCCCGCGGGTGGGCGTGGTGGCGACGGGTTCGGAGCTCGTCGTCCCCGGTCGGCCGCTGGAGCCGGGCCAGATCTGGGAGTCCAACTCAATCACGCTCGCCGCCGCGCTCAAGGCCTGCGGATGCGAGGTCACCGCGGCCGTGCTCAGCGGCGATCACCGCGACGACTTCACGGAGGCGCTCGACATCGCCGCGGGGGACGCCGACCTCGTGGTGACCGTGGGCGCCGTGTCGATGGGCGACGCCGAGGTGGTCCGCCAGGTCCTCTCCGACCGCGAGGGGGCCCGGTTCGCGCCGATCGCCATGCAACCCGGCGGACCGCAGGGGCTCTCGACCTGGCGCGACACACCAGTGGTCTGTCTGCCCGGCAACCCGGTCAGCGCGCTGGTGTCGTTCGTGGTGCTGCTGCGCCCGGTGATCCTCGAGGCCGTGGGGCGTGTGCCCATCCATTCGCGCCGGGCCGTGCTGTCCCGGGCCGTGAACTCACCCTCCGGGAAGAGGCAATTTCTGCGTGGGGCGCTGGTCTCGGGTTCCGAGGGTGCCGCTGTCGGGGTACCCACGGTCGAGCCGGTCTCCGGCCCCGGCTCACACCTGGTTGCCTCCATGGCCCGGGCTGACGTGCTGATCGAGATCCCCGCCGACGTGACCTCACTGGCGGCCGGTGCGGAGGTCGACGTTCTACCGCTCTAGCTCCCCTGCGCAACCCGAAAATCGGCCCCGGTGAAGACTGTCTGCGCGCACAGCTGGTTCATGACGCGACTACCCTGCCGTCGCTTCACCGGCGACGGAAGGCTGCCCCACGGTGTGAATCCGGCAACAGGTCGCCGTCGCCGAACATGCGGGAACGCAGCGTTCCGGATTCCGCGGTCCGCGGATACAGTCCGCGACCCTGCAGCACTGGAACAAGGAACTCGATGACGTCCTCCCAGGTACCGGGATTGAGCGCATAGGCCAGGTTGAAGCCGTCGACGTCCGTTTCAGCCATGAAATGCTCCAGGGCATCCGCCACGGTGTCCCCCGAACCCACCACCACGGGGCCGCCCGTGGCGTTGAACCGGGCACTGTCGCGCAAGGTCCACCGCCCGTCTGAGTCCGCGGCTCCCGACAGGCTCGACACCGTGGTCTGGATGGCATCCGTGGCGACCGGATCCAGAGGCGCGTCGAGGTCCTGCCGGGAGAGGTCGATTCCCGACCAGCCCGAGTTGAGTACCAGATTGCCCGTCTCCGACGCGTAGGAGAAGATGTCGCGATACTTCTCGGCGGCTGCCGCATCGCTCTGGTCGACGACGATCGTGAGGAGCGCGTAGACGCGCGCGGCATCCCGCCCACGCCCTGCCGCCTCCAATCCCGCGCGGATCCGGCTGACCTGGTCACTGGTCTGGGCAAGAGTCGGGGACGCCACGAAGATCGCCTCCGCGTTCTCGGTGGCAAAGCGGACACCCCGCTCGGAGGCACCGGCTTGATAGATGACCGGGGTCCGCTGGGGAGAAGGCTCCGACAGATGCACCCCGGGAACGGTGAAGTACGTCCCGTCGTGGCCGATGGGATGGACCTTTGCCGGGTCGACAAAAATGTCCCGCTCCGCATCGAGCACCACCGCGTCGTCCTCCCAGGATCCCTCCCACAGCTTGTACAGCACCTCCAGGTACTCGTCCGCCCGGTCGTAGCGCTCGTCGTGGGAGAGTTGGTCGCTCTCACCCAGGTTCCGCGCCGCGCTCTTCAAGTACCCGGTGACCACGTTCCACCCCACTCGACCCCGCGTGAGGTGGTCCAGCGTCGACATCCGCCGGGCAAAGGTGTACGGGTGCTCCGCGGACGTGCTCGCCGTAATACCGAAACCGAGGTTCTCAGTGACCGCCGCCATGGCGCTCACCAGCATCATCGGGTCGTTCATCGGAATCTTGGCGGCAGTCCGCAACGCGGCATCGGCACTACCGCCGTAGACGTCATAAGGGCCTAGTGCGTCCGCAATGAAGATGCCGTCGAACAGCCCTTCCTCCAACAGTCGGGCGAGACGAGTCCAGTGCGCGAGGTCGCGATAGTCACGAGACCGGTCATCGGGATGTCGCCAGATTCCCGGAAGCTGATGGCCCACACCGTTGATGGCGAAGGCGTTGAACCGGATCCTCCGGGAGTGCCGATCGTGCGCCGCATCCTGTCGCGAAGTCATTGTTCTCCTAACGGTGATCACGTGAAGGGGACCACCGCACGAGCGGATGCAGCCATAGATGCACCAACGACATCCCTACGCGAGTACAAACTCGATCAGGTTCGCTCGGGTGTGATCTCAGCCCGTGCAGGGCACCCCGTGTCACCGCACACCCTACTCGTCGTCGATTCCCGCTCATCGCTATACGACGACCACCAGCACCGAGGGGTCGTCGCTCGTTGTACGCCTCCCCGCTCACCACATCCCAGGCCGCCCCGGTGTGGGTTATTGGCCCTTCCGGATCTAGAGTGCGTTGATTCGTGCCTGGAGTTGGCCGGGATGGATCAGCGATCTGAGGATGTAGTGGCCGAGGTTGCGGAAGCCGAGGGCGATTCCGCGGAGGTGTTCGAGGCGTCCGTTGATGGCCTCGACTGGCCCGTTGGAGGCGCCCACGTCGAAGTGCGCCAGGATCTCGCGGCGCCGTTTCCATAGCGAGCGGCCGAACTGCGCGAGCTCGAGCAGTTCCTTGGGCACGCCGGACCGGATCGACTTGAGGAGCTTGTACATCGCGACCTTGCCCTCGCGGCGGCTCGATGCCTCGTAGGCGAGGATGAGCCGCTGGTAGATGCCGTAAGTGACCTCGACCGCGACGTGCGCACCATAGGCGACGAGCGATTTCCACAACCGGGCCTTCTGCTTGTCGGTCAGCAGCTCGGCCCGCGTGTTCAACGTCCTTCGGATCCCGTACAGGGGATCGCCGGAGCGGCCCCGATGCCCGGTCGTGGCCTGCTGGACCCGCTGGCGGCAGACGGTGAGCTTGTCGGCGGCCAGGTGGACGACGTGGAACGGGTCCATCACCGTGCGAGCTGCAGGGACCGCCTTCGTGGCGGCGGAGTGATAGCCGGCGAACCCGTCCATGGTCACCACCTTGATCCTGTCCCGGAATGCCTGGTGCCGAGCGTCGAGCCGGTCAGTGAGCACTTTCGCTGAGCGCCCGGCGATCATGTCCAGCAGTCGGGCTGGGCCGGAACCGGCCACCACGGGCGTGAGGTCGACCAGCACGGCCTGCGAACGACGAGGTTCCATCGCCGCGGACGTGCTTCCACTAGTGCTCATCGCCTCCCAGGACGCGGACCCCGTCGAGGTGGCCGGGTTGGCCATAGACCATGGTGCGGATCTTCGATAGCGCCAGGTCATTGACCAGGTCCCATCCCAACCCGAGAGCTTTCGCGACCGCGGACACGCTGGTGCGATCGATGGCCAAGCGTTGCAGGATCCAGCGGGTGCAGCGGCGGGTGGTCTTGGCCCGAGCCTCAGCGAGCAACGGCGTGCGTTCCTGAAAGATCCTGGTCGTACATTCGGTGTTGTCGCAGGTGAAGCGAGGTACCCGCACGTGCAGCTTGGTCGGGTGGCCAACGATCGGCAGATCAGTGACCCTGCGCTCGACATGATCCCGCCGCCGGCCGACCGTCCAGCACTCGGCGCAGACCGGATCCAGGCCCACCGGGGAGCAGAACAAGTGCGTGAACTCGCCGGCCACGGCGGCGTCGGTGATGGTCACCCCGAGTTCGACGGTGCGGCAGATGGTGTCGGCGAGCAGGCTGGCGGTAGCGTTCAAAACGGGCCCTGGGGTGTTCGATGCGAGGCGTGAGAACCTGCATCTTCACACGCCCCAGGACCCTCACAACTTGTGCCTCACCGCATCACCGGCGAACCCCCGCTACGCACTCCGGATCCGGAAGGGCCAGATAAGGTCTGGTCCTGCCTGCACCCAAGTCCCTCGTGGCAGGACATCGAAGACAGCATGGTCAACAATGTCCGAATGGATGCTTCAGCAACTGTCGCCGCGATCGCCGCAACCATCGCCCTGGCAGCGTTGTACTTCACGTGGCGGCAGGTCAAGACCGCCGAGGAACAGACCTCGATCCAGCGGATGATGCACGAAGAAGCCGCCCAACCGTATGTATGGTCAGACATCCGTCCTCACGCCCAACACGCCGAATTCATGATGCTGATCGTGAAGAACGACGGCCCAACGGTGGCTTCCAACGTGTCGGTCTCCATAGACCCACCGTTTCCCCAGGAGTGGGCGAGAGACGGTGATGAGGGTAGGTTCCTCAGCCGCCGCCGGTTCGCAGCGCTACCACCGGGCCGCGTAATGCAATGGAACCTCGGTATCCCACAACAACTCCTGCCATCCCCAGAACTCCCCGCTAACGGCGATGGCCGCTTCACGATCACTATCCGCTTCGACGGCCCAAAAGGCCCAGCCGACACCTTGAGCTACATCGTGGATCTCAGCGAGTACCGAAGGACCGCCAAGACCACGCCTGGTACGGCGATGACCATTGCCAAATCTGTCAACGACTCATCGAAGGCGCTGACCAAAGCCATCGACAGCATCGCGAAACAACTACCACGAACCTGACCCGATCCGTATTGACATCGTCGTCGTAGACGTCGTCATCGTCACCACGGACTCCACAGACTCGACTCGGCCGGACTCTACCCTCGAGGATCTGCGCCGACCGCTACGTGCCCGAGTCTGCCCTGGGCAGCCCCGCTGATTAGGAAGCACCTGGACCTGAACAATCTGAAGTCCCCGCGCTTACCTGTGTGGGACTGCGTCGCAAAGGGTCCGCGAAGGGGCGTGTAGTCGGGATCTGGCGATAGCTGAGGACGGACAGCATTCAGACAGCTACCGTCATTTCATGAGCGGAAAAGCCCCGGGCCAGAGGCAGAGCGCATTCACCCTTGAGAGGAGCGCCGTCGTGACTGGCGGGTCGTCTACGTGGGAAATTGGCAACCGGATTGGCGGCAAGAATCACGTTAGGCATGCAAGCCGAGTTGGCCCGATGGGCCGCCGGGGCGAAAAAGCGGTAATCAAGGGCCCCCACCGCCCACTAGGCAAGGCTTTCAAGCGATTCGAGGCCGAACTCTCCGGCATGCGTGAACTGACCTCGCGAGGCACTATTGGGGTCCTTCCAATCCTGGACTGGAAGGAGAGCGCAGACGAGCTCTGGTACGTCATGCCGACCGCCACCCCTTTGGCGGACAGACTCGCAGAAACCAGCTTTGACGACGTGGTCCTTGCTATCGCCACTCTTGCGAACACGCTCGATGCTCTGTCGCGCCCGGCGAGCGCGGCAACAGGGTTTCGCACTGTCGCCCATCGAGGTATCAAACCGGACAATCTGTTCTGGTACGACAATGGACCGGTCTTGGCCGATTTCGGGATCTCGGCATGGTTCGATGGCGCATCCACAACGACAGTGTCACACGAGGGTGAGAATCTGGGCCCAAGGAATTACTTGGCCCCGGAAGCGAGATACTATCACGATGGAATCGACTGGCATCGCGCGGACATATATTCGTTGACGATGACCTTCTGGGCCCTCTCAGGAAAACGACGCGCGTCCGGCGGAAAGTCGACTGTCATGCTCCCGCCGCCCGGGACCATTTCAGCTTCGGATCGCACCCTTTCGATGGCGCGTTTCGGGGGTCCGGACGCAGCCACGCTCGACGTGCTGATGGAACTAGCGACTAGCCTGGACCCAGAAGATCGTCCAACCGCCGCCGAGGTCCGAGATGAACTTCAGACTTGGCTGGCAATGTACCCGGGGCCGCACCCTCCGCCAGAGCGCCAATCGATCTCGGGATTAAGGCCACTCAAGCGGATTCTCGAGCGCATGGAGCTTGACCAACGCGAATTTCTAGACGTACTACGATCGGAAATCCGCAGAGCACTCAAGGACGTTGAATTCGACGACACCGTCACAATATCCTACGAGCCGCGAGGAGAATCCAGTCCCCATGGGGGCCTGCGCTCCGATGCCATCATGGACAAAGATCTGCACGAGCGCAGTGAAACTGATGAATGGGACGGCTCCTTGGTCGTCGCACTTTACTCCTCCGACGGTCAAACGCGTCTGGTAGTCGGCGGGACCTTGGAAATCCCCGGTCGCGTGAACTGGATAGCCGAATCGCACGTGAAGAAGATGGGTTCCTGGGGACTGGTGGCCTCGACAGAGAAAACCGATCTGGTGATTGGACGCCTGACCACCCGAAAGATCATTCGGGAGTTTCTCGTGGCACACGACCCCATGTGCGGATTCGAGGGCCCTGATAACAAGCTGTCATGGGTAGCGGAGCGAGTTCTGTGAAACTTTCGGGTCATGAGCGATCTTCCCCCACTGCCACAGAACAGGGGCGGCGGGCCCGCACGCGCCGTAGCTGTCGTTGTAGGCATGTAGATTCCACCTAAGTTATGGCCTGCTCTGAAGCGTCGCGGTCGCGCGGGACGACTGCAGCGGCATATGAGAGGAGCCGAGGATGGCCGGAGGTCGACCGAAGCAATCAACTGCGCAGGCGTCAACGATGAGCGCCGGGGCTGACCTAATTCTGGATGCCGCGCTCACCGAGGCCGGACAGGACAGGTTCGACCACGAGGCGATCGCGGCGGTCGTTGCTGATCTGGCCTTGAACGTGACGCCCCCTGTCAATATCGCTCTGTTTGGTGCTTGGGGCTCGGGCAAGTCCAGTTTCTTCGGTCTCCTTGATCAACGACTTGCTACCTCCGGCCAAGCTGTCGAGACCGCCACCTACGACGCCTGGAAGTACGGCGGGCGTGCCCTTAAGAAACACTTCGTGGGCAGCGTTGCCGAGCAACTAGGGCTCGGCGGCGACGACTTCGATAGAAGCCTCGCCCACGGTCAGGAAGAAGCGCGACTCGACTTGTGGGCATGGGTCAAGGAGAACCAACGGTCGCTCTGGCTGGGAGCCGGAATGGCTACCGCGCTGGCGGTAGCTTGGTTGATTCTGGTCAGCCTTATTAATTGGGTCGTCAACTGGGATGCCGGCTTCAGCAACGCCTCGAAAGTCGCCGTTACGACCGTCGGCACCGTTCTGTCCGTCGGCTTCGCGGCCCTCTTGTTCGGCCCGAAGATCTTGGAGTCTGCGGTTGTAAACGTCAAGGAGGCTGCGCCGGATACAGACGACGAGTTCGCCAAGTCGTTCCAGCGTCTGGTCGACAAGACGATTGATGCGAAGGCGGGTGAACGGCTTGTCGTGTTTATCGACGAACTCGACCGGTGCAGCCCGAAGGATGTAGTCGCTACTCTAATTGACCTCAAGACCTTCCTTGACATCGATGGCTGCATCTTTCTCGTTGCAGCTGATCGTGAGGTGCTGGAGCGCGCCCTTCGAGAAGTCCCTCAAGCCAACCCGGTTCGAGACGAGGACCCCTACTACTCCACACCTGGAGCCTTTCTCGACAAGATATTCCAACACCAAATTCCGCTGCCGCCCCTGCGACCCCAAGCGCTCACCCGATTCGCCCGCGAACTCGTCGCGAATCAAGGCGGTCTGTGGGCGGACTTACGTGCCGACCAGGAGGACGACCGGCTGTTCATGAGGGTCGTCTACGGCCTCGTTCCTGTACACGTTCGGAGCCCGCGACGCGTGAAAATTCTGCTCAACAACTACGCCACCAACATCCGCATAGCTGAAGCGCGCGGCGTCGACTGGCTGCAACGTGCCGAAGAACTCGCTACCCTGACGGTTCTCGAAACCGAGTTCCCGGCTGTAGCCTCCGACCTCGTTCGGTTCCCGTCGCTCCTCAAATGTCTCCGCGACACCACACTCACGCCCACGTCCCAGAACGCCAAGACGATGGTTGCCTCCTACCTGGGCCTATTAGACGATCGAGCCTCCACCCAGAACCCAACCGAAACACCGGTTGCCGGAGATCTCCTTGTCGACCGTGAACGCGACGAGGCCGCTGGACTACGGGCGAACAAGACCCTCGTCGAGAATTTGCTTGCCTATCTACGGAAGATCGAAGCCTCCGGCATCGACGACCCTAGGCCCGACCTGCTGTACCTTCAGTCCGCTGGCGCACAGGAAAGCATCGATGATCCCGACCTCGCCGAAGTCATCGACTTCGCTGCCGACTACAGCGCAAGCGACGTCGTCGGGAAATTCGCTAACCAACCCTCCCCCGTCGTGGCAACCGCAGTCCGATTGCTCGCGCAGCAGGCCGATGCCGAACGCGGCCCCGGCCGTCTCGCCATTACCGAATCCGTCTGTCGACTCACCGAACAGCTCGACGCCGCTGACGCGCAGGCAGTCGCGCCACTCGTTGCAGGGAGCGTTCTGGCTGAAGCGGGCAATCGCGACTGGCCCACAGAAGCTACGCCAGGAGCACTCATCCTCGGTGTCATCGGTGCGTCGAAGCCACTCGTAGAAGCGCTCCTAACCCGGCAAGACGCCGACGCGATGGCCGAGTCGGGAGTCCTCGGACGGATTGCTTCAGTGCTCACCTACGCCAACGACGACCAAACCGAACTAGTTCACGAGCTTCTCGGTTCGGCCTATTACATGCACCCAGACCCCCTACACGAGGCCCTCCGCAAGACACCAGCCGCTATTGCCCACTCACTATGGTCGAGCGTCGCCTCAGAGGTGGAAGCGTCGATCAAGAGGCTCGGCACCCCAGCGGTGGCACCTACTCCGGCGGTAACCGCCACGACTGCGGAACCGGTCGAACCACAGGCCGACCCCGACGACACAGCCGTCGAGCGCTTCGACGCACTTCTCAGCTCCGTGGAGAATCGGACTGACGACCAGTCAGCGGGACTCATATCCAACGTGCTCAAACTGGGGCAGTGCGCCAACGATTCCGATGTGGCGGCATCAGCAAGCGACCGGGCCGAAGAAGCGCTCACGAGAATCACCGACCCTGCGACCCTTAACGAGCACGCTATGCTCGGACTCCGATACTCGCCACTCCGCGAAGCCGAATGGTGGGCGGAACGACTGAGCGAAACCGAACCCGCGCCAGGCGGCTACCTCGTTTTCGAACGCCTCGTTGACGCGCTCGCTACGTCGACTGATGACACCCGTGCCATTGTCGGCGCCATTCCTTCCGTCATCCCACACGTGCCCGAGAACGAAACAACTGATGCTCAGCACTGCATCGGAAACACGCTCGGCGAGACCGCATGGTCTACAGCTTCTACTTCCACCGCGGAAAACCGCGCTGCCCTCTATACGACCGCTGCGGTCCTTCGATCGCGCCTCTCTGTCGAGAACGCAGCTGAGTTAGACGCCGCACTCGCCACTGACCTCGTGAACGGACTAGCAGCCCATGACGAATACGAGCACCTAGACGAACTGCTGGGGCTTGCGTACAAGATCGCTGCACCTATTGCGGTTGAGGTTGAGCGCCAGGCCAGGGAGCGAACAACCACCTCATCCGACAGCGTGGCAACCCTCCGTCTTCGGATCGCCGCCGCCGCGCGAGGCTCTGGCAGCAACCTCATGGCCAGAGACATCCTCGACGTAAAAGGCGTAGAGGGCGCGAAGGACGCTTTCGGAGAATGGCTTGCGCTCAACCCACCCTTGGCTGAAGTCCACCAGGTCTTAGGGAAAGTAACCGTGCCTACAAACGCCCTGGGTAGGTACGCACGCGCTCTCGATATCGAAGACCGAACATCCATGTGGGTGAACCTCGGTAAAGACGGCACCACTTGGTCGCCGTCGGCATTCCAAGGTACCGGCAAGCACGGGCTGAACTCTGCCGCCGTTGAGTTCATCGCCAAGGAAGTCGCCGCAGCCACCCAGCAAAGCCAACGGGACGCGCTCATCGACCGACTCGAAACGGCGAAGTTGGCCGAACAGCCGCAGCATAGAGCAGCAACCGACCTCGTCCTCCAACTCCTTGGAACCGGAATCGCTGGCGACATCCCGGCTCATCCCAATCGGGGGTGTAGGAGTTGGGGTCTGAAGCCGCCGGTCTCGAGCAGGCTTCGGGCGATGTAGTTGGTCAGGTTGCGGAACCCGAGTGCGGAGCCGCGCAGGTGTTCGAGCCGTCCG